>NZ_NPEV01000155.1 GCF_003258835.1 Rhodobium orientis | reverse complement strand
ATGCGGCTGATACAACTTTAAAAAATGTCTCTTCCGATATCACTGCCGTTGCGAAGAAGGCCAGTAGTCAAGCAGGAAGAGCATCGAAAGAAAGTTTGAGTAAGCTGAACTACTCAAAGGACAGTATTGTGAATCATGCCGGAGCTTTCAGGCGGGCATACGAAGCAGCAAATGATCGAACTGTCACAGATACAGGGAAAGAAACGAAGATTAATGCCCAAAACCCCTATGTGTCAGAAAGTGACATCAGGAAAAAAATCTTAGATGAAAAATACAG
>NZ_NPEV01000154.1 GCF_003258835.1 Rhodobium orientis | reverse complement strand
GTGGGCTTGATCAATCGCCTTCTGTATCGCTTCGGTCGAATCGTTTTTTCCGTTTTCGTCAGCCCCAAACGATGTGACATCAAATGAGCGATTCGGAAATACCGGAACCTTCAGCTTCTTTACAATCTCTTCTTTTATTTTCTGCAGACTCACGTTACCGCCCCCTTTATAATGTGACGCCTGTTTTAAATATCGCAAGCTCCCTGAAATCGTTTATCTCATTGTTCAGCTGCCTGCCGCTTGCGACTTCGATCAAATACGCTGTCAGCTCCTTCAAA
>NZ_NPEV01000153.1 GCF_003258835.1 Rhodobium orientis | reverse complement strand
ATAAAAATTACCGGAATTCTGAAACGAGTGTCAAAACATCTACGATTGAAGACACGGCGAAAAATAGAAACATGACGGAGCGGACGGTCGGTTTTCTTCTGATGGCGATGCTTTTTTCAGCGGGAAGCTTGACCGAACTGTTAGTAAAGGAAAAAGAGAACAGAACGTATTTCAGGCTTTTGACCACACCGATAACGGCAAGGCAGTACGTCATGTCCAATGTGGCCGTCAGTATGTCTGTCATCACATGCCAAACCTTTTTAACATTGATTATGGTGA
>NZ_NPEV01000152.1 GCF_003258835.1 Rhodobium orientis | reverse complement strand
ATTTTGCCTTTTCCGCATTTGTGTTCCGTGATGAACGCTTTGCCTGACGCCGGGCCTTTCTCAATCATCCCGACAGCCTTGGTGCCGCCGGCTTCAAAAACAGCGCTCCACAAGCTCAGCGGCGCCTTTGCGCCAAACGCCGTTCCGCTTGAGTTCCGCTCATCCATCGGGAATGTAAACAGCGTTTTAACACCAGAACATTTTTCTAAAGGCCCCAATCCGCAATCAGTGTGAATCGTATGGTGCTCTGTTCTTCCGCCCGTCAGCGGACCCGCAATC
>NZ_NPEV01000151.1 GCF_003258835.1 Rhodobium orientis | reverse complement strand
ATATCGCTTCCGTCAGTCTATCATTAGCCGGAATGATTGGCCTTGCAGTTGGAATTGATTATGCTTTATTTATTTTTACGAAGCACCGCCAGTTTTTAGGCGAAGGTATACAAAAAAATGAATCAATTGCGAGAGCTACAGGAACAGCCGGGAGTGCAGTCGTTTTTGCCGGACTTACTGTTATCGTAGCACTTTGCGGATTGACTGTCGTTAACATTCCTTTTATGTCTGCAATGGGGCTGACAGCAGGACTTAGTGTACTGATGGCTGTTCTCGCTTC
>NZ_NPEV01000150.1 GCF_003258835.1 Rhodobium orientis | reverse complement strand
AAGATAGTTCCACGATGCATGGATAAATGCAGAACATAATAATACGCAAAAACCCACGACAGTCATTACACAGCCCTCCGTCCATCATAAAAGAGATCAATGCTTGATGACAATGTAGCGCTTCAATTCCCCGTGCCACTTCTTTCCTTTGACGGCATCCACCCAGACGTCATACTTGCCCGGTTTCAGCTTTTTCGTCGGAAAGCTCACCCGAAAATGAGGCTTTCCGCGCGTTAAATGAACATCTCGATAGATCAGGACAGTCCCTTTTTTATTGATC
>NZ_NPEV01000149.1 GCF_003258835.1 Rhodobium orientis | reverse complement strand
GCCCTGGCAGATCTGATGAAATCCTGACCAAGGCTTTCGATCAGGCTTGACCGTACAAGGCGGACATAAACGCCCGACATCGCGATCCCAAGCGTGAGAGAGGGGAGAATCAAATGTTTAAACGTTCCGGCTCCCATCGACGGCAGCCAATTCAGCCTGACGGAAAAGAGATCGATCAGTATCAATCCGAGCCAAAAGCTCGGGAGCGCGGCTCCCACTAAAGCGAGCAAGCGGCTGAGATGATCGATCCACCGATCCCGGTATAAAGCGGAAAGCGTTCC
>NZ_NPEV01000148.1 GCF_003258835.1 Rhodobium orientis | reverse complement strand
AGGTTTGAGCAATCATGAATAAGTTACCGACTACCCAGTACAGGGAAAGAGCCGCCGGGAAACTGATCGCAAATACAACGATCATGATCGGCATCAGCCAAAGCATCATCGCCATCTGCGGATTTTGCTGCGCTGTTCCCGCCATCATCAGCTTTTGCTGAATGAATGTGAACACACCGGCGAGAATCGGCAAAATGAAATACGGATCACGCTCCCCAAGGTCAAACCATAAAAAGCTGTGTTCTGCGATTTCCCGCGTTCTCATAATGGCATGATAGAAT
>NZ_NPEV01000147.1 GCF_003258835.1 Rhodobium orientis | reverse complement strand
TTTTGAAAACGTTAGCCGGCATGTTGTAAGAGGTGATGATTCAGTCACCTCTTTAGTCTATTGATGAACTAGGTGATAAAAAATGACTCAACCGAATGAAACGATTTTGTTGGCCGGTTTGGGCTTAATCGGCGGTTCGATCGCCCTGGCCATCAAAAAGGAACACCCGGGCAAACGGATTATCGGGTTTGACGTGTCAGAAGAGCAGGCAAGGGCTGCACAAAAGCTTGGCGTAATTGATGCTCCGGCCGCTTCTTTTTTAGAAGGGGTGAAAGAAGCGTC
>NZ_NPEV01000146.1 GCF_003258835.1 Rhodobium orientis | reverse complement strand
CAGGCAAAGTGAATGAGAAATTTTCATAGCGGCTGTCAATCACTTCTAGAACGGGAATCAATTCAGCAACGGCTTCAAGGACCTGCTCCTTTGTAACACCCGGTCCTTCAATATCCTCCCCCAGCACAAAAGCAATCTCTGCTTCAACCTTCGGGTGAATCAGCTCGTTCATCCGGATGCTTCCGCCGTTTGGCACGATCATATCTTCAAAAATATAACCGTAGATCGGCTCCTCGACGTTCATCTGCTTCATTTTCGCCCGGCTGGTCAGTCCCATTTTCG
>NZ_NPEV01000014.1:86745-90264 GCF_003258835.1 Rhodobium orientis | reverse complement strand
GATCGCGGCCTCGCCGCGATCGTTGGCCGCCTCGTCAAGGGTGATGCCGAGGAAGCCGAGATAGGCGCAGATGCGGCTGCGCACCGGGGCGGAATGTTCGCCGATGCCGGCGGTGAAGACGAGCGCGTCAAGACCTGAGAGCGCGGAGCTCAGGGCGCCGATCTCCTTGGCGACGTGGTAGCAGAAGAGATCGACCGCCTCCCTCGCCTCCGGCCTGTCGCTTTCCAGAAGGACGCGCATGTCGTTGGAGATGCCGGAGACGCCGAGAAGTCCGCATTCGTGGTAGAGCAGATGCTCCAGCGCATCGGCATCCATGCCCATCTGGCGCATCAGATAGAGCAGAATCCCGGCATCGATGCTGCCGGAGCGGGTGCCCATGGGCACGCCCTCCAGGGCCGAGAAGCCCATCGTTGTATCGATGCTGCGCCCGTCCTTCAGGGCGCACAGGCTGGACCCGTTGCCGAGATGCGCAACGACCACCCTGCCCTTCGCCACCTCCGGCAGCGTTTCGCTGAGGTGCCGGGCAACGAACTCGTAGGACAGGCCGTGAAAGCCGTAGCGCATCAGGCCGCGTTCGCTCAGGACCCGCGGCAGGCCATAGGTCCTGGCGACGACGGGCTCGGAGTGATGGAAGGCCGTATCGAAACAGGCGATCTGCGGCAGGCCGTCGAAACTCTCCGCCAGGACACGGATGGCCGAGACGTTCTGCGGCTGGTGCAAAGGTGCAAGCGGGACGAGCGCTTCCAGTTCGTCGAGCACGCGCTCCGTGACCCATACCGGATGGTGGAAGCCGGCACCGCCATGGACGACGCGATGGCCGGCCGCCAGCAGCGGCAGGTCGGCCAGGCGGGCGCGGATCCAGGCGATGAGATCGCGCAGCAGCGGCGCGACGCCCCCGGTGTCACGTTCCGCCCAGGATTCGCGGGCCAGTGAGACGCCCGCCGTGTCCTTCACGGAGAACACCGCATCCGTGCCGATGCCGGTGAGCTGGCCCGAGAACAGGGTGACGATGTCCTCGCCCTCTCCGCCGACCCGGAAGACGGTGAACTTGACGCTGGAAGAGCCGCTGTTGAGGACCAGCAGCGCGCCATCGCGCGACGGATTCGAAAGCATCGGCGGCGTCCTCATGCGTTCGCTCTGGCGCGGTTGGCCAGCAGCACCGCCAGCGCACAGGAAGACAGCCGCGACTGCAGGCTGTCGGCACGGCTGGTCAGGATCACCGGCACGGAGGTGCCGAGGATGATGCCGGCGACTTCCCCGTTGGCCAGGAAGGAAAGCTGCTTGACCAGCATGTTGCCGGAGGCAAGGTCCGGAACGAGGAGGATGTCGGGCTCGCCCGCGACCTGTGAGGCGATCCCCTTGGTGCGGGCGGCTTCAGCGGAGATGGCGTTGTCGAAGGCGAGCGGGCCGTCGATGATGCCGCCGCGGATCTGGCCGCGATCGGCCATCTTGCAAAGGGCCGCGGCATCCACCGTGGAGGCGATCTTCGGATTGACGGTCTCAACGGCCGACAAGACGGCGACACGGGGCTGCTCGATGCCCAGTGCAGCAGCCAGATCGATGGCGTTCTGGGCGATGTGCGCCTTGTCTTCCAAACCCGGCGTAATGTTGACCACGCCGTCGGTGATCATCAGCGGTTTCGGATAGGTCGCAACCCGCAGCATGAAGACATGGCTGATGCGCTTGGACGTGCGCAGACCGCCGTCCCGCTTCACGACGGCAGCCATCAGTTCGTCGGTGTGCAAGGCTCCCTTCATCACGGCGCCGACCTCGCCCCGGACGGCAAGCTCGATGCCCTTGGTGGCGGCTGCGAAGGGCGTGTCTGCGTCGACGATGCGCGCGGCCGCGATGTCGATGTCCAACTGCCCGGCGATGGCCTCGATGCGCGCGCGCGGGCCGACAAGCACCGGGTCGATCAGGCCCTCGCGGGCGCCTTCCACGGCGCTGCGCAGGGAGGTTTCATCGCAAGGATGGACGACGGCCGTGGGCAGTGGCGGCATGCCGCCGCAAAGCGCCTTCAGGTCGTCGAACTGGCGGCCGGCATCGGATTGCTCGAGGCGATCGCCGGCCGAAAGAGAGGCATGAACGGTCATTTTTGGGTCCCTGGGGGTGAAATCCGAAAATCGTCGCCTCCCGCCCGGGGCGGGCGGGAGGCAGGTCCTTTGCCGGATCTCACTGGGAGGAGGCGATCCGGCTGGGGATCGGGAGGCTAGGACAGATGCGGGCGATCAATCGCGCTCAACACACAGGGCCACGCCCATGCCGCCGCCGATGCACAGGGTCGCCAGACCCTTCTTGGCACCGCGCTGCTGCATCGCGTAGAGCAGCGTCACCAGGATGCGGGCACCGGAGGCGCCGATCGGGTGGCCGAGCGCAATCGCGCCGCCATTGACGTTGACCTTGGCCGGATCGAAGCCGAGCTCGCGGTTGACGGCGATCGCCTGGGCGGCGAAGGCCTCGTTGGCCTCGATGAGATCGAGGTCGGCGACCGACCAGCCGGCATTGGCGAGCGCCTTCTGCGAAGCCGCGATCGGGCCCGTGCCCATGACCGACGGATCGACGCCGGCGGTCGCCCAGGAGACGATGCGCGCGAGCGGGGTGACGCCGCGCTGGCGCGCGTCCTCGCCGCTCATCAGCACTACTGCGGCGGCGCCGTCATTGATGCCGGAGGCATTGCCGGCGGTGACGGTGCCGTCCTTCTTGAAGGCCGGCCGCAGCTTGGCGAGAGCTTCCGCGGTCGTCGACGGTTTCGGATACTCATCGGTGTCGACGACGATGTCGCCCTTGCGGTCCTTGACCGTCACCGGAACGATCTCGGCGGCGAAGCGACCCGCCTCCTGGGCGGCGCCGGCCTTCTGTTGCGAGGCGAGCGCGAAGGCGTCCTGCTCGTCGCGGGTCAGGCCGTATTGCTCGGCCACGTTCTCGGCGGTGACGCCCATGTGGTAGTCGTTGAACGCATCCCACAGACCATCCTTGATCATGGTGTCAACCATCTCGGCCGAGCCCATCTTGACGCCCGTGCGCAACTGCGCGGCATGCGGCGCCTGGCTCATGCTTTCCTGGCCGCCGGCGACGATGATCCTGGCGTCCTCGTGCTGGAGCGCCCGGTAGCCCATCGCGACGGCGCGCAGGCCCGACCCGCAGAGCTGGTTGACGACATAGGCGGTCGATTCGACGGGCAGGCCGGCGCCGAGTGCAGCCTGGCGGGCGGGATTCTGGCCGGTCGCGGCGGTGAGGATCTGGCCGAGGATAACCTCGTCGACCTCTTCGGGCTTGACCTTGGCGCGGGCCAGGGCCTCGGCGATCGCGGCCGTGCCGAGCTGATGGGCGGGAAGCTTGGAGAGGGCGCCGTTGAAAGTACCGACTGCGGTGCGCGCGGCACCTGCGATGACGATCTCGTCGATCATGTTCGTCTCCTGAGTTGAGGTGCGATGTTTGCGGATCGGGGTGCCGGGGTATTGCTGAGCCTCGGCGATCGACGCATCCGCGAGGAAAGGTCTGGGCGGCCGGCCGCAGCCC
>NZ_NPEV01000014.1:0-86735 GCF_003258835.1 Rhodobium orientis | reverse complement strand
CTCTTCCGATCTCAGCCCGCATGGACGGCGGCCGGCGCGCGGTATCAGGGGGTGACCGAGGGGGCCAGGACCCACAGCAGGAACATCACCAGCGGGAAGGCGAAGATCAGCTGCGTGAAGCAGAAGCCGACCAGATCCCGGGCGCGCAGGCCGAGGACGCCGAGCAGCGGCAGCATCCAGAACGGGTTGATCAGGTTCGGCAGCGCTTCCGCGGCGTTATAGACTTCGATCGCCCATCCCATATGCGCGTTCAGGTCTTTCGCCGTCTGCAGCACATAGGGCGCCTCGATGATCCATTTGCCGCCGCCGGAGGGAACCAGGAAGCCGAGGATCGCCGAGTAGACGCCGATGACGACCGGAAAGATCTCGATGTTGGCGATGGAGACGAAGAGGTGCGAGATGTGGTGCGAGATGGTGACGCCGTCCGACCCCGGCACCTGGGTGAGCAGGGCAGCGATCGAGGCATAGAACGGAAACTGGATGATCACGCCGGCGGTCGTCGGGACGGCCTTCGACACGGAGGTCAGGAAGCTGCGGATATTGCCATGCAGCAGCAGGCCGACCATCAGGAAGATGAAGTTGTAGTTGTTGAGGTTGGAGATCGTCCCCATGACGCCTTTGGTGGACAGCTCGACATAGACGTATCCGGCCGCAAGGAGCACCACCAGTGCCGGCAGGATGAAATTGAACTCGAGCCATTCGCCGGGCCTTGCCGGTTTCTGAGCGCTGGTATCGGTCTCGGAAACGTCGCAGCCCATGTCTTCAGCGGTCTTGATCTGGTTGCCCTCCGGCGCCGAATAGTAGGCGACGGTGACGGCGACCGCGGCGATGATCAGCAGCATGACGATCGACTGCCAGAGGAAGATGGTCTGGCTGAGCGGGATGACGCCGCTGATGTCGGAGATTGCCTTCGGCAGCGACGCCGGGTTGGCCTGAAGCATTGCCGCCGAAGAGCTGAGACCGAGCGCCCAGGTGGCGCCGAGGCCGAGATAGGCGGCCGCGCCGGCGGCGCGGTAGTCGACCTTGATGTCGGTGCGCCGGGCGATGGCGCGGACCAGGAGGCCGCCGAGGACCAGGCTCAGGGCCCAGTTGAGATAGGACGACGCCATGGTGATGGCGGCCACCCAGGCAACGGCGCCGCGGCTGCTTTGCGGGACGCTGGCCAGGCGCGCGATCAGTTTGGTGCAGGGCCCCGAGGTCGCCACCACATAACCGGTGATGGCGACCAGAGCCATCTGCATGGTGAAGGGGATGAGCGTCCAAAAACCGGTGCCGAAGGAGTGGGCGATGTCCATCGGATTGGCGCCGGTGGCCAGGTTGGCCAGGACGACCACGATCAGCGCCAGCGCCACGAAGACGAAGGCGTCGGGGAACCACTTTTCGGACAGTTCGGTAAAGCGGTAGGCGAGACGGGCGAGGCCCGCCGGTTGCTTGCTCTCTTCGGGCGCGGGGGCCCGGACATAGGCGTTTGACATGGAGCTTCCTCTCTGAGGATTGGAGCGACCTCGGCCGTCCCCGCGCCGCCGCACCGCTCGGCAGGAGCGGCGGCGGAGGAGCGGAATCTGAAGGACGGATTGGGTCGGGCTGGTGCCTTGGGCTGCGGTCAGATCCAGACGGGCATCTGCTTGACGTCGTCCGGAATGAGGAGTTTCGCCTCCGTGGCGGCGGTGACGTCGTCGATGGACATCTCGGGAGCGACCTCCCGGAGAACGAGCCCGTCGTCGGTCGGCTCGATCACCGCCAGGTCGGTGACGATAAGATCGACCCGGCGCACCGAGGTCAGCGGCAGGTTGCACTTCTTGATGATCTTCGGAGCGCCCTTTGCCGTGTGGGTCATGGCGACGATCACCTTCTTGGCGCCAGTGACGAGGTCCATCGCGCCGCCCATGCCCGGCACCATCTTGCCGGGGACCATCCAGTTCGCCAGTTGCCCGCCTTCGTCGACCTGCAGGCCGCCGAGCACGGTGACGTCGAGATGGCCGCCGCGGATGAAGCCGAAGGAGGCGACGCTGTCGAACGCCGCGGCGCCCGGAATGAAGCTCGCCGGGGTGCCGCCGGCATCGGTCAGGTCCTCGAAGGCTGCCGCCTTCTCGGACAGGGCCTGCATGCCGATCAGTCCGTTTTCGGACTGGAAGAAAACGCGGATTCCTTCAGGCAGATAGGTGGTGACGAGCGTCGGCAGACCGATCCCGAGATTGACGAGATCGCCGCTGACCAGTTCCTGGGCCACACGCTGGGCGATGAGGGCTTTCGAATCCATTTCATGCCTCCCGAGAAATGAGGTGGTCGACGATGACGCCGACGGTTTCGACATGGTCCGGCGGGATCATGCCGACCGGCACGATCTCGGCGGCCTCGGCGACAACCGTCGTCGCGGCCAGGGCCATCGACGGATTGAAGTTACGGGCGGTCAGCTGGTACTGCAGATTGCCGAAGAGATCGGCGCGCAGGGCGTGAATGAGGGCGAAGTCCGCCTTCAGCGGCGTCTCGACCAGATAGGTCTCGCCATCGAGCTCCAGCGTCGGCTTGCCGTCGGCGACCACGGTGCCGACGCCGGTCGCGGTGAGCACGCCGCCGAGGCCCGTGCCGCCGGCGCGGATGCGCTCGGCAAGCGTGCCCTGGGGCACCAGTTCCACCTCGATTTCCTCGGCGATCATCCGTTTCTGGGTTTCGGGGTTGAGGCCGATATGGGAAGCTATCAACCGCTTGAGCGCTCCCGCGTCGACGAGCTTGCCGATGCCGAAGCCCGGACGGGCCGTGTCATTGGCGATGATTGTGAGGTCCTTCTTGCCCTGACGCACCAGTTCGTCGATCAACCGGTGCGGGGACCCGCCTCCCATGAAACCGCCGATCATTACTGACGAACCATCAGTAATACTCTCGACTGCGCATGCACAACTACACAACTTTGACATTTATGCTCCCTCGTGTACGTCGTTTTCGCTAAACGCGATAAGCTGCGTCAGTTGTCATGCACACCCCATGCCATTCTTCATGACACGTTGATTCCTGTGGGCTTGACCGCCATTCCGCACCGGGGAACACTTGTTGGGATTGCGCAGGAACTTGCGCAATGCGCAAAATTTTTCACATGGACTTTACTTGGCAACGGGTCGATAAGATGGGCTACAGAGGCGTTTCCGGCCCCTCCCGCCGGGAGCGTCCGTCTTCCCGAATGGCCCAAGGCGCCAATCATGTTCGAGGTGGGAATTCCCAGCGAAAGGCCGCCTGCGATGGGCGAAGGCGATCGCCAGACCAGGCATACGGAGCATCCTGTGCGCCTGAAGAAGCTCAGCGAACGGCTGCTGCCGGCAAAGATGCGTCAGCGCTTGATGCTGACGTCATTCGTCATGGTCGCCCTGCCGATCTTCCTCCTCGGCATCATCCTGCAGCATGAAGGCCGCGAGGCGCTGCTGAACGAAAAGCAGGACAAGCTGTTTTCGCTCGCGCGCATTCTCGACATCGAGCTTGGGCCGGGATTCGATGCCCTTCTGGCCGATCTGCCGTCCGGATGGGAGAACCGCCAGGCCGCGATCGCGCATTTGAACGCCAAGCTGGCGCCGGTGACCGACAAGATCGCCGCCTCCGATCCGGGCGTCGGCTGCGGCTACTATTCGCGCCGCCTCGATGCGATCATCACCTACGGGCCGAGCAAGGATTACGGCGGGACAGTCGGCCGGGCGATCGCTGCCGACCATCCCGGCCGCGACGTCATGGCGGTCGGCAAGCCGAGCGTGGAGACCGGCGCGCTGGTTCGCGGATCGATCATGAACGCCATGCTGCCGATCGTCCGCGGCGGCGAGGTGATCGGCTACATCTGGGCGAACGAGTTTACCGACGCGATCGAGCGGCAGGAACAGACCGTCGACCGGACCGTGCTCGCCATCACCCTGGGCGGCATCCTCCTCGCCGGATTGGTCATCCACTCCATGTCGAAGCGGCTGTCGCGGGAAGTCGACGTCGTTGTCGGCGGGCTGGCCGGCCTCAAGAACGACCTGCGCAAACCGATCCGGCCGCTGCGCGGCGAGCTCGGCGAGATCGTCGATGCCGTCAACATCATGGCCAGAGCACTGCTCGATGCCCGCACGCTGACGGAGAACATCCTCACCAGCATCGCCGATGGCGTCGTCGCGGTCGATCTCGACGGCCGGATCACAGCGTTCAATCCCGCCGCCGAGGTGATGTACGGTGTGCCGGCGGCCGAGGTGATGGGGCGGTCGTATCGCGAGCTTTTCGCCGACCACATGCATGTGGCAAGCGCCCTTCTCGATACGCTCGACACCGGCCATTCCCATATCGGCGTGGCGCTCGAGCTGCCCAGGACCGACGCGGTCTGGCGGCTGACGGCGACGTCGAGCATTCTCCACGACGGCGAAAACAGGCGCATCGGCGCCGTCGTCGTCCTCAAGGACGTGAGTGAACGCGACCGCCTGATGGTGCAGGTGATGCGCGCCGACCGGCTGGCCGCGCTCGGCGAGCTGACCGCCAGCATCGCGCACGAGATCCGCAACCCGCTGACCTCGATCCGCGGCTTCATCCAATACCTTGGCGATGGCGGCGAGCCCGAGGAGTGGAGCCGCTATTCCAAGATCATCATCGAAGAGGTCGACGTCCTCAACGAAACGATCAGCAAGCTTTTGGCGTTCGGCCGGCTGCGCCCGCCACAGATGACCGAGGTCGATGTGGTGGAACTGATCAAGGACGTCAGCTTCCTGGCCAACGGGCCGGCGAGCGTCCAGATCGACTTGCAGATCGACAAGGACCTGCCGAAGATCGACGCCGACGCCGAAGCCCTGAAACAGGCCCTCCTGAACCTCCTCATCAACGCGCTCCAGGCGATTGCCGATGACGGCACGGTGGTCGTCACGGCGCGTCGCCACGGCGATGACGCCATCAGGATCGAGGTTCGCGACGACGGCGTCGGCGTTGCCCCCAATCACCTGAACAAGGTCTTCGACCCGTTCTTCTCGACCAAGCCGAGCGGCACCGGGCTCGGGCTGGCGATGGTTCACCGGATCATCGACGCGCACCACGGCGTCATCAGTTTCGACAGCCGCGTCGACTACGGCACGATCGTCACCATCGAGCTTCCGATCGTTGCTCCTCTGCCGGAAGGGACCGCATGACAAACGCCGCCCCCCTCGCCCTGGTCGTCGACGACGATCAAGCCATCCGCCACATGCTCACCGCGGTGCTGGAGAAGGAAGGGCTCGAAGTGGTCGTCGCGAATGACGGGTTGGAAGGGGTCGAGACCTTCCGGCGGCGCCATGCGGCTGTCGTCCTTCTCGACATCCGCATGCCGCGGATGAACGGGCTGGAGGCGCTGAAGGCCATCGTCGAAATCGACCGCAGCGCGCGGATCGTCCTGATGACGGCATTCGCCGAGATCGGCACGGCGGTGCAGGCAATGAAGGACGGCGCCTTCGACTACGTCCTGAAGCCGTTCGACCTCGACGAGATCCGCATGCTGGTGCGCCGGATTCTGGAAATCCGCGCCATGCAGCACGATATCGTCTCGCTGCGCCGCGAACTGTCGGAACGCTACGGCGCCGAAGGCATCCTCACCAACAACCCGCGCATGATCGAGCAGCGCGACAAGATCGCCAGGGTCGCGCGCAGCAACGCCACCGCGCTGATCCAGGGCGAGAGCGGAACCGGCAAGGAACTCGTCGCCGCCGCCATCCACTATGGCAGCCCGAGGGCCTCCAAGGCGTTCGTCAAGGTGAATTGCGCCGCGATTCCCGAAGGCCTCCACGAAAGCGAATTCTTCGGCCACGAGAAAGGCGCCTTCACCGGCGCCGTCGGCCGCCATCGGGGACGGTTCGAACAGGCCGAGCACGGCACGCTGTTCCTCGACGAGATCGGCGAGATTTCCCCCGGCCTGCAGGCCAAGCTGCTGCGCGTGCTCCAGGAGCACGAATTCCAGCGGGTCGGCGGCACGACGCCAATTCAGACCGATGTGCGCATCGTCGCCGCGACGAACAAGAACCTGCAGGACATGGTGCGCGAGGGGAAGTTTCGCCAGGACCTCTATTTCCGCCTCAATGTCGTCACGCTGGAGACGATCCCGCTGCGCGAGCGGCCCGAGGACGTCAGACTTCTCGCGGAGCATTTCCTGGAACGCTTCTGCGCCGAAAACGACGTCGTGATCCGCGGCTTCGATTCCGCGGCGATGGACTGCCTGCTGGCCTGGTCGTGGCCGGGCAATGTGCGGGAACTGGTGAACGCCGTGGAACACGCCGTGGTGATGTGCACCAACAATTTCATCACCGCGGAGGATCTTCCGCGCTCCGTCGCAGGAACCGGCGAAGGACTGGGCGATTGCGACGCATTCGGCAGCGGGTCGCGCACGGGGTCGCTGCGCGATCTCGTCAACGAATTCGAGAGCCAGGTCATCCGCAACGCGCTGGTGCGCCACGGCGGCAACCGCAGCCACACGGCGGTGGAGCTCGGCATCAGCCGCCGAACGCTTCTGTACAAGCTGCAGGAATATGGTCTGGCGACCCCTTCCGGCGAACACGAGGCGTGACCCGGCGCGTGGTCACACCGGCTTGCGGACCATGCCCGAAGGAGCCAATCGGCAAAGATCACCCGCGCCGTCAGTTGCAGGCGGCGCCGGTCCCTTCGGTGTCGCTGGACGGCACCGAACGGGCCGCCGGTTTCCGGGCCCGCGCCGCCGCGTTTTCTTGGACCTATTTGCGTCGGCGCCAGAACATCGGCCCGTAGACCAGCGTGAAGACGGCGAAGGTGGCCATCCACGACAGGCCCGCAACATAAAGGAGCGGCTGCGGGGCAAGGCCGGTGCCGGCCAGCAGCCGGGCAAGGACCGATACTGCGGCAAGGCCATAGATGGCCGTGGTCGCCGGTGTCGCTGTCAGCGGCCGGCCGGTATGGCCGAGGGTCGCCCGGGTCATCACCGCAAGCGTCATGATGCCGATCGCTCCGGCCGTCCAGGCATGCAGGGCGGCGGTGCGCTGGATGTCGCCGATCCCAGCTCCGGCGGCGGCGACCAGCAGGAAGCCGGCGGGAACGAATGCGTAGCCAAGGTGGAGGACCCAGACGAGCGGTTCGGCCAGGGTCCGCTCCGGCGCCCAGCGCGCCAGACGGACGAATTGCAGGACACCGGCAAGAAGACAAAGCAACAGCGTCGCGGAGGCCCCGGGAAGGAGACCCCATGCGATGAGTGCCGCGGCACTCACGCCGAGCGCGGCCTTGTCGAACGTGCCGAACGGAGCCGGCAGCCGGCCCGTCCCGCGCCGGACCAGCCAGTTTCGGGTGAAGCTCGGGACGATGCGCCCGCCGATCAGCATGATCAGAAACACCGCCGCAGCGATGCCGATGCGACCGCCATATCCATCGGCGGCGGCACCGCCGGGAGCCTCGATGTGGAACACGGCGTTGCCGATGAGCAGCAGGGCAATGAGGACCAGCACCTTGAGGTTCCGCCAGTTGCGACCGGCGACGATCTCCCGGGCGATGATGGCAGCCAGCAGCACCAGGAAGGACAGATCGATCGCGGCCGCGAAAGGCGCGCCCAGGAATGCCGAGAACAGCACCGCGATGCGGCCCGCCCACCAGCACAGCGCGAGGCCGGCGAGCGGCACGCCGGTCACCGGCAGGCGCCCGGTCCAGTTCGGCACCGCGGTCAAGAGGAACCCGGCCGCCGCGGCGGGCAGATAGCCGTAGAGGAGCTCGTGGGCATGCCAGTCGATGGGGCCGAACAGCATCGGCGGGTCGAGTTCGCCGGAAAGCATCAGCAGCCACAGGCCCATTGCGCACAGCGCCCAGAGCCCGGCGGAAAAGAACAGCGGCCGGAAGCCGTAGCTGAGGATGGCCGGGCCGGAATAGCGCCGTATCCGTTCGGCAGAAGACGTCATCGCCCCTCGCCGTTTGTCGGATCGCCGCCGGACGGGGTCGGGCGATCGGGCTTGCGCTCAGCCTTGCGCCGGCCTGAAACCTCCTTTGCTTCCTGCTCCCGTTCCCCTGCATCGAGCCCGGCATAGGCCGGGTCCAGCTCGTGCAGGAAGCAGGGCGGCGAGGCGAAGCCGTCAGGCGGGGTATCGTCGTCAGGTGTCGTCACTCGGCAAGCGCTCCCATGCGCGTTCGGTTTTCCGCCGGACCCGATCCGGCCGCGACGCGGGGTCTTCCGGTTGCCGCGTTTCTTTCCTGAGGTCACGAACGGGTGCCCCTCACCCCGTGCTCCAGGCCCGCGGCTGCTTCATGCCGGCGATCTTGCAGGCCTGTTTCACGTAGCCGTAGGGAAAGAGCGCAAAGAAACGGCGCCTTGCCGCCGCTTCGCTTTCGCCATGGCGCGCGGCGATGAACCGGAAGGCGAAGCGGGCATCCGGCGCGACGCCGGAATCGGCCAGAAACGCGCGCATGAAGCCAAGGACCGCCCAGTGCTCGTCGCCGAGGTCGATATCTTCTTCCCCGGCGAATTTTCGTGCGACCGCCTCATCCCAGTCCTCCGGGTCGACCAGATAACCGGCTTCGTCGCGCCGGATCGTCCGATCCCCGACCACGTCTTCGGTCACCACATCAGGCCGTGTTCTCATGGTCTTCCCTCCCCTTTTTTATCGTTTGCAACTCCGGTCTTTCCCGTTCTGTCAGTCCGCCTCGGCCTCGGCGATCAGCCGGCGCACCCAGCGCGCCGCGAGCCAGGCGGCTGGAACGCCGAAGGGGACGGACCAGCCAACCGCGGCCGCGGGCGCCAGCACCGGCAGGCCGACGACCTGGCCCATCAGCGACAGCATGAAGAGGTTGATCGCCACCGCGGCCGCCGCGAAGGGATAGAGCACCAAGGCGAGCGTCCACAGCGGCCGGGTCCGTCGCGGCATCCCGGTGCCGCCGCCGCCGTCAGTGGCTCGTGCCATCGGAGAACGTGATCTTGTTCCAGACATTGTATTTGCCCGAGGGCTTTTTCATCGGCAGCCGACGGACCTCTTCCAGCGTCCGTGCGTCGTAGACGAGGAGCGCGCCGTCGTCCTCCCAGACCGAGACCAGCGCATAGCGACCGTCGCGGGTGAACTCGGTATGGGCGACGGTCGCCCCCGGCACGGGCTTCAGCGTCTTGACGATCTTCAGCGTCTCCTTGTCGATGACGTGCATGACGTCCCGGTTCGGGCCGAAGAACACGTCGGCCCAGACGTAAGGCGTATTCTCGTGGCTGCGCAGGAAGAAGCCGGGCCCGCCGGTCTTGATGGTGGCAACCACGGTCCAGTCGTCGATGTCGATGACCGAGATGACGCCCTCGCGAAGGTGCGGCGTCGCCATCACCCGGCGCCCTTTCGAGGTCCAGACGATGCCCGATCCGAGATGCGGCATGCCGGGCAGCGGCAGTGTCGCGATTTCCCGCCCGACATCGAGATTGACGACGACGCCCCGGTCGCCGGCGCGGTTGGTGCCGATGAGGTTGCGATAGTCGGGGGTGAAGAAGAAGTCGTCGAGGGGCTCCTCGATGGCGATGCGCCGGCGCGCAAAGAGGCCCTTTTCCGCCGCCAGCGCCTCTGTCATGCCGGCCTCGTAGCTGTGCACGAAGCCGTCGTGGAAGGGGCCGGCAGCGGGGTCCGTGGCGATCTCCCAGATCTCGGGGGCGTCCTTCAGGGCGAGGATGAAGCTCTTGCGCTGGGGCGCCTGGTAGACGGCGGAGACGCGTGACTTCTCGCCGTTCCTGGCGACGACGTCGACGACCTTGACGACGCTGAGGTCGGCGGTGGAGAGGATCGTCAGCGTCCGCGGCAGGTAGTTGGCGACGGCGAGCCAGCGCCCGTCATGGCTCATGGCGATGTTGCGGCTGTTGAGGCCGGCGCGCACCCGGCCGACTTCCTTCAAGGACCAGACATCGTATTTCTGGACCCAGCCGTCGCGCGACATGATGAAGACGAAATGCCCGTCGGGGGAGAATTTCGGCCCGCCATGGACGGCGAACGGCGTCGCGAACCGGTCGAGCACATCAAAGCTGTCGCCGTCGAGCACGCTGACGTGATGGTCGCCGGTCTCGACGACCAGGGTGACGTTCATCGGATCGGCGGAAAAGACCGGAGCCGGCGCCGGCGTATAGTCTCCGGCCATCTCGCGGCTCGCGGCGATCTCGTCCGGCCCCCAGGCGGGGATTTCGGCGAGCGGCGTTTGCAGATAGGCGGCGAGCGCAGCGATCTCGTCTTTCTTCAGGACATCGCCGAAGCCTTCCATCTGGGTCGCCGGGCGGCCATGGGTAATCACCTCTTCCATCACCGGGCCGCGGATGCGCGTCAGCGTCTCCGGGATAAGCGCCGGGCCGATGCCGCCGAGCCGGCTTTCGGCATGGCATTCCGCGCAATGCTCCCGGTAGAGCGCGGCGGCGTCCGGTTCGGCACGTGCCGGCGCGATGGCGCAAAGGCCCGCCGCGAGCGCCAGGAGTACGGTCGTCGCGGCCTTAAAGGAATTCATGGGCCGGATCATGGCTCTTCCCCCGGAATGGCGTGACGGTCAGCCGGCCGGCATCGCCGGCAATGCCGATCTCGTCGGCGCGGAGATAGCAGGCCGGGTCTTCGGCCCACGGATCGCCGGAGACCTGCAGGGCGCGGATGCGGGTGTTGCCGCCGCAGACCTTTTGGAAGGCGCAGGCGCCGCAGCGCCCCTTCAGCGGCCGCGGCCGCTGGCGCAGAAGCGCGAGCATCTTGTCGTCGCCCGTCCACAGCGCGGAGAACGGAGCGGCGCGCACGCTGCCGACCGTGTAGTCGGACCAGTAGGTGTCGGGGTGGACGTGCCCTTGCGTGTCGATATTGGCGACGCCAAGGCCGGAGGAGTTGCCGCCCCAGGCCTCCAGATGCGCCCGGACGTGGGCCACTTCGGCGGGCGGGAAATGCGCCGCCACCCAATTGAGGAAATAGACCGCGTCGGCATCGTTGTTGCCGGTGACGATCTCCAGCGGACGACCACTCTCAAGCGCGTGCCAGCCGCGCGCGATCAAGAGGTCCATGGCGCCGCGGGTGCGGGCGTGCTCGGCGTCCTCGCCGCGGTGCTTGTCGCCGCGCCCGGCATAGACGAGGTGCGACAGGTAGAGCTTGTCGACCCCTTCGGCATCGCACAGGTCGAGCATGGCCGGCAGGTGCGCGGCGGTGCCCTCCGTCAAGGTGAAGCGCAGGCCAACCTTGATGCCGCGGGCCTTGCAGGCGCGCACGCCGGCAAGCGCTTCGTCAAAGGCACCGTCGACGCCGCGGAACCAGTCGTGCGTGGCGCCGATGCCGTCGAGGGAGATGCCGACATAGTCGAAGCCGAGATCGGCGACGCGGTCGGCGTTGTCGCCGGTGAGCCTGGTGCCGTTGGTGGAGAGCGCCAGGTGGCGGAAGCCGAGCTCGCGGGCGCGACCGGCAAGCTCGAAGAAATCGAAACGCAGCAGCGGCTCGCCGCCGGACAGGATCAGCGCTGGAACGCCGAAGGCGGCAAGGTCGTCGAGGACGGAGAGCGCCTCGTCATGGCTGAGCTCGCCCGGGAACGGCACGTCGGCCGAGGCCGTGTAGCAGTGGCGGCAGCGCAGATTGCAGCGGCGCGTCAGGTTCCAGATCACCACCGGCTTGACGGCGGCGGCGCTGCGCGCCGGGCGCACCGGGGTCGGCTGCAGGAGCTCTTTCATGTACTGGGTCAGCCGGAACATTGCTCAACTCCCGTTTGCGGCGAGCCGCATGCCCGTCTTCTTCAGGATGCGGGTCGAATAAAGGATGTCGCTGCCGCGGCAGGCGACGCCGAGGAGCCGGGCGATCTCGCCGCGCTTTTCCTCCACCTCGGCACGGCTTTCACCGTGCACCATGGCGAACAAATTGTAGGGCCAGACCGGCAACGCGCGCGGGCGCAGGTAGCAGTGGCTGACGAAGGGGAGCGCGCCGACTTCCGGCCCGAGCCGGGCGACGGCCTCGTCGGCGACGTCCCAGACGCTCATGCCATTGGCGACCATGCCGAGGGCATAGTGGTTGGGGGCAATGGCGATGCGGCGGACGATGCCGCGCGCCTGCAGCGCTGCCAGCCGGTCGCGGACCGCGGCCTCGGCGATGCCCAGCCGGCGGCCGATCTCCGCATAGGGCTCCGGCACCAGCGGCAGCCCGGCCTGGGTCTCGGCGATCAGCTTGCGGTCGGTCTCGTCGATCCTCATGCGCTCACCCGAAAGCCGATGTAGAACTCGGCGAGCTTGGGGAAGGTCAGGACGGCAATGCCGGTCTCCGCCTCGATCTCTTTTGCGACGCGGTCGATGTCGGACGCCTTCTCCACCGCCAGCACGAACCACATGTTGAGCCGGTGGTCGCGCTCGTAATTGTGGGCGACCTCGGGGCGGGCATTGACGGCTTCGGCGACCGCCTCGAAGCGCTCGGCCGGCACGGCCATGGCGCAGAGGCAGAAATCGCCGCCCATCGCCGCAGCATCGAAGAACGGGCCGAAGCGGGTGATCGCGCCGATTTCCCGCAGCCTCGCGATGCGGGAGATCAGCTCGTCCTCGGCAAGGCCGAGTTCGGCACCGGCATCGGCGAAGGGCCGCGGCGTCAGCGGAAAGCCGTCCTGCAAGACGTTAATGATGCGCCGGTCGGTGCCGTCGAGGGCATCTGGCGCGAGCGGTGCGTGCCTCATGCGGCGGCCTCCCCTTGCAGGAGGGCTGCAGTCTGCTTGTAGCAGCGCGTGGAGAACAGCACCTGGCGGCGGATGCCGGTCAGTTCCGGCAGGTCCTCGGCCGTGGCCAGAACGCCGAGGGTTTCGTCGCGGCTGCGGCCGTGGATCATGGAAAAGAGCGCGTAGGGCCAGACGCCCGGCACCGTGCGGCGCTGGTAGCAGAGGGTGACGCCGGCGAGCGAGCAGAGCGCTCTTCCCGCCGCCTCGATGCGCTCCTCCGGCACATCCCAGACGACCATGGCATTAGCGCGCCAGCCGAGGGTCCGGTGGCGGACGATGACGCCGATGCGGGTGAGGATGCGCGCCCGGGCAAGGATCGCGATGCGCTCCAGGATCGCCGCTTCCGTCCGGCCGAGAGCCTTGCCCAGCGCTGCGAACGGCCGGGGAACGAGGTTAAGCCCGTCGGCAAGGGCCGAGAGAATTGGCCGGTCGTCCTCGCAAAGGACGGTGACGTCGGCTGCGCCGCAGGTGGAGAGCGGTTTGCGCGGCCCGCGCATGGAAAAGCCGAGGTCGACATTGAAGGCGCGCACGAGGCGCAGGTCGAGGAGCGGCAGACCGGTGCGCGCCTCGATCCGGGTCAGGCTCGCGGCGAGGTCGTAGGCATCGCGCGCGGTGGCGACGAACCAGAGATTCCAGTCGTGCTCGCGCAGATAGCTGTGGTTGACGCCGGCCTCGGCGCTGACGATGCCGGCGACCTCCTCGATGCGCGTCGCCGGTACGGCAAGGGCCGCGAGCGTCGAGGCGCCGGCGGTATTCGGGCGGAAGGTGGCGCCGACGCGAGAGATGGCGCCGACCTCCTTCAGCGCGCAAAGCCGCTCGAGCACCGTTTCCTCGTCGACACCGAGCCGCCCGGCCATCGCCGCAAAGGGCGCGGCGACGAGCGGCAGGTCGCGCTGGAAGTCCTCCAGCAGCGCGCGGTCGAGGGGGGAGAGCCGGTCGATCATCGTCACAATCCGATCTTGTGGGCGCGTGCGGTGAAGAAGATGCCGGACGGGCTTTTCGCCGCGATCTCTCCGAGCTTTTCGAAGGTCGCCGCGTCGTAGACGTCGACCCGGTCGGCATCGCGTACCGAGACCCAGACCTCCGTGCCGCGGGCGGTGAATTCCATGTGCAGCACCGCCGGCCCCGGCTTTAGCTCGTGGACGATCTCGTGGCTCTGGCTGTCGATGACCTGGATGGTGTCGTTGAGCGGATGGGCGAAATTCACCCAGACCTGACGGCCGCCGGGCCGGGCCATCGCAAACACCGGCTGGCCGTGGGTCGGCGTGCGGGCGACCTCGCGGAAGTCGCGGGCATCCATCCACAAGACCTCGTGCTGGCCGACGGCCGGCAGCACGAACTGGTCGCCGGCAAGCGCCCAGCCTTCCAGATGGGGCATCTTGTAGACCGGCAGCTTTTCCCGGCCGCGGCCGTAATGGGGCAGGATGCGCCGGGGCTCCGGCTCCTCTGCCCACAGGTCGATGCGGACGAGGCCGTCCTCGCCGAAGAGACCGGCGATATAGGTGCGTCCGTCGCCGGTGATGAGGCCGTCATAGGGGTTGGTGCCGATGCCGGTGAGTTTTGTGATCTTCGGCATCGGCCCGGAAAGGTCGGCGATCCAGGTTTCGCCGGCATCCCAGAGCGAGAAGACGAAGCGCCGCCCCGGGGCGTCGACGAGACCGACGGTCTTCGACCCGGTCGGGATGTCGGCGACCATGTCGAGGGTGTCGGTGTCGAACACACGCACGCCGCCCGGCTCGTAGTTGGAGACGGCGACGAGCCGGCCGTCGTCGGAGATGGCGCCGCCGATGGAATTGCCGGCCTGCACCACCCGCTTGACGACGGTTTGCGCGAGGATGTCGACCTTGGTGAGGCCGCCGTCGCGGCCGAAGACGAAGGCATAGCGCTCGTCCGGCGAATAGACGAGGCTGGCGTGGGAGAGATCGCCGAGCCCTTCGATGCGGCCGATGGCGGCGCGTTCCGACTGGTCGACGACCACGAGCGAACCCGTGGCGCGCTCCACGATGAGGCCGAGGTCGCCGGTGGCGCAGCAGGGCGTTTCCGCGCGAACCGGCGCAGCGGCCAAAGCGAGCATTGCGGTCGCGGCAAGGCCGACGACGACGCGGCGCGAGAGGGGGGCGATCAACGTCATTTAGCCGGCTCCTCCAGGAGATAGTTGGCGATCCACAGCGCCTCGGTCTCGGTCAGCAGCGGACGCCAGGGCGGCATCGCCGTCCCCGGCAAGCCGTCGAGGATGATGCCGGCAATCGCGTGCGGGTCGGCGCCGCCCAGCGCCTCGCGGGTCAGCGGGCTGCCGAGGCCGCCCTTGCGGGTGAGCCCGTGGCAGGAGCCGCAGTCCTGCAGCACCAGATGCTCCAGCCGCACCGCGCGATCGGGCGAAATGTCGTCCGCCGCTGCCGGACCGGCCATCAGCATCAGTGCGAGGAAGGCGGCGATCCTAGCCATGGCCGGCGACCCGGGTCTCGGCCAGCATGGCGGCGACGGGCAGGCAGTCGGGCAGTTCGCGATAGAGCGAGACGACCCGGCCGATGATGAACAGGACCGGTGCTTCAAGGCCGCCCAAGGCGACGTCGGCGCCGATCCGGTCGAGCTGCGAGACCAGCCTCTGCTCGCGCGGCGTGGTGGCGTTGGCAATTGCCATCACCGGCGTGTCCGCCGGCAGGCCGTGGGCGGTGAGCCGGTCGGCGATCTCGGCGATATTGGCAACGCCCATATAGACCACCAGCGTGGTCTCCTCGTCGGCAAGGCTCTGCCAGTCGAGGTCGAGCGGCCGGTTGCGGGCGCGGTGGCCGGTGACGTAGCGAACGCCGCAGGCAAGGCCGCGATGGGTGAGAGGGATGCCGGTTGCCGCGGCCGCCCCTTGCGCGGCGGTGATGCCGGGCACGTAGTCGACGGCAATGCCGGCCTCGGCAAGTGCGGCGGCCTCCTCGCTGCCCCTGCCGAAAACGAGCGGATCGCCGCCCTTCAGCCGGGCGACCGTCAGGCCGCGCGCTGCAAGGTCGACGAGAATGGCGTTGATGCGGTCCTGGGGGACGGCATGGGCGTTCGGCGCCTTGCCGACGTCGATGCGGCGCACATCCGGGGGAACCATGGCGAGGATTTCCGGCGACACAAGGCGATCGAACACCACCACGTCCGCGTCCCGCAGAACCCTCAGGGCCTTCAGCGTCAGATACTCCGGATCACCGGGGCCTGCGCCAATCAGGAAAACTTTTCCGGACATGGGACCAGCCTTTTCGTCTCGCGTTCGATGCCGGGCGGGGTCGGGGAGGATCGGACGACCCTCCCCGACCGGCGTCGTCAGTAGACGTCGCTGCGCGTGTTGAAGACGTTGAACTTGCCCGTCGGCGTGATCAGGCGGGGATCCTTGATCACCTTCTTGGGCTGCAGCGTCTTGTCGTCGACCACGACGATGGCCGAGACCTTGTCCTTGGAGTTCCAGACGGAGAACCAGATCTCGGTGCCCTCGCGGTTGAACTCGCCCTGGACAACCCGCGGCTGGCCTTCCGGAATGCCGGCCCATTCGCCGACCGGCAGCGTTTTGAACTCCGGCTCGGCCTCGGTCATCGTCGAGGTGTCGAACACCGCGATCGAGGCCGAGACCTCCGCATCGGGGTTGAGCGGCGCGTCGACATAGAGGTTCTTGGAGTTCGGATGGGTCTTAATGAACAGCGATCCGCCGCCGAGCGCATAGAAGGACTGAACCACCTTCCAGGCCTGGTCCGGGTGTCCCTCCGGATCGGTGCCGACGAGGGCAACGCTGTCGTCGCCGAGGTGGGACGTCGCCCAGACCGGACCGTAGACCGGGTGCACGAAGTTGGCGCCGCGGCCGGGATGCGGCGTCGCACCCTTGGACTCGATCAGGGCGATCAGCTTTTCTTCCTTGGTGTCGACGACCGCGATCTTGTTGCGGGCGTTGGCGGCGACCAGGAAGTAGCGGTGGGTGCTGTCCAGCCCGCCGTCATGCAGGAAGCGTTCCGCCTCGATTTCCGTCGTCGTCAGGTTCTTTAGATCGGAATAGTCGATCAGCAGGATCTTGCCGGTCTCCTTGACGTTGACGATGAATTGCGGGTGGTAGTGCGAGGCCAGGATCGAGGCGACGCGCGGCTCGGGATGGTAGGTCTGCTCGTCGTAGATGTTGCCGCGGGTCGAGACGACCTTGAGCGGCTCCAACGTGTCGCCGTCCATGATCACGTATTGCGGCGGCCAGTAGGAGCCGGCGATCGCGTATTTGTCCTCGAAGCCCTCGAATTTCGAGGTCTCCACCGAGCGGGCTTCCGAGCCAACCTTGATTTCGGCAACGGTCGCCGGCGGGTTCATCCACAGGTCGATCATGTTGACCTTGGCGTCGCGGCCGATGACGAAGAGATAGCGGCCCGACGCGGAGATGCGCGAGATGTGCACGGCATAGCCGGTGTCGATGATTGCGTGGATGTCGTAGGTCTTGCCGTCGATCAACGCGACCTGCCCGGCGTCCCGCAGGGTGACGGAGAACAGATTGTCGATGTCGATATCGTTCATCTTCTTCGTCGGCCGGTCTTCCGGCGCGACCACGACCTTCCAGCTCTCCTTCATTTGCGGCATGCCGAATTCGGGCGGTGCCGGCGGCTCCATCAGCACGTAGCGGGCCATCAGGTCGACGTCCTGCTCGCTCAGTTGCCCCGACGTGCCCCAGTTCGGCATGCCCGCGGGCGAGCCGTAGGTGATGAAGTTGATGAGGTGGTCGTAGCCGAGTTCCCGGGTGATATCGGGCGTCAGCGGCTTGCCGGTCGCGCCCTTGCGAAGGACGCCGTGGCAGCCGGCGCAGCGCTCGAAATAGATCGTTGCGGCGCGCTGGAATTCCTCGCCGGAAATGACCGGATCATCCGCTTTGCGGCCGGGGATTTCGACCTTGATCTCGCCGAGCGTCGTCATGCTCGGCTTGTAGGCGGCGGCGGGCGTGTCGCCGTGGCCTTGCGGCTTGTCCTGGGCCAGGGCTCCGCCGAGGCCGAGGACCGTCGCCATGGCGGCACTCGCAAAAAGCGACGGCGCGGCTTTGAAATACGGGAGTCTCATAGGGGTTTCCTCCGATCCGCTGATGAGGCAAAACCCACGGTATACGCCGATTGGTGGCGCCTCCTTGACTTTCGTTAAGGAGTTGAATTCAATTTTTATTAATTGTTTGGAGCCGGTGCACGGGTCCGACAATGCGACTTTTTTTCCTCTGCCTGTCCGTTCTTGTTCTGCTGTTGCAGCCGCTGTCGGCATGCGCCGCGGGCATCCTGGCCGATGCCATCGAACCGGCGCGGCCCGATGCCGCCATCGCGGCCGCCCTGTTCGGACGCGAGGGTCCCGTCAGCGTGGTGCGCGAGGAGCGGGCCGGGGTTCCCGGCTGGACGGTGCGCGCCGGCGAGGCGGTCCTCGGCCATATCGGCTCGACCTGGGAGATCGCCGGCTCGGTCGGCTATTCCGGCCGCCCGCTCGACGTGCTCGTCGCCATCGACACCAAGGCCCGCATCGCCGGGGCGCGACTGATGCGCCACAACGAACCGGTGCTGACGCTCGGCATTTCGGACGAGGATATCGGCCGCTACGTCGACGGCTTTGCCGGGGTCGACCTCAGCGCGCCGCGCGACAGGATCCTTGCGCCGCAGCCCGGCGTTCCCGACGTCATCGCGCGGGCGACGGTCTCCACCGGCGTCATCCGCGACGGCATCCTGCGCACCGCCCGCACCCTCGCCATGGGCCGCGGCCTGCTCTCCGGCGACCGCATCGAACGGCTGGCCTTTTCCCCCGCCGGCTGGCCGGAGCTGCTCGACATGGGGGCGCTCGCCCATGCCCGCCTGTCCATGACGGAGGCGGCGGAGAAGCTGGCCGGCGCGCTCGTCCCGGTGCCGCCGGGCGACGGCGCCTTTCTCGATCTCTATGCCGGCCTCGCCGATCCGCCGACGGTCGGGCGCAATCTGGTCGGCCAGCAGGTCTATACGGGCGCGCTCGGCAATCTCGGCCCCGGAGATACCGCCCTCATCGTGCTGTCGCGCGGGCTCTATTCGCACCGCGGCACGGCGTGGCGGCGTTCCGGCACCTTCGAGCGGCTCACCATCGTCCAGGGCGAGACGCGGCTCCATCCGGGCGCCGACGACTATCTGTTCGTCAAGCGGCTCGCCGTCGACGACGCGCCGACAATGAAGGAGGTCAGCATCTTCCGCATCGGCCCGGCGATCGATCCGATGCAGCCGATCACGGTCGAAGTGCTGGCCGAACGGCCGGCCGAGAGCGGCGGCACCGTGGCAACGACGATCGCGGCGGTCTACGAGCTTCCGGAGGCGTTCCAGCGCCCACCACCGCCGGAGCCGGTGCCGCTGTGGCGCGAGACCTGGACCGCGAAGCGTCCGGCCGTCATCGTCGTCGCGGCGATGCTGGCGACCCTGACGCTGATCCTCTTTCTGCAGGAGAGCTTCGTGCGCCGCCCCCGGCTGTGGCGGATCGGCCGTCTCGGCTTTCTCGCAGTTACGCTGGTGGTGCTGGGCTGGGTGTTCAACGGGCAGCTTTCCGTCGTCCAGGTGGTCGCCTTCCTGCACGCCCTCCTCACCGGCTTTCACTGGGAGACTTTTTTGATCGAGCCGGTGATCTTCCTGCTCTGGTCCTTCGTCGCGCTCGGCCTGTTGTTCTGGGGCCGCGGCGTCTATTGCGGCTGGCTATGCCCGTTCGGCGCGCTTCAAGAGCTTTTGAATGCCGGCGCGCGCGCCCTGAAGGTGCCGCAGATCGCCGTCCCCCAGGCGCTCCACGAACGGTTCTGGGTGATCAAATACACCCTCTTCGTCGGCATCCTCGGGCTCTCCTTCTACTCGCTCCACGACGCCCTGGTGCTGGCCGAGGCCGAGCCGTTCAAGACGGCGATGTCGCTGAGGATGATGCGGGCCTGGCCGTTCGTTGCCTATGTTCTGGTGCTGCTCGCCGCCGGCCTCTTCATCGAGCGCTTCTTCTGCCGCTATCTTTGTCCGCTCGGGGCGGGGCTTGCGGTCCCGGCCAAGCTGAAGATCTTCGACTGGCTACACCGGCGCCCGCAATGCGGCCGCGAGTGCCGGTTGTGCGAGACCAAATGCACGGTCGGCGCCATCGATCCCCTCGGCCGCATCAATCCCAACGAATGCGTCCTGTGCCTGCGCTGCCAGGTGATCTTCCACGATGCGAATACCTGCACGATCCTCAAGCGCCGCGTCCGCACCACGAGCGCCGCGCCGGCAGCGGAGAAATGACATGCTGACCCGGCGCCGCTTCCTCACCATCGTCGCCGCTGCCGCCGCAATCCGACCGGCAAGGGCCGCAACGCCGCCACGGGAATGGCGCGGGCGGGCGCTCGGCGCCGAGGCCCGTATCGTGCTCTTGGGTGCCGACGGCATTGCGGCGCGGCGCCTATTCCGCCGCATCGAGGGGGAACTGGCGCGGATCGAGCGGCACTTCTCGCTCTATGCCGCCTCCTCGCTGACCCGGCTCAACCGCACCGGCCGCCTCGCCTTTCCGGCGCCGGACGTGCTCGCGCTCTTCGACCTTGCCGGCAAGGTCCATGCAGCAACCGACGGTGCCTTCGATCCGACCGTGCAGCCGCTGTGGCGCGCGCTGGCCGAAGGGCGCGATCCGGCACCGGCGCGCGGCCTCATCGGCTGGCGGAACGTGCAGGTGGCGCCGGAAGAGATCCGCCTCGCCCGGCCCGGCATGGCCCTCACCTTCAACGGCATCGCCCAAGGCTTCGCCACCGACCGCGTGGCCGAGCTCGTCCGTGCGGCCGGCTTCGGCAACGTCCTCATCGATATCGGCGAGATCGCCGGCCTCGGCCGGCGCGGCGACGGCGCGCCCTGGGCCGCCGCCATCGCCCTTGCCGACGGCACGGAGGTGGCGCGCACCGGCCTTTCCAACGTCGCCCTTGCCGTCTCCTCGTCCGGCGGCACACGCATCGGACCGGGCGGCCACCTCGGCCACATCATCGATGCGCGCGGTTCGCCCGCCCGCTGGCGACTCGCCGCGGTAACCGCGCCCTCCGCCGCCCTTGCCGATGGATTGTCGACCGCCTTTTGCCTCATGGACCGGGAAGCCATCGCGGCTGCGCTGAAGCAGTTTCCCGGCGCGCGCCTTGCCGCGCTGGTATAGGCGGATCGCGAAATCCGGCCCCGCTTGACTTTGGTTAAGGCACCGGCGCGCCCCTTCACCAATTCATGGAAAATGATCAACTGCTCCAGCAAAGGGGGCGCAAGATGCGCGAAGTCATGACAAAGAGCATGGCCCGAAATATCTTCTATGGGGGATCGCTCTTCTTCATATTGATTTTTCTGGGACTTTCGGCACACAGCCATTACTACATAACGACCGTATCGACTGACACGGCGAAGCTGACCGAAAGCGTCGCTGCCGGCAAGCGCCTCTGGGAAAAGCACGCCTGCATCAACTGCCACACGATCCTCGGCGAAGGCGCCTATTTCGCCCCGGAACTCAGCAACGTGATGGTGCGCTGGGGCGTCCAGGACGACCCGGAAGCGGCCTTCGAAACGCTGAAGTCCTGGATGGATTCCATGCCCACCGGCATCGAGGGTCGCCGGCAGATGCCGCATTTCGACCTGACCGACGAAGAATATCGCCAGATCGCCGACTTCCTTTTGTGGACGTCGACCATCCGCTCGCAGAACTGGCCGCCGAACGACGCCGGTTGAGGAGATCGCCATGAAATACCAGTCGCAGAAGATCGCGCTCGCCTACATGTATGTCGCGCTGGCGCTGTTCACCGTCCAGGTCCTGATGGGCCTCCTCCTCGGCTACATCTATGTGCAGCCGAACTTCCTGTCGGAAATCCTTCCCTTCAACATCGCCCGCATGCTGCACACCAACAGCCTGGTGGTCTGGTTGATCACCGGCTTCTTCGGCGCCGCCTATTTCCTCATCCCGGAGGAGTCGGAGCGCGAGATCCATTCGCCGATGCTCGCCTATCTGCAGCTCCTGATCCTCGTCGTCGGCACGGCCGGCGTCGTCGTCACCTATCTGTTCAACCTGTTTGACGGCAATTTCCTCCTCGGCAACGAGGGCCGGGAGTTCCTGGAACAGCCGAAATGGGTCAAAGCCGGCATCGTCGTCGCCGCCCTCATCTTCCTCTTTAACGTCACCATGACGGTGCTGAAGGGCCGCAAGACGGCAGTCACCAACATCCTGCTCCTCGGCCTGTGGGGCCTGGCGCTCCTGTTCCTGTTCGCCTTCTACAATCCGGAGAACCTGGCGCTCGACAAGCAGTACTGGTGGTACGTCGTGCATCTGTGGGTCGAAGGCGTCTGGGAGCTGATCATGGCCTCCATCCTCGCCTATCTGATGCTGAAGCTGACCGGCGTCGACCGGGAAGTGGTCGAGAAATGGCTCTACGTCATCGTCGCAACGGCGCTCTTCTCCGGCATCCTCGGCACCGGGCACCACTACTACTGGATCGGCACGCCGGGATACTGGCAGTGGATCGGCTCGATCTTCTCCTCGCTGGAGGTGATCCCGTTCTTTGCGATGATGAGCTTTGCCTTCGTCATGGTCTGGAAGGGTCGCCGCAACCATCCGAACAGGGCCGCCCTGCTGTGGAGCCTCGGCTGCGCCACCCTCGCCTTCTTCGGCGCCGGCGTCTGGGGCTTCCTGCACACCCTGCACGGCGTCAATTACTACACCCACGGCACCCAGATCACCGCAGCCCACGGCCACCTTGCCTTCTTCGGCGCCTATGTGGCCCTCAACCTTGCCGTCTTCACCTATATGGCGCCGATCCTGAGGGGCCGGGATCCCTACAACCAGGTGCTCAACATGGCCTCGTTCTGGCTGATGAGCAGCGGCATGGTGTTCATGACCGTCACGCTGACCTTTGCCGGTGCCGTGCAGACGCACCTGCAGCGCGTCATGGGCATGAACTTCATCGAGGTGCAGGACCAGCTCGCCATCTTCTTCTGGATGCGGTTCGGTTCCGGCGTCGCGGTCGTCCTCGGCGTCCTCCTGTTCCTCTATTCGGTGCTGGTTCCCGGACGGGAAGTCGTTGCGCCCGGCCCGGCCGTGCAGGCGGCCGCGGAGTAGTGAGCGTGAACGCCCCGCTCAACATGGAGAAGGCGGCTTCGGCCGCCTTCTACCTTCCCCATGGCGACGAATGCACCGTCTTTGCCGCCGCCCACGCCAACCGGTTGCCGGTGCTCCTCAAGGGCCCGACCGGCTGCGGCAAGACCCGCTTCGTCACCCATATGGCGAACCGGCTGGCCCGTCCGCTCTATACCGTCGCCTGCCACGACGACCTGTCCGCCGCCGACCTCATCGGCCGCTATCTGCTGAAGGGCGGCGAGACGGTCTGGGTCGACGGGCCGCTGACCCGCGCCGTGCGCGAAGGCGCGATCTGCTATCTCGACGAGGTCGTGGAGGCGCGCAAGGACGTCACCGTCGTGCTGCACCCCTTGACCGACGACCGGCGCATCCTGCCGGTCGACCGCACCGGCGAGGAGATCGCCGCCGCGCCCGGCTTCATGCTCGTCGCCTCCTACAATCCCGGCTACCAGAACATCCTGAAGACGCTGAAGCCGTCGACCCGGCAGCGCTTCATCGCCCTTGAATTCGACTTCCCGGCGCCCGAGCACGAGGTGCCGGTGGTGGTACGCGAAAGCGGGCTGGACGAGGCGCGGGTGCAGCCCCTGGTGCGGCTCGCCAACAAGCTGCGCGGCCTCAAGGGGCAGGATCTTGAGGAAGGCGTCTCGACGCGCCTCGTCGTCTATGCGGCGACCCTCATCGCCACCGGAATGCCGGTCGAGCGGGCGGTGTCGGTGGCGATGATCGAGCCGCTGACCGACGACGCCGACGTCAAGCGCGGGCTGCTCGATCTTGTCCTGGCCGTTTATGGATGAGGCAGGCCATGACGAAGATCGACATCGAGCCATGGGAACCCGAAGAGACCGTCGGGAAACTGTGGCACACCCTGGCCAGCCGTCTCGATGTGACCGCGGAGCATGACGGTGCCCGTGTCGACCTCGCAGAGGTCGAAGGACGGCTGGCCGTTTTCTATCGCGGGCTCGGCGGCAGCCCGGAGGTGGATTTGAGGCCGGTGGATGCCGAGGAGAGCCGGCACCGGCTGTCGTTCCGGCGGCGGCTGGCGACCGAGGCGGAGCGGGTGCCGCGCGCCAGCTTCGACGGCGAGACCCTGCGCCTGCCGGCATCGCTCGCCGTTTTTCACGACCGCGAGGCGAATGTGGCGCTCTATCTCTGGCTGGCGGCCCTGGCGCCCCACCTTTGCCCGCCGCCGCGCCATGACGACCTGCTCCGGGCCGATATCGCCGCGATCATGGCGGCGATGGCGGCAACGATGCGCACGCTCGTCGAGGCGCCCGGGCTGGCGGGGCTGCAGCGTGACCTTTGCCGGGCCTGCCTTGCCGATCGCCCGACCCGCAGGCTTCCTCCGGTCGAGACCGCGGTGGAGGATCTCGTGCGCCACGTCCTCGGCGACCGCCGGCCGCTGTCGAGCCTTGCCGCCAGCATGCTCGTTGCCTGCCGCACCGGCGACCTCACCGCCCTTCGCGCACCGCGAGGCTACCGCCCCTTCCGGCCGGCGCCGCTGTGGATCGACTGCCGGGAGCGCGCCAATTCCGCCACCAACGAGGACGAGGCGCCGCCCGATGGTGGTCCCGCTGAGGACGGTGCGAGCGGCGTCAAGCGCGCCCGGCGCCACCGCTCCGAGGAGGCAGACCGCAAGGATAGCCTGATCCTCCACAAGTTCGAGGCTATCCTCAGCTGGACCGAATTTCTCAACCTCAACCGCCGGGTCGACGACGACGACACCGACAATGCAAAAAAGGCGGCCGACGACCAGGAGGAGATCGGCCTTGGCCAGGTCTCCAAGAGCCCGGCGACGCGGCTGAAGCTGCATCTCGACCTGGCCCCGGAAGACGCCGAGCGCGAGGCCCTTTCGGCAACGCACACCTATCCGGAATGGGACGCGCGGACAGGCACGTACCTGCCCGCCCATGTGCGGGTTCTGGAAAGCATGGCGGAGCCGGACGATGCCGCACCGCTCGGCGACGACCCGCAGGCCGCCCGGCGCATCCGCTCGGTCAAGCGCCAGTTCGAGGCGCTGCGGCCCGGCCGCATGATGACCGCCGGGCACCTGGACGGCGACGAATTGGACACCGACATGGCCGTGCGCGCCAGCACCGACCGGCTGGCCACCGGCATTGCCAACGAACGGGTCTGGCGCCAGAGCCGGCCGCAGGCGCGCAGTCTTTCCGTCTCCATCCTGCTCGACGTCTCGCGTTCGACGGAGAGCGCCGTTTCCGGCCGCCAGGTCATCGACATCGAGCGCGAGGCGCTGGCCGCGCTTGCCTGGGGGCTGGACGCCTGCGGCGACGATTTCGCCATCCACGCCTTTTCCTCGTTGAAGCGAAACCGCGTCTACCTTCTCGGCTGCAAGGACTTCGGCGAGCCGATGGGCGCGACCGTGGAGGCGCGCATCCGCTCCCTGAAGCCTGGATTCTACACCCGCCTCGGTGCCGCCATCCGCCATGCCTCCGCCGGCCTTGCCGAACAGGCCAAGAAGCGCCGCCTGCTCCTCGTCATCACCGACGGCAAGCCCAACGACCTCGACCACTATGAGGGCCGGCACGGCATCGAGGACAGCGCCATGGCGGTGCGCGAGGCGCGGCGGGCCGGCCATGCGGTGTTCGGGATCACCGTCGACAGGGACGCCCGCTCCTGGTTCCCGCGCATTTTCGGCCGCGGCGGCTATGCCCAGATATCCCATCCGGACCGGCTCACCGCCGCCTTGCCGGAGATCTACCGGCACCTGGTCGGGGCATGAGCGGGACGGCGAGAACAATCCCGTCCGCCGATCCGCTCGAGCAATTGCCGGGCGATCTGATGATGTGGGTGCTGATCGTCTCCGAACTTCTGGTGTTCGGGGCCGGCCTCGCCGCCTTCCTTTCCGTGCGCATCACCGACCCCGCCGGCTTTGCCGCGGCCCAGGACCATCTCCACCGGGCCGCCGCCGGCATCAACACGGTGGTGCTGGTGACCTCCGGGTTCCTGGCCGCGCTGGCGGTCCGGGCAAGGTGCGGCGGCAGGCGCGGCAGGACGCGGCTCCTCCTGGCCGCTGCCGCGCTGCTCGGCACCGTCTTCCTCGTCGTCAAGGGCTGGGAGTTCTCGGACGCCTTCGCCGCCGGCCTGTCCACCGAGACCCACCCCTTCTTCACCTTCTATTTCCTGCTGACGGGCTTCCACTTTGCCCATGTCGTCGCCGGCATCGTCATCCTCGCCCTTATCGGCTGGAAGGACAGCCCGCACAGCCTGGAGGTCGGCACCGCGTTCTGGCACATGGTCGACCTCGTCTGGGTGATCCTCTTTCCCGTGCTCTATCTGTTGAGGTGAGCGATGCCGCGCGATCCGCTATTGCGCGCATGGACGGCGCTGATCGTCCTTTGCCTCGGCTCGACCGCGATCGCCGTTGCGGTCGGGTCCGGGCTGTCCAAGACCGCGCTCACGGCGGCCGGCGCTGTGATCCTCACGCTTTCCTGGCTGAAGGCCCGGCTCATCCTCAACGCCTATCTCGGCCTTGCCGCCGCCCCGTTCTGGCGCAAGGGCTTCGAGATCACGCTGGCGCTCTACGCGCTGCTGTTGCTGGGGCTTTACCTGTCGCCCGCGATCTGAAGGCACCGGTCTGACCGCAGGTCGGGTCTGTGGCGTGAAGGTTTGGAGCTTGACGGCGATGCATCATTCCTACGCCCAGCCGTCATGAAGCGGCGTCGCCCTTCACCTACTCAAGGGGGGCTGGCAACTGGTGCACACCTTTTTAGCGCCTTGCGCACCGCCGGCGCGCCGGTCAGGCGCCGCCCTGATCTGCGGCGTAGGCCTTCCAGAACACCTCGACGGCCTTTTCGGCGATCCGCTGCTTTTCGGCGTCGGAGACATCCGGTTTCACGCCGAAGAGATGCTTGTAGAACAGGTCGGCCTTGCACAATTCCATGAACTGCTGCGCCGCCAGGTCGATGTCGTCGATATCGAGGACGTCGCGAGCCACCGCACCGGCCAGGAACTGGGCGAGATGCCGGCTCCCCTTACCTATGCCCGACTCGTAGAACACCTGGCCGATTTCAGGAAACCGCTTGGTTTCGTTTATGACCAAGCGAAACGTGTTCAGGGCAAGATCGGAGAGAATGAGATCAAGATAGCTGATCGCAAGGTTCAAGAGCGCTTGCTTGACATCACGCTCCCTTAATTCGACCTGGAAGATACGATTGCGATTTGCCTCGCACTCCTGCCGAATGAAAGAAAGAAAGAGATCACTCTTGTCAAAAAAGTGCTTATATATCGTGGCCTTAGATACACCGGCACGAGCCGCGATGTCGTCGACGCTGGCCCCGTCATAGCCGGACTCGTGGAAGGCCTGCCTGGCGCCGCCCATGATTTGCGCCGCTTTCGATGCCGCTCTCTTATGCCGGTTCATGACTGGATCTTCGCCGTTCCGTTTACCAACACTGGCGTAAATAGGCCGAAAAACGCCGCCGATCAACTTGCAAATTAAACTGATCGGTTTATTTTAGGTTTTGACCTTGTGCGCGTTCGGACCTTTTCCTCCGCGTGCATTTGCCATTCGTTCCTGACACGCGATCCCGTCCGACCCTGCGGCGGCAATTGTACCTTTTTCCGACGTGGCGCCGCATTCGGCTCCGCGCCATAGGATACCACCGAATGAACACACAACCGGACAAAAACGCCTTTTCGGAGGATCGAAGCCGGCCGGCAACCACGCCGGAGACGCCAGATGCACCAATGACGGCCGAAGGGTCGCCGGAGGCGCCGCCGACGGAAGAGCCGTCTGAGGGGAACGGCCGGCCGAGGCGCAGCCGGAAGCTCGTCGTCGCCGCCGTCCTTCTGGCCGTGCTTGCTGCTGCCGGAACCTATGGCTACCACTGGTGGCAGGTGGGCCGGTTCATCGAAGAAACCGACGACGCCTACATTAAGGCCGACATCGTCTCGCTGTCGGCCGAGGTTACCGGCCGCATCGTCGCGGTTCCCGTCAAGGACAACCAACGGGTCGAAAAGGGCGACGTGCTGGTGCGCATCGACGATGCCGACTATCTGGCATCGCGCGCCTCGGCCGAGGCCAGCCTTGCCGCGGCGGAAGCGGCGATCGCCAATATCGAGGCCAGCCGCACCCTGCAGCTCCGCCAGCTCGACGCGGCCAGGGCCGACCTGGAGACGGCAAAGGCCAATCTCGACCTCGCCGAGACCGAGTTCAAGCGCAAGGACAAGCTCACCGCGACCGGCGCGACGAGCAAACAGGCCCTCGATCAGGCCGACAACGCGCTCCGCCTTGCCCAGGCCGCTCGCGACAAGGCGACGGCGGCGATCGCCGCCGACGAGCAGCAGCTCAAGGTGCTCGACTGGCAGAAGAAGCAGCGCATCGCCGATCGCGACAGCGCCAACGCGGCCCTGCGGCAGGCCCAGACCAATCTCGATCGCACCGTCATCCACGCGCCGCGCGCCGGCCTCATCGGCAATCGCGGTATTGATCCCGGCGAATATGTCGGGCCGGGCACGCGCCTCATGAGCATCGTGCCAATGGACGCCATCTATGTGGTCGCCAATTTCAAGGAGACCCAGGTCCGGCGCTTCCGCGACGGCATGGAGGTGGACCTCACCTTCGACATGCTCGGCGGGCGAACGGTCGAGGGCACCATCGACAGCGTGGCACCGGCGACCGGCTCGGAATTCGCCCTACTGCCGCCGCAGAACGCCACCGGCAACTTCACCAAGATCGTGCAGCGCATCCCGGTCAAGATCCGCCTCAAGAACCTGCCCGACGACGGCCTGGCGCTACGGCCGGGGACCTCCGTCGTCGTCCGCGTCAACACCAAGCCTGCCGACGAATGAGCGCCACCGACCGACCTGGAAGACAGCAACCGGACGCCGCCGCGCCCGGCGGGGACGCCGCGTTCAAGCCGCGCGGCGGCGCCTTCGGCTTCTTCTTCATGGTGCTCGGCATGTTCATGGCGATCCTGGACATCCAGATCGTCGCCAGTTCCCTGCCCCAGATCCAGGCCGGCGTGTCGACCTCGGTCGACGACGTGACCTGGGTGCAGACGGCGTACCTGGTCGCCGAGGTCGTGATGATCCCGCTGTCGGGCTGGCTCGCCAGGGTGATGTCGTCGCGCTGGCTGTTCAGCGCCTCGGCCGCCGGCTTCACCATCACCAGCGTCATGTGTGCCTTTTCCTGGGACATCAATTCCCTGATCTGGTTCCGGGCCATCCAGGGGTTCGTCGGCGGGGCGATGATCCCGACCGTGTTCGCCGCTGTCTTCAAACTCTTCCCGCCAAACCGCCGCATGCTCGGCACGGTGGTGGTCGGCCTCACCGCGACGGTTGCACCGGCCGCCGGCCCGACGCTCGGCGGCTACATCACCGAATTCTATTCCTGGGAGTGGCTGTTTCTGGTCAACGTGCTTCCCGGCCTGATCGTCGCCATCGCCGTCCCGATCGCCATCGACATCGACGAGGCCGAACCGGGACTGCTCAGAAAAGTCGACCTGATCGGCATCGTACTGATTGCCGGATTTCTCGGCTCACTGGAATTCGTGCTCGACGAAGGTCCGCGCAACGACTGGTTCGACGACCGCTACATCACCATCTTTGCCATCATTTCCGCCGGTTCCGCCGTCGCGCTCGTGTGGCGCGAATTGACGGTGGAAAATCCGGTGCTGGAGCTGCACGCCTTTCGCAACAGGAACTTCACCGTTGGCTGTATCCTGACCTTCGTTCTCGGCGTTTGCCTCTACGGCCAGACCTTCATCCTGCCGCAGGTGTTGTCCCAGGTGCGCTCCTACAACTCCCTGCAGGTCGGCGAGGTGATGTTCGTGACCGGCGCAGCGATGTTCTTGACCGCGCCGCTAGCCGGACGGCTCAGCAACAGCATCGACCCGCGAGCGCTGCTCGCCGTCGGCTTCCTGGTCGTGGCCGCCGGCCTTTACCTGAACACGCAGATGACCAGCGAGGTGGCGTTCTGGGATCTGTTCCTGGCCCAGGCCGTGCGCGGCAGCGGCCTGATGTTGTGCATCGTGCCGATTACGACGGCCGCGCTCGGCACCCTGCCGACCGAACTGGTCAGCGGCGGCAGCGGCCTCTTCAACGTGTTTCGCAACATGGGTGGCGCCGTCGGTCTCGCCATGATCAACACCGTCTGGGACGGCCGCTACGACCGACACTATTGGTGGCTGGTGGAATCCCTGCCGGACACCAACCGGATCGCCACCGAGCAGATCGACAAGTTGACCACCCTGTTCTCGGCAAACCCGGCGATCGGAGACCCGTCGCTTGCCGCCATCAAAGTCGTCGTCACCAAACTCGCGCAGCAGGCCAATATCATGGCCTGGAACGACGTATTCCTTCTCATGGCGCTGGCGTTCGTAGTGGCGTGGCCGCTGGTCTTCCTGCTGCGCAAACCGGACCACGGTGACGTTGCAGCACATTGATTGATTTTCGCGTTCAAACGCCACGCAAGTCTTTACCGCGCAGAAGCTTCGCAATGCTATTCCGGCAGGACCTTCACATTGTCGATGAGGCGGGTGGCGCCGAGCCAGGCGGCAACGAGGAGCCGCGCCGGCCGGTCGGCAGCCGCGAGCGGCGTCAGGTCCGCCTCGGCCCTGAGTTCCAGATATTCGACCTTCGAAAACCCCGCAGCGAGGATCGCAGCCTTCGTCGTCTCCACGATCGGCGCAAGGGCCGCACCGCCTTCCAGCGCATGTGCGGCCGCGCGCAAGGCTTCGGCGAGCTTCGGCGCGATTGCGCGCTCTTCCGCTTTGAGGTGGACGTTGCGCGAGGAGATCGCCAGGCCGTCCGTCTCGCGCACCGTCGGGCAGCCGACGACCTCGATCGGAATATCGAGGTCGCGGGCGAGCCGGCGCACCACATGGAGCTGCTGGAAATCCTTCTCGCCGAAAAAGGCGCAATCGGCTCCGGTCTGCAGGAAGAGCTTGGCGACGACGGTGGCAACGCCGTCGAAATGGCCGGGCCGGAATGCGCCGCAGAGGCCCTCGCTGACGGTTCCCACCGTCACCGTCGTTGAAAACCCCTGCGGATAGACCTCTTCCGGCTCCGGGCAATAGAGCATGTGGGCGCCGAGCGGCGCGAGCTTGGCCGCATCGTCGGCTTCGGTGCGCGGATAGGAGGCGTAGTCTTCCGGGTTGTTGAACTGCTTGGGATTGACGAAGAGCGTGACGATGACCCGCTCGGCCCGTTCCAGGGCAGCGCGCACGAGGCTCAGATGTCCCTCGTGGAGCGCGCCCATGGTCGGCACGACGGCGACCTTGAGGCCGGCCTTGCGCCAGCTGGCAACGGTCTCGCGCAGTTCCGCGCGGGTGCGGACGATGGCAACGCTCATGCGCCTTCGGTCCCGCTTTTCGCCTTCGGCTTGTCGGCAAAGACGTGCTCGGGCGCCGGGAAACGGCGGGCCCGAACCTCTTCGGCATAGGCGGCAACGGCGCCTGCCGCGGCCTCGCCCAGCTCGGCATACCGCTTGACGAATTTCGGCCGGAAGTCGGTGAACAGGCCGAGCATGTCGTCGACGACGAGGATCTGGCCGTCGCAGGCCGGCGAGGCGCCGATGCCGATGGTCGGGATCGCGATCTCGTCGGTGATTCTGGCAGCAAGCGTCTCCGGGATCTTTTCCAGCACCACGGAAAAGGCGCCGGCGTCCGTCACCGCGCGGGCATCCGCAAGGATTCTCTCCGCGCCTTCGCCCCTGCCCTGCACCGCGTAGCCGCCGAAGGAATTCACCGCCTGGGGGGTCAGGCCGATATGGGCCATCACCGGAATGCCGCGGGCGACGAGGAAGCGGATCGTCTCGGCCATGGCAACGCCGCCTTCCAGCTTGACCGCCGCGCAGCCGGTCTCGGTCATCACCTTCGCGGCATTGCGGAACGCCTGTTCGGGGCTTTCCTCATAGCTGCCGAAGGGCATGTCGACCGCCATGAAGGCGCGCTCCACGCCGCGGCGCACCGCCTGGCCGTGCAGGATCATCATGTCCAGCGTCACGCCGAGGGTCGAGGGAAGGCCATGCAGCACCATGCCGAGGCTGTCGCCGACCAGCACCACGTCGCAGTGGGGATCGACCAGCCGGGCGACCGGCGTCGTGTAGGCGGTCAGGCAGACCAGCGGGTCCTTGCCCTTGCGCGCGGCGATGTCCGGCAATGCCAGAGCCGTGGCGCGTGCTGTCGCGCTCATTGTTATCACCTCCCGGGGATAGGCGTTCTCGGTTGGGCCCCGTATTTGGCACAGGATTGTGCAGGTGCGAAGAAAAAACATGGCTGCGGGCGGCCGAAATGCGGTCGCGGGCAGACGCCGGGGAGCGCCCCGAACCGCCCTGCCCTTTGCGGCATTCGGTCGCGCAGGTCCGCCTCAGGCCCCTTTTTCCAGCGCCAGCGGGTCCTCTTCGGCGAGCGTCTTGCGGCCGATGGCGATGACCGCAATCACCGAGAGGTTCATGGCGATGGCGTAGATGATCGCCGGCACAGACAGCAGCGGCGTTTCCAGGAGCACGAAGGCGATGAACATGGCGAGCGCCACGTTCTGCAGGCCGCATTCCACGGCAATGGCGATCGCCCGGCGCGCCTGAAGCCTGAGGAGCGCGGCAAGGCCGAAGCCGAGGCCGATGGCCAGTACGTTGAGGGCAAGGACGGCCGGGCCGACCTCGGCCCAGTAGGTGCTGATCGAATCGCGTTCGACCCAGAAGGTCCAGGCGACGATCATGGCGAAGATCAGCGTCGCCAGGCGCCGGGCAAGACCGACATTGCGGCGCACGAAGCCCGGCGCTTTGGCGCGGATCGTCATGCCGACGATGAGCGGCAGCGCGGTGACGACGACGATCGAGCCGATGGTGCGGCCGAGCGGCATGGAGATGGTCTCCGCCGCGCCGAGGAAATATGCGAGGCCGAAGCCGACGACCAACGGCACGGTGACGAGCGAGAGCGCGCTGGTCACCGCCGTCATGGCGATCGACAGGGCGACGTCGCCGCGGGCCAGCATGGTCAGGAAGTTGGAGGTGACGCCGCCCGGCGAAGCGGCGAGAATCACCAGCCCGACCGCCATTTCCGGCGACAGGCCGAGAAGGTGGGCGAGGCCGAAGGCGATCAGCGGCAATCCCAGGATCTGGGCGGCAAGGCCGAAGACCAGCGCCCGCTTGCCGTCCCTCAGGCGCGCAAAGTCGATCGGCCGCATGCCGAGACCGACCACGGTCATGATGACGAACAGGCCGGCGGGCAGGAGAATGTTGGCTGTCATGGCGGCGTGCCCCGTCCTTCTTTGAGCGCCAGGTCCCGAAACGACTGGCATCGGCCTTTCGCACAGACCATCCCGGCCCGCAAGATTGCCGCCGCCACAGCCGCACTCGAAGCACCGGTTCGACGGTCGGTCATTGACGGCTCGCAACGTAACGCGCCGGCGGGATGCCATAGTGTCACATCGCCCTGTCATGCACCGCAAAATAATGTAAAGTCAGATTGACACTATAGGCCGTAATGATATGTTGACGGCCGTGGGAGTGAAGCCAATGCGAATTGTTCTTGTCCACCCGAACTATCAGTCCGGCGGCGCGGAAATCGCGGGCAGATGGCCCCCGGCCTGGGCGGCGTATCTTGCCGGATCGCTGAAGAAAGCGGGTTACACCGATCTGCACTTCATCGACGCCATGACCGACGATATCGGCGAGGAAGAGCTCGGCCGCATGCTGGAAGAGCTGCAGCCGGACTTCGTCGGCGTGACGTCGATCACCCCGTCGATCTATGCGGCCGAGGGCGTCATGGAAGTGGCGCTTCGAAAATGCCCGAACGCGGTTCGGTGCATCGGCGGCGTGCATGCCACCTTCATGTACAAGCAGGTGCTCTCCGAGGCGCCGTGGATCGACGTGGTCGTGCGCGGCGAAGGCGAGGAGATCATCGTCGAGCTTGCCGACGCCATCAGGGACGGCCGCTGGCCGGCCGAGCGGGACAAGATCCTCGGCATTGCCTATCGCGACGGCGAGACGATCACCGCGACAGCCGCCGCGCCGACGATCAAGGACCTCGATTCCATCGAGCCGGACTGGTCGATCCTGGAGTGGGAAAAATACATCTACGAGCCGCTGAACACCCGCGTCGCGATCCCCAACATGGCGCGCGGCTGCCCGTTCACCTGCTCGTTCTGCTCGCAGTGGAAGTTCTGGCGCGACTATCGCATCCGCGACCCCAAGAAGGTGGTCGACGAGATCGAGAACCTCGTCAACAACCACAAGGTCGGCTTCTTCATCCTGGCCGACGAGGAACCGACCATCAACCGCAAGAAGTTCATCGCGTTCTGCGAGGAACTGATCGCGCGCGACCTGCCGAAGCGGATCCAGTGGGGCATCAACACCCGCGTCACCGACATCCTGCGCGACGAGGAATACCTGGACTTCTACCGCAAGGCCGGCCTCGTCCATGTCAGCCTCGGCACGGAGGCCGCCGCCCAGCTCAAGCTCGACCTGTTCAACAAGGAGACCAAGGTCGAGGACAACAAGCGGGCGATCGAGCTGCTGCGCAAGGCCGACATCTTCACCGAAGCCCAGTTCATCGTCGGCCTGGAAAACGAGACCGCCGAGACCCTGGAAGAAACCTACCAGATGGCCAGGGACTGGGATCCGGACCTTGCCAACTGGTCGATGTACACGCCGTGGCCGTTCTCGTCGCTGTTCCATGAACTCGGCGACAAGGTCGAGGTGTTCGACTTCTCCAAGTACAACTTCGTCACGCCGATCATGAAGCCGGCTGCCATGGACCGGGCCGAACTGCTCGACCGGGTCATGAGCAACTACCGCCGCTTCTACATCCGCAAGGCGTTGTTCCACTATCCCTGGCGCGGCATCGGCTACCGGCGCCGGTATCTGCTCGGCTGCCTGAAGGCCTTCCTGAAGGCCGGCTTCCAGCGCAAGTTCTACGACCTCGGCCGGGTCAACTATTGGGGCCCGCAGTCGAAGAAGGGCGTCGACTTCCAGTTCGACCAGACGCGGGGCATCGCCCAGGCGCAAGAGGAGGACTGGGAAGCCGCGGCCGATCGCGCCGCCAGGGCCCGTGCCAAGCGCATGGACGCCATGGCGTGTGGCGGCGGCGACGAGCAGCTATCGGAAGAAGAGCTGTACACGGCGGAGGAACTTGCAGCCCGGCGGGCGGCAAAGGCCAAAGACGCCGCCGACCAGGGGTCCGTTGCCGCCGAGTAGAGCGCGGCCATGTCGTACACTCGCGTCCAGGAACACCAGGACGGGCTGGCGCCGGCGGAAATGTCCGCCACGCCGGCCCGCGTCGGTCCCAACGCCGTCATCCAGCTTGCCATCGTGCTGCAGCTTCGCCTCGGCGAGGTGCGGGCGCGTGCCGTTTTCGCGCGCGCCGGCTTTGCGCCGATGCTGGACGACCTGCCCGACGAGATGGTCGACGAGCGCATTCCGGCCGCGCTGTTTTCCGCACTCTTTGCCGAGCTTGACGCGGAGACCGCGGCCTCAATCGCCGAGGAAGCGGGATTTGCGACCGCCGACTACATCATGGCCAACCGCATTCCCGGCTTCGCCCGCACTCTCCTCAAGATTCTCCCGGGTCCGCTCGCGGCGCCACTGCTGACCAAGGCGATCGCGCAGCATTCCTGGACCTTTGCCGGCTCCGGCGCCTTCAGCGCTGCGCCCGGCTCTCCCATCGTGGTGGAGATCGCCGACAATCCGCTCGCCATGCCCGGCTGTGCCTGGCACCGGGCGGTCTTCGAACGGCTCTACCGCAGCCTCGTTTCTCCGCGCACCACCGTCACGCACGCCTCCTGCTGCCATGACGGAGCGCCGGCCTGCCGTTTCACCATCGACATATCCGGCGGGGGCCCTTCCCGGGCGTCCGCCTCCTGATCCGCCAATCCCTCGAGAGGATGGATTGATGCTTGAAATAGAAAAATACCATCCGAAGAGCCGCCTCGGCCGCTGGGTCCAGTCACGCCTGCCCGTGATCAGCCTGGTGAAAGAGCAGTTCATCGATTTTCCGACGCCGAAGAACCTGAACTACTGGTGGACCTTCGGCATGATCCTGACGGTGATGCTGGTGATCCAGCTCCTCACCGGCATCGTGCTGGCCATGCACTACACGCCGCATGAGAAGATGGCTTTCGATTCCATCGAGCACATCATGCGCGACGTGAATTTCGGCTGGCTGATCCGCTACATGCACGCCAACGGCGCGTCGTTCTTCTTCCTCGCCGTCTATGTACACATCTTCCGCGGCCTCTATTACGGCTCCTACCGGGCGCCGCGCGAGGTGCTTTGGATCCTCGGCGTGCTGATCTACCTCGTGATGATGACGACGGGCTTCACCGGCTACGTGCTGCCCTGGGGCCAGATGAGCTTCTGGGCCGCCACCGTCATCACCAGCATGTTCTCGGCCGTGCCGGAATTCGGCGAGCCGATCGTGCAGTGGCTGTGGGGCGGCTTCTCGGTCGGCAACCCGACCCTGCAGCGGTTCTATTCGCTGCACTATCTGCTGCCGTTCATCATCGCCGCGATCGTGCTGCTGCACGTCTGGGCGCTGCACTATGTCGGCTCCAACAACCCGGCCGGCGTCGAGCCGAAGACCAAGCAGGACACGGTGCCCTTCACGCCCCATGTGACGATGAAGGACCTTTATGCCGCGGTCGTGTTCCTGGTGCTGTTCTCCTGGTTCCTGTTCTTCCAGCCGAACTATCTCGGCCACCCGGACAACTACATCCCGGCCGATCCGCTGGTCACCCCGCAGCACATCGTGCCGGAATGGTACTACCTGCCGTTCTACGCCATGCTTCGGGCCGTCCCGGACAAGCTCGGCGGCGTCCTCGTCATGTTCGCCTCGATCATCGTGCTGTTCTTCGTGCCCTGGCTCGACCCGTGCAAGGCGAAGTCGACGCGCTACCGGCCGATCTACCGGTTGTTCTTCTGGGTGCTGGTCGCCGACTGCGTCTTCCTCGGCTGGCTCGGCTCCAAGCCGGCCGAAGGCGTCTATGTCGCTCTGGCCCAGTACGGTACCGGCTACTACTTCGTCCACTTCATCATCCTGTTGCCGATCCTCGGCCTGATCGAGCGGCCGAAGAACCTGCCGCCGACGATCTCGGCCGCCGTGCTTGAGGACATCGCCGAGCACGAGAAGAAGGACGAAGCGCGCAGGAAGAAGAAGGAGGCCCAGGCCGCCCAGAAGAAGGCCGAAGCGGCCAAGAAGAAGGCCGCCGAGGAGGAAGCCGCCAGGAAGAAAGCGGCGGATGAGGCCGCCAAGAAAGACGCCGCCGCCAAACCCGCCGACGCTACAAAGCCTGCCGATCCGGCAAAGCCGGTCGCTGGCGCCAAGCCCACGGAAGCCGCAAAGCCGGCGGACGAGGCGACACCCGGCGATGCAAAACCGGTCGACACTTCGACCCCCACGCCGAAGAAGGAGGGCTGAACGATGTCACAGACCATCACCACGGCATCCGTGCCCCGTCGCCTGCTGGGTTTTTCCGCCACCATGCTGGCCGCCGCCATCCTCGCTGCGAGCGTCGCCGGCTCGTCTCCGGCCAGGGCCTCGGAGGTCGCCTCGCCGTCAGACAACTGGTGGACCTTCAAGGCCCCCTGGGGCTACTACGACGACGCCCAGCTCAAGCGCGGCTTCAAGGTGTTCCGGGAGGTCTGCTCGGCCTGCCACAGCATGAAGTACATCGCCTTCCGCAACCTCGCCGATCCCGGCGGTCCGGGCTTCACCGAGGAGGAGGCCAAGGCGCTCGCCGAGGAGTACACCGTCAAGGACGGCCCCAACGAAGAGGGCGAGATGTTCGAGCGGCCCGGCAAGCCGTCCGACCGCTGGCCGTCGCCATTCGCCAACGACGAAGCGGCGAAATACGCCAATAACGGCGCCCTGCCGCCGGACTTCTCGCTGCTGGCCAAGGCGCGGGGCCATGAGCGCGGCTTCCCGTGGTTCATCATCGACATGGTCACCACGCACCAGGAATCCGGCCCGGACTACATCTACGCCCTGATGACGGGCTATGAGGATGCGCCGGAATGCGGTGCCGACTTCGAGGGCTACTACAACACCGCCTTTGCGGTCGGCGGCGTGCCGGAAGGCTGCAAGGAGGACGGCGTCTCGACGATCCACGGCACCTACCTCGCCATGGCGCCGCCGCTGTTCGACGACCTCGTCGAATATGACGACGGCACCCCGCAGACGATCGACCAGTACGCCCGCGACGTTGCCGCCTTCATGATGTGGGCCGCAGAGCCGAAGCTGGAGGAGCGCAAGCGCATCGGCATCGCCGTCGTGCTCTACCTGATCTTGCTCTCCGGCCTGCTCTTCCTGGTCAAGAAGCACATCTGGCGCAACGTCGAGCACTGACCGGCGCCGGCCCACTCGACAATGGAAAAGCCCGCCCTCGCCGGCGGGCTTTTTCTTTGCAGGGCCCCTCCCTCCCCTCCCTATCCGACCGATCCCGGTTCGGGCCGTCACGACGGCGCCAGGCCGCCCCTGAGAGGTCAATCGCTGTCTGGCCGACCCTTTCCGCCCCTTTCCCCAAGCGACGCCTGCACGGGCCTTTGTGACGGCTCATCTGCCAGACAAGGAACGATGGACACGCGAGAGGATGCGGAAGGGCCAAGGCTTGCGCCGTCGGGTCTCTGGACGACTGCGTCCCGCCGCCTGATGCGGGCGCGGATCTGCTCGCCGTGTCGCCCCCTCTCCTGCAACATTGCCGGGCGTCATCCGGCGGGCCACCGGGCCCAGACCTACGGCCCGGGGTTGCGTTCGGGGAGATGGCCGACAGTTTTGGGCATGGACAAGAGGCGACGGACACCGGCCATACGCCAGGCAGCCGAAAACGCTGCGCGGGCGCCTCTCGGGCGCCCGGCGAAACGTTCTTATCGATTGGCGGGAGACATTAGTTCGGGAAGCCGACGGCGACCGCAATCGAGACCGCGAGCAGGAGCTGGAAGCTGCCCGTGCGGCCGAGATAGGCGTTGAGCCTGGGGCTGACCGGCTCCTTGCGGAAGCCGAGGGTGAACCAGACGGCGACGACCATCGGCACGGCCATCGCCAGCCAGCCGACCCAGCCATGGGGCTGCAGGAACAGCGCGGCACCGACAACCGACAGCACCATCATCGCACCGTAGAGCAGATGGGTGCCCTTCCTGCCGACGACGATGGCGAGGGTCCGGCGACCGGCCTTTTCGTCGGAGATGCGGTCGCGGTGGTTGTTGACCAGGAGCACGGCGGCGGCCGGCAGGCCGACGATGGCGCCAAGGCCGATCGAGGACGCCGAAACCAGGCCGGTGTGCAGGTAATAGGTGCCGGCAACGGCGACGATGCCGAAGAACACCAGCACGAACAACTCGCCGTGCGGGGAAAAGGAGATCGGCCGCGGCCCGGCCGAATAGGCGAGCCCGCAGGCGATCGAGACGACGCCGATGACGACGATCGGCCAGCCGCCGATGGCGACCAGAACGAGACCGCAGGCGATCGCCGTGCCGAAGGCCGCATAGGCCCAGAGCCTGAGGGTCTTGGGCGAGGCAAGGCCGAGGGCGGTCATGCGGGGCGGGCCGAGGCGGCCGGTGCCGTCCTGGCCGCGCATGCCGTCCTTGACGTCGTTCCACAGATTGGTGCCGATCTGGATCGCGGCGGAGGCGACGATGGCGCAGATGACAACGGCGGAGCTGACCGTGGCGTGTGTGGCCCAGGCCCAGTAGCTGCCGGCCATCACCGGGACGACGGACAGCACCAGCGTCTGCGGCCGGATCGCCATCAGAAGAATGTTGAGAAGCGAACTGCCGAAACTGCGCGCCCGGGCGGCATCGTAAGGATCGGTGAAGCCGTGCTCGTTGATTGTCATCGGCTGTTCCATTTCGGCCCCTTCATCCCAGTGTCATCGCCGCGCGGCATGCGGCCGGTCGGGCCCAGCCGGAGGCCGGTCCATGACGCAAGAATGGAGCGCCTTGGGACCCTCGTGAACGTTTTGCGCCGAAAGCGCAACCGTCGCTACGGTCATGGTTGGAGGTCCGCACCGCGCTTGTCAAGTTTACTTGACACTTATAGCCAAACCACCTTGCACAATGTCCAGTTATTTTGACGCAGCGACAGGTCGTCGGGAGGAAATGACCGGTCGCCGTGTCGTTCCGCCGCGCCCTTCCTACGCATCGTCCGCCGTGCCGGATCATCTCGCGCGGCAAGGCGCCCGGCCGCGCGCTTGCAAGCCTCGCCCGCGATGGGTTGCCAAACCGTAGCCGTCGCAGGATTTCCTGCCTTTGCATGCCGTTCCTCCGGCCGAAGGGTCCGGGTAGCAAAAGCGGTAAGGAGGATGCAATTGCCGGATCGCCGCAGCACCGTGCCCCGCATATATGGTCTTTCGATCGGGATTGCATGGACGAGGGAGAGACGGACGTCACCCGGCGAGGCAGGCCTCGGCCCGCTCGACCGCATCGATGCCTTCGCATGCGGTGAAGTCGGCGCCGATCTCGCGGGCGAGTTCCGGGTCGATGCAGAAGGCGGCGCCGCCGACCAGGACCTTGAGGCCGGGATTGCGGGAATTCTTGCGCAGCGCCTTGATGTCGTCGGCAAGCTCCACCGCCTTGCAGCGCGAGCCGGCGGTAAGCCCCACCACCGAATAGGCGCGCTCGCCGACGGCCCGGTTGAGCTCGTGCCCGGACTCCAGATCGGTGCCGCCATAGACCTGCCAGCCGCCGAGGCGGAAGAATTCGGCGACCATCATCAGGCCGAAGGCGTGCTGTTCGCCGCGGGCGCGGGCGAGCAGGATGCGCCGGTCCGGGTCCGGCAGCGCCGGATTGATGGCCTCGCAGCGGGCGACCTTGAGGATCAGCGTCTGCAGCTTTGCAAGCGCCATGGAGACGTCGACGAAATCGATGTCGTCGTCGAGCCACAGGGGGCCAAGGCGCTGGGCCGCGGGCGCAAGCAGGTCGAGATAGATGGATTGCAGGCTGACGCCCGTGTGAAAGACGTGGTGGACGAAATCGCAGCAGGCGTCCGCCCTGCCGTCCATCAGAAGACGGATCAGCACGTCGATGTCATCCTCGCCGATGACCATCTCGGCATCGCCCGCGTCGCTGCGGCCGGCCGCCTTGCCGGCCGTGATCAGCCGGGGCAGGATCTGGCGCTCGACGATCTCTTCCAGGACGTCGGTCATTCCGTCTCCGGCGCGGGCGCAGTCCATCGCGTTGCGCCACACTGCCCTCTGGACCGCATCGCGGGTCATGTCGGTGTCAGCAAATTCCCCTGCAGACATATGCGCCTCCCAAACGCGCAGTTTTGTCGGGCGGGAACACGCAGTTTTTTATATTATTGTGTCTATATCTAAAGGCGGACGGACCCTGAGTGTCAATATTTGTAGACATACCGTCCGGCTTTTTTGCCCCGCACTGTCCATCACCGTATACAGCGACTGGTACAGAGTCGATATCCGCAAGTCTGTCATATTAGCGCAGGGAGAAATACGGACCCTCGCGCCTGTCGAAACGACAGGCGCCCGTCCTTGCGACGTGTTTTCGGCCCCGAAAACGGGGCGCCCGGCGACCGGGCGCTCAGGCGAGCGAGACGACCTTGCGCCCCTCCTCCTCGGTGCCTTCGCCGAGGCCCAGGGCCGCGACGGCCTTGTCCACGATATGCCGGGCGCTGAGGCCGGCCGCGTCGTACATTGCCGACACCGTATCGTGCGCAACGAACGCGTCGGGCAGGGTCATGGTGCGGATCTTCAGGCCGTGGTCCAGGAGCCCCTCGCCGGCGAGGTGGTGTAGGACCAGCGCGCCGAAGCCGCCGGTGGCGCCCTCCTCGATGGTGATCAGGACCTCGTGCTCGCGCACCAGGTCCGCGATCAGGTCGGTGTCGAGGGGCTTGGCGAAGCGGGCGTCGGCGACGGTGGTGGAGAGGCCAAGGGCATCCAGTTCGCCGGCGGCCTTCAGGCATTCGCCGAGGCGCGCGCCGAGCGACAGGATCGCCACCTGGCGGCCGCGCTTGACGATGCGGCCCTTGCCGATCTCCAAGGGCTGGCCGCGCGCGGGAAGTTCGACACCGAGCCCCTCGCCGCGCGGATAGCGGAAGGCGATCGGGCCGGCGTCGTATTTGGCGGCGGTCGCCACCATGTGCATCAGCTCCGCCTCGTCGGCGGCGGCCATGACGACGAAGCCTGGCAGGTTGGCGAGATAGCCGATGTCGAAGGCGCCGGCATGGGTCGGCCCGTCGGCGCCGACGAGGCCGGCGCGGTCGAGCGCGAAGCGCACCGGCAGGCCCTGGATGGCGACGTCGTGGACGACCTGGTCGTAGCCGCGCTGCAGGAAGGTGGAATAGATGGTGCAGAAGGGCCTCATCCCGCCGGCGGCAAGGCCGGCCGAGAAGGTGACCGCGTGCTGCTCGGCGATGCCGACGTCGAAGCAGCGCTCGGGAAAGCGCTCCATCATCCTGTCGAGGCCGGTGCCGGCCGGCATGGCGGCGGTGACGGCGACGACGCGCGGGTCGTCCTCGGCCTCCTGCACGATCGAATTGGCGAACACCTTGGTGTAGCTGATCTTCGCCGTCTTCGGCTTGGCCTGTTCGCCGGTGACGATGTCGAAGCGGGAGACGCCGTGGCACTTGTCGTGGGCGATCTCGGCCGGCTTGTAGCCCTTGCCCTTGACGGTCTGGACGTGGATCAGAACCGGGCCGGTCTCGCTGGCGCGGACGTTCCTCAGCACCTTCATCAAGAGCGGCACATCGTGGCCGTCGACCGGGCCGACGTAGGAAAAGCCGAGTTGCTCGAAGAGCGTGCCGCCGATGACCATGCCCTTCAGGAGGTCCTTGGCGCGATCCGCCCCCTCGCGGAACGGCGTCGGGAACAGCGACGCGATTTCCTTGGCGCGGGCCTTGGCGTCCTGCAGCGGGCGCTGGGCGCAGATGCGTGTCAGATGGTTCGACAGCGCACCGACCGGCGGCGAGATCGACATGTCGTTGTCGTTGAGGATGACGATCAGCCGCTTGCCGGAATCGCCGCAATTGTTCATCGCCTCATAGGCCATGCCGCCGGACATGGCGCCGTCGCCGATGACGCAGACGATATCGCCCGGATCGCCGCCGAGGTCGCGGGCATAGGCAAAGCCGAGGCCGGCGGAAATGGCGGTCGTGGAATGGCCGGCACCGAACGGATCGTAGGGGCTCTCGGAACGCTTGGTGAAGCCGGACAGCCCGCCGCCCTGGCGCAGGGTGTGCATGCGGTCGCGGCGGCCGGTCAGGATCTTGTGCGGATAGCACTGGTGGCCGACGTCGAAGATCAGCTTGTCGCGCGGGGTGTCGAAGGTGGCGTGGATCGCCACCGTCAGTTCCACGACGCCGAGGCTCGATCCCAGATGCCCGCCGGTCTTGGAGACCGTGCGCACCATGTCGTAGCGCACTTCCTTGGCGAGCTGGGTCAGGTCGTCCACACTCATGCGGCGGAGATCGGCGGGCGATGACACGGTGTCGAGGAGGGGGGTGGCGAGATGTTCCGGCGACTGGGTGTTCATGTAGGTGTCGGGCCTCCGGGTTCTTCGTCCGGCTTGCCGGGGATGCGTCCCCCGCCCCGTCGGGCGAACCTTAGAATGGCAATCGGCGCTGCCACGGCCGCGGGCGTCTGCGGCCTGGCGGCGCCGCCTCGCGGAGCATATTTGTCCTTTGAACCCGCTTTGTAAATAGAAATTGACATACGAGTGTCAATTTTTATTTACATATCGTCGCACCGGGTTATTCTATGGGCCGCCATGGACCCGATGTGTCGGCAGGCGCCAATCCTCCCGACGCTGCGGCTTTCGGCCAACCGTTGGAGAAAAATGCCAGCCACGGGACGGATCGTCCGGCCACACGCCTACGCCGTTTTACGGCTTGCATTTCCTGCCATGTCGACGTCAGGTGCCCCCCGAACCTGAGCGAATAACAAAGTTGTAGGAACATGACGCGTCCATTTCCCTTTGCCGCCATCGTCGGTCAGGAAGAGATGAAGAATGCGCTGCTGATGGCCGCCGTGGAACCGGCGCTGGGCGGCGTTCTGGTGCTCGGCGACAGGGGCACGGCGAAATCCACCGCCGTGCGCGCTTTGGCCGCCCTGTTGCCGTCGATCGAGACCCGCGGCGAGTGCCCCTACAACTGCCCGCCGGACAATCCGGTCGATATCTGCCCCGTCTGTTCGAGCCCGAAGCCGCCCAAGAAGGTGAAGAAGCCGACGCCGGTGATCGACCTGCCGCTGGGCGCCACCGACGACCGGGTGGTCGGCGCGCTGGACCTCGAAAAAGCGCTGATCAACGGCGAAAAGGCGTTCGAGCCGGGGCTTCTCGCCAAGGCCCATCGCGGCTTTCTCTATATCGACGAGGTCAACCTGCTTGAGGACTATCTCGTCGACCTCCTCCTCGACGTCGCCGCCTCCGGGCTCAACATCGTCGAACGCGAGGGCCTCAGCGTGCGCCATCCGGCGCGCTTCATCCTGATCGGCAGCGGCAACCCGGAAGAGGGCGAGCTGCGCCCGCAGCTCCTCGACCGGTTCGGCCTGTCCGTCGAAGTGACCTCGCCGAAGGACATCAAGGAACGGATCGAAGTGATCCGCCGGCGCGATGCCTATGACCACGACCCGGATGCCTTCATGGAGAAATGGAAGGCGAAGGACGCGCGCATCCGCTCCAAGATCAGCAAGGCCAAGAAGGTGCTGCCCGAGGTCGAGACCCCGGACGAGGTGCTGGAAATCGCGGCGACGCTCTGCCTCGGCCTTGGCGTCGATGGCCTTCGCGGCGAACTCACGCTGATCCGCGCCGGGCGCGCCCGCGCCGCGCTCGCCGGCCGCAGGAAGACCACGCCCGAAGACATCCGCGCCATCGCCACCACCGCGCTGCGCCATCGGCTCCGGCGCGACCCGCTCGACGAGGCGGGATCGACGGTGCGCGTGGAGCGCATCGTCCGGGAGGTGTTCGACGGAGAGGCCGCCAATGCCTGAGCCGTCCGGCGAGGTGCCCGGCATCTGGGAGGATGCGCTGCTTGCAGCACGGGTGCTGGCCGTTGCCGGCCCCGCGCTCGGCGGCATCCACCTGCGCGCCCGCGCTGGCCCCGTCCGCGACGCCTGGCTTTCCTACTACCGCAGCCTGTTGCCCGACGAGACCCCATGGAAGCGGGTGACCCCCTCCCTGCCGGAAGGCGCGCTGATCGGCGGGCTCGATGTCGCCGCCACCCTTGAGCACGGCAAGCCCATCGTGGAGCGCGGCCTCTTTGCCCGCGCCGACGGCGGCGCCGTTGTCATCGCCATGGCCGAGCGGGCCGGGCCGTCGGTCGTCGCCATTGCCGGCGGCGTGCTCGATTCCGGCGTGATCCGTATCGAGCGCAACGGCATCTCCGCCGTCCAGCCGGCCTCGGTCACACTGGTCGCCCTCGACGAGGGCATCGACACCGAGGAAGGGGTCGCCCCCGCCCTCACCGACCGCATGGCCCTTGCCATCGACCTCACGCCTGTGAGCTGGCGCGAGGCGGACCAAACCGAGGCGCCGAAGGGCCCGCTGCCGAGTGCCGAGGCGATCGCCGCGATCACCGTTTCCGACGACATTCTGGGTGCGCTCTGCGCCGTCGCCCTGCAATCCGGCCGCTTCTCCATGCGCCCGGCCATCTTCCTGGAACGCGTCGCGCGGATCATTGCCGCGCTCGACGGCGCCAGTGAAGTCGCAACCAGCCATGCCGGCGCCGCCGTGCGCCTCGTGCTGCCGACCGTGATGGCCGCCGCCGAGCCGGAAGAGCAGGAAGAGGCGCCGCCCGATCCGCCTCAGGAAGAACAGGAAGAAGAGCAGCAGGAGCCGGAGGAAGGCGTCCTCAACATGGAGGCGCTTCAGGATCTGCTGGTCGCGGTCGAAAAGGCCTACCTTCCCGCCTCCCTCGACATCAACCGCCAGGTTCCAAAGGCGATGGCGGCGCGCAACTCCGATGCCGGCAAGGCCGGTGCCGTCCTGAAGAACGCCAAGCGCGGCCGGCCGATCGGCGTCAGCGCCAAGCCGCCCTTCCCCGGCGCCCGGGTCAACGTGCTGGCGACCCTCAGAAGCGCCGCGCTGTGGCAGGAGATCCGCCGGCGCGAGCGGGCCAAGGCCGGCCGCGAAAAGCCCGGCCGGTTCGACATCCACAAATCCGACTTCCGCTTCACGCGCTTCAAGCACGAGACGGAATCGACCGCGATCCTTGCCGTCGATGCGTCCGGCTCCACGGCCATCGACCGGCTCGGCGAGGCCAAGGGCGCGGCCGAACTGCTGCTGGCCGAATGCTATGTGCGCCGGGACAATGTGGCGCTGATCGCCTTTCGCGGCCGCCAGGCGGAGCTTCTGCTGCCGCCGACCCGCTCGCTGGTGCGGGCCAAGCGCTCCCTTGCCGCCGTTCCGGGCGGTGGCGGCACGCCGCTGGCCTCGGGCATGATGAATGCGCTGGAACTGGCGCTTTCGGTGCGCCGACGCGGCCAGAGCCCGCTCATCGTCATCCTCACCGACGGCAGCGCCAATATCGCGCTCGACGGCCATGCCGGACGGGCGGATGCGGAACAGGACGCCAGGATGGTCGCCGCCCACTATGCGGCGCTGAACGTTCCGACCGTCGTCATCGACATCGCCCGCCGGCCGCGCGACAAGACCTCGGCGCTGGCGCGGGCCATGACCGCCGACTACCACGCCCTGCCGCATGCCAATGCCCATGCGGTGTCCTCGGTCGTATCCGGCTATATGCAGCGGGGATAGGCGCGATGTCCCTCTTCAAGGATCGTCGCCTCTCCTGGGAATCGGCCGGAGCCGACTGGCCGAACCGGGAAGCGAGCCGATTCGTGGAGGCCCGCGGCATCTGCTGGCATGTCCAGGAGATGGGACCCGAAGACGCGCCCGTCGTGCTGCTCCTGCACGGCACCGGCGCCTCGACCCATTCCTTCCGCGACCTGATGCCGCTGCTTGCCAAAGAATACCGGGTGATCGCCCCCGACCTGCCCGGCCAGGGCTTTTCCGAAACGCCCGGCCGCAACGGCCTGACGCTTTGGGGCATGGGGACGCTGATCGCCAATCTGCTGGACGCCCTCGATGTCCGGCCGGCCGTTGTCGCGGGCCATTCGGCGGGCGGGGCGATCGCCATCCAGATGGCGCTTGCCGGCCAGATCGAACCGGAGCGGATCGTCGCCATGAACGCCGCGCTGGAGCCCTTCCCCGGCTCGTCCTTCTTCTCGCCGATGGCGAAGCTCCTGTTCATGAATCCGTTCGTGCCGCGGCTCTTCTCGTTCCGCGCCCGGCTCAGCGACATCGCAGGGTTCGTGGAAAGCTCCACCAATTCGCAGATCGATGATGTCGGAAAGCGCTGCTACGAAAAGCTTCTGCAGACCCCCGACCATGTCGGTGGGGCGCTCGGCATGATGGCCAATTGGGATCTCGGATCGCTGCAGACGCGGCTTCGGCACCTCAAGGTGCCGCTCGTCCTTGTCATTGCCCGCAACGACGCCACCGTCTCGCCGGAGGTCTCCGAACGCGCCGCCCGGAAGGCGCCGAACGCGACGCTCATCGCGTTCGAGACCGGCGGCCACCTCCTCCACGAGGTCAATCCGGAAGCCATCGCGGAGATCATCGCCGGCCGGCAGATCGACGCCTGAGACCGGCTGCCGCAGGCCGCCCGAGGGCCCGTTCGTCGAACGACTGACTGGCCGTCCTCAGCAAAAACCCGGAATCCCTTTCAGCCGCGACGTTTGAGCCGGTCTTGCGAGACGTTTTAGCCTTGCGCACGTGTGTCAACCGGAGTTAACTGTCAACTTATGATGACACACGCGGTTCTCCCCTCCGATTTGACGGATGCTCCGGCACGGCGACCCCACGCGGTGGTCATCGGCGCCGGTTTCGGCGGCCTTGCGGCGGCGGTCAGGCTCGGCGCCAGAGGCTATCGGGTAACGGTCTTCGACCGGCTCGACGGGCCGGGCGGGCGCGGCTCGGTGTGGCGCCAGGACGGCTTCACCTTCGATATGGGGCCGACCATCGTCACCGCGCCGTTCCTGTTCGAGGAGCTGTGGGAGCTGTGCGGGCGCAAGCTTTCCGACGACATCGAGCTGAAGGCGCTTGAGCCCTTCTACACGGTGCGCTTCGACGACGGCGAGACCTTCTCGGCCTATTCCGATCCGGAAAAGATGCGCCAGGAGGTGGCCCGTTTCAATCCGGACGACGTCGCCGGCTACGACCGCTACATGAAGGAGGCCCAGGCCTGCTTCGAGACCGGTTTCGAGGGCATGGTCGACAAGCCGTTCTGCCGGCTCTTCAACATGGTCGAGGCGCTGCCGGACCTCATTCGTCGGCGCGCCGACCGCTCGGTCTACGGGCTCTGCGCGAAATACGTGAAGGACGAGCGGCTGCGTGTGGCGCTCTCCTTCCATCCGCTCTTTATCGGCGGCAGCCCGTTCCGGGTCAGCGCCGTCTTCAGCCTGATTTCCTATCTCGAGCGCCATTGGGGGGTGCACTACGCCATGGGCGGGACGGGCGCCCTGGCGAAGGGCATTGCGGGGCTCATCGAGGGCCAGGGCAATGTCGTGCGCTACAACACCGACGTTGCCGAGATCGTTGTGGAGGACGGCAAGGCCGCGGGCGTCAAGCTGGCCGACGGCGAGATCGTCGCCGCCGATGTCGTCGTCTCCAACGCCGATGCCGCCTGGACCTACTCCAAGCTCGTGCCGCCCAACCACCGGACCCGCTGGACCGACGCCAAGCTCGACCGCATGGCGTATTCCATGAGCCTGTTCATCTGGTATTTCGGCACCGACCGCAAATATGACGATGTCGGCCACCACACCATCCTGATGGGTCCGCGCTACCGCGGCCTGATCAAGGACATCTTCAAGAACAAGGTGCTGGCGGACGATTTCAGCCTTTACCTGCACCGGCCGTCGGCGACCGATCCGAGCGTCGCGCCGGACGGCTGCGATGCCTTCTACGTGCTGTCGCCGGTGCCGAACCTCGATGCCGACATCGACTGGACGACGACGGCCGAGGTGCTGCGCAAGCGCATCGCCGATAAGCTGGAGGCGACCGTGCTGCCGGATCTTTCCAGGCACATCGTCTCGTCGAAGATGATCACGCCGCTCGACTTCCGCGACCGGCTGCTGTCGGTCAAGGGCGCGGCCTTCGGCATGGAGCCGACCCTTTTCCAGATCGCCTGGTTCCGGCCGCACAACGTCTCAGAAGAGCTGGAAAACCTCTACATCGTCGGCGCAGGCACCCATCCGGGCGCCGGACTGCCCGGCGTCCTCGCCTCTGCCCGTATCCTCGACAAGTTGGTGCCCAATGCCGTTGCCTGAGTTTCCCGCCGGTCTCGGCGCCGCCGACCGGGCGGCGTGCAATGCCATCATTCGCGATGGCTCCAAGTCCTTCTATGCCGCCTCGCTGCTGCTGCCGCCGAAACCGCGCAACGCGGCGCGTGCGCTCTATGCCTTCTGCCGGTTCTCCGACGACCTCATCGACCAGAACGACGGCGGCCGGGCAGACCGGCTCGCCGAACGGCTCGACCGCATCTATGCGGGCACTCCGGTCGACCATATCGCCGACCGCGCCTTTGCGTGCGTGGTGGAGCAGTTCGACATTCCGCGCACCATCCCCGACGCCCTGATCGAGGGCTTCGCCTGGGACGAGGCCGGGCGCGACTACGCAACGATCGACGACGTCATGGCCTATTCGGCCCGGGTCGCCAGCACCGTCGGCGTCATGATGACCATCATCATGGGCAACCGCCGCCATGCGGTGCTGTCGCGGGCGGCCGATCTCGGCCTTGCCATGCAGCTCACCAACATCGCCCGCGATGTCGGCGAGGACGCGCGCATGGGCCGGATCTACCTGCCAAGGACCTGGCTGCTGGAAGAGGCGGTCGACCCGGACGAGCTTTTGGCGCGGCCGCAGCACACGCCCGGTATCGGCCGGGTAACCGCACGGCTGCTGGCCACGGCCGAGGACTACTACAGAAAGTCCGAGGCGGGCATCGGCGCGCTGCCGATCGGCTGCCGGCCGGCGATCCGCTCCGCGGCGCTGATCTACAGCGCCATCGGCTCGGAGATCGCCAATAACGGCTTCGACAGCACCAGCCGGCGCGCCTTCGTGTGCAGCCGGCGCAAGGTGTCGCTGATGGCAAACGCCGTGCTCACCCTTTCCATGTCCTCGCCGGCCACCGCCGGGGCGACCCATCCGGAGGCGCGGTTCCTGGTCGATGCCAGCGCGCTGCCCGATCCGGAGCCGAAGGTCGCCGGTCCCGTCCGGTTCCTGGAGCTCCTGGAGATCTCCGAACGGCGCAAATGGGAATGGCAGGTGACGGGCCGCGCAGAGGCTTGAGCGCGGTCCTTCTGTCGAAGGACCGCAGTTGCGTTCAGATGCCACGCAGGCTTGACGACGCACTCGCGTCGGCGCCCGTTCGGGCTTGCGACGCCTATCGGCGTCGGGGTCGCGCACTTATCGGCGTGGTCATTGTGGCAATGACGGGCTTCAGGCGCGGAGAGTTTGGATAGCCCCCATGGCCAGCTACGCCCTTGTCGAAATCCTGTTCAGTTCGGCCGTCCTTCTGGGGCTCGCCTATTGGCAGTGGCGCAGCGTCAACCGGGCGATTGCGGAGAGGAAGGCGCGCGAGGAGCGGGAAGCCGCCGAGCAGGCGGAGAAAGCCCCCTCAGAGGAAGAATGACCGCACCCGCCGCGGCATGCGGAACGGCAGCATCAGCTTGACGATGGGCGCGGCAAAGCGCACGCCGTCGAGGCTTTCGTGCACCATCTCCACGTCCTCGCCGAAGAGCCGGGTTGTCACCAGCGAGCGCACGTAGAACGGCGAATCCTCAAGCGTCCTCAGCGTTTTCGGCTCGAAACCGGGCTCGCTGGCGATCGACCGCTTCACGCGCCAGAAGCCGCGCGGCAGGGGCACGGCGGGAGGCATGGCGCTGACCTCAAGGCCACCGTCGGGCTTTGCCTTGAGGCACATGGACGCGCGCGAGCCGTCGCGGCGGATCGCGTCGTAAAGCATCACCGGATCGCCGCCTGAGAGCAGCCCGCGCGCCCAGTCCCAGCGCCGGAACCCGGCCTCCAGGGGCTCGGCCCCGCAATTGCTGTCCACATAGCCGATGCCGCTCCAGCCGGGGACGCCGCCCCGATCGATTCTGACATCGATGCGGGCGCGCGGCGCGATCGGCGTCCACCAGTGGCGGCCGAGCGCATCGAGCGGGAACGGCGCGCCGGACAGCGCCTCGGGCGTCACCTCGATGGTGCCGGCGATGCGGCGGGGAAGGAACATGCCCGGCGGGCGCGGCAGGGCCAGCTCGTCGAAGCTGATCCTGAGGCCGCCTGCCGTCCACTCAAGGCTGCTCGGGCCGACCTGGAAGCGGTCAGCGTCGCGGGACAGCGCGCCCCTTGCCCGCTCCGTCATCGACCAGCGATTGCCGCCCGGTGCGTAGAGCGCGACGTTGATGGCGACGTGGTTTTCCGGGTCGTGGCGGCCGGACCAGTGGTAGTAGGGCGAGAATACCGAGCCGACGAAGGCGATGACGGACAGGCCATACTGGCCGCAGTCGCTCAGTCCGTCGACGTACCACCAGAGGTATCCGCCCGGCGGGACGTCGGCGTCGAATCGCGGTCGGCGATCAGCGTCTCGGCCGCAATCCGGCCCGACAGCGCCGCCATCGGGATGCCCGGCCCCGGATGGACGCTGCCTCCCGCCATGTAGAGGCCCGGCACGTTCGTCTTCGCGCCCGGCCGCTGGAACGACGACATCCATCCGTGCGAGGCCGGGCCGTAGAGCGCCCCGCCCGTCGCCGGGAACATCCTTGCGAAGCCCGTCGGCGTCGTCGTCACGCTCTCGGTCTGCGACCCGTTGACCGTCAGGCCGCACCGTTCCAGCACCCGCACCATCGCGTCCAGACATCGTTCAATCTCGCTTTCGGCATATTCGTGGGCATCGCCGATCGCCGGCGCGTTGATCAGGAAAAACAGCGGCTCCGCCGCATCCGGCGCGGCATCGGGTACGGCGTCGATGCGCGCTCCCCGGTCATTGCGGCCTTGCGCGCAGATATAGACGGTCGGCTCGCGCGGCACGGCCCGGCGCTTGAAGAGGGCGTCGAACTCGGCCTTGTAGTCATTGGAAAAGAAGACGTTGTGGCGGCTGAGCGGAAAGCCGGCGGTGACGCCTGAGGCAGACCAGGTCATCGCCGAGAGCGAGCGGCGCCCGCGCGAGGTGGGCCTGAGCCCGGTATCGACCTCGCCGAGCTTGCCAGCGGCGAGCGCCGACATGTCGCCGTTGAAGATGACGGCGCCGGCCTCGATCACCTCGCCGTCGTCGAGCTGCACCCCGGTGACGCCGTCGCTGTCGGTCAAAACCCGGTCGACGGCGCGGCCGTAGTCGAAGCGGGCGCCGTTTCGTTCCGCGACGGCGGCAATCGCCAGCGGCAATTGGTGCATGCCGCCCTTCACCAGCCAGACGCCGTCCTGCTCCACATGGGAGATCAGCATCAGCGTCGCCGGCGCCTCATAGGGCGAGGAGCCGCAATAGGTGGCGTAGCGCCCGAAGAGCTGGCGCAGGCGCTTGTCGGGGAAGTAGTCGCCGAGCGACTTCCAAAGGGTCGAGAACGGCTTGATCTGGCGGATTGCGCCGAGACTGCCGGCGCCGAGCCGGCTGGCAAGCTGCACCGGGTTCGGCCGCGTGTCGGCGATGAAGGTCCGCTGCAGCAGCTTGTAGATGCGGGCGGAGTCCTCGCAAAGGCGCAGATAGCCGTCGGCGTTGCGGCGGTCCGCAAAGGCGGCGATGGCGGCATGGCTGTCGTTTGTGTCGGCAAAAAGGTCGAGGCGGGATCCGTCCTGCCAGCCATGGCGGGCGAGGATCGAGGCCGTCTCCAGGCCGACTTCGGCCTCCAGCGAGGTGCCCGCCGGCTCCAGCAGCTCGTCGAACACCCACTTCATGGTCATGACCGTGGGGCCGGAATCGATCTCGACGCCACCGACCGGGATGGTGCGGATCTTGCCGCCGGGCGCATCGGCCTTTTCGATGACGCGCACGGACATGCCGCGGGCCGAGAGCGCGACCGCCGCGGCCAGCCCGCCCATGCCGGCGCCGACGATGACGACATCGCTCGAACGGTGCGGCGACCTAGTCATTTCTACGGAACCCACGCACGTTGACATCTCGATATGATCTGTCAATCTAATGTGACATTTGGCTCTGTAAATGTAAATTGACGCACATTGCCGGGAAGGAGTGCTCCGATGGACGTCCAAGCCAGGATCGAGCGGGCCCTGGAGCGGGCACTATCCTACGCTGCGGGCAACAACGGCCAGCCGAAACAGCTCGTCGAGGCGATGCGCTACAGCGTGTTTCCCGGCGGCGCGCGGGTGCGCCCCCGGCTCTGCCTCGCCGTCGCCTATTCCTGCGGCGACCCGGCGCCGGAGGCCTCGGACGCCGCGGCCGCCGCAATCGAGCTGCTACATTGTGCCTCACTCGTCCATGACGACATGCCCTGCTTCGACAATGCGGACCTGCGCCGCGGCAAGCCGACGGTGCACGAGGCATTCGGCGAGCCGCTCGCACTGCTGGCGGGCGACGCCCTCATTGTGCTCGCCTTCGAGACCATCGCGCGCGAATGCGCTTTGGTGCCGGAGCGGATCGGACCGCTGATCTCGACCCTCGGACGCTCGGTCGGCATGCCCTACGGCATCGTTGCCGGCCAGGCCTGGGAGAGCGAGCCTGAGATCGTGCTGGAAGACTATCACCGGGCCAAGACGACGGCGCTGTTCAGTTGCGCCACGACGGCAGGCGCCATCGCCGCCGGGTCCGATCCCCAGGTCTGGTACGGCGTCGGCGACGAACTCGGCAACGCCTACCAGGTGGCCGACGACCTGCGTGACGCCGTCTCCACCGAGAGCGAACTCGGCAAGCCGATCGGTCAGGACGAACGTAACTGCCGGCCCAACGCCGTCAGCGAGCTCGGCATCGAAGGCGCCCTTGCGCGGCTCGTCGGCCACGTCCAGGCCGCCGTCGACGCCATCCCGCCCTGCCCCGGCTCGGCACAACTCGAACAACTGATCAAATCGGAGGCGAAACGCCTGCGGCCGAAGAGTCTCGCCCAGCACGCCGCCTGACAAGAAACTCATGGCGGAAACGACGATCTCGACATCATCGGAAAGACCGCCCCGGCCGACGCCTTCCCTCGCCGATCGCCTGCGCGACTGGCGGTCCGGTCTCGTCGCCCGGCCCGGATTCCAGGCGCTTGCCGCGCGCCTGCCCTTCGTCAAACGGATCGCCGCCGGCCAGACGCGCGCGCTGTTCGACCTCACCTCCGGGTTCATCTACTCCCAGGTGCTTTTCTCCTGCGTCGAACTCGGCCTCTTTGACAAGCTGAAGGCGGAGCCGGCAACGACGGCCGAGATCGCCGCCATGTGCCGGCTCAACCGCCGCGCCGCCAACCTGCTCACCACCGCGGCGGCGGAGCTGAAGCTGATCCGCAAGGCCCGCGACGGACGCTGGCGGCTCGACGATTTCGGCGCCGTCGTCGCCGGCAATGCGGGCATCGCGGCGATGATCCGCCACCACGCCATGCTCTACCGCGACCTCGCCGACCCGCTTGCGCTGCTCAGCGGCAATGCCGGGCGCACCGAGACGGCCGACTTCTGGGCCTATGCCGGCGGGCGCGCCGACGAAGTGACCGATGCCGGCGCCGGCGTCTATTCCGACCTCATGGGCCTCAGCCAGGACCTCGTCGCCGAAGAGGTGTTGTCTGCCTATCCGGCGGGGCGGCACAACGTGGTGCTCGATGTCGGCGGCGGCGACGGCGCGTTTTTAAGGGCGCTCGGCGCCAGGAGCCGCAAGCCGCAGCTCTGGCTGTTCGACCTGCCGGCCGTCGCACCGCTGGCGGAGGAGCGATTCGCCAAAGCCGACCTCGCGGACAGGGCAAGCATCCATTCCGGCGACTTCTTTTCCGACCCCCTGCCCTTCGGCGCCGACCTCGTCACCCTCATCCGAATCGTCTGCGACCACGACGACGACGCGGTGGTTGCGCTGCTTCGCAACCTTCACAGGTCCATGCACCGCGATGCCACCCTTCTGATTGCAGAGCCGATGGCTGGACCAGAGGGCGGCGCGGGGTCGGCCGCGGCCTACTTCAGTTTCTATTTCCTTGCCATGAAATCGGGCCGCTGCCGGTCGCCGGCGGAACTGACCGAATTGCTGGAAAAAGCAGGTTTTTCAGGCATCGAGTGGCGCACGACCCGGCGCCCGATTTTTGCCAGCGTCATTGTCGCGCACCCTTAACAGTGCTGTAAATTAAAGTTGACATGCACTGACGTAAATCTAAGATGACATGTGGGAGGCGCGGTCAATGGAGCCGCGTGGAGGCCTATGAGCACAACCGCGGTCGTACTGAGCAAACCATGCACGCTTGAGCTTGCCGAGGTGACGCTTTCGCAGCGTCAGCCGAGCGATATCGTCGTGGACATTCTCTGGTCCGGCATTAGCACCGGCACGGAAAAGCTGCTCTATCAAGGCCTTATGCCGACCTTCCCCGGAATGGGGTACCCGCTGGTGCCCGGCTACGAGGCCGTCGGCATCGTTGCTGACGCGCCCGACGGCGCCGGCCGCAAGGTCGGCGACATGGTGTTCGTGCCCGGCGCCCGCTGCTATGAGGGTGTCAACGGCCTTTTCGGCGCCTCGGCCGCGCAGGTCCAGGTCTGCAGCTCGCGCACCTACCGGGTGCCGGATTCGCTCGGCGAACAGGGCGTGCTTCTGGCGCTTGCCGCCACCGCCCACCATGCGATCGCCGTCGGCGGTGCGCGCGCTCCCGAACTCATCATCGGCCACGGCGTGCTCGGCCGCTTGATCGCGCGGATCATCGTCGCGCTCGGCCATCCGGCCCCCGTCGTCTGGGAAGCCAACCCGCAACGCCGCGAGGGCGATCATCCATACCAAGTCATCGCGCCGGACAGCGACGGCAATGCCGGCTACCGGTCGATCCTGGACGCCAGCGGCGACCACGAAATTCTCGACAAGGTGATTCCGCACCTTTCCCAGAACGGAATCATCACGCTTGCCGGCTTCTACCACCTGCCGCTCAGCTTCGTGTTTCCGCCCGCCTTCATGCGCGAGGCGCAGATTCGGATCGCGGCGGAATTCAAGCCGGAAAACGTCGGCGAGGTCCTCCGCCTCATCAACAGCGGTGCCTTGTCCCTCGACGGTCTGATCACCCATCGCATGGCCGCAGCCGACGCGCCGCGTGCCTATGAGATCGCCTTCGGTGATCCGGACTGCCTGAAGATGGTGCTGAACTGGAGGAGCGTCTCATGACCGAAGGCATGCCAAAGGCATCGATCGAGGCCATCGACGACCAGCTCCGCCAGGAAGCCGAGATCGATCCGGATCCCGTGGTGGCCGGCGAAGTGACCAAGGAAACGCAGATCATCGCGATCTACGGCAAGGGCGGCATCGGCAAGAGCTTCACGCTCGCCAACCTTTCCTACATGCTCGCCCAGCTCGGCAAGAAGGTGCTGCTGATCGGCTGCGATCCGAAGAGCGACACGACCTCGCTCCTGTTCGGCGGCCGCGCCTGCCCGACCATCATCGAGACCTCCTCGAAGAAGAAGGCGGCCGGCGAAGAGGTCGCCATCGGCGACGTCTGCTTCAAGCGCGACGGCGTCTTCGCCATGGAGCTCGGCGGCCCGGAAGTAGGTCGTGGCTGCGGCGGACGCGGCATCATCCACGGCTTCGAGATCCTCGAAAAGCTCGGCTTCCACGAGTGGGATTTCGACTACGTGCTGCTCGATTTCCTCGGCGATGTGGTGTGCGGCGGCTTCGGCCTGCCGATTGCCCGCGACATGTGCCAGAAGGTCGTCGTTGTCGGCGCCAACGACCTGCAGTCGCTCTACGTCGCCAACAATGTCTGCTCGGCGGTGGAGTATTTCCGCAAGCTCGGCGGCAATGTCGGCGTCGCCGGCATGGTGGTCAACAAGGACGACGGCACCGGCGAGGCGCACGCCTTTGCCAAGGCCGCCGGCATTCCGGTCCTTGCCGCGATCCCGCAGCACGAGGATATCCGGCGCAAGAGCGCCAACTACCAGATCATCGGCTATCCCGGCGGCGAATGGGCGCCCCTCTTTGAGGCCCTGTCGGAGAACTTGTGCGTCGCCCCGCCGACCCAGCCGACGCCGCTCAGCCAGGACGAACTCCTCGGCCTGTTCGATACGGAGGATTCGGAGACCGGTTTCGCGCTCGTTCCGGCGACGCAGGAGGACATGTGCGCGGCCTCCACGCTGAACAAGCCCTCCCTCGAAGTCATCTACGACGAGGTCTGAGCCCAGCCATGACCGACGACGCCATCCTTGCCCGTCAGACAGCAGACCCCACTCCCGCGGATGCGCCGGAGGCGGAGGGCCTTGGCTGCCATGCGGGTGCGGAAAAGATGAAGGCGGCGGCGATGGCTTCCGGCAAGGCCGAGGTGATGGAGCGCCTGGAGAAGGACTATCCGAAGGGGCCGCACGACCGGCCGCAGTCGATGTGCCCGGCCTTCGGCTCGCTGCGCGTCGGCCTGCGCATGCGCCGGGTCGCGACGATCCTGTCCGGTTCGGCCTGCTGCGTCTACGGCCTCACCTTCACCTCGCATTTCTACGGCGCCCGGCGGCCGGTCGGCTACGTGCCGTTCAACTCCGAGACGCTGGTCACCGGCAAGCTCTTTGAAGACATCCGCGAGGCCGTCGAGCAGATGGCCGACCCGGCGCAGTACGACGCGATCGTGGTCACCAATCTGTGCGTTCCGACGGCCTCCGGCGTGCCGCTTCAGATGCTGCCGAAAGAGATCAACGGCGTGCGCATCGTCGGTATCGACGTGCCCGGCTTCGGCGTTCCCACCCATGCGGAAGCCAAGGACACGCTCAGCGGTGCCATGCTGGAATACGCATTGACGGAGGCCCGCAGCGGGCCGGTCCAGGCACCGCGAGACGGCCTTGAAGAGCGGCCGACCGTGACGCTGGTCGGGGAAATGTTCCCGGCCGACCCGATGACCATCGGCGCCCTTCTGGAGCCGATGGGTCTTGCGGCCGGCACAGTGGTGCCCGTGCGTGAATGGCGTGAGCTGTACACCGCCCTCGACTGCGTGGCCGTTGCCGCCATTCACCCATTCTACACCGCCTCGCTGCGCGCCTTCGCCAAGGCCGGGCGTCCGATCACCGGATCGGCACCGGTCGGCTATGAGGGAACGAATGCCTGGATGGAGGCGGTCGGGCGGCTCGCCAACGTGCCGCAGAAGGACATCGACCGCGCCCGTAACGGCATTCTTCCAGCAATCCGCGGCGCCCTTGCCGGCGCCCCGATCACGGGCCGGATCACGCTCTCCGGCTATGAGGGCTCGGAACTGCTGGTCGGCCGGCTGCTGGTGGAAAGCGGCGCGGACCTTCGCTACGTGGGCACCGCCTGCCCGAAGACGCCGCATTCGGCGGACGACGCGGCCTGGCTGGAAGCGCATGGCGTCCATGTGCAGTACCGCGCCTCGCTGGAGCAGGATATCGCGGCGTTCGAGGAATTCCGGCCGGACCTTGCCGTCGGCACGACGCCGGTGGTGCAGCACGCCAAGGAAGCCGCCACGCCGGCGCTCTACTTCACCAACCTGATCTCGGCGCGGCCGCTGATGGGTCCCGCCGGTGCCGGCTCGCTTGCGCAGATCGTCAACGGGGCGATCGCCAACAAGCCGCGCTTCGACCGCATGACGGCGTTCTTCGAGGGCGTCGGCTCCGGCGATGCCGCCGGCGTCTGGGAAGACGTTCCGGCCGACCGCTCCGCATTCCGCAAGAAATACGCGGCCAAGACCAGGCGCCAGACCAACGCCGTCGACAACGGGGAGGCCGTGGGATGCTGATCCTCGATCTCGACCGCGCCGGTGGCTACTGGGGCTCCGTCTACGCCTTCACCGCGATCAAGGGCCTGCAGGTCATCATCGACGGCCCGGTCGGCTGCGAGAACCTGCCGGTGACCTCGGTGCTGCATTACACCGACGCGCTGCCGCCGCACGAATTGCCGATCGTCGTCACCGGCCTCGGCGAGGAAGAGCTCGGCCAGCACGGCACCGAAGGCGCCATGAAGCGGGCTCGCGAAGTCCTCGATCCGGACCTGCCGGCCGTGGTCGTCACCGGCTCGATCGCGGAAATGATCGGCGGCGGCGTGACGCCGGAAGGCACCAACATCCAGCGCTTCCTGCCGCGGACCATCGACGAGGACCAGTGGCAGAGCGCCGACCGCGCCCTGAAGTGGCTGTGGACCGAATACGGCCCGAAGAAGGGCAAGGTCAAGGAGCGCACGCGCAAGGACGGCGAGACGCCCAGGGTCAACATCATCGGCCCGATGTACGGCACCTTCAACATGCCGTCGGATCTGGCTGAAATCCGCCGCCTGGTGGAAGGCATCGGCGCGGAAATCAACATGGTGTTCCCGCTCGGCAGCCACCTTGCGGACGTCTCCAAGCTGGCCAATGCCGACGTCAATATCTGCATGTACCGGGAGTTCGGCCGCCTCTTATGCGAAGCGCTCGACCGGCCCTACCTGCAGGCGCCGATCGGCATCCATTCCACGACCGCGTTCCTGGAAACGCTCGGCGAGATGCTGGACCTCGACCCGCAGCCCTTCATCGCCCGGGAAAAGCACACGACGCTGAAGCCGATGTGGGATTTGTGGCGCTCGGTGACCCAGGACTTCTTCGCCACGGCGAGCTTTGCGATCGTCGCCAGCGAGACCTACGAGCGCGGCATCCGGCATTTCCTGGAAGACGAGCTCGGCATGCCCTGCGCCTTCTCGTTCCAGCGGCGCGCCGGGGTGAAGCCGGACAACCAGTCGATCCGCAAGGCGATCCACGAGACGCCGCCGCTGATCCTGTTCGGCTCCTACAACGAGCGCATGTACCTGGCCGAGACCGGGTCCAGGGCGATCTACGTTCCCGCGTCCTTCCCGGGCGCGATCATCCGCCGGCACACCGGAACGCCCTTCATGGGCTATTCCGGCGCCACCTACGCCATCCAGGAAGTCTGCAACGGCCTGTTCGATGCGCTGTTCAACATCCTGCCGCTGTCGAGCGAGCTCGACAAGGTGGAGGCGACGCCGACGCGCAAGCACCGGGAACTGGCCTGGGCGGAAGAGGCAAAGGCGGAACTCGACCGGCTGGTCGCCAAGCAGCCGGTGCTGGTTCGGATTTCGGCCGCCAAGCGGCTGCGCGACGCGGCCGAGGACGACGCAAGGCGCGACGGCAACGAGCGGGTCGAGAAACATCATGTCGAGGCAGCACGCAGCCGTGTTTCGGAGCGCGCAGCCTGAGGAAAGCATTCACGTCCCGTGAGCTGGGTGCTCGGGGAAACTGGAGGACTGACAATGGCTTACGGATGTTCGAGAAGCCGTGACTGCGGACCGAAGCTCGGCTTCAGGGACAGTCTCGAATATCACGTCGTGGTTGTCGTTTTCATCGCCATGTACCTGCTCGCCGCACCGTTCATGGCTCTGATCCGGCACCCGGGACGCAACCGAAATCTTGGCGACGCAAAGCGCCCCTCGCTTCTGGCGAGGGCGACGAGCGCCGCCCAGATCGCAGCCGGCTACGCATTCATGCGCTAGCCACGAGTTTGCCGGATCCACTCCGGCAAGAACCGCCAAAGGTCATGTCCCGACGGGTCTGGCTGGAGGCACACCCCGCCGTGGGGGTCCCGCGGAACTGGTAAATAGGAGGGAATTCTTATGGCCAGTGACAACAGCACGCTTTCGGGTTTTTCCGATAGCGAGGCGCAGGAGTTCCATAAGCTCTTCATCCAAGGCTTCGTGATTTTCATGGTGATCGCGATCATCGCGCATTTCCTGGCCTGGATGTGGCGCCCGTGGATCCCGGGTCCGCAGGGTTATGCGTCGCTCTCCGACGTTGGCCAGGCGGTCTCCACTTTCATCCCGATGATCTCGTAGAGGAGAAGACGCCATGTATAAGATCTGGACGCTCTTTGATCCTCGCCGGGTCCTGGTGGCTCTGAGCGTTTTTCTTTTCGTTCTCGCCATCCTGATCCACATGATCCTGCTCGGCACCGAGAAGTTCAACTGGCTCGAGGGTAACCCCTACAAGGCCGCTTCGGTTGAACAGTCCATCTCGTCGCCTGTGGAGCCTCTTCGGCTTATCGGATAGTGCGCATGCAAACGCGACGGGCCGTCTGGCGCGTTCCTTGCGCCCGCCGGCCCGTCGCGACCCCGACAAGCAACGGAAGCCGCCCGTCCGTTCAATTCGGCGTGGAGAAAAATGATGGCACTACTCAGCTTCGAACGTAAATATCGTGTCCGAGGAGGAACGTTGATCGGCGGAGACCTTTTTGATTTCTGGGTCGGGCCGTTCTACGTTGGTTTCTTCGGTGTAACGACCGCATTTTTCACGATCCTCGGGACGGCGCTCATCCTCTATGGCGCGGCGCTTGGCCCGACGTGGAATATCTGGCGCATTTCGATTGCGCCGCCCGATCTCAGCTATGGCCTCGCCCTTGCCCCCCTCGCGAAAGGCGGCCTGTGGCAGATCATTACGATCTGCGCACTCGGCGCGTTCGTGTCCTGGGCCCTGCGCGAGGTGGAAATCTGCCGCAAGCTCGGCATCGGCTACCATGTTCCGTTCGCGTTCGGCGTGGCGATCTTCGCGTATTTCACGCTGGTGGTCATTCGCCCGGTTCTGCTCGGCGCCTGGGGCCATGGCTTCCCGTACGGCATCTTCAGCCATCTCGACTGGGTGTCGAACGTCGGCTACCAATATCTGCACTTCCACTACAATCCTGCCCACATGCTGGCGATCACGTTCTTCTTTACGACGTGTCTGGCGCTGGCAATGCATGGCGGCCTGATCCTTTCGGCGTCCAACCCGGGCCGGTCCCGGAAAGATCCGAAGGTCCGCGGCTCCGTCAAGGTGGCCGATTACGAAGACACGTTCTTCCGCGACGCCGTCGGTTACTCGATCGGCGCTCTCGGCATTCACCGTCTTGGCCTCCTGCTCGCAATCAACGCCGGTTTCTGGAGTGCGGTGTGCATCGTCATCAGCGGACCGCTGTGGACCAAGGGTTGGCCGCAGTGGTGGAACTGGTGGCTTGACCTGCCCTTCTGGAGCTAAGGAGATCCACGATGTCCGAATATCAAAACATCTTCACGGCGGTGCAGGTCAGGGGACATCCCGAGACCGGCGTGCCGCTGCCTCCGGGAGACAGCAAGCGTTGGGGAACACCGTTCTTCGAGTACTGGATCGGCAAGATCGGCATCGCGCAGATCGGCCCGATCTACCTCGGAACGCTCGGGTTCTTCTCGCTCGTCTTCGGCGCCATCGCCGTTTCCATCATCGGCCTCAACATGCTGGCCTCCGTGGGCTGGGACCCGATCCAGTTCATCCGCCAGCTCTTCTGGCTGGGACTTGAGCCGCCCCCGGCGAAGTACGGCCTGACCATCCTTGCCCCCCTCAACGAGGGCGGCTGGTGGCAGATCACCGGCTTCTTCCTGACCCTGTCCATCCTCCTGTGGTGGGCCCGCATGTATGTGCGCGCACGCCAGCTCGAGCTGGGCACCCACGTTGCCTGGGCGTTCGCGTCCGCGATCTTCCTGTTCCTGTCGCTCGGCTTCATCCGGCCGCTGATGATGGGAAGCTGGGCCGAGGCGGTGCCGTTCGGCATCTTCCCGCACCTGGACTGGACGACCGCTTTCTCGATCCGCTACGGCAACCTCTACTACAACCCGTTCCACGCCCTCTCGATCGCCTTCCTTTACGGCTCCGCCCTCCTGTTCGCCATGCATGCCGGCACGGTGCTCTCGGTCGGACGCTATGGCGGCGACCGCGAGCTGGAGCAGATCACGGACCGCGGTACGGCTTCCGAACGCGGTGCCCTGTTCTGGCGCTGGACGATGGGCTGGAACGCCACGATGGAATCCATCCACCGCTGGGCCTGGTGGTTCGCAGTGCTGACCCCGCTGACCGGCGCGATCGGCATTCTTCTGACAGGTACGGTGGTCGATAACTGGTACCTGTGGGGCATGAAGCACGGCATCGTCGCGCCGCTGCCCGATGTCTTCCCGGGTGTCGTGGATCCGTCTATTGCAGGAGCGGCACAATGAAACTCTGGATTCCCTTTGCTATCGCTGCCGCCGTTCTGATGGCAGTCGCGATGGTGATCATGCCGCACTGGGATCTGCCGCCGCAGACGGTCACGCAGATCGGCTATCGCGGTACCGGCATGTACGACATCAAGGACCAGGAAGACGAAGCCGTCCTGGTCAAGGCCAACGTGGTTCCGGGCGTGCCCTATGAGCCGGATCCGGAAGGCCAGAAGGCCGGCGACGTCTACGAGAACGTCCAGGTTCTCGGGCATCTGTCCGAGGACGAATTCAACCAGCTCATGATGGCCATCACCCAGTGGACCACTCCGGACAATGACTGCAACTACTGTCACGATCCGGAGAACCTGGCCTCCGACGCGGTCTACACCAAGGTCGTGTCGCGGCGCATGCTGCAGATGACCCAGGCCATCAACGCGGACTGGAAAACCCACGTCGCGGAGACGGGCGTCACCTGTTACACCTGCCACCGCGGCCAGAACATCCCGCCGGAGACCTGGTCGACCGATCTCGGCCCGAAGATGGCGGGCTATCTCGGCTACCGCGCCGACCAGAACATCGTCGCGGAAACGGCCGGCCATACGGCGTTGCCGAATGGCGGGTTCGACAACTACCTGCTCGGCGACAAGTCGCTTCTCGTTCACTCCAAGTCGGCGCTGCCGAACGGATCGAACAAGACCGACCTGACCGACGCGGAGCGGACCTTCGGCCTCATGATCCACATGTCCGAGGGACTGGGTGTCGGCTGCATCACCTGCCACAACACCCGCGCCTTCGACAACTGGGACGAGAGCCCGCCGCAGCGCGTCACCGCCTGGCACGGCATCCGCCTGACCCGCGCCCTCAACAACGACTACATGGCGCCGATGACCCCGGTCATGCCGGCCAACCGTGTCGGTCCGGAGGGCGACATCCTCAAGGTCGACTGCGCCACCTGCCACAACGGCGTTCAGAAGCCGCTCTATGGCGCACCGATGGTGCAGGACTACCTGAAGGGCCTCGGCACGAAGACCTTCACGGGCGTGCCGGACTTCACGACCTGGAAGGAAGGCGAGACCGAACGGCTGCTGCCGATGGAAGAGGACAAGACCTCCGACGCCGGCACCGCCGCGACGTCAGCCCAACTGGCGGTCAACTGACGACAGGGACCGGGCGCCACGCCGCCCGGACCCCCAACCAAATCGGGGAGGGCCATGGCCCTCCCCTTTCTTTTGGTTTTTTGCCGCCGGCCGGCCGGATAGTTGATCCGATCGGTAGTCGCCGGGACGGCGGCACCCCGCCTCACGCGCCGTCCTATCGGTAGGCGCAAAGCCTGGCGCGGTCGTTCTGCCAGCAGGCGCCACGGCGGTGCAGATTGCCGATCCGTGCCTGGCCGTGGAGATACCGGCCCTCGTTCCAGAACATGATGCCGGCATCCGGGCCGGTGATCGAGAGCGAGCCGAACGTTCCGTTCCGCATCACCCTGGTATTGGCCATCGAGCACTCGTCAGGCCCGAGGTCGAATTCGGCGCATTCGGTCTTCAGGCGGCCATCGTCGAAATCGAAGTCGCCATTGGCCTGAAGGTCGATGATGCAGCTCCCGTCGATATAGGTGGCGCCATCGACGACGAGGACGCAGCGGCCGTTGCCATTTAATGCAGACGATTGCGCACCGGCGGCGGACGCCGCGACCAGGGCGAGCCCGGCGGCGACGGCGATTTTCCCGAAGCGACGGTTCGCGTTGGCGAGAAACGACATCGGTTTTCTCCCCCTCTTCGTTTCGGGAAGTCTGACAGCGCCGCCCGGCGATCACAATCGCAGCACGAAAAAAAGCGCCGGCGCAACAGGGCGCCGGCGTCGTTTTTTTGCCGATAAACAGGCGCTTCTTTTCAGAAAGTCAGGTCAGGAAACCTTTCAAGGTAGATCCGGAACCAGGGCGTGAAATCGTCCGGCCGTTCGGCGATTTCCGCCTTCAGGTCGTCCAGGGCGACCCAGCGGGTCTCGGAGACCTCGTCCGGATTGGGCGCGATGTCGGCGACGGAGCGCGGGGCGACGCCGGTAAACACCGTCACCTTCTCGTGCTCGTGCAGGCCCGAGCCGACATCGGCCGCGTATTCCACAACGCTGCGCTCCTGCAGCGGCACGGTGAAGCACAGCTCCTCGTGCAGCCGGCGGCCGGCCGAGGCGGCGGAGCATTCCTGCCAGTGCGGATGGGTGCAACAGGTGTTGGCCCATTTGCCGCCGCAGTGATACTTGCCGTCGGCCCGGCGCTGGATCAGGAGCTCGCCGTCCTCGTTGAAGACGAACACCGACACGGCCAGATGAAAGACCGCGTCGGTGTGCGCGCGCAGCTTCTCGATCGGGAACAGCGAACCGTCCCGCGCGATACCCGGTATGATGACCGGGGCCGTCATGCCACCTGGCGAGCCAGGGCGCATTGCGACCACAGGTCGTTGATCGCCCGCACCAGGTGGTCGACATCGTCGTCGGAGTGCAGCGGCGACGGCGTGATGCGCAGGCGCTCGGTGCCCTTGGGGACGGTCGGGTAGTTGATCGGCTGGATGTAGATGCCGTAGGTGTCGAGCAGCACGTCGCTGATCCAGCGGCACTTGGTCGGATCGCCGACCATCACCGGAATGATGTGGCTCGGGTTCGGCATGTGCGGGATGCCGAGGGCATCGAAGCGGGCGCGCACGGTGGCGACGCGGTCGCGCTGGGCCATCCGCTCCTCGTTGCTGTCCTTCAGGTGCCGGATGCTGGCGGTGGCGCCGGCTGCGATCGCCGGCGGCAGCGCCGTGGTGAAGATGAAGCCGGACGAGAAGCTGCGCACGTAGTCGCACAGGGCCGCGGAGGCGGCGATATAGCCGCCCATGACGCCGAACGCCTTGCCGAGGGTGCCCTCGATGATGGTCAGACGGTCCATCAGGCCTTCGCGCTCGGCAACGCCGCCGCCGCGCGGGCCGTAGAGGCCGACCGCATGGACTTCGTCGAGATAGGTCATGGCGCCGTGCTTGTCGGCGACGTCGCAGATCTCCTTGATCGGGGCGATGTCACCGTCCATCGAGTAGACCGACTCGAACGCGATGAGCTTCGGCCGCGACGGGTCGATCAGCGACAGCTTGCGGTCGAGATCCTGGACGTCGTTGTGGTTCCAGATGACCTTGTCGGCGCGACTATGACGGATGCCTTCGATCATGGAGGCGTGATTGAGGGAATCCGACAGGATCACGCAATTCGGGAGCCGGGCGCCGAGCGTGCCGAGGGTCGCCCAGTTAGAGACGTAGCCGGAGGTGAAGATCAGCGCGGCTTCCTTGTTGTGCAGGTCGGCAAGCTCGCGCTCCAGGAGGATGTGGTAGTGGTTCGTCCCGGAGATGTTGCGGGTGCCGCCGGCACCGGTGCCGCACTTTTCGATCGCCTCGTGCATGGCGGCGCGAACGGTCTCGTTCTGGCCCATGCCGAGATAGTCGTTGGAGCACCAGACGGTGACGTGCTGGGTGTTTTCCCCGTCATAGCGGGTGGCCCGGGGGAAGGCGCCGGCGTGACGTTCCAGGTCGGCGAAAATCCGGTAGTTGCCATCGTTGCGAAGGCGCTCAAGCTCCTGCTCGAAGAACGCGTCGAAATCCATTTGTACCTCCAAAGCTACCGGTTCGTGTTAGCGCCACCGGCACGTCATGGCGCGTCGTGATCTGGCGCCGCCTCCAGGCGGCGTCGGTGGATGGATGTCTTGCCGGAAAACCGGCTTTCGAAGCCCTGCCAGGCGGAGCCGTTGGCGGCGGTGAGGTCGATCGGCGCGGCCTCACCGCGTTCCGGGATCGCCCAGCGCCACAACACGGCCTCGGAGACCGGCAGGACCAGGAAAAAGTGCTCGATGATGGCGAGCGCGAGGAACGCCGAGGCCAGCACCGTGGCAGCGACCACATGGGGCTCGTCGGCGGCATAGGCATTGGCGATCAGCCAGCCGCAGACCACCATCGCCACGCCGACCATGGCCGGGAAGAACGGGTTGGTGCGGTCGGTACGGAAATAGCTGGTGAGATAGTGGAGCCGCGCCGGCGTCATCTCGTTGATGGCGTTGGGCGCGCCGAGGAAGACGGTCAGCTTGGCGCTGAGGCGCATGGCCCACAGAATGAGGAAGGTCCACAGGCCCGCATGGTTCGGCGCGGTCCAGGTCAGGCCCGCGACGAGAACCGCGGTGACCGCCAGCGCGACCTCATGGTCGCGGATCGTGGAGAAGGCGGCCAGGAACCGGCGCCAGCCGGAGGCGTCCGGCGGACAGGGCGCCCGGTTCGGTCCGGTGACCATGCCGGTGAGGAAGGAGAGCTCGTGCCAGGCCCACAGGCCGATGGCGCTCAGATAGCCGAGATAGGCGCCGGCCGCGCTTTCCATGCGGGCGCTCTCGTAAAGCCCGAAGACGGCAAGGCCGGCGATCAGCGTTGCGACCACCATCGCGCCACGGCGGAAACCGCGCGGGCGCCGCGCCGCATAGAGGACCACCCCGGTGGAGAACCACCAGGTGAAGACCACGAACACGACGGGCGCTACGTACTGGACCAACAGGTCTCTCCCAATTACCAGGCCGGCTGAAGCCGGCTGGTCTGCGGAATTTCGTTCGTCTTGCCGGGCAACAGATAGAGGCGGGCAAAAACGGCCGCGGCCGCCGCGCCCCACACTGCCTTGCCGAGGGCGCCGGCAAGGCCGCCCTTTGCTGAAGCCGCCTCCAGGCGGCGGTTGATGCGGCAGAGCCGCCTGAAGCCGGCGACCATCGCCGGGTGGTCGGTGTCCAGCAGCACCGGGAAGCACTGCCTTGAGATTTCCGTCGTCGTCCGGAACACCTTCGCGTCGTAGTCGTCGATGTCGATGCCGAGACCGCGATAGAAGGCCGGACGGGCGTGATCGCGCACATACATGGTCGCATACACGGCGAGCAGGAAGAATTTGATCCACAGCCTGTTGACGCCGCTGAGCAGCTTCGGGTCGGACCGCATGATCAACGAGAACGCCTCGCCATGACGGAATTCGTCATTGCACCATTCCTTGAACCATTTGAAAATCGGGTGGAATCGGTATTCCGGGTGCCGTTCCAAATGGCGGTAGATGGTGATGTAGCGGGCATAGCCGATCTTTTCCGACAGGTATGTGGCGTAGAATATGAATTTCGGTCGGAAATAGGTATACTTTTTCGCCTTGGCCAGAAACCCCATATTGACGCCGATGCCGAAATCCTTCAGCGCGTCATTGATGAAGCCGGCATGGCGCGACTCGTCGCGGCTCATGAAGCCGAACAGATCACAGATCTCCTTGTTCTTGCCGCGTCGCTTCATTTCCTTGTAGAGCACGCAGCCGGAGAATTCCGCGGTCAATGAACTGACCAGGAAATCGACCAGCTCGGCGCGCAAGTCTTCCGGCAGCGCATCGATATCCAGATCGTCCCAGTTTTCGTTGCGCTTGAAGTGGCCCTTGTTGTGGTCGGCGCGCAGGTCGTCCATCAGGACGTCCCATTCCTCGCGCACGGCCGACACGTCGATGCGGTCGAGCTCGGCGAAATCCGTGGTGTAGAAGCGCGGATTGAGCATGGTCGACTGCATCGCGGCCCTGGTGGTCTCGCTCTGCTCGTCGACCTTTGGCGCCAGATCGTCCGGCGCGACGTGCCTGTTCATACGGTTCCCCTCCCTGAAAAACTGAATTCGCAGAGTTCCATCAGCTCCAGATCGCCTGTCGCCTTGACGAAGGCGCGCTCGAGCAGACTTGCCCGCGTTATCGTTGCGGTCCGCTTGAACTCGCGGACTTCGCCATAGGGCACGGCGACCGGCGCGCCATGCACGACCACCTCGTCCCCCGGATGTACGATCGTCCCGTCCGAGAACCGTACATGGGCGCCGAGGCTGTCGAAGGTATTGCTGATCTCAACCGTGCAGGGCACGTCGATGCGTTTCCTGCCGATCAGCCTGCCGATCACTTCACGTCTCCATAGTTCTTGAGGAACGCCTCGAAGGCGGCCGCGTTGTCGGGCCCGAAAGCGTTCAGGTAAAGCCGTTGGCCGGTGCCGGTGTCCGACAGGGAGACCCAGCCGTTCTCCCACTTGATGATGCGGTAGGGCTGGTCCTTGCCGACCTCGGCGACAAGGCGCATGCGGTCGAGGCCGCGCAGCGCGCCGCGCACGAAGCCGCCCTCGCCCGAGCCGATGACGGCGATCTCGTCGCCGCTCATGGCATCGGTGACGGTGACGCTGTCGGCCGCATCGCGGGTGATGACCACGTCGCGGATGGCGACCGGCTGACCGAGGCCGTTGCGCACCGTGCCGATGTCGGTGACCGAGCCGAAAATGGTGGCGATCAGCGCGAAGCCGACAAGCGCCAGCGCCGAATAGAGCGGAAAGCGCGGGAACGAGGGAACGCGCCCCTTTCTCTCCTTCTTCGGCTTTTCAGACGCGACGGCGACGTTCATGCTCATCCCCTTTTTCCTTCCTACTCGGCGGCCGTGACGGTCTTCAGACCCGAGACCCGCTGGCGAGGCGTCTCCGGGCCCGAGGCGGTCACGGCGATCCGCGGCGCCTCGTCGGCATGGCCGGCGACGTAGTCGGCGAGTGCCTTGCCGAGGATGCCGGCGACCTTTTCGGCTTCCGGAATGCAGCGCAGGGCCGGCTCGCAGCGGAACATCCGCCAGGGCCGGACATGGGGCCACATCATCAGCCAGGACATGCGCTCGTCGGCCTTCAGGGCCATGGCGATGTCGCCGATCCCCCGCTTGCCGGTCGCAAGGTTCGCCGAGGCGATCTTGGAGAACGGCAGGTTGAGCGTGAACGGCAGCGCCACGCCGACACGCATCACCACGCGGCGGTTGGTGACGGTGTACATCGTCGTCTTGTGGACGCCCCAGGCATAAGCCTCCAGGAGGCCGATCAGCACCGCGGCGAAGAGGACCAGCGCGCCGGCGGAAAACGTCGACGCGCCGAGACCGCGACCGTCATAGAGACCGGCCGTAAACGCCCAGGCCGCGAGCACGAGGAAGTAGAACGCGAACCAGCCGGTTTTCATGACGCGCCGGGCAATGGAGCGGCCGTCGGGCCGCCCCTGCCACAGCATGAACTCGCCTTCCGGAAGCTTTTCGGGAAGACCCTCGACGGGTTCGTATTCGTGCTCGCGCACCTGGTCGAACATCATAGCAGCGGCTCCTGCCGTTCCGGCGTGGCGTAGAGCTGACCGGCGCCGTAGTAAGCGGCGATCTTCTCTTCTTCCAGTCGGCTGACGGCGTCGGGGCTGGCCGTCGTCGGAACGCCGGCGAACTGCTCGGAGGTGACGGCATGGACATAGATGTGGCCGGTGCGCACGACGCAGAACGGCATCGGCAACAGGACCGTGCCGGCGCCTTCGAGCTGAACCTCGAGGTAGCGGATCAGGCTGTCGGACTTGTCGACCCAAAGGTCGGTGACCGTGCCGGCGATCTGCTTGTCGCAGCCGACGACGCTCATGCCGCGCGGATCCGGATCGTCCTCGACGACCTGGAACTCGTCGGTCGTGCGGAGCGGCACGATGCGGTTGGAGCCGTCCGGATTGGTCTCGACGATGTCGAGACGTTCGGCATAGGAGCCCGGGCCGATGCTGTCGGCCATCGGATCGCCGGTCGGCACGAGCGGCGAGCCCGGCGCGACGGTGAGCCGCTCGGCGGCAATCGGACGGGTGTCGCGGACCTGGTCCGGGACGGTCTTGGTGCCCTGGTTGTTGAACAGCACGAAGGTCTTGGGCTGCGGCAGGAACAGCCAGGGATCCTTGCTGTACTCGCCGGAAACATCGGCTTCCAGCGGATAACCCTCACGCCGGTCTTCCTGGCGCAGGTACCAGACGAGACCGACGAAAAATGCCCAGAACGCATAGAGCGTCACCTGTGCAACGTCGATATGTGATGTTAACGCTCCGGATTCCATAGCTCTCTCCCGGTTCGCGGTTTCGATTATCCCGGCAACTCGGCTAATCCGAACTGCCGTTGTGTCGCGGCGCTGTGGCGGCGCCGGTAGGTCAACGGGCCCAGCACCACCAGGCTCGCAAATAGCATTCCGATTTCAATGTGATAGACGACGCTGTAGCCGACCGTGACGTCGTTGAGGGTGGCCCCCAGCGCGCCTGACATAGCCAGCGAATTGACGACGTCGCGCAGGACGCCGCCGACGGCGAGCGCGATGCCGATCGAGGTGGCCTGCACCGCGCCCCAGGCGCCGATGGCAAGGCCGTGATCGGTGTGCTCGCCGAGCTCCATGGCCGCCAGCATGGTGCCGACGGCAAACAGCCCGCCGCCGAAGCCGATGACCGCGGCGCCGGCCCGGAACAGGTTCGGTGCCTCCAGCGGGGCGGCAAAGACGACGGCGGAAAAGGCGACGATGCCGGACAGCGCGCCGATGGCGGCGACCCGGTGCATCTCAAAGCCCCTCGCCAGCAGGTTTCCGGCAAGCAGGAAGCCGGCAAGCGTGCCCGCGGCCCAGAGCGCGGTCAGCATGGTCGTCTGGCTGACCGAAAGGCCGAGGACTTCGGCGCCATAGGGCTCCAGCAGCACGTCCTGCATGCTGAAGGCGGCCGAGCCGAGGGCGAGCGCGAGCAGCAGGCGCGTGGTGCGCGGATCGGCGCGGTAGTTGGCGATCGCCTCGCTGAAGCTGAGCGCCTCGCGGCTGTGGGCGGTGCGGCTCGGGTCGCGCGCTTCCTGCTTCCACAGCGAGATGACGTTGAGGACAAGGGTGATGACCGCCGCGCCCTGGATCACCTGGATCAGACGCTTGGCGCTGAAGTCGTTGAGCAGGTAGCTGAGGACGAAGGCGCTGCCGATCATGCCGATGAGGAAGACGACATAGGTGAGCGCAACGACGCGCGGGCGCTTGTCCTCCGGCACCAGGTCGGTGGCGAGCGCCAGGCCCGCCGTCTGCGTCATGTGCATGCCGAGGCCGACCAGCAGGAAGGCGAGCGCGGCGCCGGCGCTGCCGGCCCATTCCGGGCCGTTGTTCTGGCTCTGCAGCAAGAGCAGCGCGAAGGGCAGAATGGCAAGGCCGCCGAACTGCAAGAGCGTGCCGAACCAGATATAGGGCACACGGCGCCAGCCGAGGAACGAGCGGTAGGTGTCGGACTTGTGGCCGATGAGGGCGCGGAACGGGGCGGCGACCACCGGGATCGCCACCATGATGGCGACGAGGCTGGTGGAGACGCCGAGTTCGACGATCATCACCCGGTTGAGCGTGCCGGTGAGCAGCACCGCGGCCATGCCGACGGAGACCTGGAACAGGGCAAGGCGAAGGAGGCGCGAGAACGGCATCTCCGCCGTCGCCACGTCGGCGAACGGCATGAACCGCATCCCTACCCTCTTCCAGAACGCCACCATGCGGGCGTTCGCCTGTCCGACCATGCTCATAGGCGCGACACCTCGATGGCTTGCGACGTGTAGAAGCCGCTCTTGACGCGCTCGCAGAGCCCAACCTGCCAGCCGGCGAAGGCCGGATCGGCGAGCACGCGCTTGCGGAACTTGCCCGGCGCGGTCGGCTGGATCGACGGCGCCCTGTCAGAGCGCGGGAACAGGCGGCCGGCCATGTGCATGAGGGTCAGCGGCACGGTGCGCGGCGCGAAGGTGCAGACGATCTTTCTGTCGGTGCGCGCGGCCAGCGTTGCCATCGCGGCAACGGCGTCGCCGAGCTTGTAGTGGATCAGCGAATCCATGGCGACGACGGCGTCGAAGCGGCCGAACTCGGGCGACAGCATGTCGCCGGAATGGAAGGTGACCGAGCCCTTGAGGTCCTCGGCGGCAAGCTGGGCGGCGGCGTAGCGCACGATCTCCGGCGACAGGTCGACGCCGACCACATCGGCGCCGCGCCGGGCCAGCTCGGCCGACATCATGCCCGCGCCGCAGCCGGCGTCGAGCACGCGCCAGCCGGTGAGGTCGTCGGGCAGGCAGGAGAGCAGCAGCCCGCGCATCCGGTCGCGGCCGGCGCGGACCGTCTCGCGGATCCGGTTCAGCGGCTCGTCGGTCGCCAGCTTCTTCCAGTGATGGATCGCGGTGCGATCGAAATAATCCTGGATTTCACTGCGACGCCGGATGTAGCGGGCCTGCTCCATCTTCTTCTTCCTCATTCAAAGCCAAGGAACTCGAAAATGTCGCGATCCTTCATCGGGGTCGCGTCGAGTTCCTCCGACCCGGACCAGAGGTATTCGGCCAGCTTCATGTATTCCTGCTGGATCCGTTTGATCTCCGGGGTCTCGTCCATTTCGAAAAGGGTGCGCTTCTTCAGCCGGCTCATCCGCACCGCGTCGTCGTCCGGTATGTGGGCGAGGCGCTTCAGGCCGATCGCGTCGTTGTAGCGGTCGATCTGGTCGGTGTTGGCCGAGCGGTTGGCGATGACGCCGCCGAGGCGGACGTCGTAGTTCTTCGCCTTGGCCCGGATGGCGGCGACGATGCGGTTCATCGCGAAGATGGAATCGAAGTCGTTGGCGGCGACGATCAGCGCCCGCTCGGCGTGCTGCAGCGGCGAGGCGAAGCCGCCGCAGACCACATCGCCGAGGACGTCGAAGACGACGACGTCGGTGTCTTCCAGCAGGTGATGCTCTTTCAAGAGCTTGACCGTCTGGCCGACGACATAGCCGCCGCAGCCGGTGCCGGCCGGCGGGCCGCCGGCTTCCACGCACTGCACGCCGTTGTAGCCGTCGAAGACGAAGTCTTCCGGCCGCAGCATCTCGGCGTGGTAGTTGACCTCCTCCAGGATGTCGATGACCGTCGGGATCAGCGATTTCGTCAGGGTGAAGGTGGAATCATGCTTGGGGTCGCAGCCGATCTGCAGGACGCGCTTGCCGAGCTTGGAAAACGCCACCGACAGGTTCGACGAGGTGGTCGACTTGCCGATGCCGCCCTTGCCGTAGATGGCAAAAACCTTGGCGCCCTCGATCTCCATCGTGGGGTCGAGCTTGACCTGGACCGATCCCTCGCCGTCCTCGCGGTGCTCGGAGGCGACCTTGGAGCTCTTGGCGCCCTTGCCGGCGACGTCCCTGTACGAATACGCGTTCATGCTGCCTCCACGTCGATGCCTTCGAGCCGGTCTTCCAACTCGTCCCCGGCCGCCCTCAGCGCTTCGAGCGTCGCTTCGTCGGGTTGCCAATAATTGCGCTCATGCGCCTCGATCAGCCGGTTGGCGAGCTTGGAGCAGGCCTTCGGATTGAGATCGGCCATGCGGGTCCGCATTTCCTCGTCGAGGATGAAGGTCTCGGTGAGGTTCTTGTAGACCCAGGGCGCGACCTGGCCGGTGGTGGCCGACCAGCCGAGCGTGTTGGTGACGTGGCTCTCGATCTGGCGCACGCCCTCATAGCCGTGCTTCAGGAGGCCCTCGTACCATTTCGGGTTGAGCATGCGGCTGCGGGTCTCCAGCGCCACCTGTTCGGTGAGCGTGCGGACCTTGCCCTTGCCGCAGGTCTGATCGCCGACATAGACCGGCACATGACCGCCGCCGGACTTGCGGATGGCCCGGCTGATGCCGCCGAGCGTGTCGAAATAATGGTCGATGGTGGTGATGCCGAGCTCGACCGATTCCAGGTTCTGGTAGGCCGCATCGACGCTCTGCAGGACCTCGCCGAGGAGCTCCTGGCGCTTCACCGGCTTGCCGTCGACGCCATAGGCGAAGCACTTGCGCGAGGTGTAGGTCTCGGCGATCTCGTCCTCGTCGTCCCAGGCGCCGCTGTCGATCAGCATGTTGACGTTGGAGCCATAGGCGCCGGCGGCGTTGGAGAAGACGCGCAGCGCCGCCTCGTCGAGCGCACAGCCGTGCCTTTCGGCATATTCCAGGGCGTGCTTGCGCAGGAAATTCTTCTCCACCGGCTCGTCGGCGGTGGCGGCGAGGTTGCAGGCCTCGGCCAGCAGCTTGGTCTGCATCGGCAGAAGGTCGCGGAAGATGCCCGACAGGGTGATGACGACGTCGATGCGCGGCCGGCCAAGGTCTTCCAGCGCGATCAGTTCGGCGCCGGCAAGGCGGCCGAAACCGTCGAAGCGCGGCTTAGCGCCGATCAGCGCCAGGGCCTGGGAGAGCGTCGAGCCCTCGGTCTTGAGGTTGTCCGATCCCCACAGCACCAAGGCGATCGATTTCGGCATCTGACCGCTGTCGCGGATGTGGCGCTCGATCAGCCGGTCGGCCTGTTCGCGGCCATCCTCCACCGCATAGGCGGTCGGCAGGCGGAACGGGTCGAAGCCGTGCAGGTTGCGGCCCGTCGGCACGATCTCCGGCGCGCGGACGATGTCGCCGCCGGCAACCGGATGGATGTAGCGTGTGTCGAGGGCGCGAAGCAGCGCACCGGTCTCATGGTCGACCTGCAGGCCCTCGTTGAGCCTTGCCAGCCGTTCCACGGTCATGGCCTTGTCTTCCTCGCCGCGGGCGATGGCGACGCGCGTCCCGGCAACGATGGCGTCGATGTCGGCATCGTCGAGGCGGCCGTCCATCATCGCCTCGTTGGTGGCGGCGAGGAGGTCGCGGCGCTCGATATCGCTCGGCACTTCGCCGACCACATGGAGCCCGTGCGGGATCAGGGTCGTCTCAAGCTCGATGATGCGCTCGTGGATGCCCGGGATCTCGGCCTCGCCGCCGTCGCTCCATTCCGCCTCCTGTTCGGCCAGGTCAACGGTCGCGGCCTGGCTCTGGATGATTTCGGCGAGCTTGCGGCGTTCGCCGTCCTGGCCCGGCGGCAGGGCACGCCAGCGCTCCACAGAGGCCTTGAGGTCAAGAAGACCCTTGTAGAGGCCGGCGTGGCTGAGCGGCGGGGTCAGGTAGCTGATAAGGGTCGCGGCCGAACGGCGGCGGGCGATGATGCCCTCCGACGGGTTGTTGGCGGCGTAGAGATAGTAGTTCGGCAGGGCGCCGATGAGGCGTTCCGGCCAGCACGCGTCGGACAGGCCGACCTGCTTGCCGGGCATGAATTCCAGCGCGCCGTGGGTGCCGAAATGGAGCACGGCGTCGGCCGCGAAATCGGTCTTCAGATAGGTGTAGAAGGCCGAGAAGGCGTGGGTCGGCGTGAAGGTCTTTTCAAACAACAGCCGCATCGGGTCGCCCTCGTAGCCGAAGGCGGGCTGAACGCCGACGATGACGTTGCCGAAATCAGCGCCGAGCACGAAGATGCCGGCGCCGTCGGTCTGGTGGCGGCCGGGCGCCGGGCCCCACTGGGCCTCGATCTCGGCGAGATACTTCTCGCGCGCCACATGGGTCTCGGCGGGAACGCGGTGGAGCACGTTGGCGGCCGTGCCGTGGCGCTCCGAATTGCCGATCAGGATACGGTCGCGCAGGGCGTCGACGCTTTCCGGCAGATCGACCGTATAGCCCTCCGCCTTCATCGCCTTCAGCGTGTTGAAGAGCGACTGGAAGACCGACAGATAGGCGGCCGTTCCGACGGCTCCGCCATTGGGCGGGAAGTTGTAGATGACGATGGCGACGCGGCGGTCGTTCCTGGCGCTGCGGCGCAGGCGGATCAGTTTCTCGACCCGGTTGGCGAGGCGCTCGGCGCGGTCCGGCTTGCAGACCATGTCGCGTTCCGACTTGATCTCGGCAGCGCCGGAGCGGCCGCCGAAGATCAGCGATCCGGAGGCGCCGTCCATTTCCGGCAGCGCCACCATCATCGTCGTTTCCACCGGCGACAGGCCCAGGTCGGAATCGAGCCACTGCTCGAGGGTCTGGAACTCGATCGCGAAGGCGGATAAATAGGGCACGTCCAGCTCAGCGAGCATGGCTTCAGCGGCGGGAGCGTCGTTATATGCGGGACCACCGACCAGCGAGAAGCCGGTCAGAGAGACGACCGCGTCGACTATCGCTTTGCCATCCTTGAGAAAGAATCGCTCGATGGCCGGACGTGCATCGAGGCCGCTTGCAAAGGCGGGGACAACCTTAAGCCCGCGAGCCTCGAGTGCGCTGATCACGCCGTCATAGTGTGCCGTGTTGCCGGCGAGCACATAAGACCGCATGACGAGGAGTCCCACCGTGCCGGTGGCGGATTTGGCGCAGACCTTGCGCGAGAACGCGGCAAGGTCGTCCGTAACCCGCTCCTTCAGCACGGGGTGGTAAAGACCGGTGTCGGGGTAGTTGACCGGATCGGCCGGCTTGACGAGCTTGCGCAGCCCGGCGCGCGGCCCCGACGCATATCGCGAAATCAGAAAGCGGACGAGGTTGGTGAGGTTCTCGTCGGACCCGGCGAGCAGGTATTGCAGGGTCAGGAAATAGGCGCGGACGTCCTGCGCCTTGCCGGGGATGAACTTCAGGATCTTCGGGATCGCCCGCAGCACCTTCATCTGGCCGTGGCCGGCGCCGCTGGAGCCCTTGGAGCCGCCGCGAAGGCGCTTCAGGAGGCCGAGGATGCCCGTCGTCGGCTTCGACATGTTGAAGTCGCCGATGCGGGTCAGCTTGACGATCTCGGCGCCCGACAGGCAGCCGACGACGCAGTCGCAATGGTCGCGGCGCGCCTCCAGCGACGGCCGGATGGCGCGACTGTGGTCGTCGAGGAAGATCATGCTGGCGACGATGATGTCGGCGGTCTCGATGTCGGCGCGGCAGCGCTCGGCAGCGGTCTGGTCCTCGCCCCAGCCGGCCAGCGCATGAATCGAGAGCTCCAGGCCCGGAATCTCGCGGCGCAGGGTCGCGCGGGCACGGTCGATGGCGCTCGTCATGTGATTGTCGAGCGTCACGAAGACGACGCGGATCGGCGTCGCCTTTCCGGATCCCTTCCGGGTCTCTGCGTCAGCGGGCAAAATGTGCTTTTGCATCGTAGAGTGTCTCGATCGTAATCACATTGACGCCGGTCTCATCGGCGAAACGCTCCGTGTTGCGGCGGGCCTTGCCGCGCACGAAGAACGGGATCTTTTTCAGTTCCTTTTCCGCTTCGGTGGTCCAGCGGGCGGCCGTGCCGTCCGGACTGTCGATGGTGTCGGGTGTCTGTTCGGCCGCGGCGGCCTCGAACGCGGACTGCTCGGCGCGAGCGGCGACGCCCTGCCCGCCGGAGCCGTGGGCGGCGTTGACGGCTGCCAGGTGCGAGGCGCCGGTGTCGTCGTGGAATTCGAAATCCTCGCGGAACATGCCGAGCAGATGCTCTTCCAGGCCCATCATCAGCGGGTGAACCCAGCTATCGAAGATGACGTTGGCGCCCTCGAAGCCCATCTGCGGGGCATAGCGCGCCGGGAAGTCCTGGACGTGCACCGGGGCGGAGATGACGGCGCAGGGGATGCGCAGGCGCTTGGCCGTGTTGCGCTCCATCTGGGTGCCGAGCACCAGTTCCGGATGGGCCTCAACGATCGCCTCCTCGACGTCCAGATGATCGTCGGAGATCACCGGCTCGACGCCGTAGTGGCGGGCGGCGGCGGTGATGTCGCGGGCGAAGTTGAAGCTGTAGGTGCCAAGACCGCAGACCTTGAAGCCGAGCTCTTCCTCGGCGATGCGGGCCGCGGCGAGCGCATGGGTGGCATCGCCGTAGATGAAGACCCGCTTGCCGGTCAGGTAGTTCGAGTCTACCGAGCGCGCATACCAGGAGAGCCGGTCGGCGTCGGTATCGAGCGCCTCTGTCGGATCGATGCCGGCGAGTTCGGCGACTTCCCGGATGAATTCGCGGGTCGCGGTGACGCCGATCGGCACGGTGCGCACGATCGGCTGGCCGAATTCGCGCTTCAGCCAGGTCGCCGCGGTCTCGGCGATCTCCGGATAGAGCACGACGTTGAAGTCGGCGGCCGGCAGCCTGGTGAGATCCAGCGGCGAGGCGTCCAGCGGGGCGACGACGTTGATGTCGACGCCGAGGGATGTCAGCAGCTTCTTGACCTCGACGATGTCGTCGCGGTTGCGGAAGCCGAGGGCGGTCGGGCCCAGAATGTTGCAGGATGCCGGCGCGCCCTCTTCCTTTTCGGGCTTCTCACGCCCGCCGGCAAAGCCGCGGACCAGCCGGTAGAAGGTCTCGGCCGCGCCCCAGTTTTCCTTGCGCTGGTAGGACGGCAGCTCCAGCGGCACCACGGGAACGTCGAGGCCCAGCGCCTTGGCAAGGCCGCCCGGATCGTCCTGGATCAGCTCGGCCGTGCAGGAGGCGCCGACCAGGATCGCCTGGGGCTTGAAGCGTTCCACCGCCTCCCTGCAGGCCTCCTTGAAGAGCTCGGCGGTATCCTTGCCGAGATCGCGGGCCTGGAAGGTGGTGTAGGTGACGGGCGGGCGCGTGCGGCGGCGCTCGATCATGGTGAAGAGGAGATCGGCGTAGGTGTCGCCCTGGGGCGCGTGCAGCACATAGTGGACGCCCTTCATGCTTGCTGCGATGCGCAGCGCGCCGACATGGGGCGGTCCCTCATATGTCCAGACGGTGAGCTGCATCGCCTAGACCTCCACCTTCAGCGCGGCACGGCGCCGCAGCGGGCGGGCGAACAGCTCGGCGAGATCGCCGGCCTGCTCGTAGCCCTGGATCGGGGTGAAGACGAGCTCGATCGACCATTTGGTCGCATAGCCCTTCGCCTCGAAGGGATTGGCAAGGCCGAGGCCGCAGACGATGAGGTCCGGATCGGCCTCGTGGCAGCGGTCGATCTGGCGCTCAACGTCCTGGCCCTCGCTCAACACCACGTCTTCGGGCAGGAGATCGAGTTCGGCGGCGAGGTGCCGGCGGTGGAGGTACGGGCTGCCGACCTCAGTCAGGCCCATGCCCGCCTCGCGGCTGAGGAACCGGGCGAGCGCCGGCTCGAGCTGCGAATCGGGGAAGAAGAAGATGCGCTTGCCGGAAAGGGTTTCCGCATAGCTCTCAAGGGCCTTGCGGGCGCGCTCCCGGCCCGGCGCGGTCACCGCCGCAAAGCGCGCGGGATCGACACCGAAGGCGTCAGAAGCGGCCTTCAGCCAGGCGGTCGTGCCCTCCTCGCCGAGCGGGAAGAGCGCCGGGATATGCGTTGCACCGCGGCGCTCCAGCATCTTGGAGGCCTCGTTGAGGAACGGCTGGGCGAGCAGGAAGCGCGTGTTCGGGCCGATCGCCGGCAGCCGGTCGCTGCGCCGGGTCGGCAGGAAGGCGACGTTGTCGATGCCGAGGGCCTGGAAGATGCGCGAGAACTGGTCTTCCACGACGTCCGCCAGCGAGCCGGCAACCACCAGCGAGGGGGCCGCATCGGCCTCCGCGGCGGGGCATTCCTCAACAAGGGTGGCCAGGAAGCTGTCTTCCCCTTGCGTGAACGTGGTCTCGATGCCGCTGCCGGAATAGGCGATGACGCGGCGATCCGGCGCGTGTTCGCGGTTGAGGCGCTCGGCGGCGCGCGAAAGATCGAGCTTGATGACCTCCGAGGGGCAGGAGCCGACGAGGACCAGCATCCTGATGTCCGGACGGCGCTTCAAAAGCCGCGCGACGACGGCGTCGAGCTCGTCGTGCAGGTCGGCCATGCCGGAGAGGTCGCGCTCCTCGATGATGGCGGTGGCGAAGCGCGGCTCGGCGAAGATCATGACGCCGGCGGCGGACTGCATCAAATGGGCGCAGGTGCGCGAGCCGACGATCAGGAAGAAGGCGTCCTGCATCTTGCGATGCAGCCAGATGATCGACGTCAGGCCGCAGAAAACCTCGTGCTGGCCGCGCTGGTGGAGGATCGGCTGGCGACCGCCGGCCGGCGCATCGCACGGCGCCGCGGTGTTGGAGAGGATTGTCTGGGAAGCGGGCCGGCTCATTGGGCGGCCTCAAGCGATACGGCATGCATCTCGGCGTCGCGCCGGGCCATGCGCAGCTTCCACAGGAACTGGCCGGCGTTGATCACGTATGTCGCGTAGGCCGCAAGGGCCAGGAGCAGAAGTGGGGTCGGCGACAACAGATCGAGGCCAAGCGCCAGGAGATAGGCGGTGTGCAGCGTCAGCACCGCCATGGAGAACACGTCCTCCCAGAAAAACATGCGTGCAAACAGATACTTGCCGAAGACGTCCTTTTCCCAGATCGAGCCGGTGATCATGATCGCGTAAAGCGTCAACGTCTTCAGGACGATCGACAGATTGGCGACCCAGAGGCCCTCCCCGGTCAGGAAATAGCGGATGATCAGGATGAGGCTGACGAAGAAGACCAGGAACTGGATCGGGGCGAGGACCCCCTGCACCAGCGTCCAGGGCGAGGCGTCCCGCCGCCGGCGTTCTTCCGGCGTGTACAGCATGACCTGCGATTTCTCAGAATTCGCGGCAACCTTCATGGTCCTGCGGGTGACCGCCTCCCTCACTCCTGCTGGCATCGACTCTAACGCCGCGACAAACGAAGTGTCAACTTCATTTGACGTTAATAGCGATTTACATTCGACGTTCGATGGGACATTGTTGGGAGGCTTCCGCGCACGGTCGTCGACCGTGGGTTCGGCGCTCCGGACGGGGTCTCATGGAGGACCCTGCTCCCTGTGTCGGCCTTGATCAGCAAAACACGTCAGCGCGGGTGGCGACCGAGGCCGCTTCGTATTGGGGGCGCTATGATTTTATCCCTCAAAAGGGCTCCTGACGGCAACAGCTATCACACGGTCGCTGCCGCAGAAACCGGATTACTACGGAAGGCCGGAGCCGTTCCGGCGTACCTGTCGGGTGCGCCGGCCTGCGTTTCGGATGCTTTTCGTGCGCGGGCGCGCGCGGGCGCGCGTTCTTTTCCGAAGGGGCTTTCGCGCCGCGCGCCGGCACCCCATGTGACAATTCGCGCTGACACCGGATCTCGCCCGATCCCGGCCACTGGCGGGGCTCACCGCGACGGTGCGCTGCCCCCTGACGCCAGGCGGCCGGAGGCCGGCGCGCGGTGTCGCAGGCGGCCGGCCCTGCCGGCGCAGAAATGACGCGGAGACGACGTCGAATGCCATGAGCGACCGGGCCGAAAAAACGCGTTACAGGCAATTCAGCCGCCCGTCGGAGTGGTTCCACGACGTCGACCATGTCGCCGCCGCCGAGCTTGCCGCCGTCGGCTCCGACATTGCGCTCATCCTTTCCGAGGCAGGCGAGGTGGAGGACGTGTCCTACGCCAACGCCAGCCTGCGGCCCTACGCCCCCGACAAATGGATCGGCCGCCGCTGGGAGGCCACCGTGACGAGCGAGAGCGTGGACAAGGTGCGGACCCTGCTCTCGGACATCACCGCCGCCCGGTCGACCCGGCGCCGGCAAATCAACCACCCCGCAGAAGGGCTCCCCGACCTGCCGGTCAACTACGCCCTGGTGGCGATCGACGGATCCTCCTCCACGGTCGCCCTCGGCCAAGACCTTCGAAAGATAGCTGACATGCAAAGCCGGATGGTACAAAACCAACTCGAAATGGAGCGGGAATACCGCGACCTCCGTCAGGCCGAAACCCGCTACCGCATGCTCTTTCAACTGATCGCCCAGCCGATGTTCATCGTCGACGGCGACCTGTTGCGCATCCTGGATGTCAACCGGGCGGCGGCCGAACTGGTCGAGCGACCAAGCAGCCGGCTGGTCGGCGAAACGGTGACGACGCTGTTCCGGCGAGGTGCCCGCGAGGACATCGACGCGGTGCTGGAAGCCGCCCAGCGCCAGGGCACGGCCGACAGCCTGGAGGTGCGGCTCGCCAACCAGGACGGCTCCTATGCGATGACCGTGCAGCCGTTCCGGGACGACGGCAAGGTCAACCTGCTTGTCCGCCTGCGCCAGATCACCCGCGAGGGCGATGACGCCGATTCTGATGCGTTCGACCCGCAAGGCCTGATCTGGGAACTGCCGGAGGCCGTCGTCGTCACCGACGGCGAGGGCATCGTGGAACAGCCCAACGACCAGTTCCTCAATATGGTCAAGGCGGTGACCCGCGAGCACGTGATCGGCCGCAACCTCAATTCCTGGGTCGGGGCGGCGGCGATCGACATGCAGCTCCTGATGTCGAACCTGAAGGAAAAGGGCGAGGTGCGCTCCTTCTCCACCGTCATCCGCGACGATTTCGGCAAGGCGATCCCGGTCCGCATCGCCGCCAAACGGCTGACCGGGCCGCGCTCCTCGCGCATCGGCTTTCTGATCTCCGAGGCGACCGGCGACAGCGGCTATCCGTCCGTCACCGGCGCCCTGCCCTACGAGCCGTCGAATTTCGGCGAGCTGGTCGGCCGGGTGCCGCTGAAGGAACTCTTACGCGAGGCCTCCGACATCATCGAGAAGCTGTGCATCGAGGCGGCGCTGCGCCAGACCGGCAACAACCGCGCCTCGGCCGCGGAGATGCTCGGCCTCAGCCGGCAGAGCCTCTACATCAAGCTGAAACGGCACGGCGTCGGCGCCCCGGAGGCGGAGTAGGCGCCTCCTCTCGCGCGACCCCACCGGCGGCCGCGCGAGCGCCGGAAAGCGGCGAAAGCGCCCAACTTGTCACGTCCGCCTGACAACGGATCGTGTCGTCCTGTCGGAAAAACCTATTTTCCGGCAATGTTTTGCCAGGAGGTTGCGGCTGCGGCGATCACGCACTCCCATAAGTGTCATTCTGAATTGACACTTTTTTGGATCGCTCCTAGCATTTCGCCATGGATGCTTACCGGGTCTCCCAGGATTTGCCGCGGGTTCCGACCGTCGGCGCCACCATTCAACTGCTGAAACCGATCACATGGTTTCCGCCGATGTGGGCCTATGCCTGCGGGGTCGTCTCCGCCGGCGCCTTCACCGCGGAGCGCTGGTGGTTCGTGATCGGCGGCATTCTGCTCGCCGGCCCGCTGCTTTGCGGTACCAGCCAGGCGGTGAACGACTGGTTCGACCGCCATGTGGACGCCATCAACGAGCCCGACCGGGTGATCCCGTCCGGCCGCATGCCCGGCCGCTGGGGGCTTTACGTCGCCATCATCGCCAGCGCGCTGTCCATGGTCGTCGCAGCACTTCTCGGCGCCGCCGTGTTCTGGGCCGCGCTGATCGGCCTGGCGCTCGCCTGGGCCTACAGCGCGCCGCCGTTCCGGCTCAAGCAGAACGGCTGGTTCGGCAATGCCGCCGTCGGCTTTTCCTACGAGAGCCTGCCCTGGTTCACCGCCGCCGCCGCCGCCCTCGGCGGCCTGCCGCCGGCGGAGATCATCGCCGTTGCCCTGCTTTACGGCGTCGGCGCCCACGGCATCATGACGCTCAACGATTTCAAGTCGGTGGAAGGCGACACCCAGCACGGGCTCGCTTCGCTGCCGGTACAGCTCGGCGTTTCCAACGCGGCGCGCTTTGCCTGCCTCGTCATGGGCGGCTCGCAGGCCGCGGTGATCGCGCTTCTTATCATCTGGCAACACTTCTGGGCGGCCGGCGTCGTCGGCCTCGTTCTGGCGATCCAGATCGGCTGCATGATGCACATGCTGAAAAGCCCGAAGGAGCGCGCCGTCTGGTACTCGGCGATCGGCGTCGGGCTCTATGTCAGCGGCATGATGGCGACCGCCATCTCGCTGAGGACCCTGACCGTCGCATGACGGCTTTCCGAAGGAGCGGACAACAGCAATGACGTCGTTGGCGAAGGGGACTCGCGACGGACTTGGTTGGATCGGCATTCTGAGGCTCGGGCTGGTGCAGGCGAGCCTCGGCTCGATCGTCGTTCTCACCACCTCGACCCTCAACCGGGTCATGGTCGTGGAACTGGCGCTCGCCGCCGCGATCCCCGGGGCCCTCGTCAGCCTGCACTACGCCGTGCAGATGCTGCGCCCGGTCTGGGGCTACGAATCCGACATCGGCGGCGGCCGCACCCGCTGGATCCTCGGCGGCATGGCCATGCTGGCGCTGTCCGGCACCGGCGCCGCGGCCTCCACGATCCTGCTGGAATCCCATTTCTGGCTCGGCCTTGGTGCCGCCATCGTCGCCTTTGCCTTCATCGGCTTCGGCATTGGTGCTGCCGGCACCTCGCTGCTGGCGCTCTTAGCCAGCCGCACGGCGCCGGAACGGCGCCCGGCAGCCGCGACCATCGTCTGGATGATGATGATCGCCGGCATCGTGGTCACCGCCGTCACCTCCGGCCATTTCCTCGATCCCTATTCCCACGCGAAGCTGATCACCATCACCGCCGTCGCCGGCGTCATCTCCTTCGTCCTTGCCGCCGTCGCCGTCGGCCGGCTGGAAAAGCGCACCGTGGAACAGGTCACCCATGACAACGACCCGAACACGCCCAAACCGACCTTCTGGGAAGCCCTGAGGGAGATCTGGGAAGATCCGGAGGCCCGGCTCTTCACCATCTTCGTCTTCGTCTCCATGCTCGCCTATTCCATGCAGGACCTGATCCTGGAGCCGTTTGCCGGCCTCCTCTTCAACATGCAGCCCGGCGAGACGACCCAGCTTTCCGGCAACCAGCACAGCGGCGTCTTCCTCGGCATGGCGACGGTCGGCATCATCGGCAGCCTGCTCGCTGGCCGAAAGTCGCAACTCCTGAAGATGTTCACGGTTGTCGGCTGCATCGGTTCGGGCATGGCGCTGGCACTGCTGGCCGTTGCCACGTCGTTCGCCCCCGACTGGCCGCTTTGGCTCAACATCTTCGCCCTCGGCTATGCCAACGGCGCCTTTGCGGTCGCGGCCATCGGCTCGATGATGACGCTGGCCGGAGCCGGCGTGAAATCGCGCGAGGGCATCCGCATGGGCCTGTGGGGCGCGGCGCAGGGAATCGCCTTCGGCGCCGGCGGGTTCTCCGGCACCGTCACCATCGACTTCGCGCGCTATCTCACCGGCGACATCGGCATTTCCTATGCCTGGGTGTTCTCCGGCGAGGCGGCGCTGTTCCTGATCTCCGCCGTCATCGCCAGCCGGCTCACCATGGGCGGTCCGCCTCCCTCCAACGGTGCGGCATCGGCAAACGGCGCGCGGGGCGACCTCCAACCGGCGGTGTAGGAAAATGACCAAGGATTTCTTCGATACCATCATTGTCGGCGGCGGGCCGGCCGGCGCCACGGCGGCGCACGAACTGGCCAAGAAGGGCCGGGCCGTCCTGCTCGTCGACCGGGAGGGGCGCACGAAACCCTGCGGCGGCGCCATCCCGCCGCGCGCGGTGCGCGACTTCGACATCCCGCCGCACATGCTGACGGCGCGGATCGCCGCCGCCCGCATGGTCTCGCCGTCGAACAAGACGGTGGACATGGAGATCACCGGCACCGGCTATGTCGGCATGGTGGACCGCGACGCGTTTGATCCCTGGCTGCGCCAGCGCGCGGCGGAAGCGGGCGCGACGCGCATTGCCGGCACCTTCACCGGCGCCACCCAGAACGCCGACGGTACGGTGACGGTACAGATCCGCGAAAAGAGCGACGGCAACGCCGTGCGCGAGTACAAGGCCAGGACCCTGATCGGCGCGGACGGCGCCAACTCGCCGGTCCGGCGCGCCGTCTTCGGCGCCAACGTCAAGCCGCCCTTCGTCTTTGCCTATCACGAGATCGTCCGCTCGCCGGACACCGCCAACGACAATTTCAATCCGAGCCGCTGCGACGTCATCTACAAGGGCGAGATCTCGCCGGACTTTTATGGCTGGATCTTCCCGCACGGGCCGGCGACCAGCATCGGCTGCGGCAGCGCCATCAAGGGCTACGACCTCAGAGCCGCGACCCGTCGCCTGCGCGAACAGGCCGGCCTTGCCGACTGCGAGACGCTGCGCGAGGAAGGCGCACCGCTGCCCCTGAAACCGCTGAAGCGCTGGGACAACGGCCGCAACGTGCTGCTTGCCGGCGATGCCGCCGGCATCGTCGCCCCCTCCTCCGGCGAAGGCATCTACTACGCCATGCTCGGCGGCCAGCTTGCCGCCGAGGCGGTCGACCAGTTGCTGGTCACCGGCGAGGTCAAGGCGCTGAAGAGCGCCCGCAAGCGCTTCATGAAGGACCACGGCCGGACCTTCCTTATCCTGCGCGTCATGCAGACGATCTGGTACCGCAACGACAAGCGGCGCGAGCAGTTCGTGAAGATGTGCCGGGATCCGGACGTGCAGCGCTTGACCTGGGAATCCTATCTCAACAAGAAGCTGGTCAAGCGCGAGCCGATGGCGCATCTGCGCGTCTTCGGCAAGGATTTGCAGCAATTATTCGGCCTGTCGCACCGCTGACAGGCGCCATCACTTTTCAATGGAGCAGAGACGCCGCCCCGCCGACGTGCGGGGC
>NZ_NPEV01000145.1 GCF_003258835.1 Rhodobium orientis | reverse complement strand
TGCATCTTAAGGCGGGAAGCCGCCATGTATATGAACTGCACGGTTCGATTCAAACAGCCGCATGCCCAAAATGCGGGGCGCGCTACGGTCTTGACCACATTCTTCAAGAAGAAGTGCCAAGGTGCAATCGCGTCAATGGCAAGGGGAGAGCATGCGGATTTATATTAAAAACGGATGTCGTGCTGTTCGGCGACGCCGTTCAGCATTTCGACACGCTTTTTGAAGTCCTCAACGAATCCGACCTGCTTCTGGTGATCGGCACTTCACTCGAAGTGGCGCCTGT
>NZ_NPEV01000144.1 GCF_003258835.1 Rhodobium orientis | reverse complement strand
TGATATCCGAGAAACCGTATCCCGCAAGCACCTTTGTCATTTCATAGCCGTATATCTCCCCTTCTGATATAACGGCAAGCAGACATCCTTCTAAAATCCCTTTCAGCATTTGCGTTGAACTCATAAGCCACCTCTTTTATGTATCTTGCAATACAAGATACACGAATGATAACATACACTATTTTGCATTGCAATATACCTGAACAAAAAAGCGGACATCATCTGCATGTCCGCTTTGCTTGATTACTTCAGTTTTCCTGCGCCTGCGTGCGCTTCAACGATT
>NZ_NPEV01000143.1 GCF_003258835.1 Rhodobium orientis | reverse complement strand
CGGAAGGGCATCAGCCATTCGCCGGAAGAATGGACAAAACCGGCTGATCTTGCAGCCGGCGTTGAGCTCTTGACTCATGTATTATACAGGCTGGCATATGAATGAAAGGAGAAAAAGATCATGACAATTGGCGAAATGAATATTCCGAAACGGACAATTATGACTCCCGGTCCTGTCGAGGTTCATCCGAGAGTGCTGAGGGCGCTTTCCTCACCTGTACTGGGACAGTTCGATCCTGCATTTACAGACATGATGAACGACGTCATGGCGCTGCTTCGGCAGA
>NZ_NPEV01000142.1 GCF_003258835.1 Rhodobium orientis | reverse complement strand
GCTGTGCGGCCTTCAGTTCAGGCAGCTTCACACATAGAGCAATCAAAATGATCAAATCTGCGAAATAGACGATGTCATGAAATGCCATGATGTCAAAAACGCCGTCAGACATATTGCCGAGGTTTCCGGCTTGTTTTAAGTTTGCAAACGTCAAAAAGTCATCAAAGAAACGGTAAAACAGGACATTTGCATATAAAGCAAACGTCATCACAGCATCAATGATGATGATCCATATCGCCGACCGGCGGCCTTTTGCAAACAAAGCCAAACCGAGTGCAGCAATC
>NZ_NPEV01000141.1 GCF_003258835.1 Rhodobium orientis | reverse complement strand
AAAGAAGGCGCTGCTTTTATTTCCATTGTCTCTTCAAGTCCTGATCTTTTGAAAGGCATCGATTCCAAAAAAATCTCCGCACAGCAGAAAGCCGCCGGAAAAGCGATGCATACATACAGGCAAATGATTCAATCGGATAAAGTCAGCTGGACTGTCGTCGCAGCGCCTTCGCCGGCCTGGGCGAAAAAAGTATTCCCTGAGGCAGATGAAGAGACAGCCGTGCAAAAGCTATGGAATGAGATTTTCAAAACGACCCGCGTCGACCGTGAAGATCCCGTTCAAGC
>NZ_NPEV01000140.1 GCF_003258835.1 Rhodobium orientis | reverse complement strand
GTGCCGCTCAAAATCATTGAAGAATTTGCGAACACATTAACATTGGGATTGCGTCTTTACGGTAATATTTTCGCCGGCGAAATTCTGCTCGGCCTTCTTGCCGGACTGGCAACCAACTTCTATTCTCAAAGCATTTTCCTGGGGCTGGTTGGAACCATTGGAGCGGTTGTGCCGATGATCGTATGGCAGGCGTTCAGCTTGTTCGTAGGTACAATCCAGGCATTCATCTTCACGATGTTAACAATGGTTTACATGTCTCACAAAGTAAGTCATGAACACTAAAA
>NZ_NPEV01000139.1 GCF_003258835.1 Rhodobium orientis | reverse complement strand
GATGAGCGGAATTTCTTCCACTTTTTCAAATGTAGTAAATCGATAGTTGCACGATTCGCATTCGCGTCTTCTGCGAATCGATCTGCCTTCGTCAACCGGACGGGAGTCCAAAACCCTCGTCCCATTATGCTGACATGCTGGACATTTCATTTTTTCAGCTCCTATTCAATTGTTTGAATGTACAGATTCCTGCAGCTTTCCGTCCAGTTCGCTGTATAGCGTCGAGACAAGCCCGCGGCTGTAGCCAAAATCGGTCGGCAAAAACGTTTCAGTTGACACATTAAAGT
>NZ_NPEV01000138.1 GCF_003258835.1 Rhodobium orientis | reverse complement strand
ATTTCAAGTATTTTACGGACTTCGAGCAGTTCAGCGACATCTTTCTTTTTCATCAAAAGTGCAGCCGAAAGGGGGATGGAAATTTGCTCAGGCTCAAACCTTTTCACATACGTCCCTTCCCCCTGCTTCATTTCGACCATCCCCATCGCTTTTAACGCGGACAGCGCTTCCCTGACGGCCGAACGGCTGACCTGAAAGCTGTCGGCGAGCGCTTGGACGGAGTCAAGCTTGTCGCCGGGCTCAAGCTCTCCGCTTTTAATCGATTCAAGAAGCGCTTCCGCGACTTC
>NZ_NPEV01000137.1 GCF_003258835.1 Rhodobium orientis | reverse complement strand
TCGGGCCTTTGTCTGATCTCTTGCAAATACGGTTCAAGCACCGGGCGGAGTCCTTGTCTGCCAAGCCATTCGTACAACAGCCGCTTTCCTTTCAGGTGATAGGGGCTCTCCGGTTCATGGGGCACCGGACATGCTGCATCCGGCTTATGAGCGAAATGCGGAAGCTTGACGGAACCGATTTTCAGGTCGAGTTCACACCGGCACACCGGGCAGTAAAATGCATGTCTTTTTCTCAATCGCTTGAGATCTTCGGCTTTGTATCCGTCGGCAAGGCAGATGGTCCCGCCTT
>NZ_NPEV01000136.1 GCF_003258835.1 Rhodobium orientis | reverse complement strand
TTTCTTCATGCCCGAATGCCTTTACTTCCTGATGCCCCGTAAACATTTCTTCAACGTGTCCGTTGATGTCGCCGAGTTCTTTTTGCTGCGCGGCGAAGTGTTTCTGCGAAAATGAGGCAATGAATCGGACGGCCAGCATGCTGAGCGGGACCGTGATGAAGACGACGAGCGTCAGCACAGGGCTGATCAAAAGCATCATGACGATGATTCCGACTATTGTAATGACAGACGTAATCATTTGCGTCAGCGCCTGCTGCAATGACGTATTGATATTGTCGATATCATTGAC
>NZ_NPEV01000013.1 GCF_003258835.1 Rhodobium orientis | reverse complement strand
CTCAGCCGGCGTCCGAAACGACGCCGGTTCTTTTTTGCCTGGAATTCGGCAGATGGATGAGGAAGGGCTGGCGTCTTCGCCATGGCGGGCCCGGGCGAGCCCCTTTCGGCATTTTGGAATTGTGCATACCCTCCGGGGATCCACTGGAGTGATTTGCCCATGTTCGATATCGGAAATCTGGCGACCATCGCCGCCGCTTTCTTCGTGGCGGCGCCTTCCCCGGGACCTGCCACGATTGCTGTCGCATCCCAATCGATGAGTGCGGGGCGAAAGGCGGGTCTCGTCTTCGGATCGGGGCTTGCCGTCGGGCTGGCAGTCTGGGGGGTGGTCGCCGCTGCCGGAATGGGGGCCATATTGCAGGCATCCACCGGCGCACTGACGGCCATGAAACTGCTCGGCGGCGCCTACCTGCTCTGGCTCGCATACGGCTCGGCGCGATCTGCCGCCCGGCCACGGGCCGCTCCGACGGACATGGCGAAGAAACCTCGCGCTTTTCTCCGCGGCCTGTTGCTCAACCTCTCTAACCCGAAGGCGGTCTTTGCGTGGATGGCCGTCCTCTCCCTCGGATTGGGCGATGGCAGCGGCACCGGCCAGGTCGTCCTTGCCACCGGGACCTGCATGGTCCTTGGCGGCCTGATCTACGCAACCTATGCGGTCGTTTTCTCCACGCAGGGCGCAATGGACGGCTACGCCAGGGCGCGCAGGTGGATCGATGGCGTGGTTTCCGGATTGTTTGCCGTTGCGGGAATCGGCCTCATCCGCTCCGCATTCGCGCGGCAATGACGGCTTTTTGGCGTCGGCATGCAACTCATGAGCCTTGTCGACAAATTCCTGCGGCGGCGCAGAAAACTCCCGTGGCCCACCGGCGTCAAAGCGCCGGGCAATTCATGAATTTCTCTCATGGTTGCATGCGACAGCGGCGGACTAATCCGGGTGTCACGTCGCTCCTACGTTAGGTGGCGGAATTGGCACCATCTGTCAGGAGACGACGCAATGACCGACTTCACCCGATCTGTAACAGCCACCGATACGCCCGATGCAAACCGCCGCAATCTTCTGAAGGTTGCCGGCGCCGCCGCCGCCCTGGGCGCGGCCTCGTTCACCGGCACGCGCGCCTTGGCGCAATCTGCCGCCACCTGGGAGACGAGCTGGGACAAGACCTTCCCCAAGAGCGACGCCGTCGACCATGAGAAAGTCACCTTCACCAACCGCTACGGCGTGCCCCTCGTCGGCGATCTCTACATGCCGAAGGACCGCGGCGAGGAACCGCTTCCCGCCCTTGCCGTCGCCGGCCCGTTCGGCGCGGTCAAGGAGCAGGCCGCCGGCCTTTACGCCCAGACCATGGCCGAGCGCGGCTTCATCACGCTGGCCTTCGACCCGTCCTATGTGGGCGAGAGCGGCGGCGAGGTGCGCGACGTCGCCTCGCCCGACATCAACACCGAGGACTTCATGGCGGCCGTCGACTATCTCGGCCTGCATAAGGGGGTCAACCGCGAGCGGATCGGGATCATCGGCATTTGCGGCTTCGGCGGCATGGCGCTCAATGCCGTTGCGGCGGACAAGCGCGTGAAGGCGGTCGCGACCGCCAGCATGTACGACATGTCCCGCGTGATGGCGAAGGGCTATTACGACAAGATGACCGCCGAGGAGCGCGCCGCGGCGCTCGAAAAAATGAGCCGCCAGCGCTGGGCCGACGTGGAGGCCGGCGAGCCGGCGATGGCGGGCGGCCTGCCCGACAGCCTGGACGGCATCGATAGCCCGATGATCCAGATGTATTTCCGCTACTACAAGACGGATCGCGGCTACCACAAGCGCTCGGTCAACTCGAACGGCGGCTGGACCGTGACCAACCCGCTGTCCTTCATGAACATGCCGCTGCTCACCTATGTCGACGAGATCGCGCCGCGCCCGACGCTGATCATCGCCGGGTCCGAGGCCCATTCGCGCTACTTCAGCGAGGACGCCTATGCCGCCGCGGCCGAGCCGAAGGAACTGATGATCATCGACGGGGCCGACCACTGCGACCTCTACGACCAGGTCGACATCATCCCCTTCGACAAGCTGCAGTCGTTCTTCGAAAGCCACCTGGCCTAAGAGAATGCGCGCCGTGTCTGCCGAGCCATTGGCAGGCACGGCCTTGCGCGGCTCCCGCATTGGGCCGGGCCGCGGATGCCGCCTATTGAGCCTCAACGCCGGCACCCGGGCGTTGCCCGCGCGCCTCTTCGATCAGCCAGTCGCGGAACGCCGCCACCTTCGGCCGCGCGAGACGATCCCTTCCGCTCAACACGTAGTAGCAGAAATTCAGCGGCGTGTTGAGGTCCGGCTGGAACGGGCGGACAAGGCGCCCGGCGGCCAGATGACCGGCGACGATCCTGTCCCCGACCAGAGCCACACCCTGGCCGTCCAGGGCGGCATCCACCGCCATGCCCTCGTGCGTGAAATGGAGGCCGCGCATCGGGTCGATGTCGCGTAGCCCCGCCGCCATGAGCCACATGCGCCAGCTCGCCTGCGCGTCCGACCATTCGACATGCAGTAGCGTGTGCTGCCGCAGGTCTTCCGGGCGCGCCAGCGGCGTGTCGCCGTCCAGCAGGGCCGGACTGCAGACGGGGATGTTGCGCTGGCTGAACAAATGGTCGACCCGCACTCCCTTGTAGTCGCCCAGCCCGTAGCGGATCGCCACATCCACCTCGCCGCGAGCGACATCGACCAGACGGTCGGTGCCGTCGATCCTGATCTCGATGTCGGGATGCCGTGTCCGGAACCGGTCCAGCTTCGGCACCAGCCACATGGACCCGAAAGACGGACTGACGCTCACAGTCAGCAGGCCGCTATCGCAGAAGGTGCGCATCTCGTCCACGCCTTCTGCCAATTTGTCGAACCCTTCCGTCAGAACCGGCAGGGCCGCCTCACCCGCATCGGTCAGACGCAGCGCGCGCGTCAGCCGATGGAACAGGTCGACACCCAGCGCATCTTCAAGCGCCTTCACATGGTGGCTGACCGCCGCGGGCGTCACGTTCAACTCGTCCGCCGCCAGCTTGAAACTGAGGTGGCGGGCAGCGGCTTCGAAGGCGCGCAGGGCGTTCAGGGGCGGAAGCGCTCGGGTCATGTTTCATACCATAGCAAATCTAATGCATCGCGCCAGTTCTTCTCGTTTGTCGGCCCTCCGCATTGTCCCTAGATTTTGCCTAGATACGGAATGCACGGGTTTGCCGCGAAAGGAACAGCGCATGTATGCGGATCAAAAAATTCTATTTCATATGGACGCGGACATCGTCGGACAGATGTGCGGAGCCCGGTGCTCGGGTATTGGAGAGAACGGTTCGCGGGGCGCATCCGGTCCGGTCCTGCGCCAGGGCCGCCGCATCGACGCCCTTGCCGCGAGGAGCGGTCCCGCAACGTGGATACGGCGCCTCGTCGGGCCGGTTGTCCGGTGGCGCGACCGCCGGACTGCCATCCGCGCACTGGAGAGCTTGAACGATCACCAGCTCAAGGATATCGGCCTCGGGCGGGCCGACATCCCGTCAATTGTCGCCAAAGGCCGGAAGACTCAGAAAAACAGGTGGTGAAACCGACGACAGGCGCCGCGGTGCCGGTCGGGCCAAACGGCCAGGGACCCGCGTCGTCGCCGGCAGGCTTGATGATGTCCGGGATCAGTCGTCCGTCGGCGCATCACCTTCGGGTGCCTGGCCTTCGGCGCCGCCATCGTTGCCGTCAGGGCCGGCATCGGGACCGGTCTCTCCGCCTTCGCCTTCCTCGCCGTCGTCTTCCCCGTCCATCTCGTCGTCCTCGCTGATGCGGCTGACGGAGACGACGTGTTCGCCCTCGGCGGTGTGGAAGACGCGCACGCCCTGGGTCGAGCGGCCGAGCATGGAGATGCCCTCGATCGGACAGCGGATGAGGTGGCCGCCATTGGTGACCAGCATGATCTGGTCGCCGTCCTCCACCGCGAAGGAGGCGACAAGCGGCCCGTTGCGGTCGTTGACGGTCATGGCGATGATGCCCTTGCCGCCGCGCCCGGAGATCCGGTACTCGAAGGACGAGGAGCGCTTGCCGAAGCCGTTTTCCGAGATCGTCAGGACGACCTCTTCCGCCGCGCCCATTTCCGCATAACGCTCCGGACCCAGCTCGACATCCTCGGCCGGCTCCTCGCCGTCGATCTCGGGCGCCTCGCCGATCTCGCCGGCGACCGCGCGGCGCATCTTGAGATACGAGTTGCGCTCATCGGGCGAGGCCTCGAAGTGCCTCAGGATCGACATGGAAATGACGGTGTCGTCGTCGCCGAGATTGATGCCGCGCACGCCGACCGAATCCCGGCTCTGGAAGACGCGAACGTCGGTCACCGGGAAGCGGATGCAGCGCCCGTTCGCCGTCGTCAGCATCACGTCGTGGTTCTCGGTGCAGGTCTCGACCCCGAGGATATCCATGTCCTCGTCGAGCTTCATGGCGATCTTGCCGTTCTGGCGCACGCCGATGAAATCGGAGAGCTTGTTGCGGCGGACGGTGCCCTTGGTGGTCGCGAAGACGACGTCGAGGGTCGACCAGCTTTCCTCGTCCTCCGGCAGCGGCATGATCGTCGTCACCCGCTCGCCCGGCTGCAGCGGTAGCAGGTTGACAAGGGCCTTGCCGCGCGCCTGGGGCGCGGCCAGCGGCAGCCGCCAGACCTTCATCTGGTAGGCGATGCCGCGCGAGGAGAAGAACAGCACCGGCGTGTGGGTGTTGGCGACGAAGAGGCGGGAGACGAAATCCTCCTCCTTCATCGACATGCCCGAGCGGCCCTTGCCACCGCGCTTCTGCGCCCGGTAGGTCGACAGCGGCACGCGCTTGATGTAGCCGCCATGGCTGACGGTGACGACCATATCCTCGCGCTGGATCAGGTCCTCGTCGTCGAAATCGCCGATGCCGTCAGCAATCTCGGTCTTGCGCGGGGTCGAGAATTCATCGCGAATTTCGGTCAGTTCGGTCTTCACAATATCCAGGATGCGCTGGCGCGAGCGCAGGATATCGAGATAGTCGCGGATTTCCGCGGCGATCTTTTCCAATTCGTCGCCGATCTCGTCGCGGCCGAGCGCCGTCAGGCGCTGCAGGCGCAGATCGAGGATGGCGCGGGCCTGCTCCTCGGAGAGCTGGTAGGTGCCGTCCTCGGCGACCTTGTGGCGCGGGTCGTCGATGAGCTCGATCAGCGGCGCGATGTCCTTGGCCGGCCAGTGGCGCTCCATGAGTTGCGCCCGCGCCGTCGCCGGGTCCGGCGCGCTGCGGATCAGGCGGATCACCTCGTCGATATTGGCGACCGCGATGGCGAGGCCGACCAGCACATGGGCGCGGTCGCGGGCCTTGGCCAGCAGATATTTGGTACGGCGGCTGACCACCTCCTCGCGGAAGGCGATGAAGGAGGTCAGGATGTCGATCAGGGTGAGCTGTTCCGGCCGCCCGCCATTCAGCGCCACCATGTTGACGCCGAAGGAGTTCTGGAGCTGCGAGAAGCGATAGAGCTGGTTGAGGACCACGTCGGCGACCGCATCGCGCTTTAATTCGATGACGATGCGCATGCCCTGGCGGTCGGACTCGTCGCGGATGTCGGAGATGCCCTCGACGCGCTTCTCGCGCACCAGTTCGGCGATCTTTTCGATCAGCGTCGTCTTGTTGACCTGGTACGGGATCGCCGAGACGATCAGCGCCTCGCGCTCCTTGCGGACGGTCTCGACCTCGACCTTGGAGCGGATGACGACCGAGCCGCGACCGGTCTCGTAGGCGGAACGAATTCCGGACCGTCCGAGGATCGTCGCGCCGGTCGGGAAGTCCGGTCCCGGCATGATCTCCATCAGCTCCGGCAGCGTAATTGCCGGATCCTCGATCATTGCGATCGTCGCATCGATCACTTCGCCGAGATTGTGCGACGGGATGTTGGTGGCCATGCCGACGGCGATGCCGCCCGCACCGTTGACGAGAAGGTTCGGGAACCGCGCCGGCAGCACGGTCGGCTCGGTCTCGGAGTTGTCGTAGTTCTCCTGGAAATCGACCGTGTTCTTGTCGAGATCGCTGAGGAGCGTGTGCGAGACCTTGGCGAGCCGGCACTCGGTGTAGCGCATGGCCGCGGCCGGGTCGCCGTCGATGGAGCCGAAATTGCCCTGGCCGTCGATCAGCGGCAGGCGCAGCGAGAAGGTCTGCGCCATGCGCACCAGCGCGTCATAGATCGCGCTGTCGCCGTGCGGGTGGTACTTACCCATGACGTCACCGATGACGCGGGACGACTTGCGGTAGGGCTTGTTCCAGTCATAGCCGTTTTCGTGCATCGAATAGAGGATGCGGCGATGCACCGGCTTCAGGCCGTCGCGAACATCCGGCAGCGCGCGCGACACGATCACGCTCATGGCGTAATCGAGATAGGAGCGCTTCATCTCTTCGGTAATCGAGATGGGGCGTATTTCCGAAGGAAGCGATTCCTTCGGCGGCGTGTTTTCGCTATCCGGCAAGGAAATGTCTCTTATGCGATGGGTGACACGGGTTTATAGCCGATTCCTTGGGCCGGGGGCAATTGCGCCATGCATATTCCCTTGGCCGAAATCGCTTTAATTTTCAAAATCTTCGCATCGGTTTGCGAGACCGGAAATGAAGCTTTTCAAGGGGTGTTCGGCACCGAAGGCGCCGCCTTCCCTGCTTGTCGCACAAAAGGTGGCTGATATTGTGGCGGCCGGCCGCGGAGCGCGCGGCCCCGAAAAGGATGCCATGGAATTCTTCCTCAACGCCTTTGCAACGCTGTTCGTGACCGTCGATCCGATCGGTCTGGCGCCGATCTTCCTTGCCGTCACCGCGGGCGTCTCGGCCGAGACAAGGGCGCGCATCGCCACGCAGTCCTCTGTCATCGCGCTGATCGTGCTGATGCTCTTCGCGCTCGCCGGCAACAATGTGCTCGGGCTCCTCGGCGTCTCGATCCCCGCATTCCGGGTCGCCGGCGGGCTGCTGCTCTTCTGGACCGCCTTCGAGATGGTGTTCGAGCGGCGCCAGCAGCGCAAGGAGGCGACGGCGGAAAAGGTGCTCGACCATTCCGAATCCGCCAACCTTGCGGTCTTTCCGCTAGCGATCCCGCTGATCTCCGGACCGGGCTCGATTTCAGCGTCGGTCCTGCTCGCCACCCAGACGCAATCCTTTGTGGCGCTCGCCGGCCTCCTCGGCCTCATCTTCCTGGTGATCGCCATGGTCTATGCGGTGTTCCGCATCGCCGAACGCCTCGACCGCTACATCTCGGAGACGGCCCGCATGGTGCTGACCCGTCTCCTCGGCGTGCTGTTGTCGGCCATGGCCGTGCAGTTCATTGCGGATGGGATCCGGTCGCTGGCGAACATGCCGGCGTAGGCCGGACGCGCCTGTGTAGGCTGGCGAGTACAAACTGGACCGTAGGAACAAGCCGCCCCTGGATTGCTTCGCTTCGCTCGCAATGACGGTGAGTGGTGATTCTGCATATTTTTCAATGTCATTGCGAGGAGGCCGAAAGGCCGACGCGGCAATCCAGCAGCCGCTTGCTCCGACGATTATGGAGTGCAGTGCGATCCCACGGTCTCCGAAAAACGAAAACGGCCGGCGCTCCAGAAGGAACACCGGCCGGTCTCAATCACATTCTTACGCTATCGCTCAGGCGCCCTCACCCTCTGCCGCTTCCGTCTTCGGCTCATCGCCGAACGGCCGGTGGTCGTCGCGCAGCGCAATATAGATCGCCGGGATGACGAGGACCGTCAGCAGCGTCGAGGAGACGAGGCCGAACAGCAGCGAAATGGCGAGGCCCTGGAAGATCGGGTCGAACAGGATCACCGCCGCACCGATCATCGCCGCCACCGCCGTCAGCAGGATCGGCTTGAAGCGGATCGAGCCGGCCTCCAGCAGCACGTCGCGCAGGCTCCGCCCGCTCGCCCGCGAGTGGATGATGAAATCCACCAGCAGGATCGAGTTGCGGACGATAATGCCGGCAAGGGCGATGAAGCCGATCATCGAGGTTGCCGTGAACGGCGCGGAGAACAGCCAGTGGCCGAGCATGATGCCGATGAGGGTCAGCGGCACCGGGGTCAGGATGACCAGCGGCAGCTTGAACGAGCCGAACTGGGCGACGACCAGCACGTAGATGCCGAGGATGGCAATGGCGAAGGCCGCGCCCATGTCGCGGAACGTCACCCAGGTGACCTCCCACTCGCCGTCCCACAGGAGCACGGGGCTCGCCTCGTCCTCCGGCTGGCCGTGCAGGCGCACTTCGGGCTTGCCGATCTCGCCCCAGTCGACGTCGTCGAGCCGGTCGGAGACGGCCATCATGCCGTAGACCGGGGCCTCGAAATCGCCGGCGAGCTCACCGTAGATCATTTCCGTCGGTCGGCCATTGTGCCGGAACACGGTGTAGGAGGTCTCCTCCTCCTCCACGACGACGACGTCGCCGAGTTCCACGATCGAGCGGTTGCCGGGGAGCGCGTTCGCCGGCACCGGCGTCGACAACAGCCGCTCGGTGACCTGCAGGTCCTTTTTCGGCAGCCGCACCGCGATCTCGGCCGGATGGCGGCCCGAGCCGCGGTGGGAATAGCCGACCGTGACGCCGCCCATCAGCGCGGAGATGGCGTCGTAGACAGCCTGCTCCTCGACCGAATGGTATTCCAGATTGTCCTGGTCGATGCGGATGCGCTGGCGGGTCGTCTTGCGGCCGTAGGAATCGTCGACGTCGACGATGAACGGCACCTCGCGGAAGAGGTTCGCCACCTTGGCTGCCACCTCGCGCCGCGTTTGCGGATCGGGCCCGTAGATCTCGGCCAGCAGCGTGGAGAGCACCGGCGGGCCGGGCGGGACCTCGACGACCTTCACCGACGTGCCGTCCGGCACCTCAAGGCCGGCAAGGCGCTCGCGCACTTCCAGCGCGATCTCGTGGCTGGTCCGGTCGCGGGCGTCCTTGCCGGTCAGGTTGAGCTGCAGGTCGCCCATCTCCGGGTTGGAGCGGATGTAGTAGTGGCGCACCAGGCCGTTGAAGTTGAAGGGCGCGGCCGTTCCCACATGGGACTGGATCGAGACCAGTTCGGGCAGGTCGCCGACCCGCTCGGCGGCCATCTCCAGCACCCGGTCGGTTGCCTCAAGGCTCGCCCCTTCCGGCAGGTCGGCGACGACCTGGATCTCCGACTTGTTGTCGAAGGGCAGCAGCTTGACCGTGACGTCCTTGGTGTAGAACAGCATGGTGGAGACGATCGTCGCCGCGCCGATCAGGATGAGGAACGTCCAGGCGCCGGCGCGGGTCGCGATGATCGGTTTCGCCGCCATGCGGAAGACGCCGCCGAGCACGCCGCCGGGCCGCGCGCCGCCGTCATGTCCGTGCGCGCCGGCGTGTTCGGGCTTGCCGAGCTTCATCATCAGCCACGGCGTCAGGATCACCGCGACGAAGAACGAAAAGATCATCGCGGCCGACGCGTTGGCCGGGATCGGGCTCATATAGGGGCCCATCAGGCCGGAGACGAAGAGCATCGGCAACAATGCGGCGATCACCGTCAGCGTGGCGACGATGGTCGGGTTGCCGACCTCGGCGACGGCCTCGATGGCCGCACGCACGCGCGTTCGCCCGTCGCGCATCGCCCAGTGGCGGGCGATGTTCTCGATGACGACGATGGCGTCGTCGACGAGGATGCCGATGGAAAAGATCAGCGCGAACAGGCTCACCCGGTTGATGGTGTAGTTCATCAGCCAGGCCGCGAACATGGTCAGCAGGATCGTCGTCGGAATGACGATGAAGACGACGATGCCCTCGCGCCAGCCGATGACGAGGCCGACGAGGATGACGATGGAGATCGTCGCAAGGCCGAGGTGGAACAGGAGTTCGTTGGCCTTCTCGTTCGCCGTCTCGCCGTAGTTGCGGGTGATGTCGACGGTCAGCGCCTCCGGTACCAGACGGTCCTTCAGGTGCTCCACCTTGGTCAGGATTTCTTCCGCGATGACCACCGCATTGGCGCCGGAGCGCTTTGAGACGGCGACCTCGACGGCCGGCACGCGGGTGAGCTTGCCGTCGGCGCCCATGGTCATGTGCCAGACCCGGTGCTCTTCCGGCACCGCGTCGACCACCACCTTGGCGACGTCGCGGACATAGACCGGGCGGCCGTCGCGGGTGGTGATCAGGAGGAGCCCGATATCGGGAATGCCGCGCAGGGTCTGGCCGGCGACCAGCGGGATGCTGGCGTTCTGGTCACGGGTGCGGCCGGCAAGGAACGAGCGGTTGGCCTGCTTCACCTTGCCGACGAGCTGTTCCAGCGTGACGCCGAAGAGCGAGAGCTTTTCCGGGTCCGGCTCGACGCGGATCTGGTCGGCGCGGCCGCCGACGAGATAGGTCAGGCCCACATCCGGCAGCTTGGCGACCTCGACGCGCAGTTCTTCCGCGACGTTGTAGAGCGCGTTGTCGTCCCAGTTCTCCGCATAGTCCGGCTTCGGCGCGACGGTGAGGACGACGATGGCGACGTCGTCGATGCCACGCCCGACGATCAGGGGCTCGTTGATGCCGAGGGGAATGCGATCGCGGTTGGCGCGGATCTTTTCGTGGACGCGCAGGATGGCGTCGTCGGAATCGGTACCGACATAGAAACGCGCGGTGACCATGACCCGGTCGTCGGAGGTCTGGGAATAGACGTGCTCGACGCCGTCGATGGCCTTGACCACCGTCTCTAAGGGCTCGGTGACGAGCTTGACCGCGTCCGGCGCCTTCAGGCCATCGGCATTGATGAAGATGTCGACCATCGGCACGGAGATCTGCGGCTCCTCCTCGCGGGGAACCGACATCAGCGCGACGAAGCCGAGGGCCAGCGCCGCGAGCAGCAGGAGCGGCGTCAGCGGCGACTGGATGAACGCCTGGGTCAGGCGTCCCGAAAGGCCGAGATTCATGACATCACCAGCGTGTCGCCGTCGGCAACGCCGGTCAGGACCTCAATGAACGTCTTGTCGTCCTTGCGGAAGCGCCGGCCAAGCTGGACCACCACGTCGACGATCTCGCCGTCCGGCCGCTTCAGCCGGACGAAATCGATGCCGTAACGCGTCTTCACGAAGGATTCCGGGATCGCATAGGTCGAGCGATGGCCGGCGGAGACCCGCACCAGCGCCCGCTCGCCGACGAAATAGTCGCCGAGGTCCTCGACCGTTGCGTCGGCGACGACACGGCCGTTCTGCAGCTCCGGATAGACCTGCTTGATGGTGCCCGTGACCGTCGCCGGCGCCGCCTCGTCGGCGCCGAGCTGGCGCCTGGCGACGAAGATCTTGTCACCGACCGCCATGAAGCGGGCGTGGCGTTCCGGCACTTCCAGGCGCAGGATATAACCCTCCGCGGCGATGGTCGCGACCGTCTCGCCGGCCATGATGACGGCGCCGGTGGTCACCGGGACCGTCAGCACGCGGCCGTCGGTGGGGGCCTCCACGGCGCCCTCGGCGAGCTGCTGCTCGACGACGGAACGCTCGGCCTTGGCCGAATCGAGCTTGCGGGTGGCGACCTCGGCCGCCGTCTCCAGCTCGTCGAGGCTGGCCTGGGAGATGATGCCGCGCTGGATCAGCGTCCGGCCACGCTTCAACTGGGTCTCGGCGTTATCGTATTCGGCTTCGGCCACCTTGATCTGGGCGGCCAGCGAATCGAGCGTCAGGGCGAGCTTGGGATCGCCGACCATGGCGATCACCTCGCCGGCCTTGACCGCCTGGCCCTCGTCGACGCTGAGGGTCGCCACCGTGCCGCCGATCCGCGCCCGGCCGGGCACCGTGTCGATCGGGCGCACCTCGGCATAGACCGTCTTCAGGTCGACCACGTCGACCCGTTCGACGTTGAATTCGGTTTCGGCTCTCGCCACGCCGGCCGCCATCACGGCAGCAAAAAGTCCGGCCGGCAGAGCCCACCGCATTGTCCGTTTCATGAAATCCACCTGTCGCTGCCGCCGCGGCGGCCAGTCTCACATATTAGTTGTTTCTTATATAGAGCACCGGAACCCGAAAACTCAAGGGGTGAGTTTGACGACGGCCTCATGGCCGCCGAAACCGTGCACCGAATCGCCGGCCCGCACGGTGACGCTTTCGATGCCGGCCGGCAGTTTTACGCCGCTGAGGCTGCGAGTAAAGGGTTGCTCGTTCACGTGTGGATGGTGGAGGACCCTGGTGGCGAGCACCGTGCCGTCGGGGCCGACGACCTGCCATTTGTCGGCGTAGTGGTCCCAGCCCTCGTCGGCATGGCGGACGGTGACGCGGAAGGTCCAGGCGCCGGATGGGGCTTTGGACGCTTCGGCCGCGACCACGTCGGCCGCGCCGGCGACCGCGAGCCGGGGCGACAGGACGACCGCGGCTGCGACCAGCGCAAACGCCAGGGCGGCGGCCAGGTTACCGCGGTTGGGCTTTGACAATGGCGGTCCTGCCTGGTCGTTCATGACATCTTTTCCGAAAAGTCGTTGCGGCCCGCCGTTGAACCTTTGTAATCGGAGGGCGTTAGAAACGGGACGGCGCGTTTCGGCCGGCCGAGCCGCACCGAGACCATGGTAGCAGGGAACGGATGCCGCGGGACGCCGGCCCCGCGCAACGATTGTCACGAACACGCGAGGACGGGACCGATGGCCGCACACGGATCGAAGAAAGTCATCTATGCGGCCCTTGCCGGCAATTTCATGATTGCCGTCACCAAGTTCGGCGCCGCCGCCTTCACGGGGTCCTCGGCGATGCTGTCGGAAGGCATCCACTCCCTCGTTGACACCGGCAACCAGGGGCTCCTGCTCTACGGCATGAAGAACGCCAGCCGGCCGGCCGACGAGGAACACCCGTTCGGCTATGGCGTGGAGCTCTATTTCTGGGCCTTCGTCGTCGCCATCCTGATCTTCGCGGTCGGCTCCGGCGTTTCCATCTACGAGGGCATTTCCAAGGTGCTCGAGCCGCACCCGGTCAGCAATCCGCTGGTCAACTTCGTCGTCCTCGGCCTTGCCTTTGCCTTCGAGGCCGTCGCCTGGTGGGTGGCGCTGCGCGAATTCCGCTCCACCAAGGGCAAGCGCAGCTACATCGAGGCGGTGCACGACTCCAAGGATCCGACCGTCTTCACCGTGCTCTTTGAGGATTCCGCGGCGATGCTCGGGCTCCTCGTCGCCTTCCTCGGCCTCGTCGGCATGCAATACACCGGCTGGCTCTGGCTCGACGGCGCTGCCTCCATCGTCATCGGCGTCATCCTTGCCGGCACCGCCTTCCTGCTTGCCTTCGAGACCAAGGGCCTGCTGATCGGCGAGGCCGCGGACCCGCGGACCGTCGCCGCGATCGAGCGCATCGTGGAGGCCAATCCGACCGTCGAACAGGTCAACGAGATCCGCACCCTGCACCGCGGCCCGAACGACGTGCTGCTCGCCCTTTCCGTCGACTTCGAGAACACGCTGACGGTCGGCAAGGTCGAGGAAGCGGTCTACGCCATGGAGATCGCGATCCGCGAGGCGTTCCCGGTGATCCGCCGCGTCTTCATCGAGGTGCAGGCGCGCCAGCACCACGAAAAGATGCTGGCCGCGGAGTTGGCCGAGGGCGAGGTCCCCGGCATGACGCTGGGGACGCCGGCGGATGGCGGTGGGGCGGCGACGGACGCGAATGCCGGCGGTTCGGATGCCGGTGGCCCGCCGTCCTGACAGCTACCGGGGCCGCACGTTCGTCAGTGCTGTCCGGCAAGGGCGGCCCGTCGACTGTAAGTCCGTTGCAGAACGGAGCTCATGTCGGGTGGGCAGAGATAAAGAGGACGCGGATTCGCTCTCTATCACGCCCCCTCTCATGCGCCTTTGCCGGAATAGACCGGCGAGCGCAGACCTAACCGTCAGAGCAAGCCGCTCCTGGATTGCTTCGCTTCGCTCGCAATGACGAAAACCGGGATTTCCCTCGTATTTTCAACGTCATTTCGAGGAGTCCGAAGGCCGACGCGGCAATCGAGACGGCGCTTCCGCCTCTCCAAACCTAGACGTCGAGCTTCGATGCCTCCGCGCGCGATCCGGCCGTCGATCGAGGGGCCAACATGGCGCCCAGACGACAGATCAGAACGGGATCTCGTCGTCGAAGTCGTTGCGCGCCGGGCGCGAGGGTGCGTTGCCACCGCTGCCGCCGCCGCGGTCCATCGGGCTGGAACGGCCGAAATCGGAGCCGCCGGAACCGCTGTCGGCGAAATCGCCGCCGCCGCCGCCGCTGCGGCCGTCGAGCATGGTCAGCGTCGAATTGAAACCCTGAAGGACGACCTCGGTGCTGTAGCGCTTCTGGCCCGACTGGTCTTCCCATTCCCGGGTCTGCAACTGGCCTTCCAGATAGACCTTGGAGCCCTTCTTGAGATACTGCTCCGCGATCCGGCACAGGCCCTCGCTGAAGATCACCACCCGGTGCCACTCGGTGCGCTCGCGGCGCTCGTTGGTGTTGCGGTCGCGCCAGGACTCGCTGGTGGCGATGCGCAGATTGACCACCGGACGCCCGTCCTGCGTCCGGCGCACTTCCGGATCGGCGCCGAGATTGCCGATCAGAATGACCTTGTTGACCGATCCAGCCATAGTTCTTTCCAGTACTGAAATGTGCTTCCGTCGTTGCCGCACAGCCTAGCGGGCGCCCGGCGCCGGGGCCAGCGCGGCCAGCCCCCTTTCCACAGGCGAGTCGCGGCGAACCGTGCCGCGCGGCGCCATGTTTTCTTTTTGTTCTTTCTATCGTAGGACAGGCAAAAGCACAAGGCAAGCCCGCCGAGCGGTCTTGAAAGCCCCGGAAACCTGCCGGACAAGCCGCTTCCCGCCACCCTGCGCGCCGCCCGGCCGCGGCCCTTGGCAGAGACGCGTGTTCATCGTATGTTCCAAGCGTCCTTAACGTCGACTCGCAAGCTTTATACAAATGCTACAGGCCGCCGGTCCGGTCCCGTGCGGTGTGTGGCGTAATCCTCCTTGTTGCGCGGCTGCGCATCTGGCCTATATCGCGTTAGGATCGGACGCCCGACGCCAGGGCCTGCCCGATCTGCCTACCCAAACCGACCGGGCCGCTTCCTGGCCGCCGATGCGGGCGGCAGGCCACCCGTTTCCGCCGGACTGCCGGCGCCCGAACCGTTCCCCAAGGCACGGAAAGTCCGATGACGACCAAATATCTCTCCATTCGCGGTGCCCGCGAACACAATCTGAAGAATGTCGACCTCGACATCCCGCGCGACCAGCTCGTCGTCATGACGGGGCTCTCCGGGTCCGGCAAGTCCTCGCTCGCCTTCGACACGATCTATGCGGAAGGCCAGCGCCGCTATGTGGAGAGCCTGTCGGCCTATGCGCGCCAGTTCCTGGAGATGATGCAGAAGCCCGATGTCGACCAGATCGACGGGCTGTCGCCGGCGATCTCCATCGAGCAGAAGACGACCTCGCGCAATCCGCGCTCCACCGTCGGCACGGTGACGGAGATCTATGACTATCTGCGCCTGCTGTTCGCGCGGGTCGGCATCCCCTATTCTCCGGCGACCGGCCTGCCGATCGAGAGCCAGACCGTCAGCCAGATGGTCGACCGCATCCTCGCCCTGCCGGAGCGCACCCGGCTCTACCTGACGGCGCCGATCGTGCGCGGGCGCAAGGGCGAGTACCGCAAGGAACTGGCCGAGCTGCAGAAGAAAGGCTTCCAGCGGGTCAAGATCGACGGCACCTTCCACGAGATCGGCGAGGCCCCTGCCCTCGACAAGAAGTTCAAGCACGACATCGACGTGGTGGTCGACCGCATCGTCGTTGCCGGCGACATCGCCAGCAGGCTGGCGGATTCTCTGGAGACCGCGCTGGGGCTCGCCGACGGCCTGGGGGTTGCCGAATTTGCCGACGAGACCGACGACAAGGGCGCCCCGAAGCGGATGATCTTTTCGGAGAAATTCGCCTGCCCGGTCTCCGGCTTCACCATTGCCGAGATCGAGCCGCGCCTGTTCTCCTTCAACAACCCGTTCGGCGCCTGCCCGACCTGCGACGGCCTCGGCACGACGCTGGAATTCGAGGCCGACCTGGTCGTGCCCGACACCTCCCTTTCCCTGCGTGAGGGCGCGGTGCTGCCCTGGGCCAAGACCGGCAACACCTCGCCCTATTACACCCAGACCTTCGAGGCGATCTGCCGGCACTTCAAGGTGTCGATGTCGACGCCCTGGCGCGAACTTCCGGACGAGGTGCGAAACGTCATCCTCTACGGCTCCGGCAAGATGCCGATCACCTTCGTCTATGACGACGGGCTGAGGCGCTACCAGACCAACAAGACCTTCGAGGGCGTCATCGGCAATATCGAGCGGCGCTGGCGCGAGACGGAATCGGCCTGGGTGCGCGAGGAGCTGTCGCGGTTCCAGTCCGACCATCCCTGCGATGCCTGCTCAGGCTACCGCCTGAAGCCGGAGGCGCTTGCGGTCAAGATCGACGGCCGGCATATCGGCGAGGTGACGGCGATGTCGATCCGCCGCGCTGCCGAATGGGCCGAGACCCTGCCGGAAAACCTCACCGACAAGCAGAACGAGATCGCCTACCGGATCCTGAAGGAGATCCGCGAGCGGCTGCGGTTCCTCGTCGATGTGGGCCTCGACTATCTGACCCTTGCCCGTGCGTCGGGCACGCTTTCCGGCGGCGAGAGCCAGCGCATCCGGCTCGCCTCGCAGATCGGCTCCGGCCTCACCGGCGTGCTCTACGTGCTCGACGAGCCGTCCATCGGCCTCCACCAGCGCGACAACGCCCGCCTGTTGGAGACGCTGAAGCACCTGCGCGATCTCGGCAACACCGTCATCGTCGTGGAGCACGACGAGGACGCCATCCACACCGCCGACTATGTCTTCGACATGGGCCCCGGCGCCGGCGTCCATGGCGGCCGGGTGGTCTCGCACGGAACGCCGGAGGAGATCGTTGCCGATCCGGCCTCGCTCACCGGCCAGTACCTCTCCGGCGCGCTGGAAGTGCCGCTGCCCGCCGTCCACCGCAAGCTGCCGAAGAAGAAGCGGCTGAAGCTGATCGGCGCACGCGGCAACAACCTCAAGGACGTCACCGCGGAAATCCCGCTCGGCACCTTCACCTGCATTACCGGCGTTTCCGGCTCCGGCAAGTCGACGCTGCTGATCGACACCCTCTTCAAGGCCGCCTCCCGGCGCATTTCCGGCTCGCGCGAGCAGCCGGCGCCGCATGAAGGCTTCGAGGGGCTGGAATTCCTCGACAAGGTCATCGACATCGACCAGTCGCCGATCGGCCGCACGCCGCGCTCCAATCCGGCGACCTATACCGGCGCCTTCACGCCGATCCGCGAGTGGTTCGCCGGGCTGCCGGAGGCCAAGGCTAGAGGCTACGCACCCGGGCGCTTTTCCTTCAACGTCAAGGGCGGGCGCTGCGAGGCCTGTCAGGGCGACGGCGTCATCAAGATCGAGATGCACTTCCTGCCGGACGTTTACGTCACCTGCGACGTCTGCAAGGGCCGGCGCTACAATCGCGAGACGCTGGAGGTCCAGTTCAAGGGCAAGTCGATCGCCGACGTGCTCGACATGACGGTGGAGGAAGGCGCGGAATTCTTTTCCGCCGTGCCGGCCATCCGCGACCGGCTGAGGACCCTGTCGCGCGTCGGCCTCGACTATATCCATATCGGCCAGCAGGCGACGACGCTGTCGGGCGGCGAGGCGCAGCGCGTGAAGCTCTCCAAGGAGCTGTCGCGGCGCGCGACGGGCCGCACGCTCTACATCCTCGACGAGCCGACCACGGGCCTGCACTTCCACGACGTCGCCAAGCTCTTGGAAGTGCTGCACGAACTGGTCGATCAGGGCAACACGGTCGTCGTCATCGAGCACAATCTGGAGGTCATCAAGACGGCCGACTGGATCATCGATCTCGGCCCGGAAGGCGGCGACGGCGGCGGCGAGATCGTCGCCACGGGGCGGCCGCAGGACATCGTCGCCGAGCCGCGCAGCCATACCGGCCGGTTCCTGAAGGACGTTCTCGCCCGGCATGACCGGACGAAGAAGTCGACAGCGGCGGAATAAGCGCTCTTACGGAGGCGCCGCGGGCCGTCGGTGGCCTATGATGTCCCCAGAGGCATTTTTAGGCGCACACTCGCGCGGCCGAGCGATTTGCCGCGCCACAAGCTTCCGAAGGCGGCAGAAATGCTGTGAGGGCTCGCCTGAGCCGCTCCTGCCGTTGCACGGGCAAAGGCCGCGCCGTACCGAAAGGGCCCGCCACCATGACCTTTGCGCTCCGCCTTGCCGGCTGTCCTCTCACGGCCGCTTCTGCCGTTCTCGGCGCCCTCCTCGTCTCGGCGCCGGCGACGGCTGCGGACACGGCCGACTGCGACGCACCCCATGCGGGCGACGATCTGCGCCACTGCTCCTTCAAGGGCCGCCAGCTCATCGGCGTCGACCTGCACGGCGCGGATCTTTCCGGTGTCGATTTCGGCAATGCCGTCCTGACCGGCTGCGATCTCACCGGCGCCAATCTGAAGGGCGCCGATTTCAAATGGGCCAATCTCAGCCATTGCCAACTGAAGCGCGCCGACATGTCCGGCGCCGACCTCTTCCACACCAGGCTCGACTACGCCGACATGACCGGCGCCACCCTGCACAAGGCCTTCATGTTCGGCACGGATCTCAACTATGCCCGGCTCGACGACGCGGACCTTTCCGGCGCCAACATGAAGGACGTGCTGATGGAGCAGACGCGGTTCCGCCGGGCCGACCTTTCCGGCGTCTACATGCTGCGCGGGGTCGTCATCGGCTCCGACTTCCGCTGGGCCAAGCTCGTCGGTACAGACATGACGGGCGCAAGCGCCGAGGAGGTCAACTTCTCCGGCGCCGACCTTTCCGGCACCAAGCTGTCGGGCGCCCAGCTCATCTCGGCCGCCTTCGTCGGGGCGCGGCTCTCCAATGTCGACTTTCGAAATGCCACTTTCGAGGACACCGATTTTCGCGGTGCGGTCGACCTGCCCGAATCCGTCGCGAAACGGCTGAGCGAGCGCTGGAGGGCCAACTGAGCGCCTCTTTCAAGGGCAGTCGACGGGCGTTCAAGGGCATTCAGGGGGTGTTTCGGGGGCATTCGAGGCAAAAAAGCGCAAAAAAACCACTTTGCCGCACGTCATTCCTTACCGAAATCTTTATTGACAAAGCCTAGTTTTTGATCTGTTTTTTGCTGGGGTCAAAACCTGGGCAACGGCGGCATCCAAGCAACTGCCCCGGTTTTGACATAATTTTCACTTCGGCCGTCGTATTTGCGACAGTCAAAGTCGTTTTCAGACCACGGATGCGACAGCCGCCACAATGCCGCCCAAAGGTCTCTCACGATCCATCTCAAAATATTACAAGCCCTTAATAATTAAAGGGAAATCTCTGTGCTTTCCGCATGAGAGCTATGCGTTTTTGCGCCTCCCGCCGGCAACACCGATCACTTAAGTCTCCTCTTGCCACGGCAACGCACCGAATGCGGAGCGCCGGGCGCGCAGTAGAAACCAAACCCGAGATACTCGGATTAAACTGACTGGGTGAAGCCATGTTCGACACCATCGTTCGCAACTACCGTTCGTGGCGCAAATACAACGCGACCTATAACGAGCTGATGCGTCTCTCCTCGCACGAGCTCCATGATCTCGGTATTTCGCGCGCCGACATTCCGTATATCGCTCGCCGGTGCTCGCACTAAGTGGCACAGGACCGAAGTTTACGGACACCGTTCGTCGCTGAGCCGACGGACCATTAACACCCGCCGGGTTCTCCTCCCTCCGGCGGGTGTTTTTGTATCTGCAGACACGTTTTTGACGGCGCTGCTCAGCCCGAGGCGGGCGATGCGGCGAACCAGGCGTCCAACGGCATGATGTCGGGCTCGATCCCGTTGCCGTGCGGCCAGGAATCGACGGCGTAGCCGCTGCCCGATTTTTTCTCCACTATCACCGCCGTTGCATGGGGATAGCGCCCGTCCAGGAAGAAACCGCGGGCGACGGGGCTCGCCACCCGGTGGTGCTTCAGATAGCCGTGGCGCTGGGCGATCAAGAGGACGCTCGTCGTGTTGGTCGCCTCGTCGAGGCAGTCCATCTGGCCGGCAACGCCGGCATTGTGCATGTCCAGCCCGCCGATATCGTTGGCCGAGCCCACCGCCGGGGCGACGCGCTTCTCGGCCCAGGCTATCGCCCGGCCGATGGCCTTCCTCTCGCGCTCCGGCGAGCGGTATCCCGCCCTCAGGATGCGTTTCAGACGATTGAGGTCGCGGCGCGTCAGCTTCACCGACGTGCGGCGGGCGCAGCCGAAGGCATGGCAGACGACGAGGCGATCCGGTCCCGGTGCAACGGCGTTGTGGGCGCCGTACCAGGCGTTCGGTGCCCCTGCCATCTGGCCGGCGCAGCCGGCCAGTGCCGCGGCGATGACGACGCCAGCCGCTGCCTTTCCAATCGTCATGCCGCATCACCCGAATCACTGAATCTTCTGCCAATTTACGGTTCCGCTGGAAGAAGTCCAAACACGACGAAGTCAGGGGCGTAACCGGGACCTGAAACGCTTGAAAGCGGCGCCTCGGCGCCATAGGTTCCGGACCATGTCAGATCCATCACAATCGAGCCCCGTCCACGTGGTCGGCGGCGGCCTTGCCGGCAGCGAAGCTGCCTGGCAGATCGCCAGCGCCGGCGTTCCCATCGTCCTGCACGAGATGCGGCCGGAGCGCGGCACGGAAGCCCACAAGACCGGCGATCTCGCCGAGCTCGTTTGCTCCAACTCGTTCCGCTCCGACGATGCGGAGAGCAACGCCGTCGGCGTCCTGCATGCCGAAATGCGGCTTGGCCGTTCGCTGATCATGGAGGCGGCCGATGCGCATCAGGTGCCGGCGGGTGGGGCGCTCGCCGTCGACCGGGAGGGCTTTGCTGCGGCGGTCACCGCAGCGCTCGAGGCCCATCCGCTGATCGAGATCCGCCGCGAGGAAGTGTCCGGCCTGCCGCCGGAGGACTGGGACAGCGTCATCCTTGCCACCGGTCCCCTCACCTCGGCGACGCTTGCCGAGGCGATCCGGGGACTGACCGGCGAGGACGCGCTCGCCTTTTTCGACGCGATTGCGCCGATCGTCCATTTCGACAGCATCGACCTTGAGACGGCCTGGTTCCAGTCGCGCTACGACAAGGCCGGCCCCGGCGGCACCGGCGCCGACTACCTCAACTGCCCGATGGACAAGGACCGGTACGAGGCCTTCGTCGATGCGCTGATTGCCGGCGACACAACCGAGTTCAAGGACTGGGAAGCCTCGACGCCCTATTTCGACGGCTGCCTGCCGATCGAGGTGATGGCCGCGCGCGGCCGCGAGACGCTGCGCCACGGGCCGATGAAGCCGGTCGGGCTGACCAATCCGCACGATCCGGACGTGAAGCCATACGCCATCGTCCAGCTCCGCCAGGACAACGCGCTCGGCACGCTCTACAACATGGTCGGCTTCCAGACGAAGCTGAAATACGGCGCGCAGGTCGGCGTGTTCAGGATGATCCCAGGCCTGGAAAATGCGGAGTTCGCCCGGCTCGGCGGGCTCCACCGCAACACCTTCCTCAATTCGCCGAAGCTGCTCGACGGAACGTTGCGGCTGAAGGCGGATCCACGGCTGCGCTTCGCCGGCCAGATCACCGGCTGCGAGGGCTATGTGGAATCGGCCGCCATCGGCCTCCTCACCGGCAGGCTCGCGGCGGCCGAACGCCTCGGCACGCCGCTTGTCACGCCCCCGGTGACGACGGCGACGGGCGCGCTTCTGTCCCACATCACCGGCGGCCACCTCGCCGACGAGACGGGGTCCGGCCCGCGCTCGTTCCAGCCGATGAACGTCAATTTCGGGCTGTTCCCGCCGGTTGAGATCGTCAAGCCGGAAGGCGTCAAGCGGTTCCGCGGCAAGGAAAAGGCGCGGGCCAAGAAGCTGGCGCTGGCGCGGCGGGCGCTCGCCGATTTTTCCGCTTGGCTGGATGGCGCCGCGGCTCGGACGGCCGCGGAATAGCGCTTCAGCGCGTCCTCGGCGTCACCACGACGACGAAGCGTCCGGAGGACAGTTCCACCGGTCCGTCTGTTTCCTGGCGCAAACGGGCCTCGTAGAACGTCACGGTGACGCGGCGGTCCCCGGTGGTGGCGCTTTTTGACAGCGGCACCTTCCCTGCGTCTTCGCCGCCCTCTTCCAGCGTCCGCTCGAAGGCCTCGGCAAAGTCGATGCGCACGGGCGATGCCGCGCCGACATCCACCCGGAATACGGTCTTGCCGACCCGGGCAACGGTCATTGCGCCGGCCCTGGCCGTGCGGTTGGTCACCGCCCAGAGGTCGAACGGGCCGAAGACGCCTATGCCACCGGCACGAAACAGGCGCGCGCCGCGCGCGGCGATGCGGGCCTCGCGGCGGTTGCGGGCGTTGACGCTCGCCGGGTCGATATCGAGGAGAGCGGAGATCCGGCGATAGACCTCGTGCGGATCGTCGGACTTGGCGAAAACGGCGCCATTCTCCTTGCCCAGCAGCGGGCGCAAGGCGTCCAGCCGATCGACATTGCGCAGGGCCTGGAGCGCGGACCTGAGATTGCGCCGCGTGTCGCCGTCGATCCCGGCACCGATCTCATCGTTGGCGACGAGCCGGCCGTCCTCGATCGCCCCCGCCTGGCTCAGCATCGCAACGATGCGCGCCGTCTGACTCTGCGCCGTCAGCGCCTCCGGACTGAGGGGTCCGAGGGAGCCGAGGAGAAAGAGAGCCGCGAGGATGCCGGGGACGAGGCGGATGTCGGCGCGGCCGAGGGTCGCCGTGAAGATCAGCGCCATCAGGCCGAGCCAGAGCGCGACGAGGGCGAGGAACACCCGTTCCGGCGTCAGGCCGTAGGCGTCGACGCGCAGCCACACGGCAATGGCGAGGAGGATGACGGGAACGATCGTTGCCGGAAACCAGAAGCGCCTGAACCCGGCAAAGAACGGCCCGACGGTCGCCCGTTCGCCGTAGAGCACGAGGAACGACAATGCGCCGATCGCGCCGAAGCCGGAGACCATCCAGCCGATCTGGTTCTTCGGCAACGCCCCGCTCACGGCGATCTGCGCCGCATAGGCAAGGAGCACGGCCGCATAGACGGTGAGCAGCGGCACCAGCACGAAGCGGTTCAACACATGGACCGGCGAGACGACGAGGGCCGACAGCCCCTCGACCCTTTCCAGCGTCCCGGCGACCGGCAGCATCGCCAGCCAGGCGACCGGGGCGAGGAAGCAGAGCGAGACGGGAAGCAGGATCTTGAAGGCGAGATCGCCGGAGCCGAGCCCGAACAGGATCTTGATGCTCTGCTCGATCAGCAGCACGCCGAGGAAGAACATCAGTGCGCCGAACAGCGCAAAGACCGCACCGATGAAGGCCTGCTGGTTGAACAGCCAGAAGGCGTCGAGATCGGCCCTTCCCGCCAGATAGGGCGCAAGGCCGACCAAGAGGACGGCAGCGCCGAGGAAGAAGAGATCGCCGGGTCCGAGGTCGCCGGTACCCAACACCACCGCGAGCGCGCCGATATAGAGCGCCAGGGCGATCCCCTGCCGCAGGAGCGCGCCCAACCGCCGCGCCTCGCCGAAAAGCGTGCCGGCAATGGCATAGAGACCACCGACGGTTAGCCCGAACAGCACCTTCTCGATGCTGTCCACCAGCGGCGCCGGCACCTCTTCGTGGGCCTTCATGATGGCAAGGACGGTGAGGACGGCGAAACCGGCGACGGCGACCGGGAAGCGCCCGATGACCGACCGGACTTCCGGCCCCAATTGCTGGACCTGGCGCGACACCCACGACATGGAACCCCTCCCGTTCGCCGGCAGCGGCTGCCGGCCCCGCCTGTCCTTGCGGGCAAGGTTGGGCGAGATTGCGGCTGTCGCGGCAAAAAGGATCAGGCGGCGTAGTGGCGCCGGGCCTTGGCCGCCATCCGCCACAGCATCCAGTGACGGCGCCACAGCGGCATATCCACCATGGTCGCGAAGGGATCGTAGCCCGGCCGCTCCATGATGCCGAGATAGCGCTCGACCAGGCAGGTGGTGAGAAAGGCCGGGGCGATGTCCGGCGAGAGCCGGACGATGCCGCCGCGCGTCTCGTCGAGGTGATAGCGCACCTCGTCGCGCAGCTCCGCCATTGCCGGCATCAAGCCCTCGCCGGCCTCGCCGGCGCAGACCGAGACGCAGTCGACGCCGTGGCGGGACAGCACGTCGAGCGGCAGGAAGATCTGGCCGCGGGCGGCATCCTGCGGAAACTTGCGCAGCACCTCGGTGACGGTCTGGGCGATGCCGGCATGGTTGGCGACCTCGGTGACGTCGAGCCGGCAGCGGCCGCACAGGATCCGGACGGCCAGGCGGATCAGCGCCGAGGCCGTCTCGCGGGCATAGGCGTGGAGGTCGTCAAGGGACGGCATCGGGTCGTCGTAGAGGTCGAAGCTGCGCGCCTCCAGCATCTCGGCGAAGATGTTGCGGGGCAGGTCGAACCGCTCGATGGTGTCGAGGAGCGCGACGGCGAGCGGATTGCCCTCGATCTCGCCGCGGCAGGTGCCGGTGATGGCGTCGTGCCACCATTGCAGGCGGATCTCGCCCGGCAGCGGATCGCTGACCCGGTCGCGGACGGCCGCCGTCTCGGCGTAGAAGGCATAGAGCGCATAGAGATGCCGCCGGCGATCCTGTGGCGCGAACAGGCCGGCAACGAACCGCTCCTTGTCGGTGCGGCGCACGAGATCGAAACAGTGGTCATAGGCCTTGTCGAACGACACGCGATAATCCCTTGCGCCAACGCTATTCGACGGCGATCAGGGCCGCCGCCACGGCGCGGTTTTCGGCAAGGAGGACGTTGTAGGTGCGCACGGCCGCACCGGTCGACATGGCATCGGCGCTGATCGCATGGGACCGGAACAGCGCCTTCAGGCCGGGTGCCAGCGGCCGAAGGTCGTTGCCGGTGCCGACGAGCAGGATGTCGATCTCGCCGGCTTCCGCAATCACTGCGGAAAAGGCCTCGGCGTCGAAGCTTTCGGGCGCGGAACACGGCCATGGGAGAATGCCGCTCGGCAGGCACAGCAGCGAGCCGGTATGGGCCATTTCGGCAAATTTGAAGCGGCCGTCGCCATAGGCGTCGATCGGCGCCCGGCCGGGAAAGTGCGGGGCCGTGAAGACGAGCCCGCTGTCGTCGTTGACCATGTCTGTCTAAGTGGCTTCGGCGGCTCCTGCCGTCTCCGCCCCTCCATCCTTGCTGCCGCCGCGCTTGAGCTTCAAATGGATCAATAGCGGCGCGGCAATGAATATAGAGGAGTAGGTGCCGACGAAAATGCCCCAGATCATCGCAAAGACGAAGGAGCGGATGACCTCGCCGCCGAAGATGAACAGCGCGAACAGCGCCAGCAGCGTGGTCAGCGAGGTGAGGACCGTGCGCGACAGGGTGTTGTTGATCGACAGGTCGAGAAGCTGCGGCAAGGGCATCTTCTTGTAGCGCCGGAGATTCTCGCGCACCCGGTCGTACACCACCACGGTATCGTTGAGCGAATAGCCGACGATGGTCAGGATGGCGGCGATCGAGGCGAGCGTGAAGTCGAGCCTCAAGATGGAAAACATGCCGATGGTCAGGACGACGTCGTGGATCGTGGCGGCGACGGCGCCGAGCGCGAACTGCCATTCGAAGCGGAACCAGATGTAGAGCAGCACGGCAAACAGCGCGACGACGACGGCGATGGTGCCGGCCTCGGCCAGTTCGCCGGAAACGCGCGGTCCGACCACTTCGACGCGCCGGTATTCCACGCCCTCCTCGCCGAGAGTGCCGCGGATCAGGGTGATCGCGCGCTGCTGCGCGGACTCGCCGCCCTCCTGGTCCTCAATGCGGATGAGAACGTCGTCGGGGGCGCCGAATTCCTGCACCTGGACGTCGCCGAGATTGAGCTCGCCGAGGCTGGAGCGGATGGAGCCGGTGTCGGCCGGTCCGTCGATGGTGCGGATCTCGATGAGGCTGCCGCCCTTGAAGTCGATGCCGAGATTGAGACCGAGGACGGCGAACAGCACCAGCGAAGCGATCATGGCGGTGACCGAAACCGGAAAGGCGATCCACCGGTAGGTCATGAACCGGAGCTTGGTATCGTCCGGGATCAGGCGCAGGTATCTCATGGAAGAAGTCTCGCTCTTTCTGTCCGGGCGATCACAGCGGAACGGCCGTCGGACGCCGCATCTTCACCCACTGCGCCACCAGGAAGCGGGTGAAGGTGAAGGCGGAGAACACCGTCGTGACGATACCGATGGCCAGCGTCACGGCAAAGCCGCGGATCGGGCCGGAGCCGAGCTGGAACAGGATGACGGCGGAGATGAAGGTGGTGATGTTGGCGTCCAAGATGGTGCCGAGCGCCCGCGAAAATCCGGCGTCTATCGCGCCGATGGCCGATCTGCCCTGGCGCGCCTCCTCCCGGATGCGCTCGAAGATCAGCACGTTGGCGTCGACCGCCATGCCGATGGTCAGGACGATGCCGGCGATGCCCGGAAGCGTCAGCGTCGCGCCGAGCGCCGACAGCGCGCCGAGGATCAGGAACATGTTCACGATCAGCGCGGCGTTGGCGAAGATGCCGAAGAGCCCGTAGGCGGCCAGCATGAAGACGACGACGGCGAGCATGCCGATCACCGAGGCGACCTCGCCGGCCTCGATGGAGTCGGCGCCAAGGCCCGGCCCGACGGTGCGCTCCTCGATCGCGGTCAGCCTGGCCGGCAGCGCGCCGGCACGCAGCAGGACGGCCAGGTCGTTGGCGCCTTCCACGGTGAAGTTGCCGGAAATCTGGCCGGAGCCGCCGAGGATCGGCTCGCGGATGACGGGTGCTGAAATGATCTCGCCGTCGAGCACGATGGCGAACGGCCGACCGACATTCTGCTGGGTGATGAGACCGAACTTGCGGGCGCCCGCGGTGTTGAAGCGGAAGGTGACGACCGGCTCGTTGGTCTGCTGGTCGAACCCCGTCTGGGCGTCGGTCAGGTCCTCACCACTCAACAGCGGCGCCTCGTTGACCACATAGGGAACGGGGGGATCGTCGGTGGTGTACATCACCGTGGAGCCCGGGGGCGGACGGCTTTCGATCGCCTGCTGGACCGGGGTCGAGACGTCGACCATGTGGAAGGTCATCTGGGCGGTCTGGCCGATCACGGACTTCAGCCGCTGCGGATCCTTCTCGCCCGGTGCCTCGACCAGCACCCGGTCCTCGCCCTGGCGCTGGATGCTCGGCTCGGTGGTGCCGAGTTCGTCGATGCGCCGGCGGATGACCTCGATCGATTGCGAGACGATGCTGCGGATGCGGTGCGACAGGCCCGCTTCGGTGAAGGAAAAGCGGATCAGGCCGCCCTCGCCGGTCTCCATCTGGAACTCGTCCACCGGATCGCTGCCGAAGACGCTGGATTCCAGCGGATTGCGCAGATCGCGCAGGCGCCCCTCGGCGTCCGCGATCTTGGCCGTGTCGCGGATGCGGACCTGGACGCCGTCGCCCTGGATGCCGAGCCCGGTATAGCCGATGCGCGGCTCGTCGCGGAGCAGCTTGCGGATGTCGCCGACAAGCGTCTTCAGGCGCTTGTTCTTGTAGTCGGCGCTGTCGACCTCATAGAGCAGGTAGACGCCGCCCTGAAGATCGAGACCGAGCACGAGCTGCTTGCCCGGCACCCAACTCGGCCAGGCTTCCACCGTCTCGCGGGAAAAGAAGTTTGGCGCCGTCAGCACGAAGCCGCCGAGGGCGACCAAGAGGATGAGGGCGATTTTCCAGCGCGCGAAATAGAGCATGTCCGCTCGTCCGATCTTTCAACGGGAATTCAATGGGAATCCGGCGCCGCGGCGCCGGTCTTCCCGTGTCGTCCTTGGCCGGTCTATTCCTTGGCCGGCTCGCCCTTGGAGCGGACTTCGTGGATCATGGCCCTGACGACGCGGATCTTCATGCCCTCGGCCAGTTCGAGCTGGACCTCGTTGTCGTCGATGACGCGAGATACCTTGCCGATGATGCCGCCGCTGGTGACGACCGTATCGCCGCGGCGCAGGCCCGAGACCATCGCCTGATGCTCCTTCACCCGCTGGCGCTGCGGCCGGATGATGAGGAAATACATGATGACGAAGATCAGCACGAACGGGATGAGGCTGATCAGCATATCGCCGCCGGGGGCAGCACTGCCCGACTGGGCGAAGGCCGGGGTCACGAACATGGACCACTCCTTGACTGGGTTCTGATGGCGGACCGCCCGGCCGCCCGTTTGCCGGGCCGGCGGACGGTCGCGGTGATTTCGGCGCGGACTATAACGGTCCGCTCAGGCAATGCAAACACTCCCTTGGAACCCGGGACTGTGCCCGAAACCTGCCGCCGGGCCAACCGTTTGCCGGATGCGCGAGTGTCGCAACGGCCCCCGATCACAGGTCTAGCTTGTGGCAGGCCTTGCCGCATATGTGGTAGGGGCAGACGACTTTCAAACGAAAAGACTCCCCGAAGCGGAGACCCGCCTTGCAAGACCCTGCCCTCACCGCCATCGCCTCCCGCCTCGACCGGCTTCTTTCGCTCGTCGAACGGGCGGTCCCACCCGCTCCCGAAACCCCGGATTTCAATGCCGCCGACGCCTTCGTCTGGCAGGCCGATCCGGTCCGCTTCGTACCGGTCACCAGGATCAATCGCGTCGAGATGGACCTGTTGAAGGGGATCGAGCGGATGCGCGAGACCCTGATCGACAACACGGAGCGCTTCGCCCGCGGCCTGCCGGCCAACAACGCGCTCCTGTGGGGCGCCCGCGGCATGGGCAAGTCCTCGCTTGTCAAGGCGGCCCACGCCACCGTCAATGCGCGGCTGGAAAAGGACGGCGCCGCCGCCCTGAAGCTGATCGAGATCCACCGCGAGGATATCGAGACGCTGCCGGCACTGATGCAGTTCCTGAGGGCGGCGGACCATCCGTTCCTGGTGTTTTGCGACGACCTGTCCTTCGACGGAGACGACACATCCTACAAGTCGCTGAAGGCGGTGCTGGAAGGCGGCATCGAGGGCCGGCCCGAGAACGTCCTCTTCTACGCCACGTCGAACCGGCGCCATCTGTTGCCGCGCGACATGATGGAGAACGAGCGGTCGACGGCCATCAATCCGGCCGAGGCGGTTGAGGAGAAGGTGTCGCTGTCGGACCGTTTCGGGCTCTGGCTCGGCTTCCACAATTGCAGCCAGGAGGACTATCTGGCGATGGTCCGCGGCTATGTGGCCCATTACGGGATCGAGGTGGAGGACGAGACGCTGAAGGCCGAGGCGCTGGAATGGTCGATTTCGCGCGGGGCGCGGTCGGGCCGCGTTGCCTGGCAGTTCATCCAGGATTTGGCGGGACGGCTCAAGGTACGACTGACTGGGTAGGAGCCGCCCCGCCCTGATCAGGCGCCTCGCGGGGACAAGGGCTGACCAATTTCTCCTGCCATGGCCGCATCATTTGTCTTCGGCCTGGATTTTCGCCGGGACGGCGAAAGAAAAGGCCTCCGGCGACAGTCGCCGAAGGCCCGATGTTTCCTCTTATGCCCCTGCCAGATAGGGCATCGGATCGACCGGCCGCGAGCCCTTGCGCAGTTCGAAGTGGAGCTGCGGCTGGGTGACGGTGCCGGAGGCGCCGGCCTTGGCGATGATCTGGCCGCGGTTGACCGATTCGCCGCGCTTGACCATGAGCTCGCTGTTGTGCGCGTAGGCGGTGACCCAGCCGTCCGAGTGACGGACGAGGACCAGGTTGCCGTAGCCCTTCAGCTCGTTGCCGGCATAGATGACGGTGCCGTTCTCGGCCGCCTTGACGGAGGTGCCCTCCGGCACGGCGAGATTGATGCCGTCATTGTGCTGGCCGTTCGGCTTCGACCCGAATTCGGAGATGATGCGGCCGCGCACCGGCCAGCGGAAGGAGCGGATCTGCGCGGTCTGGCGCGGCTCCGGCTGCTGGCCGCCGGCCTGGTCCTTGTCTTCGGTGGCCGGCAGCGACCCGGTGACGACCTCGTCGGGATCGGGATTGTGGGTCGCGACCTGGTCGCGGGCCTTCGGCTTGCGCGTCGGCTGGGCCTCGACGACGTCCGGGCGGGCCGGCGCTGCACGCGCTACATTCGTCGCGCCGGCTGCCGGAATCGTCAGTGTCTGGCCGATCTTGATGAGGTTGCTGTCGCCGAGCCCGTTGGCCGCAATCAGCTCGCCACGGGAGATGCCGTAGGTGCGGGAGATGCTGGAGATGGTCTCGCCGGCCTGCACGGTGTGGGTGCCGCCGCGCGGCGCGGCCGGGCGCTGAGCAACCAGAGCGCGGCGCGGCTTCGGCGCCGGATGGGGTGCGGAGGCCCGCGACGGAAAGGGCTGGGCCCCGACCGGCCGGGCCGCGTTCTGGTTGGCTGACCCTGTGACGATGTCGTCGTAGCTGCGATTGCCGGTCTGCTGCGGCGGCAAGGGTGCCGCGGCGACGTTGGACCGGGAGCCGCCGCCATGGACGTAGGTCGGGATGATCACCTGCTGGCCGGCGGCCAGGCTTTCGCCATTGCCAAGGCCCGGATTGGCGGCAAGGATCGCGTCCTTGGGCACGCCGTAGCGGCGCGACATGGAGGAGACGCTGTCGCCCTGGCGCACGCTGATCCGCGTGCCGCCGGCCGTCGTCCAGCCATCCTTGGAGATGGGGGCATTCGCCTCGGGCGGATTGTAGATGGAGACCGATGACTTCATGCCCGGATCGGACCGCCCGCCGCGTGCCGCGGGGGGCTTGGCCGTCGAGCCGGTCACCAGCTCGTCATAGGTCGGGCTCTGCCGCTCGGCGTTGACGATTTGCTTCTGGTTCTTCGTGGACCCCGTCACGATCGTGTCGGTGAACCGCGAAACGTCCATGCTGCACCCGGCGGCGACGCCGGCCAGCATGGCCACCACACCCAGTCTGGCGAGCGTCTGTGACCGAGAATTTACTGATTTCACGCGCATCGGCCTACTCATGTCGTACCTGAAAAGACGACATCATTAGACCTGGGTAACGTTGATAAAGACTAAACGGCAGCTGCTTTTTTGTTGCAATTATGGCCTTGCGGCGCTGCGCAATCGATTACCGCATAAGGGGTTAGCTGAACAACTAAGCGCTTTACAGGGGGCGTGCCTTCCGGCTCACAGCCGGCTGGCGACGCCCGGCACCATCGGCACGAAACGCACCGAACACAGCGCCGTTTCCTCAAGGCGGCTGCCGCGCCGGCGCACCTTGATCAGTTCCTGGATGCCGCCCGAAGGGCCCACCGGCACCACCATGATGCCGCCGCCGACGAGTTGGCCGGCGAGCGTCTGCGGCAGCTCGGGCGCGGCCGCGGTGACGATGATTCGGTCGAAGGGTGCCTTTTCCGGCAGGCCCTCGAAGCCGTCGCCGAGGTGAAAGTTGACATTGGTGATGCCGAGCGTCGCCATGCGCTGCTCGGCCAGCTCCATCAGCGTGCGGTAACGCTCCATGGTGTCGACGTGCTCGGCGAGCTTGGAGAGCACCGCCGCCTGGTAGCCGGAGCCGGTGCCGATCTCCAGCACCCGGTGCGTCGGCTCGATTTCCAGGGCCTCGGTCATCAGCGCGACGATGGACGGCGCGGAAATGGTCTGGCCGCATTCGATCGGCAGGGCGCGGTCGGCATAGGCGAGCGTGTGGCTGTTGGCGGACAGGAACAGGCGCCGCGGCACCCGCTCCAGCGCCGACAACACCCGGGCATCGCGGATGCCCTGGCGGCGCAGCAACAGGATGAGTTCGGCCGTCGCGATGCGGTCGCCCTCATTGCTGTCGTCCCAGGAATCGAAACTGTCGTCCGTGATGTCGTTCATATCCGTGCAGAGGTCCGCAAACGGCGGAGAATTGCCGATGTCAACGCCCGGCCAGTCAGAAATCAACAAAAAGGCGCTTCAATGGCGCGCCCGTGAGCGCGCCCAGCCAGCGACGTTGCGCAAGGAGCGCCCTCTTTCAGCCCCGCTCGACGGCGCTCGACAGTTTGTCGAACATGTCCGGCGCCGTCAGGTCGAGGCGCAGCGGCGTCAGCGAGATCTTGCCCTCGTGGATCGCCGTCAGGTCGGAGCCAGGCCGCGGGCTGAAGGGCTGGCGCCGGTAGGCGAGCCAGAAATAGGGATTGCCGCGCCCGTCGGTGCGCTCTTCCACGAAGAGGCCATGGGTCAGCTTGCCCTGGGACGTGATCTCCATGCCGGCAACCTCGTCCGGCCCGCAATTGGGAAAGTTGACGTTGACCATAACGTCAAGCGGCAGGTCCGCATCGATGATGCGACGGATGACGTCGGGGCCGTGCGCCTCGACCGTCTCCCACGGCACCACGCGGCCGCCGTCCCACTCATAGGCCTGGCTGAGGGCGATGGAGCGCACGCCCAGCATGACGCCTTCCATGGCACCGGCGACCGTGCCGGAATAGGTGACGTCGTCGGCAATGTTCTGGCCGGCATTGACACCCGACAACAGCAGATCCGGCGGGGTGTCCATGACCTGGCGCACGCCCATGATGACGCAGTCGGTCGGCGTGCCGCGCAGGGCGAACTCGCGCTCGGAGAGCTGGCGCAGCCGCAAGGGGTCGCTCAGCGTCAGCGAATGGGAGAGCCCGCTCTGGTCGGTCTCCGGCGCGACGGTCCAGACGTCGTCGGAAAGTTCGGCGGCGATCTTCTGCAGCACCTTCAGCCCGGGAGCGTTGATGCCGTCGTCATTGGTGACGAGAATACGCATGGTCACTTTCCGCCGGTATTTTGAGGGCCGCCGATCGTGTCGAGACCGCCGAGATAGGGCTTCAAGGCCTCCGGTACGGCGATCGCGCCGTCGGCGGTCTGGTAGTTCTCCATCACCGCGATCAGCGCGCGGCCGACGGCGATGCCCGAGCCGTTGAGGGTGTGGCAGAACTTCAGGCCCTTTTCGCCGGACGGGCGGTAGCGCGCATTCATGCGCCGGGCCTGGAAGTCGCCGCAGACTGAGCAGCTGGAAATTTCCCGGAACATGTCCTGTCCCGGCAGCCAGACCTCGATGTCGTAGGTTTTTCTGGCACCGAAGCCCATGTCGCCGGTGGAGAGCGTGACGACGCGGTAGTGGAGGCCGAGGCGCTTCAGCACCTCCTCGGCGCAGCCGACCATGCGCTCGAGTTCGTCGACCGAGTCCTCGGCGCGGGTGACGGAGACGAGCTCGACTTTGTCGAACTGGTGCTGGCGCAGCATGCCGCGCACGTCGCGACCGGCCGAACCGGCCTCGGAGCGGAAGCACGGGGTCAGCGCCGTCACCCGCATCGGCAGCTCGGCATCCTCGAAGATGCGCTCGCGGGCCAGGTTGGTGAGCGGCACCTCGGCGGTCGGGATCAGCCAGCGCCCGTCAGTGGTCTTGAACAGGTCCTCGGCGAATTTCGGAAGCTGGGCGGTACCGTAGACCGCCTCGTCACGCACCAGCAGCGGCGGGATCGTCTCGGTGTAGCCGTGCTCCAGGGTCTGCAGGTCGACCATGAACTGGGCGAGCGCCCGGTGCAGGCGCGCCAGCCCCCCTTGCATGACGACGAAGCGCGAGCCGGCCATCTTGGCGGCGGCCTCGAAATCCATCAGGCCGAGGCCCTCGCCGAGCTCGAAATGCTCCTTCGGCGCAAAATCGAAGGACGGCTTGTCGCCGACGCGGCGCACCTCGACATTGGCGTCCTCGTCGGGCCCGACCGGCACGTCGTCGAGCGGCAGGTTGGGGATCGCGGAAAGCGCCTCTTCCAGGCCCGCGGTGAGCTTGCGCTCCTCCTCCTCGCCGCCCTGCACGAAGCTCTTCAGCTTGGCGACTTCGTCGATCAGCGCCTGCGCTTTTTCCTCGTCGCCGGAGCCCTTGGCCTTGCCGATCTCCTTGGAGGCGGCGTTGCGGCGCTCCTGGGCATCCTGCAGCTTGGTGATGTGGGCGCGGCGCGCGTCATCCATCTCGATGAGCTTTGCCGACAGCGGCGGCAGCCCGCGCTTTTCCAGCCCGCGGTCGAAGGTCTGCGGGTTGTCGCGAATCCATTTGATGTCGAACATCGTCGCCTCGGGTCGAATTCATTGCGGCGGACCGAGGGCCAGCGCCTTCGCCGATCGACTACGCGGCTTCGTCCGCCTTCGCCTCGGCTTCGGCCCGTTTTCGTTCCACCATCTTCACGGAAAGAATGGAGAACTCGTAGAGGAGCAGGGTTGGGAGTGCAAGTCCGATCTGGCTGATCGGATCGGGCGGGGTGAGCACCGCGGCGGCGATGAAGGTGAGCACGACGGCGTATTTGCGCTTGGCCTTCAGGCCGTTGGAATCGGTCAGCCCGGCCCGCGCCAGCAGCGTCAAAACGACCGGCAACTGGAACACCAGGCCGAAGGCGAAAATCAACGTCATGACGAGGCCGAGATATTCGGAGACCTTGGGCAGGTGCTTGATCTCGGCGACGCCCAAGCCGCCGGCCTGCTCCATGCCGAGGAAGAAGCGCATGGCGAGCGGCATGACAACGAAGAAGACGAGCGAGGCGCCGATCGCGAACAGCACCGGCGTCGCCACCAGATAGGGCAGGAACGCGCCGCGCTCGTTCTTGTAGAGGCCTGGCGCCACGAACATGTAGAGCTGGCTTGCCAGCACCGGAAAGGCCAGGAACAGCGCGCCGAACAGGGCCAGCTTCAACTGGGTGAAGAAATATTCCTGCGGCGCGGTGAAGATCAGCTCGATCTCGCGCTGGTCGCCGGCCGCCCGCTCATAGGGGATGATCAGGATGTTGAAGATGTCGCTGGCGAAATAGAAGCAGACGACGAAGGCGATCATGATCGCCAGCACCGACCACATCAGGCGCTGGCGCAGCTCGATGAGGTGCTCGATCAGCGGCGCCTTCGTCGATTCGATGTCGTCCTCTTCGCTCATTTTGAGCGCACCCCTACCCCGGATTTATGATTGTTTGTTGGACGGCTCGGCAGCCGCCGGAACATCGGTGTCGGCGTCCGCAGCCTTGCGGGCGTCCTGGCTTGCAGGCACCGCATCGGCCTGGGTCGCCGGGCGCGGCTCACCGAGGCCGTCATCCGGGTTCATCTCCGAAACGGCCCGGTCGACCGGATCGAGCGCCGGCGTTTCTTCTTGCGCCTTGGACTTCTGGCCCTCGGCCTGCGGCTTGTAAGGCTTGGTCGGATCCTTGACGCCGTCCAGCGCGCTCAACGGATTCATCGCCTTCTTGACGTCCGCGACCGGATTGAACGACTTGTTCATGTCGGAGAGGCTTTTCTTGGCGTCGTCCAGGTCCGCCTGGCGCTCGGCCTCGCGCACCGCGTCGTTGAACGTTGTCTGGAACTCGCCGGCCATGCGGCGCATCTTGCCGACCACCTGGCCGAACGTGCGCAGCATCCGCGGCAATTCCTTCGGTCCAACGACGAGGATTGCGATCACGGCAACAACAAGGATCTCGGTCCAGCCGATATCGAACATGGCGTCCGCCCTACTGGGGTGGCGCGGCCTTCAATGGGGCCGGCGTCAGCTCGCCTTGCTCTGATCGTTGGCCTTGTCCATCGACGCCGTCGTGGAGTCGTGCTCGATCGTCTTGTTGTTGTCTTTTTCCTCGGTCTCGTCTTCGGCGAGCCCCTTCTTGAAGCTCTTGATGCCTTTCGCGACGTCGCCCATCAGCTCGGAAATCTTGCCGCGACCGAACAGGAGCACGACGATCACCGCGACGATGACGATCTGCCAAATACCTATGGACATGAATGACTTCTCCTCAAACGTCTCAAGCGCATCGCGCGCTGCACGTCATTTTTCGGCGGCACTATTGCAGAAAGGGTCCCGACCCGCAACACACCCTTAGGCGGACCGCAACCCACCGTTCCAGGTTGCCGGATTACCCTCGTTATTCGGCGGCGAAAACCAGCGCCGCGGCGGCGTCGAAGCCGACGACCACATGCTCTCCGGCCGCAAGGTCGGATCCGTGCCGGCGCACCGAAAGCGGCCGATCCAGCCCGCGCACCGCGATGTCGAGCAGGTCGACCTCGCCGAGGAACCGCCGCCGCAACACGCGGCCGGGAGTCCTGTCGAGCGCCAGCCGGTCCGATCCCCGCGTCACCCTGATATCGTGCGGCCTGAGGCCGACGACAACCGCCTCGCCTTCGGAAAATCCCGGCACGGGCGCCCCGCCGATCGGCGTTTCGACCTCGCCGCCGGTGACGCGGCCGGGAATTTCGTTGAGATCGGAGAAGAAGCGGGCAACGAAAAGATCCGCCGGACGCCGATAGAGATCCTCCGGCGTTCCGACCTGGACGATGCGGCCGCGGCGCAGCAGCGCGATGCGGTCGCCCATGCGCATCGCCTCTTCCGGATCGTGGGTGACGACGATGCAGGTCGCCCCGGTCCGCTCCACCGCCGTCAACGCGTTCTCGCGCACGTCCTCGCGCAGGCGCCGGTCGAGGCCGGAGAACGGCTCGTCCATCAAAAGCACGCTCGGGTTCGGCGCCATCGCCCGGGCAAGCGCCACGCGCTGCTGCTCGCCGCCGGAAAGGGCGTGCGGATAATCGTCGGCATAGGCGGCAAGGCCGACGGCCATCAGCGCCTCGCGGGCGACCTTTTCGGCCTCTGCCTTCGGCAGGTCGGTCAGGCCGAACATCACGTTTTTCACAATGGTCAGATGCGGGAACAGGGCATAGTCCTGGAACATCAGCCCGACGCCGCGGCGCTCCGGCGGCAGGAAGACGTCGGGGCCGGCGACCTCCCCGCCGTTGACGACGACCCGGCCGGCGCTCTGGCGCTCGATGCCGGCGGCGATCCGCAACAGGGTCGTCTTGCCGCTGCCGGACTGGCCGAGGAGGCACAGCACCTCGCCCGGCTCGACCTCCAGCGAGACGTCTTCCACGCTGGCGACGCTGTCATAGTGGTGGGTGATGTTCTCAAAGACGAGGCGGCCGGAGGCACCGGTGTCCTCGCCTTCTCGCTCTGCGGATAGGGCCAAGCCGCTTACCTTTCGTCCTCGTCGAGGGGATCCTCGTCGCCCCGCAGGTCGGCGCTGTCGGACGGCACCGGAATGGCGAGGTCGGCGGGAACATTGATATCGAGGAGGCCGGCGCCCTTCAACTCCTCCAGGCCCGGAAGGTCGCCGACCGCTTCCAGGCCGAAATGGTCGAGGAAGGCTTCCGTCGTGCCGTAGGTGACCGGCCGGCCGGGCGAGCGGCGGCGGCCGCGCATGCGTATCCAGCCCGTCTCGAGGAGCACGTCGAGGACGCCCTTCGACATGGAAACGCCGCGGATCTCTTCGATTTCGGCGCGGGTCACCGGCTGGTGATAGGCGACGACGGCAAGGGTCTCCAGCGCAGCACGGGAGAGCCTGCGCGGCTCGACCGCCTCCGGGGCAAGCAGGAAGGACAGGTCCTCGGCGGTCCGGAACGCCCATTTCTCCGCCACCCGGACGAGATTGACGCCGCGCCCGGCATAGGCCGACTGCAATTCGCGCAGCAGCGAGCCGACGTCGACATCGGAGGGCAGCCGTTCGGCCATGAACGCCTCCGACAGCGGCTCTGCGCTGGCAAAGAGCAGCGCTTCCAGCATGCGCAGATGCTGGCGCCGGTCTTCCGGAGAAAGGCTGGTGACGTTGTTCATGCCGGTCCCCTCGCCGCCCGCGCGATCATGGCTTGCCCTTTCCGGGCGTGTCGGCGCCCGGCTCGTCGCCCTGCCGCGGCGTCTGGCGCCGGCGCACATAGAGCGGCGCGAAGGCGTCCGCCTGGCGCAGTTCCACCTTGCCCTCGCGGACCATTTCCAGACTTGCCGAAAAGGTGCTGGCGATCGCTGTCGCCCGTTCTTCCGGCCGTGCCAGATAGGCGACCAGGTATTCCTGCAGGGAGGTCCAGTCGTCGGCCATGCCGACGAGGCGGGCGAGCACCTGGCGGGCCTCCTCCAGCGACCAGACATCGCGCTGGCGCACCGAGACGCGGCGCACGCAAGTGCGCTGGCGCTGGATCGCATAGGCCGACAGGAGCTCGTAGAGGTCGGCCTCGTATTCGGTGCGGCGGACCGTGTCGAGCGCCTCCGGCATGCCGCGGGCAAAGACGTCGCGGCCGAGCCGGTCGCGGTTCATCAGGCGGGCGGCGGCATCGCGCATCGCCTCCAGGCGCCTGAGCCGGAAGGCGAGCGCTGCGGCCATTTCCTCCGCGCTCGGCTCCTCCGGATCGTCGCCGGCCGGCAGCAACAGCTTCGATTTCAGATAGGCCAGCCAGGCCGCCATCACCAGATAGTCGGCGGCGATCTCCAGGCGCAGCCGGCGCGCCTCCTCGATGAAGCGCAGATACTGCTCCGACAGCGCCAGGATCGAGATCTTGGTCAGGTCCACCTTCTGGGTGCGGGCGAGTTCCAGCAGAAGGCCGAGCGGGCCCTCAAAGCCGTCCACATCGACGAGCAGGGTCGGGTCCGCGGCCGAGCGTTCCGGCTCAGCGCCCCAGGCCGCGTCTTCCTCCTCGCCGACGCCCATCAGGTCGTCCCGTCCGCCATCAATTCCATGAACTCCGCCCGCTCGGCCACAGGATCGCCGGCAATGCGCCTGCCGACCAGCGCCATCGCCCGGTCGGCCCGCGCCCTGGCCGCGCCTTCCAGCAGCGGGCTTGCCGCGGCGACGGCCTGCATCTCGTCCAGATCGCCGTTGCAGTGTAGGGCAAGATCGCAACCGGCGGCAAACAGCCCCTCGCAGCGCTCCGCGATGGTGCCGCCAAGCGCCTTCATGGAGACGTCGTCGCTCATCAAGAGGCCGGAAAAGCCGAGGTCGCCGCGGATGATGTCGGCAACGATAAGCGGCGAGACCGTCGCCGGGTTCGCCGGATCGAGCGCGCTGTAGACCACATGGGCGGTCATGGCGACGGGCAGGTCGGCGAGCGCCCGGAACGGCGGGAAGTCGTGGGCCGCCAAATCTTCCAGCGGCGTCTCGACCGTCGGCAGCGACAGGTGGCTGTCGGCGGTGCCGCGGCCATGGCCGGGAATGTGCTTGATGACCGGCAGGACGCCCTCCGACATCAGTCCTTCGGCGGCGGCCCGGCCAAGCGCCGCAACCGTTTGCGGATCGGTTGCGTAGGCGCGGTCGCCGATGACGTCGTGGGCGCCGGCGACGGGAACGTCGAGCACCGGCAGGCAGTCGGCGGTGATGCCGAGGTCGGCCAGGTCGCCGGCCATCAGCCTGGCGCCGAGGAACGCTGCTCGCTTGCCCCTTGCCGGGTCCGCCGCATAGATCTCGCCATAACGCCGGCCCGGCGGATAGATCGGCGCGAGCGGCGGCTTCAGGCGCTGCACCCGGCCGCCCTCCTGGTCGATGAAGACGGGCGCGTCGGCCGTGCCGACGGCGTCGCAGAAGGCGGCGACGAGGCCGAGGATCTGTTCGGGATCGGAAAGGTTCCTGGAAAACAGGATCAGGCCCCAGGGCCGCTCGGCTTCCAGGAAGTCGCGTTCGGCGTCGCCGAGGACGAGCCCGGAAACGCCGCAGATGAAGGCCTTGTGGGAAACAGTCATGACCCGGCCTTATCCGCAGGGATCGGCCGGGTCAAGACGCTTTGCTACGGCGATATCCGTCAGTTGCGCCGGATGAAACAGTCGCCTCCGGCGCTCTTCAGGTTGGAACAGAAGTTGTCCGCCGCGCCCCGCTCCATCGGCCCGACCCGCACGCGGTAATAGGTGCCCTTGTCGCCAAGGTCGGCGCGCAGGATCATGGCGTTCTGGTTGTTGAAAAGCTGCGGATAGCGGCTCTGCAGCGACTTGTAGGCTTCCTGGGCCTGGGCCTCGCTGCGCTGCGAGGAGACCTGGACGCTGTAGGTGCCGGCCGGCGGTGCTGCCGTGGCGGGCGTTGCCGCAGCCGCCTCGGCGGCATTGCTCGGCGGCGCCGACGGCGGCGGCGTCACGGCCGGGCCCCTTGCGGCCGCAGTCAGGTCGAGCGGACCGGTCTGGCCGCGATTCGTCGGCGGGATGTCCCGCCCTTGCGTGCGCACCGGCTGGGTGGTGACCCGGCGGGCGGTCGGCGAGACCGGCGAATCGGCCGTCGACGGACGGGCCTCCGGCAGCCGGGCATTGCGCGGCACGGCGGGGGTCGCCGGCCGGCTTGCCGGTGCCTCGGTCTGGACCTGGCGCGGCTCCGGCTCGCGGCTTGCGACGTCAGTCTCCGAGGACGTGTCATCGGTCGCCGCCGGGGTTTCCTCCGCCTCGGATGCCACGGGTTCTTCATCCGCCGCAGGACCGCTCGCCTCGGCGTCGTCGGTCGCCTCGGCAGGCGCTGCCTCGTCGGTGTCGAGCGCGGCAAGCTCGGTGCCGGGCTTCGGACGCGGCACGTCGGCCTCGCCGGAGAATTCCGGCGTGTCGGCGTTGCCGGCAAGGAGATCGGCGTCCGTGGCCTCGGCCGTGTCGGCGCCTTCCCCGGCATCGGCGGCCGCTTCATCCGCGGTCGCGCCGATGTCGTCGGTGGTCGGGCGGATGCGCACGGTTTCCACGGGCGCCGCCGCAGCGGGCGCCGCGTCGTCGGACTGGTCGACGATGGTGCCGTCCGGACGGACCACAACGGTCCGCACACGCCGCGGCACCGCGCCGCGGGCCTCGGCCTCCGGCACGCCGGTCTCACCCTCGGCGGCCAGCGGGTCGACCGGCTCCTCGGTGCGCACGATCAGGCGTTCCTCACCCGGCTCTCCGGAGCCGCCGACACGGTCGTAGATCAACTTGGAACGTTCCGGCTCGCCCGTGCCCTGCGGCTCTTCCGGCTTGACCTTCACCTCGCCGGTATCGGCGTAGATCATCGGCGGCGGGCCGCTTGCCTCTTCGCCGGCCAGGAAGCGGTAGCCGAGGAAGCCGGCAAGGCCGAGCACGACGATGCCGCCGACGACGGCAGCGACCATCATGCCGCGGCCGCGTTCGCCGTCGGCCGGGCTCGCTTCGAGCTCCTCTTCGGTGTGCGGCGGCAACTGGTGGTCGTCGCCGGAATATTGCGGCGCGGCCTCCTCGGCCGCCAGCGCGATGTCGTCGGTATCGGCATAATCGCCGTCCGGCGCGTAGCCGGCCTCGGCGTGATAGGTCTCGTCGTAGTGCTCGGCCTCGTAGCCGGCGGCGACGGGCGCGCCATAGGCCTCGTCGAGATCGACCGCGACCCGCGGCGGCTCGAGCGCGGCATCGTCAAAGGCCGGATCGTAGGCGTCGGACCGGTATTCCCGCGGCACGAATTCGCGGCTGTCGTCTTCGCCGTCCTCGTAGCCTTCGACCTCGGCGTACCCCTCAGCGGGATAGTCGGTTTCGTCTTCGGAGCCCGTCTCGGCATAGATGGCAGGCTCGTAAACGCCCTCGCGACCCTCCGCTGCAAGCGGAGAGCCGTCGGCGTCGTAGGAGCCCTCATAGGCCGCGCCGTCGCGGGGCGCTTCGGCGTAAATCTCCGGATAGGCGTCGCCTTCCCCAGGCTCGTCCGTCGTTTCCGTCAGGTCCGGGGCTTCCGGCGCCTCCGCATCCTCTTCCGGCGCGTAACGTTCGTCGATGCGGTAGGGCTCGCCGGCGGTGACTTCCGGGAAGAGCGCGGCTTCCACGGCATCGATATTGCCGTCGTCGCCGATGCCCTCGTCGGCCGGAACCTCGGCGTCGAGGCCGGGCTCGATCCGGCCATCGTCGGCATAGGCCGCGCTGTCGTCATCGTCCGCATAACGGCTGTCGGCCCTGAGGTCGGGACCCCGCCAGGCGACGTCGTCGTCCGCCGACGGGGCCTCGGTGATCACCTCGGGCGCGTCGTCGGCTTCGGGCTCGTCTATGCCCGGGTCTTCGGCAACAGGTTCTTCGACGGCAGGCTCTTCGACGGTAGCATCCGGAATTTCCGGCAACGGCGTCAGGTCGAGATCGGCCGGGGCCTCGTCCTCGAACGACGGCTCAAAGCGCGGCTTTGATATCTCCGGATCGTTGGCGATCGCCTCGCCGACGGCGGCGGCAAGTGCGCCTTCCAGGTCATCGAGGTCGATCGGAGGGGCTGTCGTCTCGGCCGGCTCCTCGTCGAGGGACGTTGTCTCGACCGGCGGAGCGGCATCGATCTCCGGCTCGTCGAAGGCCTCCACGGCCGGCGCGTCGTCTTCGGCGGCCGGCTCTTCGTGGACGACCGGCTCCTTGCGCGGCGCAGGCTCCTCAAAGCCGCGGCGCATGCGCGCCAGCAGCGAGGCCGACCCGCCTTCGATCGCCGGCGCGGATGGCTCGTCCCGGCTGGCCACCGGCCGGGCCGTCGTCGGCGTCACGCGGGAGCCGAGAATGGCGCTGAGCTGGCTGGCGAGGTCGAGCGGTTCGGGGCGTTCGGGCTCCGTGGTCTCCGGCTCGGCGGCTTCGGGCTCGGCAGGCTCCGGCGCGACCCGGACATCGTTCGTTTCGGCCGTTTCCGGTTCGGCCGCATTCGGCTCGGGGAAGACCTCGGGTGCCTCGAGCGCGGCGGCCGGGCTCTCGTTCTCGGCCGGGAGTTCGATTTCCGGTGCGGTATCTTCGGGAATGTCGTCTCGCGACGCGACCGGATCGGAGACGGCAGCATCGAGCGGATAGCCGGCAATCCGGTCCTCGGCCTCGTCGGCCTCCAGCGACGGTTCAACGTCGCGTTCGTCATAAGTATCCGGGAGCACTTCGCCGGATTCAACGGAAGCCTCGGCGCCGACATCGGCGTAGGGCCCGTCGTCCTCATCCGGCTCCGGCTCGTACCCGGCCGCCTCGATATCCGGGGCGGCCTGACGTTCTTCAGGTGAATCGGGCTCCGGCTCGGGCGGCGCAAAGCTCGCCTCGAACTCGGCCAGAAGCTCGCGCTCCAGATCGGCGGTCGGATCACCGGCGAAGACGTCGTCTTCCGGCGCGCGGCCCGGGTCCTGCGGCGTGCCGACGGGGGGCGTTACCGCTTCTACCTCCGGCGCGTCCTCTTCCGGCCCCTTGCCGTCCGACAGGTCCTCGCTCGGCGCGGCCTCTTCGGGCTCGGTTTCCCGGCGCCGCGGATAGAGCGGACCGCCGCTGACGATCCGCGCCAGTTCGACCAGCGGATCTTCCTCATAGGTCCGATCATCCGGCGCGTCGCGCTCGTAGCCGGCCCCGAATTTCTTGGCTTCTTTGGACATTTCGGCAGAGTTCCCACGCTGAATACGACACGCATGATCCCTCGCCGATCAGACCACCGTGTCTTAACGCATTTCATCCGGCGCGCTGGCGCCCAGAATAGCCAGGCCCGCTTGAATGACCGCCTGAACACTGTGAACGAGGGCAAGTCTGGCTAAGGATGACTGTCGATCTTCAACGTTAATAAAGCGTAATTGAGGCAAATCCTTGCCTCTGTTCCACTGGGCATGGAGCGCACTCGCCAGGTCGTAAAGGTAAAACGCGACCCGGTGCGGCTCGTGTGCCAGGGCTGCCGCCTCAACGAGGCGCGGCCATTCGGCGATCTTTGCAATGAGAGCGATTTCGCCCTCGTCGGTCAAGAGGTCCAGCGGCGCGGCCTCCAACGCGGCCGGCGTGAGGTCCAGGCCCGGCAGCTCGTTCGCTGCCTGGCGGAACACCGAGGCGCAGCGGGCATGGGCGTATTGCACGTAGAACACCGGGTTGTCGCGCGACTGCTCGGTGACCTTCTGGAAGTCGAAATCGAGCGGTGCGTCGTTCTTGCGGTAGAGCATCATGAAGCGCACCGCATCGCGGCCGACTTCCTCGACGACGTCGCGCAAGGTGATGAAGTCGCCAGAGCGCTTCGACATGCGCACCGGCTCGCCGGCCCGGTAGAGCTTGACGAGCTGGCAGAGCTTGACGTCGAGCGCCGCCTTGCCGCCGGTCACCGCCTTCACCGCCGCCTGCATGCGCTTGACGTAGCCGCCATGGTCGGCGCCCCAGACGTCGATCTGGGTGGTGAAGCCGCGCAGGAACTTGTCGTAGTGGTAGGCGATGTCGGAGGCGAAATAGGTGTAGCTGCCGTCGGACTTCAGGAGCGCACGATCGATATCGTCGCCGAAGTCGGTGGAGCGGAACAGCGTCTGCTCGCGGTCCTCCCAGTCGTCGGGAAGCTGGCCCTTGGGCGGCGGCAGGGTGCCGACATAGATGAGGCCCTGCTCTTTCAGCGCCTCGATCGCCTCGGCAACCCGGTCGCGGTCGCCGGAGACCAGCGAGCGTTCGGAAAAGAAGGTGTCGTGCGTGACGTTGAGCGCTTTCAGATCCTCGCGGATCATCGCCATCATCATGGAGATGGTCGTCTCGCGGACTACCGGCAGCCATTCGGCCTCCTCAAGGCCGAGAAGGCTGTCGCCATGGGCCTCGGCGATGGCCTGGCCGACCGGCATCAGGTAGTCGCCGGGATAAAGCCCTTCCGGGATCGCGCCGATCTCCTCGCCGATCGCCTCCTTGTAGCGCAGGTAGGCGGAGCGGGCGAGGACGTCGACCTGCACGCCGGCATCGTTGATGTAGTACTCGCGGCCGACGTCGTAGCCAGCATATTCCAGGAGGTTGGCGAGCGCGTCGCCAACGACGGCGCCGCGGCAATGGCCGACATGCATCGGCCCGGTCGGATTGGCCGAGACGTATTCGATGTTGACCTTTTCGTCGGTCTCGATGGCGCCCTTGCCGTAGGCGCTGCCGGCGCCGATGACCTTCTTGAGGTGGCGTGCCCAGAAGCCGGGCTCCAGGCGGATATTGATGAAGCCGGGACCGGCGATCTCGACGGCGGCAACGTCCGCATCCTCGCCGAGCCGGGCGGCGAGCGCGTCGGCGATGTCGCGCGGCTTCTGACCTGCCGGCTTTGCCAGCACCAGGGCCGCATTGGAGGCCAGATCGCCATGGGCGGGGTCGCGCGGCGGCTCGACGACGACGTTGGCCAGATCGAGTTCGCCACCGTCTTTTGTTTTGATATCAGATGCTTCAATAATTTTCTTGATGCGCGACGCGAAGTCTTTGAAGATGTCCATGGTCCGCTTTTCTGCTTCTTTCCGGCGCGGCGCGCGCCCGGGGCCGGCACCTATCGCAATTCCGGGGTATCGTCAAACAGCCGCTCGTGCTCGCGCCAGGCGTAGCGGTCCGTCATCCCGGCAATGTAATCGCAGACCCGGCGGGCCACCTTGTCCCGCGTCGCGCCTTCCAGCCCCTGGTGCCATTCCTCCGGCATCAGGTCCGGATCGGCAAAGAACGCCGCAAAGAGGTCGCGCGCGACCTTTCCGGCCTTGGCCCGCGCCTCCATCACCGAGGGGTGGCGGTACATGCACTCAAAGAGGAATTTCTTGATCGCACGCTCCGGGCCCGCGATGCGCTCGGAAAAGGCGACGAGCGGATGGTCGAGGAGGCGCACCGCCTCGGGCGTATCGACCTTGGAGCGCGCCACCCGCATGCGCACCTCTTCGGCAACGTCGCGCACGAAGGTTCCGATCAGGCGCCGTACCGTCTCGTGGATGAGGCGCGAGCGCTCCAGCCCCGGATAGGCGCGGTTGAGATCGGCAAGCGTCGGACCGACCAGCGGCACATCCAGAAGGTCCGCGGCGGTGAAGAGATCGGCTCTCAGGCCGTCGTCGATGTCGTGGGCGTTGTAGGCGATGTCGTCGGCAATGGCGGCAATCTGCGCTTCCGCCGACGGCCAGGACCACAGCATGAGATCGTTCAGCGGCACATAGGAGCGGATGGCGTGGGGCAGCGGGCGTCCGGCATAGCGGCCGACGGGCGTGCCCTCCCGGTCCGTCAGCGGGCCGTTGTGCTTGACGAGGCCTTCCAGGGTCTCCCAGGTGAGGTTCAACCCGTCGAAATCGGCGTAGCGCTGCTCCAGCCGGGTGACGATCCTCAGCGACTGGGCATTGTGGTCGAAACCGCCATAGTCGGCCATGCAGTCATCGAGCCTCTCCTCTCCCTCATGGCCGAAGGGCGTATGGCCGAGGTCGTGGGCAAGCGCCAGCGCCTCGGCGAGGTCCTCGTCGAGGCCGAGGGTCCTCGCCAGCGAGCGGGCGATCTGGGCGACTTCGATGGAGTGCGTCAGCCGCGTGCGGAAGTGATCGTCCTCGTGATAGACGAAAACCTGGGTCTTGTGCTTCAGGCGCCTGAACGCGGCGGAATGGATGACCCGGTCGCGGTCGCGCTGGAAGGCCGTGCGGCTGCTGCTGGCCGGCTCGGGAAAGAGGCGGCCGCGGCTGGCGTTGGGGTCCGCGGCAATCGGCGCGCGCGGTGGCGGAGAATAACGCGGCACCTTCCCTGTCCCCCGATTCCGGCGATGGCCGCGTCCTGGCGGCGACCGCGCAATTGACTCACCCGCCGTCGTTCATAACTATTTGGCAACGACGAACACAAGGTGACGCCCCGGCATCGATGCGCCGGACCCGCACCGCCCAGCCACGAGCGAGATCGCCATGACCGCCACTTCAGACGTTGTCGTAACAGAGCGCGCCGCCACGCGCATCGCCAAGATCCTTGCCGCGGAAGACGCCGGCACGATGCTGAGGGTCAGTGTCGAGGGCGGCGGCTGTTCCGGCTTCCAGTACAAATACGACCTGGTGCGCGAACGCGCCAGCGACGACATCGTCATCGAGAAGGCCGACGCCACCGTCGTCATCGACCCGGTCTCCCTGCAGTTCCTGGAAGGCTCGGAGATCGACTTCGTCGACGATTTGATGGGCCAGTCGTTCCAGATCAAGAACCCGCATGCCACTGCCTCCTGCGGCTGCGGCACGAGCTTTTCCATATGACGGTCTCGGTCGCGACCTGGAACGTCAACGGAATCAAGGCACGCATCGACAACCTGCTGACATGGCTTGAGGAATCGAAGCCCGACATTGCCTGCCTGCAGGAGATCAAGTCGGTCGACGAAAACTTCCCGAAGGCGAGGATCGAGGATCTCGGCTACAACGTCGTCACCCACGGCCAGAAGGGGTTCAACGGCGTCGCGATCCTGTCGCTTCTGCCAATCGACGAGGCGACGCCGCGGCTGCCGGGCGACGACGGCGACGAACAGGCCCGGTTCCTGGAGGCCGTCGTCTCGGTCGAGGGCGGTGCGCTGCGGGTCTGCTGCCTCTATCTGCCGAACGGCAACCCGGTTGATTCGGACAAGTTCCCCTACAAGCTCTCCTGGATGGAGCGGCTGGAGGCGTTCGCCCGCGACCGGCTGGCGCTGGAAGAACCGCTCATCCTTGCCGGCGACTACAACGTCATCCCGATGCCCGAGGACGCCAGGCATCCCGACGAATGGGTCGGCGATGCGCTCTATCGCCCCGAATCGCGGGGCGCATTTCGCCGGCTCGCCAATCTCGGCATGACGGATGCCCTGCGTGCTTCAAGCGATGCCGACGGGCTCTACACCTTCTGGGATTACCAGGCCGGCGCCTGGCAGAAGAACAACGGCATCCGCATCGACCATCTGATGCTGTCGCCCCAGGCGGCCGATCGGCTTTCGGGCGTCACCATCGAAAAACACGTGCGCGGCTGGGAAAAGCCGTCGGACCATGTGCCGGTGCGCATCGAACTCACCTGAGTCCGGCCCCGGACCGCGCGCCTGCCGCCGGCTATTCGCAGAAACACGCACCGCGTGCTACACTGGCCGCGATGGGATAACGCGCGCACTCACGATTGCTGCCTTCCTTGCGGCCCCTGCCGTTGCGGCTCCGGGCGCGCCGGCGTTCGCCGCCGGCCCGAAGGTGCCCTGCTCCTGCCGCTACCAGGGCCAGTCCTATCAACTCGGCAGCACCGTCTGCCTGAAGACGCCCGAGGGCGAGCGCCTGGCGCGCTGCGAGATGGTGCTCAACAACACGTCCTGGCACTTCCTTGAAAAAGGCTGCCCGCTTGCCGCCACGCCCGGACGACCCGGCGGGTGGCATCTTCAGGTGAGCGAGGCGCCGTTGGCCCGACCTGGCGGACGGGGAGGAAATCCGCCGCGTCGACGGATCGATCCGGCAGGATAGGACAACGGCTAACGAAACGTAGCGTACTCATCGGAACTTACAACGACGGTGCGCCGTGTCCGGCGCCTACTGCGCCGAGGCGTAGGTCGCGATCCAGCTCTCCGCGCGGCTCGAGGCCTTGCGGCGCTGGGTCTCCGTGGCCGCGGCAAAGGCGGCCTCCTGGCTGTCGAGGATCCACTGGTCCTTCGGCAGCACCGCCTGGTGGCGCGCGATGGTCAGCCAGGTGAGGCCCGCGGTCGGGCGCTGGGGCACAACCTCGCCATCGACCAGCAGCTTTCCGAGCAGCGCCTGTGCCTGGTAATGGCCCTTCTTGGCGGCGAGCTGCAGCCAGCGGGCGGCCTGGCGGCCGTCGCGCTTGCCGCCGCTGCCGTCCAGATACATGCGGGCCAACTGGAACTGGGCGTTGGCGTCGCCGAAATAGGACGCCGCATAGGAGAAGATCTCCCGGGCGCGGCGGGCATTCGGCTCGATGGCGGAATCCTTGATGCCGCTCAGATAGTAGGAGCCGAGCTCCACGAAGGCGTTGGCGACAAACGGCGCGTCCGGAGAGGACGGCGCCTCGTCTGCGTGGGCGTTGGCGATGCTGCGGAAATACTCGAACGCCTTCATGTCGTCCTCGGCGACACCGTCGCCTGCGGCATACATCCGTCCGAGCTTCCATTGCGCCAGCGGATGTCCCTTGTCGGCGGCAAAGCTGAGCGCATCCACGGCGGCGTCCTTGTCGCCGGCGTAGTAGGCGCGCGCGCCGGTCCGGAACGCCTCGACCGGCGAGCGGTCGGACGGCGCCACCGCCGTCGTACCGTCGAAGGCAAGGGCCGGAACGGCCGCCGTCAGGAGACTGGCCGCAACGGCTCCGGCGGCGACTGCCGCCGGGAGCCGTGACGCACTACTGGTCCGCATAGCAGATTTTTTCCACAGCTCCGCCCGGATGGGTGACCGCGCCCTTGTAGGCGGGCCCCACGGTCTGGGCGTATTTCCACAACGTGCCGGTGGTGTACATGGTCTCGCGCGGCTGCCATTCGGCGCGCCGCTTTTCGAGTTCCGCGTCGTCGAGCTTGACATCGAGCCGGCCCTCGATGGCGTCGATTTCGATGATGTCGCCGTCCTTCAGGAGGCCGATCGGGCCGCCGACCGCCGCTTCCGGGCCGACATGGCCGATGCAGAAGCCGCGGGTGGCGCCGGAGAACCGGCCGTCGGTGATCAGCGCGACCTTGTCGCCCATGCCCTGGCCGTAGAGCGCGGCCGTGGTCGACAGCATTTCGCGCATGCCGGGACCGCCGCGCGGCCCCTCGTAGCGGATGACGAGGACGTCGCCCTCCTCGTACTGGCGGTTGGACACGGCCTCGAAGCACTCTTCCTCGGAATCGAAGCAGCGCGCCGGGCCGGAGAACTTGAGGTTCTGCATGCCCGCGACCTTCACGATCGCGCCGTCGGTGGCGAGGTTGCCCTTGAGGCCGACGACACCGCCGGTCGGCTTGATCGGGGTGCTGGCCTGATAGATCACGTCCTGGTGCTCGTTCCACGCGACCTTTTCCAGGTTCTCCGCGATCGAGCGGCCGGTGACGGTCAGGCAGTCGCCGTGCAGGAAGCCATTGTCGAGCAGCGTCTTCATCAGCATCGGGATGCCGCCGGCCTCGAACATGTCCTTGGCGACGTATTTGCCGCCCGGCTTCAGGTCGGCGATATAGGGGGTCTTCTTGAAGATCTCGGCGACCTCGAAGAGGTCGAAGTCGATGCCGCATTCATGGGCGATCGCCGGCAGGTGCAGGGCCGCGTTGGTCGAGCCGCCCGAGGCGGCGACGACGGTTGCGGCATTCTCCAGCGCCTCGCGGGTGACGATGTCGCGCGGGCGGATGTTGTGGGCGATGAGCTGCATCACCTGCTCGCCGGCGGCCATGCAGAAGCGGTCGCGGATCTCGTAGGGCGCCGGTGCGCCGGCCGAATAGGGCAGCGCCAGGCCGATCGCCTCGGAGACGGTGGCCATGGTGTTGGCGGTGAACTGGCCGCCGCAAGAGCCGGCGGACGGACAGGCGACCTGCTCCAGCTCCTCAAGGTCGCTGTCGCTCATGCGGCCGACCGAGTGCAGGCCGACGGCCTCGAAGACGTCGACCACGGTGACGTCCTTGCCGCGGTAGGTGCCCGGCAGGATGGTGCCGCCATAGATGAAGATCGAGGGCACGTTGAGACGGCACATGGCCATCATCATGCCCGGCAGGGACTTATCGCAGCCGGCCATGCCGACGAGGGCGTCGTAGCAGTGGCCGCGAATGGTCAGCTCGACGGAGTCGGCGATGACCTCGCGGCTCGTCAGCGAGGCCTTCATGCCCTGGTGGCCCATGGCGATGCCGTCGGTGACGGTGATGGTGCAGAACTCGCGCGGCGTGCCGTGGGCCGCGGCGACGCCCTTCTTGACCGCCTGGGCCTGGCGCATCAGCGAAATGTTGCACGGCGCGGCCTCGTTCCAGCACGAGGCGACGCCGACGAAGGGCTGGTTGATCTGGTCCGGACCAAGGCCCATGGCGTAGTAATAGGAGCGATGCGGCGCCCGCTGCGGCCCTTCGGTCACATGGCGGCTCGGCAGTCGCGACTTGTCAAAAACCTTGGCGTCCATCTCTCAAATCCCTATCGGTCGTGCGGTTGCGGTTGTCGGGTCCGGGAGCGCGGCCTACTGCGTCAAAATCCTCGAAATGCGCAGGCGCCGTGCCTCCTTTTGTCCGCCGCTCGGACCGATCAGACGGTCCCCTCTCCGGGAACGTCGCATGGGAGACTTCCTCGTCCCACTTTGTGGCCGAACGGCGGCATATTCTCGCCCCGCCGGGTATAGTCGATCGATCAAAGGCTGTGTGTTGCATCAACGACACATTCGCGTCCCGGAGACTATTCCGGGGCGTCGCGGGCCCTCTGTTTGCGGCATCGGAAGCGTTTACCGTACGTGCGAAAACCGGTGCCGTGGCGTTGTCTTTTTGCGACGTCGTGCGGAGCGGGGGCCCGTTGTCGCGCGGGGCGCCTCAGGCGCTCGCCTCGAGCCCCGGCACCTCGGCTTCATCATCGGACGCGAGACGTTTCGGCGGCGGCGCCATCGCCTTGGCGAGATCGATATAGACCTTGCCGGGAAGCGCCGGGGCGAACAGAAACCCTTGCGCGGCCGTGACGCCGAGCTCGCGCAGGCGGTCGACCTGCTCGGCGTGCTCGACGCCCTCGGCAATAATGCCCATGTGCAGGTTGGCGGCGAGCTGGACGAGCTTGTCGACGATGGCGTCCGCATTTTCGTCGGTCAGCAGCGTGTCGATGAACATCTTGTCGATCTTGACGATATCGACGCCGAGCATCTGCAGGTAGGCGAGCCCGCTGTGGCCGGTGCCGACGTCGTCGAGCGCGATGCGCAGGCCGAGGGCGTGCATCTCGGCGATGATCTTGCGGGCCTTGTCCATGTCGGCCAGCGGCTGGCGCTCGGTGACCTCGAAGACGAGCTGGCGATAGCTGATCGGGCCGTCGCCGAAGATTTCCTCGATATCCTCGATGGTCCGCCTGTCCTTGAAGTGGATGGCCGACAGGTTGATGGAGACCTTCAGTTCCGGGCGGCTCTCGTAAAGCGGCCCCAGCTCGTCCCGGGTCTTGCGCATGAGCTGGCGGGTGATCTCGATGATATGGCCGCTGGTCTCGGCGAACGGCATGAACGAACCCGGATAGCCGATGGTGCCGTCGGGCTTGGCCCAGCGCGCCAGCACCTCGCAGCCGCGCAGGTGCCCGGTCTCGATGTCGACGACGGGCTGGTAGTAGGGCACGAACTCCTGCTTGACGATCGCCTCCAGGAATTCGCTCGAGTCGTTGCGGGAGGCGACCATCGCCATGCGCAGTGACACGATCATGATGATGAGGCCGAAGGCGATGGAACAGGCGGTGACCAGAACGTTGAGCGGCTGGATCGGCTCCCAGGCCGCGCTCCAGGGCGCCGAGAGACTGACGCTGACGGGAAAGTGGCGGGAGGTCCGGGTCGCTTCCAGCCAGTCGCCGCCCTCGTCGCGCAGCGACTTGCCCTCCTCCAGCCAGATCGTCCCGTCCTTCAGCCGAACCACCGCGTGCATATGGTCGCGAAGGTTCTCCGGCCCGGGGTCGATGTCGAGGACCTGGGGAGCGAGCCGGGCGACCAGCCGGCGCCCGTCCTTCAGCGCCCAGCCGATGACGGCGGCGTTCTCGCCCTTGGCGTCGCCGACAATGCCCATGGCAATCGACGAGGCCGACTTGCGGTAGGGCGGCAGCAACGTCGCCGCCGCCAGGCGCCCTTTCGGCTCCAGGCACATGGCAAGGCCCTTCTCGTCGACCATACCAACCGAATCGATGAAGCCGGAACCGCGGGCAACCTCGATGAATCCTTCCCGGGATTGCGGGGAACAGTCGGTCTGCTTCCTGTCGTGCAGCAGGTGGAGCGCCTGCGTCGCCTCGGAGATGACCCGGTCGGCCCGGTGCACATAGCGCAGGGCCGCGCCGTGCAGCTCCTCCATGCCGCGGCGCTCGGCGTGGCTCTGCAGGATGAAGCGGGCGAGCAGGAACGGCCCGATCGCCAGCAGCAGCGCCGTCAGGAACGCACGGAGGAAAGGGAGGCTGCGGGCTAACAAGGGAACACTGTCCGCGTGCACGGGTTTCGACGGCGACAGTTTGCCTTTTTTGGGTAAATGACTGCTGAACAGGGTTAATCGAATACCGCTCGCGGTCCCCCCTTGCCGAAAACGCAGACGGGGCGGCGCTGCCCAGGCAACGCCGCCCCGTCGAACCGTCAGGCCACCGGGTCTGTCGCTACATCTTGAATTCCGGCAGCTTCTTGTCGACCGCCACGTTCTTCAGCGTGACGAAGACCGGCATGCCGTCCTTGTAGGGCGGATAGTCCTCGCCGCCGATCAGCGGCAGCAGGTATGTGCGGCAGGCCTCGGTAATGCCGAAGCCGTCCTCGGAGATGAACTCCTTCGGCATCATCTTTTCAACGTTGGCCACATCCGCGAGCGGTGCCTTGCCGATCTCCCAGGCATAGGGAGCGTCGGAGGTGCGCACCACCGTCGGCATGATCGCGTTCTCGCCGGCGAGCGCCATTTCCACGCCCGCCTTGCCGAGCGCATAGGCCTGGTCGACATCGGTCTTGGAGGCCAGGTGCCGGGCCGCGCGCTGCAGGTAGTCGGCGACCGCCCAGTGGAACTTGTAGCCGTGGGCGTCCTTGACCATGTTGGCGACGACCGGCGCGGCGCCGCCGAGCTGGGCATGGCCGAAGGCATCGCGGGTGCCCTGGTCGGCCAGGAAGGTGCCGTCCTGCCAGTGGGCGCCCTCGGAGACGACGACAGTGCAGTAGCCGTGCGAGTCCACCTTGGCCTTGACGGCGGCAAGGAACTTCTCCTGCTCGAACGGCACTTCGGGGAAGATGATGATGACCGGGATGTCGTTGTCGGCATCGGCGGCAAGGCCACCGGCGGCCGCGATCCAGCCGGCATGGCGGCCCATCACCTCAAGCACGAACACCTTGGTGGAGGTCAGCGCCATGGAGTTGACGTCGAACGAGGCCTCGCGGGTGGAGACGGCGATGTATTTGGCGACGGAGCCGAAGCCCGGGCAGTTGTCGGTGATCGGCAGGTCGTTGTCCACGGTCTTGGGGACGTGGATGGCCTGGATCGGGAAGCCGAGGGATTCGGAGATCTGCGAGACCTTGTGGCAGGTGTCGGCGGAATCGCCGCCGCCATTGTAGAAGAAATAGCCGATGTCGTGGGCCTTGAAGACCTCGATCAGGCGCTCGTATTCGCGCCGGTTGTCCTCAAGGCTTTTCATCTTGTAGCGGCAGGAGCCGAAGGCGCCGGCCGGCGTGTGGCGCAGGGCGGCGATGTCGGCGTCGGACTCCTTGGAGGTGTCGATCAGGTCCTCCGTCAGCGCGCCGATGATGCCGTTGCGGCCGGCATAGACGGTGCCGATCTTGCCGGCATTGGCGCGCGCGGTCTCGATGACGCCGCAGGCCGAGGCGTTGATGACCGAGGTGACGCCGCCCGACTGCGCGTAGAATGCGTTCTTTGCCATAGACCGTTTTCCCCTTTTCAAATGGATTGCAGCAGGACTTGCCCGGCCCGCTTATACAGGATCGTGGCGGTAATTTTAGCCGCCTTTCGCTGCGGCGCAGTGACATTGCCGCAACGCCGCACAAAAACGAACGGGAGCGCCGGGCGTTTCCCCGGCACTCCCGCAATCATCGCTGGCAACGGACCGTCAGGCGTTCCCGCTGCGGCCCTTTTCAACGAGGTCGCCGATATAGCGCGGCAGGGCGAAGGCCGCCCGGTGCACCTCCGGCGTATAGTAACGGGTCTCGATCGCGGCAGCCTGGAAGCGCTCCTGGAGGGTCTCCAGCGGAACGGTCCGCAATGCCTTGTCGTCGCTCGCCCAGCCGAGCGCCATGTGGCCGCCGATATAGGTCGGCACCGCCACCACATAGGCGCTGGCATCGGCAAAGAGCTTTGAGAAATGCCCGATGCTGGAGACCAGTTCGCCGCCCTGCAGGAACGGCACGCCGTTCTGGGTGACGAGCACGCCGCCCGGCTTCAGGCAGCGCTTGCAGCCGGCATAGAATTCGGCACTGAAAAGCACCTCGCCCGGCCCGATCGGGTCGGTGGAGTCGATCAGGATGGCATCGAAGAGCCGGTCGGTCTCGGCAACGAACTTCATGCCGTCGGCGATCACCAGGTCAAAGCGCGGATCGTCGAAGACGGGCGCGTTGAAGCTTGAAAAATGCTCGCGCGAGAACTCCACCACCGAGGCGTCGATCTCGACCTGGGTGAGCCGCTCCACGCCCTTGTGCTTCAACGCCTCCTCGGCCATGCCGCAGTCGCCGCCGCCGACGATCAGGACCTCGCGCGCCGCGCCATGGGCGAGGATCGGCACGTGGGCCATCATCTCGTGGTAGACGAACTCGTCGCGGGCGGTGACCTGCACCACCTCGTCGAGCATCAACACGCGGCCGTAGGCGGCGTTCTCGATCAGCGCCAGGTGCTGGTGCTCGGTCTTTTCCTCGTAGAGGACGTCGGACGCTTCGAGCGAGAACCGGAGGCCGTTGTGCAGCGTTTCGGAAAACCAGCGCCGCCCGGTCAAGCCCCCCGCCCCCTCAGGATTTCGCTGACGACGATACGGTCCGGCTTGAAGGCGGACCGGATGACCTCCACGCAGCGCTCCGGCATGGCATCGCCGCACATGAAGACGTCGAACGCCGCATAGCCATTCTCCGGCCAGGAATGGACCGAGATATGGCTTTCGGCGAGGACGGCAACGCCGGAGACGCCGTTCGGCTCGAAGCGATGCAGATGGATGTGCAGCAGCGTCGCGCCGGCGGCCTCGACGCACTCGACCAGGGTCTTTTCGATATGCCCGCAATCGTCGAGGTGCTCGGCACCGTGAACGTCGATGATCAGGTGCGAGCCGGCGCAGCGAATGCCGTTCTTCTCGATGAAGTGGTCTTTCCGGTCGAGCCCTTGCCCGTGCGGATTGAATTGCTCCTCGGGCGCAACGCCTTTGGGGTGGGTGTCGTGATCTTCCTTTTGGGCGATGCTTGGAGCGTCCAAGTCCATCCCCAGCGGGAAGAGGGCGGCGTTTGACATCGCGTCCTCCTGACCTGCCAGTAGATGTACCCGGGATGTTTTCCGGAGAGCCGCGGATATAGGCTGATTGGCCGTCACATTCAACATGTGAACCCTGCAAAACGTGCGGATTCGTCAAGTATTTTTCGCCGCTCGCAAAGCCGTGAAGCCTTCTAAAGAAAAATACTTACGAAGTTGGGCGGAACGGGTTGCCGTGCCCGGCCCGGTCACGCACACTGTCCGCCGCCGGCCGACGACGCACCGTTTGGAGATCGCGCGCGACCGGAAAAGGGGCACGGGGGTCGCCTTTATCGGAGAAACCACATGACGTTTTTCAAATCACCGGGCGTAGCGGCCCTCGCCTTCGTCGCCCTGGTGGTCGGCGCCCCGGCGAGCTATGGCTTCGAGCCCACCGGCAATCCCGTCGCGGACGCGCTGTTCGCGTCGCTTGAAGCCGGCGGCGCCAAGAGCATCGAAGCCGGCAGCGTTTCCGGCGACGAGAGCCAGACCGAGATCAGCGATCTGAAGGTCACCAGCAACAAGGCCGGCAGCAAGCAAGAGGTGAGCATAGGCAGCCTGGTCATCAAGGACGCGACCGTCGAGGACGGCAGCGTCAAGGCCGAGTCGATCGCCATGGACGACGTCGCCCTCAGCAAGGACGACGGCTCCAAGCTGACGATTGCCAACGGAATTACCGAAGGCGCCGTCATACCCAGCGCCGAGGCGGTGAAGGCCGCCGGTGACGAAGAACCGAACCCGAGCTTCGATCGCGTCCTCCTGGCGGATGCCAAGTTCACGACCGAGAACGGCGTCACCATCCCGGTCGGGGCGATCGAGGTCGAGGTCGGCGAGGAGATCGACGGCGTCCCGTCCTCCGGCTCCATGAAGGTTAGCGACATCGTCGTTTCCAAGGATGCCCTCGACGAGGAAGGCAAGAAGGCCTTCGACCGCTTCGGCTACGATACCGTCACCTTCTCGTTCAGTTCCGCCGGCGCCTATGACCCTGGTTCCGGCGAAGCGACGATCAAGGAGATCAAGGTTTCCGGCACGGATGTCGGCACGCTGACGATCACCGGCGGCTTCGGCGGCCTGACACCGGCGGTCCTGGCGCAGCTCAATTCCGGCGGCAACGCCCAGCAGCAGATGGGTGCCCTGCAGGCCGTCTCGGTGCAGAACCTCGCGATCCGCTTCGACGACGACAGCGTCACCAAGCGGGCGCTTGCGGCACAGGGCAAGGAAATGGGCGGCGCCAGCGCCGACGAGGTGGCCGAGCAACTGGCCGCCGGCCTGCCGATGATGCTGCGCTTCCTGCAGAACAAGCAATTCGAGGAACAGGTCGCTTCGGCGGCCGGCACCTTCCTGCGCCAGCAGGGCTCGATCCTGATCGAGGCAAAGCCGCCCCAGCCGGTCACCTTTGCGCAGATCTTCGGGCTGATGATGGCGCCGCAGGCGCTGCCGTCGGTGCTCGCCGTTGAGGTCAGCAACCCGTAAGGCCAAAACGAACAGAGACGGAGGCGCCGGTCACGACCCCGGCGCCTCCGCCCGCCGCCACGACCCGGAGGACGCGGCAACCCGAAGATCGAGCCGGCGCCTCCTTGACCTCTTCCTGGGGAGGATTGTTCAATGACCCGCACCGCGCGCCGTTTGTCGACCGGCCTTGTCGCCGTCGCCGCGCTTTCCTGGCCGATTGCCGCCGCAGCCGATCCGATCGGCATCGTCGAGGATTTCTTCTCCGAGGCGCGCATCGCCGGGGCCAAGACCGCCGATCACGGGCCCATCGACTACGATCCGGGCAGCGGTCTCGTCACCGTTCCGGACATCGTCATTTCCTGGCCGGTGTCGCTGCCGTTCGGCAAGGGCGGAGCGACCTTCGATATCGACATCGAGGCGCCGTCGGTGGAGATCCGGAACCTGCGCGAGGTCGAGGACGGGTTCAGGATGGACGCCTGGCACTATGCCGACGGCACCCGGATGAGCTTCCGTTTCGGCGTCGGCGACAAGCTGGCGCACGCCACCAGTACGCTGACCGGCGCCGATGCCGAGGACCTTTTCTGGCCCTACATGCCGAGCGTGCAGGTCGACAGCAACCGGCCCGTTTCCAGCTATTTCCCGTATCTGCGCTGGGTCAGCCGGTTCGAATACGGCCGGTCCGTCGCCGCCAAGCTGACGGTCACCCAGCAACAGCCCGATATGGCTCCGCAGGTGACGACCTACGAGGATATCGAGAGCTCCGGCATGAAGGACGGCCGGATCGCCTATGCCCGCATCGGACGCATGGTGTCCGTGACCACCCTGCCCAGGCCCACCAGTGCGCAACCCCACGACACGCCCGGCTTCGACCTTGAGCCGCCGAAGGAGATGCGCATCGAGACCGGCGCAATCACCTATCGTGGTCAGAACCTCAAGACGCCGATCGACCTGCTCGATCCGGAGAACTACCTCTTCGGCGAGACCGATCCGGACCTGAAGACCGTTCTCGACGAGTCCACCGTCGCCGACACGGTCGTCACGGTCGGCGACGACGTGACCTTCCGCATCTCGCGTCAGGCCTTCTACGGCATCAAGATGCGCCAGCCGGCGGAATCGCCGTTCGCCTTTTTCGACCGCGCCGTGCGCGGCGAGGAGCCGAACGAGGAGGAAGCGGCGGCCTTCGGCTTTGCGGTGCTCGGCTCGATCGGCATCGACCGCATGTCGATCGACGACATCCGCCTCAATGCCCCCGGCCAGGTGTCGGGGGGCGTGGAGCGCATCGCGCTGCGCGGCCTGACGCCCGACGGGCTCGAAGAATTCGCCGTCGAACGGGCAGAACTGGACGCCGGTGCCCAAGGCCGGATGGCCATGAAGAAGAGCTATCTGGAGGGCCTCGTCTTCCCGCGCGCCGCCGCAATCCAGCACCTGGTCGCAATCGGCGACAAGGGCAACCCGCCGGCCCGCGCCATCCTCGATGTGATCCCGATGCTGAGCACCGCCGGAATCGAGGACTTTTCCTTGGACGGTCCCGACGGCATGTCGGTGTCGCTTGAGCGCTACAAGACGGAAATGCGCGACCATATCGCGCCGATCCCGACGGACTGGCGCGAGCAGATCGTCAATTTCGTGCTGCCGGTTGCCGCCTTCCGCGACGAGCCGCAAACGCAGGAGCTGCTGCGCTCCATGGGGCTCGACCACATCCGCAGCAACGGCGACTTCCGCCTGCGCTGGGACGAGGCGAGCAAGGACCTCATCGTCGGGCCGATCATCCTGGACATGGACGGTATCGCCAGCGTGCGCATCGACGCCACCATCGGCGGCGTGCCGCGCTTCGTCTTCGAGGACCCCGAAAAAGCCCAGGCGGCGATGGCGACCCTTTCGGTTAGCGCGATCCGCTTCGAATTGCAGAACGAGCGGATGGTGCAGACCGCCCTTGCCAACTTCGCCGAGGAACAGGGCATCAGCCCGGTCGAGGCCCGCGACAGGATCATCGCCGAACTGGGCCAGAAGCTTGCGATGCTTCAGAACCCGGCGTTTTCGGAAGAGGTGATTGCGGCCGCGACCGACTTCCTCAACGATCCGCGCACGCTCACCGTCGTCGCAAAGCCGGACCAGCCGGTGCCGGCGAGCCAGATCCTCGGCATGGCGGCGATGGCCCCGGGAGCGCTGGTCAAGCTCCTCGGCGTCGGCGTTTCGACGGGCAACTAGGGGAAGCAACAAAAACCCGGCGCCAGTCGGCGCCGGGTTTTCGTTTCTTCGGCTATTTCTCGTCCGGCAGGTTGAGCCGGATGTGCAGCTCGCGAAGCTGGCGCGGCGAGACCGACGACGGTGCGCCCATCATCAGGTCCTCGGCCTGCTGGTTCATCGGGAACATGACGACTTCGCGCAGGTTCTCCTCGCCGCACAAAAGCATGACGATGCGGTCGATGCCCGGCGCGATGCCGCCATGCGGCGGGGCGCCGTATTCCAGCGCCCGCATCATGCCGCCGAACTTTTCCTCCAGCACCGCCTCGTCGTAGCCGGCAATGGAGAACGCCTTCTTCATGATCGCCGGCAGATGGTTCCGGATCGCACCGGACGACAGCTCGATGCCGTTGCAGACGATGTCGTACTGGTAGGCGAGCACGTCCTCGGCATTGGTGGTGCCGGCGATCACCGCGTCCAGCACCTCCTCGCCGCCCTGGGGCATGGAGAAGGGGTTGTGCGAGAAGTCGATCTTCTTCTCCTCCTCGTTCCACTCGAACATCGGGAAGTCGACGATCCAGCAGAATTCGAAGCGGTCCTCGTCGATCAGCTTCAGGTCGAAGCCGGCCTTCTGGCGGGCGGCACCGGCGAACGACGCGAACTTGGCCGGCACGCCGGCGACGAAGAAGACGGCATCGCCGTCCTTCAGGCCGAGCTGGGTACGGACCGCCTCGGTGCGCTCAGGCCCGATGTTCTTGGCGATCGGTCCGGCGCCCTCGCCGTCGCGGAAGAAGATGTAGCCAAGGCCCGGCTGGCCCTCGCCCTGCGCCCACGAATTCATGCGGTCGCAGAAGGCGCGGCTGCCGCCGCCCGGCGCCGGGATCGCCCAGACCTCGACCTTCTCGTCGGCCTCGATCATCTTGGCGAAGATCTTGAAGCCGGAGCCGCGGAAATGCTCCGTCACCGATTCCATGACGATGGGGTTGCGCAGGTCCGGCTTGTCGACGCCGTATTTGCGCATGGACTCCGCATAGGGGATGCGCGGGAAATTCTGGGTCACCTTCTTGCCGTCGGCGAACTCCTCGAAGACGCCGCGCAGCACGGGCTCGACGGCATTGAAGACGTCGTCCTGGGTGACGAAGCTCATCTCCACGTCGAGCTGGTAGAACTCGCCCGGCGAGCGGTCGGCGCGGGCGTCCTCGTCGCGAAAGCACGGCGCGATCTGGAAATAGCGGTCGAAGCCGGCGACCATGGTGAGCTGCTTGAACTGCTGCGGCGCCTGCGGCAGGGCGTAGAACTTGCCCGGATGGATGCGCGAGGGCACCAGGAAGTCGCGCGCGCCTTCCGGGCTGGAGGCCGTCAGGATCGGCGTCTGGAACTCGAAGAACCCGTCCTCCACCATGCGCCGGCGGATCGAGGAGATGATCGCGCTGCGCTTCATGATGTTGGCGTGGAGCGTTTCCCGGCGCAGGTCCAGGAACCGGTAGCGCAGGCGGATGTCTTCCGGATATTCCGGCTCGGCAAAGACCGGCAGCGGCAGCTCGCGCGAGGCGGACAGTACTTCGATGTCGCTCGCGAAGACCTCGACATGGCCGGTCGGCAGCTTTTCGTTGATGGTCTCGTCGGTGCGCGCCTTGACCTTGCCGTCGATGCGGATGACCCATTCGGAGCGGACCTTTTCCGCCGTCGAAAAGGCCGGCGAATCCGGATCGGCGACGACCTGGGTCAGGCCGTAATGGTCGCGCAGGTCGATGAACAGCAGGCCGCCATGGTCGCGCACGCGATGGACCCAGCCGGAAAGGCGGACGGCGGCGCCGACGTCGGACTGGCGCAATTGGCCACAGTGATGGCTTCGATAGGGATGCATGGGTCTTCCCGGGAACAGCTGTTGAGGCGGCCAGGCCGCAGTTGCCGCGACTGGCCGAAACGGCCGGCCGGCAAGGCGCGCCGACAGGGCCGCAAACCGGCGCCGAAAAGCGCATGGGCCATGTGATTTGTCAAGTCGCGCGCCCGGGCGCCGGCATTGCCGGGCATGGCCATGCTTTTAACGAAAATATGTCGCCTTTTGCCGAGCAGCACCGTTGTCGCTTGCTATCCCTTTGCGCCGCCGCGAAGGTTATCGGCGCGGCACTCCTGTCCACTGGCCCGTTCGATGAAGAACCTTTCCGCCCTCGTCCCACTCTTGACCGCTGCCGCCATCCTGCTCGCGGGCAACGGCATCCAGGGCACGCTGATCGCCCTTCGCGCGGTGGAGGAAGGGTTCCGCACGACCTCCGTCGGCCTCATCGGCACGGCCTATTTCGTCGGCTTCATCACCGCCTGCATCTACGCGCCACGCTTGGTCCAGGCCGTCGGCCATATCCGCGTCTTTTCCGCCCTTGCCGCAGTCGCCGCCGCCGGCACGCTGGTGCTGGTGCTGGCGCCGGACCCGGTGGTCTGGCTGGTCGTGCGCTTCATCATGGGGTTCTGCTTTTCCGGGCTCTTCACCGTCATCGAGAGCTGGCTCAGCCAGCGCGCGGACGACGCCAGCCGGGCAAGGCTCTTGGCCGTCTACCGCATCATCGACATGCTCGTCGTCACCGGCAGCCAGTTCCTGATCGGCGCCACCGGCGTTTCCGGCTTCGCGATCTTCGCCATCACCGCGATCCTCTTTGCGCTGTCGCTGGTGCCGGTCTCGCTCGGCGACCGCTCGCAGCCGAAGCCGCCGGAATCCTTTCGCTTCGACCTGCCGCTGATCTGGCGGCTGTCGCCGCTCGCCTGCAGCGTCTGCGTCACCATCGGGCTCACCAACGGCGCGTTCCGCCTGGTCGGCCCGCTCTATGCCCGCGACATCGGCCTCGACCTTTCCGGCATAGCCTTCTTCATGGCCGCCGGCATCTTCGGCGGCAGCGTCCTGCAATACCCGTTCGGCTGGGCCTCGGACCGTTTCGACCGGCGCTGGGCCATCCTCGTCGCCACGGCCGGCGCTACCGTTGCCGGCCTATATTTGACCGTCGTCGATGGCGATACGCCGCTGCGCGTCTATACCGGCGCCTTCTTCTTCGGCGCCTTTGCCATGCCGCTCTATTCGCTGGCCGTCGCCCACGCCAACGACCGGGCCTCGTTCGACGACTATATCCTCGTCTCCGCCGGCCTCACCTTCTTCTATTCGATCGGCGCTTCGGTCGGCCCGGCGGCAGCGTCCGCGATCATCGAGCGCTTCGGCGGACCGGCGTTCTTCACCTACACCAGCGTGCTGCACGGCTCGCTGATCGCCGTCGGCCTGATGCGGATGATATCGACCCCGCCTTCGCCGGCATCGCGGCGCGTGCGATTCGTTTCGCTGCTCAGGACATCGCCGTCGATGGTCCGGCTTGCCCGCCGGGCCGCCCGCAGGCGCCACTAACCGGGTTGCAGGCGCGGCGGGCGCGCCGATTCGGACAAAAACTGCGGCGTATAGCTGCGTGACTCAATCAGAGTGGCAGACAAGCGCCGCAGGCTGGGCTATAGCAACCTTATGGACATCGTCGTTACAACAAAAAAACTGGCGGAAAGCTGCCGCGAACTCGCCCGATCCGACTTCGTCACCGTCGACACGGAATTCCTTCGCGAAACCACTTTCTGGCCCAAGCTGTGCGTCATCCAGATGGCGAGTCCGGATCATGCCGTCCTCGTCGACGCACTTGCCCCCGATCTCGACCTGGAACCGTTCTTCGAGCTGATGCGCAACGATGCGGTGATGAAGGTCTTTCATGCCGCCCGCCAGGACATCGAGATCATCCACCATCTCGGCGGCTTCCTGCCGGATCCGGTGTTCGATACCCAGGTCGCGGCGATGGTGTGCGGCTTCGGCGACTCGATCAGCTACGACCAGCTCGTCAACAAGATCACCGGCGCCAGGATCGACAAGTCGCACCGCTTCACCGACTGGAGCCGGCGCCCGCTCAGCGAAAAGCAGCTCACCTACGCGCTTGCCGACGTCACCCATCTGCGCGACGTCTACCAGTTCCTGAAGGCCAATCTGGAAGAGCAGAACCGGGCCGACTGGGTGCGCGAGGAAATGCAGGTGCTGACCTCGGTCGGTACATACAACGTGCATCCGGAGGACGCCTGGAAGCGGCTGAAGATGCGCGTGCGCAAGCCGCGCGACCTGGCCGTCATGCAGGCGGTCGCGGCCTGGCGCGAGCTTGAGGCTCAAAAGCGCGACGTGCCGCGCAACCGCATCATCAAGGACGATGCGATCTACGAGATCGCCGCCCAGCACCCGACGACGCCGCAGGCGCTCGGGCAACTCCGGACGACGCCGAACGGCTTTGAGCGCTCGCGCGCGGCCGGCGGCATCCTGGAGGCGGTGAAGGCGGCGCACGCGATCCCGGACAAGGACCTGCCGGCGATCCCCAAGGGCAAGGCGACGCCGAACGGCTCAAGCGCCGCCGTCGATCTCCTGAAGGTGCTCCTGAAGCTGGTCAGCGAGGCGAACGGCGTTGCCGCCAAGATCATCGCCACGGTCGACGACCTGGAAAAGATCGCCGCCGACGACGACGCCGACGTTGCCGCCCTCAAGGGCTGGCGGCGCGAGCTCTTCGGCGAGACGGCGCTGGCGCTGAAGCAGGGCCAGATGGCGCTTGCCTTCGACGGCAAGCGGGTGATCGCGACCGAGCGCAACGGCAAGCGCATTCCGCGGGAAAAGCTCCGGGCGGGGAAATAGCGCCCGGGCCGCGCGCTCAGACGATCTCGACCTCGGTCGAAAGATCCATCAGCCGGCCGAGCTGGCTGAAGCGCTTGCGCAGCCGTTCGCCGTCGAGGTCGGCGAATTCCTTCGGCAGTTCCAGCACCAGATCGCCGTTGCGGCGGCGCACCGTCGTCTTCGGCATGACGCCGGGCATGGCGGCGGAAATCAGATAGGCGACGCGGAACGCCGAGCCGAGGATGCGCGCCCGCTCCATCAGCCGCGTCGTCGCCAGCTTACGGATCCAGGGCGACAATTCTTCCTCGATCAGCCCGACATGGCGGTAGAAATTGGCGAGCGCCAGATAGGCCCGGCCCGGATGGTCGATGCCGATGAAGGCGGCGTGGGCGATGATGTTGAGGCTCTGCTCGCCGCGATAGTCGGGATGGGCGCGCCAGCCGATGTCGGCCAGCAGGCAGGCGGCGGTCCGCAGCCGGCGTTCGTCGGCGCTCTCCTCCACCTCCAGCACCTCGAACAGCCGGCCCGTCCACTCGCCGAGTTCGCGGGCGTGTTTCGGCGAACGGGCGCGCAGGATCGCCAGTTCTTCGCTCGCCGCGATCAGCGGGTCGCGCGCCCGCTCCTTCTTCGAAAGCAGCTTGTAGAGATGGCCCTCGCGCACGCCGAGCGCGGACAGGACGACTTCCGTCGGCTGGGCGCGGCGGATGATCTGCTCCATCACCGCCGCGCCATAGGGCAGCAGCGCCCGGCGCGAGCGCGAGATGACGTCGATGTGCTCGAAACCGGAGAGGTCCTCGCGCGCCACCTTGCGGCAGAAGTCGAGGGCCTCGCCGGCGGGGATGGCGAAATGGTGCATCACCTTCAGCGGATAGCCGGTCTCGAACATGAACAGCCGGGCGAGCGAGCGCCAGGTGCCGCCGATGGCGTAGAAGGCGCGGCCGGCACCGCCGTCGAGCAGCGAGCAGCCGTCCAGCGTGTCGGCGGCGATCTTTTCCGCCTTGCGGACGGAATCCTCAGCCGCGTCCTGCAGGCGCAAGCCGCCAAGCGGATAGGTGCGGCCGTCGCCGATCTCCTCGCCGCGGATGTCGACGAGTTCCAGGCTGCCGCCGCCGAGATCGCCGGCAATGCCGTTGGCCCGCCAGATGCCGGAGATGATGCCGCAGGCCGACCGCTCCGCCTCGTCGCGGCCGGAGAGCACCTCGACCTTGGCGCCGGTGATCTTTTCCACCTCGCGGATGAAGTCCGGGCCGTTCTCGGCCTCCCGCGCGGCCGCCGTGGCGAGCACGTAGAGCGTTTCGGCGCCGGCCTGGGTGGCCAGGAACCGAAAGCGCTTCAGCGCGAACAGCGCCCGCTCGACGCTCTCGCCCGCCAGCCGGTTGGTGACGCCGACGCCGCGGCCGAGGCCGGCCAGCACCTTTTCGTTGAACAGCACCGTCGGCGAGCGGGTCAGGCGCTCATAGACCACCAACCGGACGGAATTGGAGCCGATATCGATGATGCCCACCGGCTCGGTATCGTGGAGCCGGCCCTGGGCCTGGGCGTGGTCTGGACTCAACTGGATGTCCGCTTCTTGCGTCGGGCGAACGGTTTCGGCGAATGCAGGGTGATCGCACTGCCGCGGCCCGACAGGGAGGGGTTGGTCATGAAATACTTGTGGGCGTTGAACGGTTCCACACCCTCGGCGCGCTCGATGCGCTGGTGGCCGCCGTCCGGCAGCAGCCACCAGCTCTGCTCGTTGTCGCGCAGATTGGCGCCCATGATCTGGTCGAGCACCTGCTCGTGCACCGTCGGATTGGTGATGGAGACCAGAACCTCCACACGCCGGTCGAGGTTGCGCGGCATCAGGTCGGCCGAGCCGATATAGACCAGCGACTCCTTCGACGGCAGGCCGTAGCCGGCGCCGAAGCAGTAAATGCGGCTGTGCTCCAGGAAGCGGCCGACGATGGACTTGACGCGGATGTTGTCCGACATGCCGGGAACGCCGGGCCTGAGGCAGCAGATGCCGCGCACGACGAGGTCGATCTCGACGCCGGCCGAACTCGCCTCATAGAGCTTGTCGATGATCTTCGGATCGACCAGCGAGTTGGTTTTGCCCCAGATCCTGGCCGGGCGGCCGGCCTTGGCGTGGGCGATCTCCGCGTCGATGCATTCGGTCAGCGTCTTGCGCATCAGCACCGGCGAGGCGGTCAGGCGGTCGAGCCGGTCCGGCATGGCGTAGCCGGTGATGAAGTTGAAGACCCGGGCGACGTCGCGGGCGGTCACCGCGTCGGCGGTGAAGAACGACAGGTCGGTGTAGATCTTGGCAGTGATCGGATGGTAGTTGCCGGTGCCGATGTGGCAGTAGGTGGCGAGCCGGCCGCTTTCCCGGCGCACCACCATGGAAAGCTTGGAGTGGGTCTTGTACTCCAGGAAGCCGTAAACGACCTGGGCGCCCGCCCGTTCCAGGTCGCGGGCCCATTTGATGTTGGCCTCCTCGTCGAACCGCGCCTTCAGCTCGACCACCGCCGTCACCGACTTGCCGGCCTCGGCCGCCTCGGCCAGCGCCTTGACGATCGGCGAGTCGTTCGACGTGCGGTAGAGCGTCTGCTTGATCGCCATGACGTCGGGGTCTTCGGCCGCCTGCTTCAGGAACTGGACGACCACGTCGAAGGATTCGTAGGGGTGATGGACGACGATGTCCTTCTGGCGGATGGCCGCGAAGCAGTCGCCGCCATGCTCGCGAATGCGCTCCGGGAAGCGCGCCGCGAAGGGCGTGAATTTCAGGTCCGGGCGGTCGACGTCGATCAGTTGGGAGATCTCGTTGAGGGCCAGCACGCCATTGACGTCGAAGATGTCTTCCGCCGTCACGTGGAGCGCCTGGGCGACGAAACCGCGAAGCCCCTCCGGCGTTGCCTGGTCGATCTCAAGCCGGATCACGGAGCCGCGTCGACGGCGCTTCAGCGCCGTCTCGAACAGCCGCACCAGATCCTCGGCCTCTTCGTCGATTTCCATTTCCGAATCGCGGATGACCCGGAACGAGCCCTTGCCGCGGACCTCGTAGCCGGGGAACAGGCGGGCGGTGAAGAGGCTGATCGCGGTCTCGCGCGACACGAACCGGATCGGGCCGCTGTCGTCGTTCTGTGGCAGGGAGATGAACCGGTCGAGCTTGTGGGGGATGCGCAGCAGCGCGATCATCCCTTCGCCGCCGCCGGTCGGCGACAGCTCCAGGATCAGCGAAAAGCCGAGATTGGGGATGAACGGAAACGGGTGCGCCGGATCGATGGCGAGCGGCGTCAGCACCGGGAAGATGCTGGTCAGGAAGCACTCGTCGAGCCAGTCGATGTCGGCATCGCTGAGGTCGGCCTCGTCGACGATGTCGATCCCGGCCTCGCCGATCTCGTGGCGCAGCACCGCCCAGCGCTCCTGCTGCTCGGTCTGCAGGCGCATCACCTCCTGGGTGATCAGGTTCAGCTGCTCGGTCGGCGTCAGGCCGTCGGCGCTGAGGGTCTCGATCTTCTCGCGCTGCTGGCCCTTGAGGCCGGCGAAGCGGACCATGAAGAATTCGTCGAGGTTGTTGGCCGAGATCGACAGGAACCGCAGCCGCTCCAGCAGCGGGTGGTTGGCGTTGTCGGACTCTTCCAGGACACGGCGGTTGAAGTGCAGCCAGGAGAGCTCGCGGTTGACGAACCGCTTTGGCGAGGTCTTCAGCGCCTCGGCGTCTTCGCGGGGCTGTTCCTCGTCAACGGACGCCGGCGGTGCTGTCTGGTCTAGGGCCATCGATCTCTCCTTTGCGCGCAATCCCTGTCCGTTACCCGGTCCCCGTCGGTTACCCGGTTAATGTGACCGTTTCGTCGCAGCGGCGTCAGGGCTCCGCGCCATTGCCGTGCGACAGGCGGGCAAGGACATCGGCCGCGATCGGCCGGGTGACGGCGCGCCCTCGCGCCAGCGCCTCGCGGTCGAGTTCCGCGACCAGGCGGCTGGCGGTCGCCAGCGACCGCTCCATGCGCACGAGGAGGTAGTTGACGACCGCGGCATCGATGGAAATCTGACGGTCGGCGAACAGTTTGACAAGCACGCGGCGGATGAGGTCGTCGTCCGGCTCGCCGATTTCCACAGGCGTTGCCGCCCGCAGCCGCGATTTCAGGTCGGCAAGCCTGATGCCCCAGGCCTCGGGCCAGTGCCGGCAGGTGATCAGCACGAAGGCGCCGGCGGCCCGGGCGGCGTTGAGGAGATGGAACAGCGCGGTGTCGTCGCAGCGGCCGGCCGCACCCGTCGCGCCGTCCGCATCCTCAACCGCGATCGCACGGGCCTCGACGAGGCGCAGCGGATCGGCGCGCGACAGGGCATCGGCGGGAATGATCGTGCCGCCGGTCCGCTCGCGCCAGATATCGGCCAGATGGGATTTGCCGGAACCGGTCGGGCCGGCCAGCACCACCAGCTTGGAGGGCCAGTCCGGCCAGCGCTCGACAAGCTCGAAGGCGGCCCGGTTGCAGTCGGCAACGAGGAAGTCGTCGCGGGCAAAGGACGCTTCGTGGGGCAGATGGAGAGGCAGTTGCGCGGCCTCGTCGGGACGGCGTTTGACCACGCTCACTCCCCTTCCCCGCCGCCGGTTCCCGGCGGTCCGCGGTAAAGGGAGCTCTGCAGATACTGCTCGATGGCGAAGCGGGCGAGCACGCCGACCATGGCCGCGATCGGAACGGCAAGAAGCATGCCGACGAAGCCGAACAGGGAGCCGAAGGCAAACAGCGCGAACATCAGCCAGACCGGATGCAGGCCGACGCTCTCGCCGATCATCTTCGGCTGCAGGATGTTGCCTTCCAGGAACTGGCCGACGACGAAGACGCCGACGACGATGGCGATCATCGTGTAGTCGGGCCAGAACTGCATCAGGGCGACACCGACCGACAGCACGAAGCCGACCGAGGCGCCGACATAGGGGATGAAGCTGATGAGGCCGGCGATAATGCCGATCAGGAAGCCGAAATTGAGCCCGACGACGCTGAGCGAGACGCTGTAATAGGTGCCGAGGATGACGCAGACCATCATCTGGCCGCGCATGAACCCGGAAATGCTGGCGTCCATGTCGCGGGCCAGCCGGTGGATGGTGTCGCGGTGCTGGCGCGGCAGCCAGGAATCGACTGTGGCGACCATGCGGTCCCAGTCGTTCAGCATGTAGAAGGCGACGACGGGAGTGACCACCAGCAGTGCCAGGACCGACAGCAGCGACTGGCCGCCGCTCCACAGGGACTTGGCGAGGCTGGCGAGCCAGCTTGCGCCCTGCTTGACGAAGTCGCCGAGCTGCCCTTGCAGGTCGCCGGTGGTGATGCCGAGGGTTTCCGCCGCCCGGCCGTCGAGGAAATTGGCGGCCAGCGCCTGCAGTTTTTCCGCATAGGTCGGCAGGTTGGCGACGAAGCCGGAGAGCTGGTGGCCGAGCAGCGGCACGAAGATGACCAGTGCCAGGACGAAGCCGATGATGAAGAAGACGAGGATGATGACAGTGGAGAAGAGCCGTCCGATGCCGTGGTTTTCCAGCCAGTCGGCAACCGGATCGAGCAGATAGGCGAGCACCATGCCGGCCACGAACGGCAGCAGGATCCCGCGAAGCACCCAGAGAATGAGGACAGTGACAGCGAGCGCGATGACCCAGAAACTGACCTGGCGACCGAGGCTCAAGATGTCTGCTCCCCTTGCCCGTGATCGTCGCCGTCGGTCATGTGCCGCAGCCACTCAACGAGATATGCCACTGCCGAAAGAAGTGTCAAGAACGCGGTCACGATGACCATCAGGTGGCGGATCGGCGTCAGCTCGGAGGAAAGGCCCAGATCGGCGAGCACCACGGAGGCCAGCACGATCTGCGCCAGCGTGTTGGCCTTGCTGACCAGAAGCGGCTGCATCGGCACCGGCCGGTCCATCATCCAGGACAGCATGACGCCGCCGACGATGAGGACGTCGCGGCTGACGACGGCGATCACCAGCCAGAACGGAATCTCGTTGACCATCGCCAGCGCGATGTAGATGGAGACCAGCAGCGCCTTGTCGGCGATCGGGTCCAGATACGCGCCGAGGTCCGAGCGCGAGGCGAAATGGCGGGCGATGAAGCCGTCGACCCCGTCCGAAACACCGGCGATGACGAACAGCCAGAAAGCCGCGGCATAGGCCTCGGTCCCGATCAGCCAGACGATCACCGGCACCAGGAAAAGCCTCGCCACGGTTATCAGGTTCGGAACCGTCAATCCGCTGTGTTCAGTGTCCATTATTGCAACTGCCTTGCCGCGCCCCCACGCCGCTCCCTCCCGTGCCGCTTTTCTCCCCCAGCTTTCCCGGCGCCATGCCCTTGACGGCGGCCTTGGGGAAAGTGCATCTGCGGCTTGCTTTCCAGGCAGCATATGTTTGGATGCCCGGCGCCGCGTCAATTGTTTTGGGCCGGCGACGATATCGCGCAAGAAAAGGATCGGCCAGACGCCATGAGCGAGACCAGCGAGGGCAAGAGCCCCTACACCTATGCCGGCGCAGGGGTCGATATCGGGGCCGGCAACGCCTTCGTCAAGGCGATAGGGCCGGCCGTGCGCTCAACGGCGCGCCCTGGCGCCGACGGCTCCATCGGCGGTTTCGGCGGCGCCTTCGACCTGGCAGCGACGGGCCTCAAGGACCCGGTACTGATCGCCGCCACCGACGGCGTCGGCACCAAGCTGAAGATCGCGATCGAGACCGGACGGCTCCAGACCGTCGGCGTCGATCTCGTCGCCATGTGCGTCAACGACCTCGTCGTCCAGGGCGCCGAGCCACTGTTCTTCCTCGACTATTACGCCTGCGGCAAGCTCGCCACGGATGAGGCGGCAACGGTGGTCGAGGGAATCGCGGAGGGCTGCCGCCAGGCCGGCTGCGCGTTGATCGGCGGTGAGACGGCGGAAATGCCGGGCATGTACGCGGCCAAGGACTTCGACCTTGCCGGCTTTGCCGTCGGCGCCGCGGAGCGCGAGGCGCTCCTGCCGCGCACCGATATCGACTCGGGCGACGTCCTCATCGGCATTGCCTCCAGCGGCATCCACTCCAACGGCTTTTCGCTGGTCCGCAAGATCGTCACCGACAACGGCCTCTCCTTCGACGATCCCGCCCCGTTCGATAGCTCGCGCAGCCTCGGCGAGGCACTGCTTGAGCCGACACGTATCTATGTGCGCTCCGCCCTTGCCGCGATCCATGCCGCCTCCGGCGGGGTCAAGGCGCTCGCCCACATCACCGGCGGCGGCCTGACGGAGAACCTGCCGCGGGTGCTGCCGGAGGGAACCACGGCGCGGATCGACCTCGACCGCGTCGCCGTCCTTCCCGTCTTTTCCTGGCTGCGCGACCTCGGCACCATCGCCGACGCCGAAATGCTGACGACCTTCAATTGCGGCGTCGGCATGGTCATGGTGGTCTCGCCGGGCGCCGCCGATGCCGTCCTCGACGCACTGACCATTGCCGGCGAGCGGGCCGAGGTGATCGGCCGCTGCCTCGGCGGGCCGGACGCGCAAGCAGGCGTCCCGGTCGTCTATGACGGCGCCCTCTCCTTTCCGGAAACCGGTTCGGCACAATGAGCGATCGCGCCCGCGTCGTCGTGCTGATTTCCGGGCGCGGCTCCAACATGGCCGCGCTCATCGGGGCCGCCAAGGACCCCGCCTACCCGGCCGAGATCGTCGCCGTGATCTCCAACCGGCCGAATGCGGGGGGGCTTGAGACCGCGCGCAGCGCCGGGATTGCGACGGACGTGGTCGACCACAAGGATTTCGACAGCCGCGAGGCGTTCGAAGAAAAGCTCAACGCGGCCATCGACGCGTTCCGGCCGGACGTCGTCTGCCTTGCCGGCTTCATGCGGCTGCTGACGGCAGGGTTTGCGGAGAAGTGGCGCGACCGGCTGATCAACATCCACCCCTCGCTGCTGCCCTCCTTCAAGGGCCTCGACACCCACCTCAGGGCCCTTGCGGCCGGTGTCAAGCTGCACGGCTGCAGCGTCCATTTCGTGCGGCCGGAGATGGATGCCGGACCGCTGATCGCGCAAGGCGCCGTGCCGGTGCTTTCCAGCGACACCGAGGAGACGCTGGCCGCCCGGGTGCTCGCGGCCGAGCACGAGCTCTATCCGGCGGCGCTGGCGCTGGTTGCCAGCGGCCGCACGCGCGTCGTCGAGCACCGGGTCATCGTCGAGCCGGAAGAGGACGGAGCGTTGCCGCCGGCGCTGATCTGGCCGAGGGGAAAATTCTCTCCCGACGGGCATTGACCGCGGCGACCGTCGCCATGTGCGGGATCGTTAGTTGCAGGACTTCAGAGAGGCCTTCAGGGCATCGCTCTGGGTCGAGGTCAGCCCGTCGCCGAAGAACGGCTCGTCGGCGATGTCGGCCGCGGAGAGCTTCTTAACGGCAGAACTCGCCGCGCATTTGCAGCGCGTTGCCGCCGACTCCCGCTGGTCCGGCCGTTTCCAGAGATCGAACACACATTCGTCGACCATCTTCACGCGAAGGTCCTCGCGTCCGGCAGCCCGGGCCTCGTCAGGGCCGCCGAAGATGGCGAGCCCGACAACAGCCGCGCCGCCTAGTGCCAACAGGGAAAGCCGCATCCACCGCTCCTTATTCCGCTTGCATGCCTGAAACTCACCGCCGGAAACGCGCAACTGTGCGGCGCCTCCGGCTTCCCTAAGGTAGGCACCGGTTACCGGTTCGCAAACGCCTCACGCCGCTTTTTCGACGACTTTTTTCAGCCACACCTTGGCATCGTGGAACGCCGCGCCGCCATGGGGCGCGATCGGATCGGCGCCGATGAGGACGTTGATGCCGATGCCGTCGACGAAGGCGCCGTTCGGCCAGATGCTCTCCACGATGAGGACACCCGGCCTCACCGCATCGGCGATCCGCGCGTGGAGCCGCACCGCGCCTCGGGTGTTGCCGAGGGTGACGAGGTCGCCGTCCGCAATGCCGGCGCCCTTGGCGTCGTCCTCATGGACCATCACCTCGGGCCGGCCCTCGCGTTTTGTCGACGACGGCGTCTCGGTGAAGGAAGTGTTGAGGAAGGAGCGCGCCGGCGATGTCGCCAGCCGGAACGGATGGTCGGCGTCCGTCGTCTCGATCACCGGAACGAAATCGGGAAATTCCGGCAGGGCGTCCCAAGCGCCGTGCAGCCCTTCGGCCGGGCCGAAATGGACGTTGTCCCAGCCGGGCTTGAACCGGAATTTGCCGTCCGGATGGGCGAAGCCTTCGGTGAAGTGCGCACGCTCGAAGGCCGGCTGGCAATCGATCCAGCGCGTTTCTTCCAGCTCGTCAAGCGTGCCGAGGCCGGAGTGCTGCAGCAGCCAGTCGACGTGCTCGCGCGCGCTCATGGCAAAGCCGGGATGTTCCAGGCCGAGCCGCTCGGCAAGGCCGGCGAGGACCTCGACATTCGAGCGGCATTCGCCCGGCGCCTCGACCTGCGCTCCCCCGAACAGGAGATGCTGCTGGCCACCGGCCTGGTAGACGTCGTCGTGCTCCAGGAACATGGTTGCCGGCAGCACGATATCGGCCATCTTCGCCGTATCGGTCAGGAACTGTTCGTGGACACAGGTGAACAGATCCTCGCGCAGGAAACCATCCCGGACCTTCGCCGATTCCGGCGCGATGCAGACCGGGTTGGTGTTCTGGATGAAGAGCGCCTCGACCGGCGGGCCGCCGCGCAGGGCCTCGGCATCGCCCGTCAGCACCCGGCCGATCTGCGACTGGTCGAGATTGCGCACCGAGGTGTCGAGAAGCTCGGTTCCCATGATCATCGACTTGTCTAGCTTGAAGATGGCGCTGTTGGAGAGGAACGCGCCACCCCCTTCATGGGCCCAGGCTCCCGTCACCGTCGGGATGGAAATCACCGCATGCATGGAGACGGAGCCGGTGCGCCCTCGGGTGAAACCATAGCCGGTGCGGAAATAGGTTTTTTTGTTATTCCCGATGAGCGCTGCAAGCGCTTCGATCTCCTCGATGGTGACGCCGCAGATATCCGCCGCCCATTCCGGCGTCTTGTCGGCCAGATGCGCCTCGAAGGGCTCCGGCGCATCGGCGTAGCGGGAAAGATACTCCCGGTCGGCGTGGCCGTCGCGAAAGAGGATATGCATGATGGCGCAGGCGAGCGCCGCATCGGTCCCCGGCCGGATGATCAGGGCAAGATCGGCCTGTTTCGCCGTCTCGGTCCGGTAGATGTCGACGGCGGCGATCTTGGCCCCGCGGGTCTTTCTGGCCGTCACCGCATGGGTCATGACGTTGACCTGGGTGGCGACCGGATTGGTGCCCCAGATGACGACGCAGTCGGATTTCGCCATCTCGCGCGGATCGGGACCGGCGACGCGCCCGGTGCCGGCGGCATAGCCGGTCTGGGCGGCCATGGAGCAGACCGTGTCGTATTGCCGCGAATAGCGTTTCTCAAAGCGCAGCCGGAAGATGCTGTCGCGCTGCACCAGGCCCATGGTGCCGGCATAGTAGTACGGCCAGACGGCCTCCGGGCCGTGTCGGCTTTCTGCCTTCAGAAGCGCCTCGGCGGTGATGTCGAGGGCGGCCTCGAAGGAGATCTCCTCGAACCGGCCCTCGCCCTTGGCGCCAATCCGGCGCAGGGGCCTTGTCAATCGGTCCGGGTGGTGCAGCCGTTCCGCATAGCGCGCGACCTTGGCGCAGATGACACCGGCCGTATAGGGATTGTCGGGCGCGCCCCGCACCCGGCCGATCCTGTCCGGCGCCAGCACCTCCACCTCCAGCGCGCAGGTCGACGGACAGTCGTGGGGACAGGCGGACGGCACCGTCCGGGGAAAGGTCTCGCTCGGCATCTCGGCCTCCGATTGGCATGCGGCCCCGCGATGGCCGGAGCCGTCGGTGGGTCCCTGTTCAAAGGGCACCGACACATGCGGGATCGCACAAGTGATATCGCGTCAAAGGGTCTTTCGAAACGGCGATTTATTGAAAATGGATGGCAAATGCGCTTGAAACGGAGGGTCGGCGCAACAACCTAGAACCTGTGTCCGCCGCCGCGCTGCCCTGCCTTCCTGGCGCGCCCCGGGCAATCGCCACCCCAAACCGACGGGACGCAATGAATTTCTCCAACTCGATCGCAGCCAACGTCACCGCCGGAGAATGGGCGGTGTTCATTGCGGTCGTGTCGGCGATCCTCATCTTCGACCTCGGCTATTTGCACCGCCAGGCCCGCGCCATCAAGCTGAAGGACAGCCTCCTCCTCGTCGGGCTCTACGGTAGCATAGCTTTCGCCTTCGGCATCTGGGTCTGGCTGGAATTCGGCACCGATGCGGGCGCGCTGTTCTTCACCGCGTTGATCATCGAGCAGAGCCTTTCCATCGACAACGTGTTCGTGATGTCGGTGATCTTCACCTATTTCGCGATCCCCCAGGAACACCGGCACCGGGTGCTGTTCTGGGGCATTCTGGGGGCCATCGTCTTCCGGGCGATCATGATCTTTGCCGGCACGGCGGCGGTCGCCTCCTTTGACTGGCTGCTGCTGATCTTTGCCGCCATCCTCGTCTTTACCGGCATCAAGCTCCTGTTCATGCAGGAGGAGGACGAGCCGGACCTGGAGCGCAACCGGGTCGTGCGCTTCGTCATCCGCCACCTGCCGGTGACCAAAACCATCCACGGCAAGAAGTTCTTTGCCCGCGAGCCCGATCCGAAATCAGCTTCCGGAACGGCGCTGAAGGCGACGCCGCTGTTCCTCGCCCTGGTCATCATCGAGGGCGCCGATATCGCCTTTGCGGTGGACTCCATCCCGGCCGTGCTCGCCCTCTCCCAGGACGTCTTCATCGTCTACACCAGCAACATCTTCGCGATCCTGGGCTTGCGCGCCCTCTTCTTCGTCGTCGATGCGCTGATCGCCAAGTGCCGCTACCTGAAGCCGGCGCTCTCGGCCATCCTGGTGCTGATCGGCGGCAAGATCGTCTGGGATCATATGATCGGCAAGGTCGACCCGGTGCTCTGCCTCATCGTCACCGTGGCGATCCTCGGCGGCGCCTTCACGCTGTCGGCCATCCGCGGCAGGGCCGCGTGCGAGCGCGGTGAAATCCCGGCGCCGAAGACCCAACCTGTCCGCGACGAGTAGTCCCCTCTCCCGGCCCAAACGAAAACGGGCCGGCGCAAAGGCCGGCCCGTTCCGATATTCCTGACAGCGAGACGCTGCTTCAGCCGACCACTTCCGTCGCGGCGAAGAAGTAGGCGATCTCTTCCTTTGCCGTATCCGGTCCGTCGGAGCCGTGCACGGAGTTCTCGCCGATCGATTCCGCGAAATCCTTGCGGATGGTGCCCTCCGCGGCCTCGGCCGGGTTGGTGGCGCCCATCACTTCGCGGTTCTTGGCGATGGCGTTCTCGCCTTCCAGCACCTGCACGACGGTCGGGCCGGAGCTCATGAACTCGCACAGCTCGTCGAAGAACGGCCGTTCCTTGTGGACCGCATAGAAGCCCTCGGCCTCGCGGCGGGACATCCAGATGCGCTTCTGCGCGACGACGCGCAGGCCCGCGCTCTCCAGACGGTCGACGATCTTGCCGGTGAGGTTGCGCTTGGTGGCATCCGGCTTGATCATGGAGAAGGTGCGTTCGATCGCCATCTCCGGATCCTTTCCTTGAAATCTCGATGGGGAAATGTGGCGTCAGCCTTCAAAAAGGTCGCCGGACGTATAGCGACGGCGCCAGCTTCCCGCAAGCCCGCAGCTGAAACGCCGTTTGCGGGAGGCCGGGACCGAGCGGCGGATCGACGCAATCCGGTAAAGCCGCTATCCCTTTTCCTTCCCCTCGGCGGGAGCAATCCCCTATTGTCTCCCCGACGATCAGCGACGCGCAACGCCCGTGCAGCGGAGAGACCTCGATGAAAGACTATTTCCTCATGAACGCGGAATATGGCCGCTGGGCCAACGCCCGCCTCCTCGACGACTGCGCGACGCTGACCGACCACGAATACCACCGCGACATGAACGCCGTGTTCGGCTCGGTCCACGCAACGCTCAACCACCTCTATGCGACGGACACGATCTGGCTGCACCGCTTCACCGGCGAGGGCGAGCCGCTGGAGACCTATGAGGACATCCTGTTCGAGGACCTCAATGACCTTCGCGAGGCGCGGGCCGTTCTGGACGAGCGCATCATTGCCTTCTTCCAGCTCCTCGACCCGGAGGACATCCACCGCGAACTGCTGTTCCGCACCGCGCGCCGGCCGTCGGTGACCTCGCGCCCGTTCCCGGTCGCCGTTGCCCATTTCTTCACCCACCAGACGCACCACCGCTCGCAGATCCATCTGTGCCTGCGCCAGTTCGGCAAGAGCCCGCGGCCGATCGACATCATCCATTTCCACAAGGCGCCCGCGACCGAGGAAGGCTGATCGCCCCTTGCCGCTTCTGCCCACCGCCATGCCCTTGCCTTGGGACCTGAAATAGGTCACCAAGCTCGCCATGTTACGCATCACCGACCTCACCTACCGGATCGCCGGCCGGATGCTTCTGGACGCCGCCTCGGCGCGCATTCCGGACGGCGCCAAGATCGGCCTCGTCGGCAAGAACGGCACCGGCAAGACGACGCTGTTCCGGCTCGTTGCCGGCGACGCCGCGCCGGAGAGCGGCGAGATCGTCCTGCGCAAGGGCGCGCGGATCGGCGGCGTTGCCCAGGAGGCGCCGGGCGGCCCGCAGCGGCTGATAGACTTCGTGCTCGCCGCCGACACCGAGCGCGCGGCGCTGATGGCGGAGGCCGAGACCGCCACCGATCCGCACCGCATCGCCGACATCCACACGCGCCTTGCCGATATCGACGCCCACGGTGCGGAGGCGCGGACCGCGACCATCCTTGCCGGCCTCGGCTTCGACGAGCCGGCGCAGCAGCGACCCTGCTCGGATTTCTCCGGCGGCTGGCGCATGCGCGTGGCGCTCGCCGCGGCGCTCTTTTCCGCGCCCGACCTGTTGCTCCTCGACGAGCCGACCAACTATCTCGACCTGGAAGGCACGCTCTGGCTTGAAGCCTATATCGCGCGCTATCCGCACACGGTGCTCCTCATCAGCCACGACCGGGATCTCCTCAATTCTGCCGTCGACGGCATCCTGCACCTGGAGACCCTGAAGCTCTTTTCCTATCGCGGCGGCTACGACCAGTTCGAGCGCCAGCGCCGGGAAAAGATGCTCCTCAACGAAAAGGCGCGGGAAAAGGCCGAGGCACAGAAGAAGCACATGGAAGCGTTCGTGGAGCGCTTCCGCTACAAGGCCTCCAAGGCGCGCCAGGCCCAGTCGCGGCTGAAGATGATCGCCAAGCTGGAGCCGATCGCGGCGATGGTCGACGACAGCCTGCGCCCGTTCGAGTTTCCGAACCCGGACAGGCAGCTTTCGCCGCCGATCATTGCGATGGAGAATGTCGCCGTCGGCTACGAGCCGGGCAAGGCGATCCTGAAGGGGCTGTCGCTGAGGGTCGACGACGATGATCGCATCGCGCTGCTGGGCCCCAACGGCAACGGCAAGTCGACCTTCGCCAAGCTGATCTCCGGGCGCCTCAAGGAGCAGTCCGGCACCATCACCACGGCGTCGAAGCTGGACGTTGCCTATTTCGCCCAGCACCAGCTCGACGAACTGGTGCCGAGCCAATCGGCCGTCGACCATGTGCGCGCGCTGATGCCGGATGCGACGGAGCCGAAGGTGCGCGCAAGGGTCGCCCGCTTCGGCCTGCCGACCGACCGGATGGAGACGCCGGCGGGTGACCTTTCCGGCGGCGAGAAGGCGCGGCTCCTGCTCGGGCTCGTCACCTTTTCCGGCCCGCATCTCCTGGTGCTCGACGAGCCGACCAACCATCTGGACGTCGATGCCCGCGAGGCCCTTGTCCAGGCGCTCGCCGAATATTCCGGCGCCGTGCTGATCATCAGCCACGACCGGCATCTGATCGAGGCCTCCTCCGACCGGCTCTGGCTGGTCGCCGACGGGACGGTGAAGGCCTTCGACGGCGACATGGCCGACTATCGCCGCCAGGTGCTGAAAAAGCCGGAAAAGGGCGACAGTTCAAAGGCCAACGGCAGCGCCGAGGCGAACGGCGACAGGCTGACCGGCCAGGAAAAGCGCAAAGCGGCCGCCGCCCGCCGGGCCGAGATGGCGCCCCTGAAGCGGGACATCGACCGGCTGGAAAAGGACATCGAGAAGCTCAACGCCAAGATCGCCGACCTGGACGGCCGCCTCGCCGACCCCGACCTTTTCGCCAGCGATCCGGACGCCGGCGCGCGGCTCGCCAAGGAGCGCTCCGATACCGCGGCCCGCCTTGCCGCGACGGAGGAAACCTGGCTGGAAAAATCGGCGGACTACGAAGAGGCGATGGCTGAGGTTTAGAGGCTGCTGCCGCGTACCATGTCCGCATTCGCCGACGCCGGGCGGGCTGCCCCTGGATCGCTTCGCTTTCGCTCGCGATGACGATTGAGGTGACCTCTTCGCTCGGACACTCATCGTCATCGCGAGGAGGCCGTCAGGCCGACGCGGCGATCCAGCGAGCGTCGGCAGCGGACTCCGCATTCCTCTGGGCACTCCCGGACGCTAACGGCATCCGGCATCCCGCATCCGGCATCCGGCATCCGGCATCCGGCATCGAGTACTAATCTAGCACATTAGAAAAATAATTTATTATTCTGTTTCTATTTCTCTTTTTGATACTCCGAAATCGTGTGCGGAATGGTCTTGTCGGGCCGTGTGACGACATAGTCCTCGGACCAGACGCGCGTCAATCCAAGGTCCTCGAAGCGGGCGAGTTCCGATGGCGTCAGCGGCACCGGCGGGCCGGCCGGTGGCGCGTCCTCGGGCCGCGTGCGGGCGATCACCAGCAGCCGGCCGCCGGGGGCGATGAGATCGGCGACGGCGGAAAAGGCCGCCTGGCGCAAATCGTCCTGGAAGGACTGGATGGTGTAGCACTCGTGGACGAGATCGAAGGCGCCGACCCATTCCGCCGGCGGATTGAACAGGTCGGCGAGCCGGAAGTGGACGCCGGCCTTCGGAAACCGCTCCCGCGCCCAGGAGATCGCGTGCTCGGCGAAATCGAAGCCGACGGTCGTAAAGCCGGCATCGGCGAGCGCCACGGCATTGTCGCCGAGGCCGCAGGCGACGTCGACGGCGCGGCCCTGCCGCTCGCCTTCCGGCAGGCGGGAAAGCCAGTCGGCAAGCGCCGGCTTGGGCTGCAATTCGGCCCATGGCACGGCGGCCGGATCGTGGTGGGCGCCCTCATAGACCGCCTCGAAGAATGCGTGACGCTCGTCGATCGTCCTGCCGTCCTGGGCCTCATGGGACAGCCGGTCCCGGGCAGCAGAACGGCGGGCCTCGAAATCGTCGCTCATGCCTTTTTCTCCCAGCGCCCGCTTTCGGACTGTTGCCAGTAGGTGATGTCCAGGCCGGCGGCCTTTGCCGCCTTCCAGTGTTCGCGTGCATCGGCCAGCTCGTCCGCATCGCGGCCGTCGAAGACGAAGACGGCACGCTCATAGGTGCCGAGATCCGGCGGGTCGGCCCGGTCGACGAGGAAGCGGACCGTGGCGCCGTTCGGATTGTCGGCCTGGTCCGTGAGAAACACCGGCTGGTCGGCGTCGAAGCCGTCACCGGAGGTGCCGTGCGGCAGGAAACTGTCGTCGCGATAGTCCCAGAGCCGCTGGTTCAGCGCCTCGCAGCGCTCGCGCGAGCCGGTCTGCACCACGGTGCGCCAGCCGCGCTCGAGGCACTTCTCCAGGAGGCCGGGCAGCACCTCGTCGAGGCCCCGGCGCTCCAGATGGTAGAACAGCACCTCGGTCATGGCCCACCGGCGCCCTGCCCTATTCGTAGTTCTCGGCGATCAGGCGGTCGAGCAGGCGCACGCCGAAGCCCGACGCCCAGCCCTGGCTGATGTCGCTCTTGGGCGAACCCATCGCCGTGCCGGCGACGTCGAGATGGGCCCAGGGCACATCGTTGACGAAGCGCTGCAGGAACTGCGCCGCCGTGATGGAGCCGGCCCAGCGGCCGCCGGTGTTCTTCATGTCGGCGTTCTTGGTGTCGATCAGCTTGTCGTATTCCTTGCCGAGCGGCATCCGCCAGAGCTTCTCGCCGGTGGTCTCGCCGGCCGACGACAGCGCCGCGGCGAGGTCGTCGTCGTTCGAGAAAAGACCCGCGCGCTCGTGACCGAGGGCGACAATGCAGGCGCCGGTCAGCGTTGCCAGGTTGACCATGAAGCGCGGCTTGAAGCGGTCCTGGCAGTACCAGAGCGCATCGGCGAGCACGAGCCGGCCTTCCGCGTCGGTGTTGATGACCTCGATGGTCTGGCCGGACATGGAGGTGACGATGTCGCCCGGCCGCTGGGCAAGGCCGTCGGGCATGTTCTCGACGAGGCCGATGATGCCGACGACGTTGACCTTGGCCTTGCGCGCGGCAACGGCGTGCATCAGGCCGGTAACGGCGGCAGCGCCGCCCATATCGCCCTTCATGTCCTCCATGCCGCCGGCCGGCTTGATGGAAATGCCGCCGGTGTCGAAGACGACGCCCTTGCCGACGAAGGCGACCGGCGCGTCCTTGGCCTTGCCGCCGTTCCAGCGCATGATCGCCATGCGCGCCGGGCGGGCCGAGCCCTGGGCGACGCCGAGCAGCGCGCCCATCTTCAGCTTCTTCATGTCCTTGTCGGTGAGGATCTCGACCTCGACGCCGAGCTTTTCCAGCTTCTTGGCGCGCTTGGCGAATTCCTCCGGACCGAGCGCATTGGCCGGCTCGTTGACGAGGTCGCGGGCGAGGATCGTACCGTCGGTGACGGCATCGAGCACCGTCCAGAGCTTCCTGGCCTTGCGGGTGTCCTCGACCAGCACCGACACCTTGGAGAGCGGCTTGGCGCCGTCGTCGTCCTTCTTGGTCATGTAGGCATCGAACTTGTAGGCCCGCAGCTTCATGCCGGCGGCGATGGCGGCACCCGCATCGGCGGCGATTTCCTTGCCTGCCGGCGCCTCGACCAGGATATCCACGGCCTCCGCCCCGAGCGAGGCGAGCTTAGCGAGAATGACGCCGCCGAGCTTCATCCAGTCCTGCTCGTCCGGCACTTCGTCCAGTTTCCCGAGCCCGACGACGACGATGCGGTCGAGGGAAAGTCCGGACGGCGCAACCAGATCGAGGCTGCTGCGGGCCTTGCCCTTGAAGTCCGCCGCCTTGAAGGCGCGGGCGATCTGGCCGCCGCTTGCCGAATCGAGTTCGGCGCCGATCGGCCCGAGAGAAAGCGCATCGTCGGTGAAAAGGACTGTGACGCCCGCCTTCGGCGTGGCCACTTTGGAAAAGGAGAAGCTGGGGAGTTTTGCCATGGTATCGCTCAAAAAGGAGGGATGTTGGTGGACGGCGGAGCGCCGGCCCGAAGAGGCAAAGATGGCGCGCCGCGGCGCCAACGGCAAGTCGCGGACACGAATCGGCCTTGGTGCCGTCCTAACCCGGCTGCATGAATACAGGGAATAGCAGGCTTTTGCCCCGCAGCTTTCGGACACCGCCGGCGGGCATTTGCCACGAAAACGATGCGGGAACGCCACAGGGGGCGCCGAAGCGGCCGGGCCGGCGGCAGAAAGACCTGATTAACCTTACATTTTCGCATCCTATTAGCCATTCTTGGGCAACATTCCTGGCGGACGGTGAGACCGGCTGCGATGCGGCAACAAGGGGAAGGCTTCCGGACCGGCGACGGCCGGCATCCGGATACGGTGCATGAGGGTACTTGAGCGTTACGTCTTGTGGCGGCTGGCGATCGCCTTCATCGGAACGACGGTCTCGCTCGCCGGCGTCGTGTGGACGACTCAGGCGCTGCGCCAGTTCAACCTCGTCACCGTCAAGGGACAGACCCTTTGGGTGTTCCTGGAAATCACCCTGCTCGCCCTGCCCCTGCTGCTGCTGCTGATCATGCCGTTCGCGCTCGCCATCGCCATGGTCGTCGTCCTCAACCAGATGAACGGCGACAGCGAACTGGTCGTCATCAACGCCACCGGCGCGCCGCCCTCCGCCTTGCTGCGGCCCTTCGTGATTCTCGCCATCGTCGTCAGCCTGACCGCCGCGGCGCTGTCCACAGTGATCGCGCCGGCCGGGATGAGATTGCTGCGCACCGAACTGACGCTGGTGCGGGCAGATCTCGTCGCCAACATCATCAAGCCGGGCCGATTCATCGAGATCGAGGACGGCCTCACCTTCCACATCCGCGACCGGCTCGGCGACGGCTCCCTGAAGGGCCTGTTGCTCGACGACCGGCGCGAGGCCAACGAGGCCTTCACCTATCTGGCGGAGCGCGGCCAGATCCTGGAAGCGTTCGGGCGCACGGTGATCGTCATGAACGACGGCACCATCCAGCGCCGCACCGCCGACGGCGACCTGTCCGTCGTCGAGTTCGAGGCCTACGGTTTCGACCTCACCAACCTGACGGCGCAGGACCGGGACCCGGTCTACAAGGCGAGCGAGCGGCCGCTGTCGGAACTGATTGCGCCCGACGAGAGCGATGCCTATGTGGCCAAGAATATCGGCCGGATGCGCAGCGACCTGCACGACCGCCTCTCCCAGCCGTTCTATCCGATCGCCTTCGCCCTGGTCGCCTTCCTGTTCCTCGGCGAGGCCCGGACCACGCGCCAAAGCCGCGGCGTCGGCATCGCTATCGTCCTGACCGTCTGCCTCGTCATTCGCCTGCTCGGTTTCTTCTGCACCAATCTCGCGGTGCGCTCACCGCTGGCGGTTCCGTTCCCCTATCTGGTGCCGATCACTGCGGCCGCCATCGCCTATGTCTTCATCGCCACGGAGACCCGCCCGTCCATGCCGCGTGCGGTGACCCGGCTCGGCGATCGCCTCTACGATCTCGCGAGCCGTGCCGCGCGGCGCTTCTCCCCCAGCACATCGGCGCGGGGGTGACGGCGATGATGATGGTCGGCCCGACGCTGCTGCGCTACTTTTCCCTGCGGTTCGCCAAGTGGATCCTCGGCCTGTTCCTGTTGGTCACGCTGTTGATCTTCATGGCCGACTTCCTGGAGGTCGTGCGCCGGACCGCCGACAAGGAGGCCTTCACCCTGTGGCGGGCCCTCGCCATGTCGGCCTTCCGTGTGCCCTCCCTCGTCGAACAGGCGATCCCGTTTGCGACGCTGTTCGGCGCGATCGCCGCCTTCGTCGGGCTGTCGCGCCGCCTGGAACTGGTGATCTCGCGGGCCGCCGGCATCTCCGTGTGGCAGTTCATCGCACCGGCGCTGATCACCGTGCTGGTCATCGGCCTTTTCAGCGTCGCCGTCTTCAACCCGATCTCGGCGATGCTGAAGGAACGCTCCGACGAGATCGGCATCCTCCTGTTCGGCAACGAGCAGCGGGTGGTGCTGCAGACCACTGGCGCGGTCTGGCTGCGCCAGAGCGGGACCGACGGCGAATCGGTGCTGCACGCCGAATACGCCCTCGACCAGGGCGCCCATCTGGTCGGCGTCACGGTCTACACCTTCAACGACCAGGGCCACTATCTGCAGCGCATCGACGCCAAGGACGCCTTTCTGGGCGAAGGCCGCTGGGAAATGAAGGATGCGACCGTCCACCGGCTCGATGCCGACCCGGTCAGCTTCGAGTCCTACATCCTGTCGACCTATCTCGACCCGGCGCAGGTCCGCCAGAGCCTCACCAAGCCTGACACGATCTCCGTTTGGGAACTGCCCGCCTTCATCCGCCTCGCCCAGAATGCGGGCCTGCCCGCATATCAATATCGGTTGCAATATCAAATGCTTCTCGCCAGGCCGCTGCTTCTTGTCGCAATGGTTCTGGTGGCCGCCACGGTGTCCCTTGGCTTCACCCGGGCGGGGGGAGTTGGACGCCTGATTCTGGGTGGAATCGTTGCGGGCTTCGTGCTTTATGTGGTGACGGAATTCGCCAAGGGCCTCGGCGGTGCGGGAATCGTGCCGCCGAGCGTTGCCGCGTGGACGCCGGGAATGATCGCCACCTTGTTGGGTTTTACTGTGTTGCTGTATCGGGAGGACGGTTGATCACTAGGGCATCCGGACACGGCGCAACGGGCACCGCGGGAGCGCGCATCACGCGCCTGCGAACCCTTTTGCTCGCCTCCGTGGCCCTCTTCTCCGCCGCCGCCCTCACCGTCTCGGCGACCCTTGCCCAGGTCTCGACGATCCAGGAGTTCATCGACAAGCCGTCCGATGCCGAGGTCGCCAGCGACATGCTGGTGGAGGCCGATCAACTGGTCTACGACTTCGACAACGACCGGGTCAGCGCCGTCGGCAACGTCCAGATCTACTATCGCGGCTTCACGCTGGAAGCCGGTCGCGTCACCCTCGACCGCAAGACCAACCGGCTGATCGCCGAAGAAGGCGCCCGTCTCGTCGAGCCGACCGGCAACATCATCGAGGCTGAGACCATCAACCTCAGCGACAATTTCCGCGACGGCTTCATCAGTTCGCTGCGCGTGCGCACCATCGAGCGCACCTGCTTTGCCGCCGAAAAGGCGACCCGCAGCGAAGGCGAGACGACGGTCTTCGAGGACGGCATCTACACTGCCTATCCGGAATGCGTCGGCAAGGACGGCAAGCCGCCGCTGTGGCGGATCAAGGCCAAGAAGATCGTCCACAAGCAGTCGGAGCAGATGGTCTACTACGAGGGGGCCCGGCTGGAATTCTGGGGCACCCCGATCGCCTATCTGCCGTTCCTGTCGCATCCCGATCCGTCGGTGAAGCAAAAGAGCGGCCTCCTGGTGCCGAGCTACGTCCATTCCGACGAACTCGGCTTCGGCGTCACCATCCCGTACCATTATGTGATCGCGCCCAATATGGACGTGACCTTTGCCGCCACCCCGCTGTGGCGCCAGGGCCTGTTCGTCCAGGGCGAATGGCGGCACCGCACCCTCAACGGCCAGTATTCCGTCAATGCGGCGGGCATCCGCCAGCGCGATCCGGGCGCCTTTTCCGGCACCAGCGGCGACCGGGACTTCCGCGGCTCGGTGCGCACCTTGGGCGAATTCCATATCAATCCGCGCTGGAAATGGGGCTGGGACGTCACCGCCGTCACCGACCGCGGCTTCATCAAAGACTACAGCCGGGACAACAAGAACGATGACGAGGCGGTTTCCTCGCTCTATCTGCGCGGTATCGGCGGGCGTTCCTATTTCGACCTCAGCACCTACAAATTCCAGGTCTTCCAGGAGGAAGGCACAGGCCGCGACGGCCGCCTCAGGCTAAATCCGCCGGCCTTCTCGCCGCCCTGGCGCGACCTGCAGGACAAGCAGCCGGTGGTCCATCCGGTGCTCGACTATTCGACCGTGTTCGGCAAGCCGGTGGCCGGCGGCGAGTTGAAGCTCGGCGCCAACCTGACGAGCCTGACCCGCGACACCACGGACGCCTATACGGTGCTAAGGAAGTCGGGCGGGCGTCTCACCCGGTTCCGCGGCGTTTCCGGCACCTTCACCCGCACGACGGTGGAGGCCGAATGGCGGCGCGAGATCATTGAGCCGACCATGGGCCACGTGGTGACCCCGTTCATCGCCTTCCAGGGCGACATGTTCAACCTGTCGAATGCCGACCACAACGTGCGCCGGCAGACCAGGGCGACGGCGTTGACCAATCCGGCGGTCGAGCCGTTCAGCAACGACGACGCCGTGTTCCGCGCCATGCCGGCAGTCGGCCTCGACTATCGCTGGCCGTTCCTGATCAGCAGCGACTGGGGCAACCAGGTGATCAGCCCGCGGGCCCAGGTCGTCTCCCGGCCGGATGAGACCAGCATCGGCAAACTGCCGAACGAGGACGCCCAGAGCCTCGTCTTCGACGACACCACCCTGTTCGACCGCGACAAGTTCTCCGGCTTTGACCGGACCGAGGGCGGTACCCGGGCCAATGTCGGGCTGGAGTACAACATCCACGCCAAGGGCGGCGGCTATATCTCCATGCTGGCCGGCCAGTCGTTCCATCTCGCCGGCCGCAATTCCTACGCCGCGCCGGACATCCTCAACACCGGCATCGAATCGGGTCTGCAGGGCGACCAGTCGGACTATGTGGGCCGCATCTATCTCGACACGTCGCGCGGCCTGCTCCTCGGTGCCCGTGGCCGTTTCGACAAGGACGATTTCGATCCGGCCCGCACGGAACTGCAGGCGACGGCCTTTGCCGGTCCGGTGGTCAGCACGGTCACCTATGCCTATCTGCGCCAGCAGCCCGAGTCGGGCATCCTCGACGACCGCGAGGAAATACAAAACGCGACCAACCTCAGGATCGCCGAAAACTGGCGCCTGTTCGGTGCGGTGCGCTATGATCTGAACGACAGGGACGTGGTCAGCGACGGCGCCGGCATTGCCTATGACGACGAGGGCTTTTCCATGTCGCTTGCCTACGCCCAGGACCGCAGCCGCTTCGACGGGGATTCGGTCGACCGGACGATCTTCTTCCGGTTCGGGCTGCGGACCATCGGCGACGGCCAGGTCAGCACCGACAAGCTGGACTGACCGCCGCACGGCGCCAGGCGGTGGCGTCGGGCCGGATTCCAGGGCTTTTTCGCCCTTGTCCTGCCTAAAAGACCTACTAGGAAAAGAACGAGAATGAGCATTTTCGGAGGAACCGAACCCATGACGACCCGTTTTCCGGGCATTCGTTCGCTCGGAACCGTGACGATCGCCGCAATGGTTCTGGCATCCGTCGCCGTTTTCGCCGGCCCCATCGCCGCGGTTGCGCAGTCGACGATCCGCGTGATCGTCAACGACACCGTCATCACCAGCCACCAGATCGAGCAGCGTGCCCGCCTGCTCAGGCTCATCACCCGCAAGAGCCTCGGCACCGCGCGAGCCCTCGCCAGGGAAGAGCTGATCGACGAGGCCCTGCAGCTTCAGGAAGCCAAGCGCCGCGGCTACGACGTCGACGACGAGCGGGTCGAGGCGGCCTATGCCTCGATCGGCCGGGGCGTCAAGCTGTCGCCGAAGCAGCTCACCGCCGCACTGCGCCGCTCCGGCATCACGCCGAAGACGCTGAAGACGCGCCTCAAGGCCCAGATCGGCTGGGGCCAGCTCGTGCAGGGCCGCGCCCGCTCCGCCGTCAACATCCCCGAGCAGGAAATCATCAGCGCCCTGAAAGAAAAGAAGCCGGACGAGGTTCGCGAGATCACCTACGAGTACGACCTCTATCAGGTCATCTACGTGGTGCCGTCGAACGCCTCCAACGGGTTCAAGGCCCAGCAGCAGCGCGCCGCCAACAGCACGCGGGCGAGCTTCCGCTCCTGCTCCAGCGATCTCGCCGGGTTGCGCGGCAAGAAGGACATCGTCGTCAAGCGCATCGGCATCCGGCTCGAAAGCGACATCCGCGGCGAACAGCGCGAGCGGCTGAACGAAACCGATGTCGGCCGGCTCAGCAAGCCCCAGGAGATCGGCTCGGGCTACGAAATGATCGCCGTGTGCGACCGCAAGGAACTGAAGAGCAATGCCGCCGAGCGCAGCCTGATCGAGGACAAGCTCAAGGACGAGGAAAGCGACCTACTTGCCCGGCGATATATTCGCGAATTGCGCAACAACGCCGTCATTATCGAAAAATAGGCCATGACCACGACCTTTGACGCCGCCATGCCACCGCTTGCCCTGACCATGGGCGAGCCGGCCGGCGTCGGCCTCGACATCACGCTGATGGCCTGGGCCGCCCGCCGCCAGCGCGCCGTGCCGCCGTTCTACCTGCTGGCCGGCTTCGACGCGATCCGCCGCCGCGCCGACAGGCTCGGCCTCGACGTCCCGGTGCGCGAAACCAGGCCCGAGGACGCCGCCATGGTGTTCAACGAGGCCCTGCCCGTGGTGCCGCTGGAGGCACCGGTGAAGGCGGAACCGGGCGCGCCCGATCCGGCCGATGCGCCCGCCGTCATCGAGGGCATCGAACGGGCGGTCAAGGATTGCCGGGCCGGGCTTGCCAGCGCCGTCGTCACCAACCCGATCCACAAGAAGACCCTTTACGACGCCGGCTTCATCCATCCCGGACATACCGAGTTCCTCGGCGTGCTCGCCGATATCTGGGACGGCGGGCCGTGGAGCCCGGTGATGATGCTGGCCGGGCCGGAGCTGCGGACCGTGCCGATCACCGTCCACGTTCCGCTCGCCAGGGTGCCGGAGGTTCTGACGACGAAGCTGATCACCGATATCGGCGAAAAGGTCGCCAACGAGCTGATCCGCCGCTTTTCCATCGCCGCGCCGCGGATCGCTGTCGCCGGCCTCAACCCCCATGCGGGCGAATCCGGCTCGATCGGCACCGAGGAGGCGGATATCATCGCCCCGGCGATCGCCAACCTGATCAGGAAGCGCATCAATGCCGTCGGGCCGCTGTCCGCCGACACCCTGTTCCATCCGGAAGCCCGGCGCAGCTATGACGCCGTGCTGGCGATGTACCACGACCAGGCGCTGATCCCGGTCAAGACCATCGCCTTCGACGAGACCGTCAACGTCACTCTCGGGCTGCCCTTCGTGCGCACCTCGCCGGACCACGGCACCGCCTTCGACATTGCCGGAACCGGCAAGGCCCGTGCCCTCAGCCTGACGCGGTCGCTCAGGCTTGCCGGGCGCCTTGCCCGGGCCGATGCGCGCGCGCCTGCCTGATGGGGCAGATCGACGACCTGCCGCCGCTGCGCGAGGTCATCCGCACCCACGACCTCGGCGCCAAAAAATCGCTCGGCCAGAACTTCCTCCTCGATCTCAACCTGACGGCGCGGATCGCCCGCGCGGCGGGACCGCTTGAGGACGTCACCGCCGTGGAAGTCGGCCCCGGCCCCGGCGGGCTGACCCGCGCGCTGCTGGCTGCCGGCGCGAAACGGGTGCTGGCGGTGGAGCGCGACGAGCGCTGCCTGCCGGCGCTCGCCGACATCGCTTCTGCCTATCCCGGACGGCTTCAGGTGCTCGCCGAGGATGCGCTGAAGGTCGACTGGCAGGCACATCTGGGCGGGCCGGCGGTGCTGGTCGCCAACCTTCCCTACAATATCGCAACGCCGCTCCTCATCGGCTGGCTGCAGGACGAGACCTGGCCGCCCTTCTGGCGGTGCGCGACGCTGATGTTCCAGCGCGAGGTCGCCGAGCGCATCGTCGCTCCCCCCGGCAGCAGGACCTTTGGCCGGCTTTCCGTCATGGCCGGCTGGCGCACGGAGGCGCGGCTCCTCTTCGACATCCCGGCCCGCGCCTTCACCCCGCCGCCGAAGGTCGTCTCCTCCGTCGTCCATCTGGTGCCGCGAACTGACGCCGCGAACATCTCGCCGAAGCTCCTGGAACGGGTGACGGCCGCCGCCTTCGGCCAACGCCGCAAGATGCTGCGCTCCAGCCTCAAGTCCCTGGCGCCCGACGCCGCAGACCTGATCGCCGCTGCCGGACTCGATCCGACCGCGCGGGCGGAGGACATTTCCGTTGCCGGCTTCATCGACCTTGCAAGGACCCTTGAAAAGAAGGGATCGGTCGCGCTCAATACGCCAAGTCCATAACCGGAAAAAACAACGGGGCTCAGAGGGAATGAAACGCCAATCCATGATCGACTACGGCCGGCCGCTGGAAGAGACCGACGCGGCGATGCCCGAGCCGCAGGGCACGGAGGTCGTCGTCGCGGTCCGCCATTGCGGCGTCTGCCACTCCGACCTGCACCTGCATGAAGGCCATTTCGAGCTCGGCAACGGCCGGACGCTCGACGTCAAGGGCGGGCGCGCCCTGCCCTTCACCCTCGGCCACGAAATCGAGGGATCGGTTGCTGCTATCGGACCGGAGGTGGAGGGCGTTTCGATCGGCGACCATTACGTCATCTATCCCTTCATCGGCTGCAACGACTGTCCGGCCTGCCGCGCCGGCGAAGAACACATCTGCGACCGCCCGCAGCAGATCGGCATCCAGGTCGACGGCGGCTACGCCACCCATGTGGTCGTGCCGCATCCGCGCTACCTGCTCGACGCCGACGGCATCCCGCCAGAAATCGCCGGCACCTATATGTGCTCCGGATTGACCGCATTTTCCGCAATGGAGCGGCTCGGCCGCGAGGCCGCGCGGGGTCCCCTCCTCATCGTCGGCCTTGGTGGCGTCGGCATGATGGGGCTTTCCTTCGCCCGCGCACTCTACGGCACGGCGCCCTATGTCGCCGACATCGATCCGGCCAAACGCGCCGCGGCGATGGACGCCGGGGCCGCAGCGGCCTTCGATCCGGCCGCGCCCGATGCCCGCAAGGCGTTCCTCAAGGCGACCGGCGGTGTCTATGGCGCGGTCGATTTCGCCGGCGCGGAAGGCTCGCTCAATTTCGCCCAGAGCGTCGTCCAGAAGGGCGGCACGGTGGTGGTTGCCGGGCTCATCGGCGGCTCGTTCTCGCTGCCGATCCCGATGTTCCCCTTGCGCGCCATCACCATCGCCGGCTCCTATGCCGGCACCCTCGACCAGGCACGGCGCATGCTCGACCTGGTGCGCGGCGGCCAGGTGGCGGGAATTCCGGTGACCTTGCGCGATCTATCCGATGCGAACGCGTGTCTGGACGAGTTGCGGGCCGGACAGGTATCGGGGCGGCTGGTGTTGACGGTCGGAGAGTAGCGGTCAGTCTCCGAAGATCATGTTGTCATCGCGAGGAGACCGTTAGGCCGACGCGGCGATCCAGAGCGACTTGCTCAGAGCGTGCCGCCCTGGATTGCCGCGCTCGCTTCGCCCGCTCGCAATGACGGCAAACGATGACAACACGGTCAGCGAGCGAAAAACCTACTCCACCAGCGTCCTTACAAAAGCCTCTAACCCCGGCCGGCGCTCGCGCTTCAGGCGGCCGGCGGCGAGGATCGCGCGGACGTCGGCGAGCGCACGGTTCAGGTCGTCGTTGACGATGACGTAGTCGTATTCCTGCCAGTGGGCGATCTCGGTGCGGGCATTGGCGAGGCGCCGCTCGATGACGTCCGGGCTGTCCTCGGCCCGCCGCTCCAGCCGCGATTTCAGCTCGGCCATCGACGGCGGCAGGATGAAGACGCTGACGATGTCTTCGCGCGCCTTCTCGTAAAGTTGCAGGGTGCCCTGCCAGTCGATGTCGAAGAGGACATCGCGGCCGGCGGCCAGCGCCTCCTCCACCGGACCGCGCGGCGTGCCGTAGAAATTGCCGTGCACCTCCGCCCATTCCAGCAACTCGTCGCGCTCGCGCATGACCGCGAAGTCGCGCTCCGACAGGAACCGGTAGTGGACGCCGTCGACCTCGCTGCCGCGGCGCGGGCGCGTCGTCACCGAGACCGAGAGAGTCACCTCGGGTGCCCCGGCGTCCTTTCCGGGCGACAACAGCGAGCGGGCGATCGACGACTTCCCGGCGCCCGACGGCGAAGAGAGCACCAGCATGACCCCGCGGCGCTCGATAGTGGTCGTCGTTCCCATGGATGCCCCCGCCGCCTTGCCGCCTATTCGATGTTCTGGATCTGCTCGCGCAACTGGTCGACGACCGCCTTCAGGTCGAGGCCGATGGTGGTCAGCTCCACCGAGTTCGACTTGGAGCAGAGCGTGTTGACCTCGCGGTTGAATTCCTGGGCCAGGAAGTCGAGCTTGCGGCCGACCACCTTGCCGTCGGCGAGAAGCGCGCGGGCCGCCGCCACATGGGCGGTCAGCCGGTCGAGCTCCTCGCGGATGTCGGCCTTGTTGGCGATGAACACCGCTTCCTGGTGCAGGCGCTGGGGATCGAGTTCGCCGGAGGCCTCGGTGAGCGTTGCGACCTGTTCGGCGATGCGCTTGCGGATCGCCTCCAGGCTGCGTTCCGGGCAGGCTTCGGCCGCCGCCGTCAGCCGTTCGATCTCGTCGATCTGGCGTCCGGCGATCTCGGCAAGCGCCCGGCCCTCGTCGGCACGGGCCGCGACCAGATCCGTCAGCGCCCGTTCGAAACCGGCGACAAGCGCGGCATCGAAGGCCGCCCTTTGCTCCTCGGTTTCCTCGTTTTCGGTGAATTCCAGCACGCCGCGCAGGCCAAGCAGGCCGTCGACACTCGGCGCCGTCGCGTCGATGCGCCCGGCAACCGCTGTCGCAATCTTCAGCACGTCCTCCAGCACCTCTTCGTTGAGCTGGATGGTGGTGCGCGGCGTGTCGTGGGTGATCGACAGGGTGGCATTGAGATTGCCGCGGGTCAGGTGCTCACGCGCAAGGGCCCGGACCGCGGGATCGACGCTCTCCCGGCCATGCGGAACGCGCAGGCGCACATCGAGGCCCTTGCCGTTGACCGAGCGCAGCTCCCACGTCCAGCGGGCATCGGCATGGGTTCCGTCGACCCGGGAGAACCCGGTCATGCTGGCAAGCGCCATTGGGTATTGCGGCCGCGGCCGCCCTTCTTCGTCGCGGTGCGAAAAGGTGCCGTGGGAGGAGTGATGCCGTGACGGACCGTCCCATCGATCTCGA
>NZ_NPEV01000135.1 GCF_003258835.1 Rhodobium orientis | reverse complement strand
AGTGTCATGATCGGTTCTTTCATCGGCGGCATCTTCATTGGACTTGTCGGACTTCAAGCGTTTGTTCTTGTTGGACCTGGTCTTGCAAGTATGTCGATGTTTATATCTGACGAGCTTCCACGCAACTTCATGTTCGCAGTGATTGGTTTTGCCATCTCATTTGCTGTTGCGTTTGCTGCTGCCTTTATTTTAGGAAAGGATCGAAAGACAGAAGAAACAGAAAAAGAAGCAGAGCCAGGTGTTTTCGCTGAAAAACTTGGCGCAGATGAGACGTTCAAAAGTCCAGTCA
>NZ_NPEV01000134.1 GCF_003258835.1 Rhodobium orientis | reverse complement strand
CAGTGTATCCAGGAGAAGCAATAATAGCTCCCCAGTGCATCATTGAAGTATATAAGGACAAGATCGTCGCTTCTTGACCACCATGTGGATTTTGAGCGGAGGACATTGCACTTACAACTTTATTAACTGTCTTGCCGTTTGCCCAAAGTCCGCCTTGTGTATCAAGAAACTGTTTCATTTGGGATGCCATATTGCCAAAACGTGTTGGTGTACTGAATATAATAGCGTCTGCCCACTCTATATCTTCTGAGGTTACGACTGGAATGTCTTTTGTTGCATCAACAGTTGC
>NZ_NPEV01000133.1 GCF_003258835.1 Rhodobium orientis | reverse complement strand
ATATTCATTCAAACGCGTAATGTCCATCCGGATCGCTTCATCGATGATATGAAGCTCCGCTCCGGCGATCCAGTACGGGAACATCTCCCAGACGGAAGCGTCAAAGCCGAAGCCGGCATATTTCGCGCTTTTGTCCTGTTCGGTGACCGTGAATGCATCGTTATGCCAATAGCACAAGTTCACGAGCGATTGATGTTCGACCATGACGCCTTTCGGCTGGCCTGTCGTGCCCGATGTGTAAATCAAGTATGCCAGGTTGTCAGACTGAGCCTCTGCGCTTGGATTGATGTCATCCTCGGGATAAAGC
>NZ_NPEV01000132.1 GCF_003258835.1 Rhodobium orientis | reverse complement strand
GAAGAACGAATTGATGCCTATGTCGAGGAAGCGCCGCAGCTGACCAAGTTTATACTTCCGGGCGGAACAGAAGCGGCATCATTTTTGCATGCGGCGAGAACGGTCATCAGAAGAGCTGAACGAAAGATTGTCGCTTTGGCCAAAGAAGAAGACATTCCGCCGCTTGCGCTGCCATACGTCAACCGGCTGTCCGATTATTTATTTGCGGCGGCGCGCATTGTCAATCACCGTCTCGGGGAAGTGGATGTCGAATATGAACGAAGCGCTGATGTATTCCGGACAAAGAAAAAATCATGAATGAGCCATCCGCCAATCGTTATCT
>NZ_NPEV01000131.1 GCF_003258835.1 Rhodobium orientis | reverse complement strand
CCTGCGCGTCGGTGCTCACGAATTCCAACATTCGCTCCGCTCCGATGCTCGGCCTTCCTAGACTGCAAGGGTTGCGGGTCACGCTGAGCTTAAAGGATGTTTATTTTTTGACGCTTTCAAGCAGGTTGGCCAAAAAGTGTTTTTTATAGCTTTGAAGCTTTCTTCCTTCATACTTCGTCATTCCCAGCTTTTTCAGTTCTTCTACATACCAGCCTTTGCTTCCGTAATGCATGGCAGAAAACTCCCTTCTATATTTCGATGCAATTGGGATTCTAACATCTATAGAAAAACGCTGAAAAGGGATAGGCGGCAATTTTTAAAAACTGAGTCTTTCGACATAGTCTGGAAGTTT
>NZ_NPEV01000130.1 GCF_003258835.1 Rhodobium orientis | reverse complement strand
GCCTTGCGTCAAAATTCTGTAGGCGTACGGAAGGTTGTCTTTATTGTCCCACGCTGTTTTCATCGTATCTCTGATATGCTTCGGCTTTACCTTTCCGAGTCCCATCGGCGCCCAAGACGCCCACAGTTTTGGCGCGGGCTTTTTATTCAGCTTCATCGGACCTTGATGCTTTGTTTTTCCCATTCCCTTCTCTCCTTTCCAGCGGATACTGCAGATCATCCTTTTAGCGAGTTTGAGACATGAACCGCCGCTTTTTTCCGCAACTGTTTAATGTCCGTTCTAATGAATATCGAAATGAACAGGGCGATGGCGAACAGTGCCGCAAACACCGTCAGGCTTTGGCTGTAGCTCCCTGTTGCATC
>NZ_NPEV01000129.1 GCF_003258835.1 Rhodobium orientis | reverse complement strand
ATTTAGAATGATTAATGTGCTGATCTTAATTTTATTGATCTCATCATTCATTGAGATTTCCTTTACGGTGTAAAGAAAAAGGATAGCTGCCGATCGTATTGATCCGGCAGCTATCCTTTTGTTTATTAGCATATCCAAGAAGCACCAATAATAATTAATAAGATGAACAGCACCACAAGCAGCGCAAAGCCGCCAGCGAAACCTCCTGCATAACCGTCGCCCATATTGACACCTCCTCTGCCCCAGTCGTTACATTAGTGTATGCACGAATGTCATGAAACGATAGGCTATCGTCCAAAAGAAAAGAACCGCCTGAAAAAATGACGGTTCTTTTCTCATTTTCTAAGGTTTTAGTACAGATA
>NZ_NPEV01000012.1:45023-107267 GCF_003258835.1 Rhodobium orientis | reverse complement strand
CCGGCCGACTCGCGACGCTCATCAGCCGCGCGTATTCTTGTGGCGCAGTGTCGCGGAGTCAATGGCTTCGAATCGCCGGGCCGAAAGCCGCCGCACCATTTGCCGCCACTGGCTATTTCTTGCTGCTGTCGAAGCCGACATAGACCCGGAAGCGCTCCGTGGTGTCGATGACGACCTCTTCGTCGATGAAGGCCCAGGGCACCGAGCCCTGCCCCTCGGGGATCTGGACGACGACGTCATGCAGCTTGGTGTAGAAGACCTTCTGCTCCGTCTGCTCCAGCTTCGGGATCAGGGCGACGACCCGCAGCGGCAGGTGGACGGTGCCGGCGCCGCCCTTCGGACCGGTGATGACGCGGCCGGAGACACCGACCCGCATCCTGAGCACGCCCGTGGAGCGGTTGCATTCGCGGGCCGTATCCGTCAGCGTGCCCTGGTAGCGGATCTCGGCCTTCTTGTCGCCGCGGCCGCCCGTGGTCACCAGAAAGGTCTGGGTGCCGGCGCGGATCGTCACCTTCGGGCAGAAGCCCTGCGGCGTGGTGATTTCCTTGTCGACTTCCTGTGCCGGTTCGCCCGAGCCGCGGATCAGCTTGCCGTAGAAGGTGTCGGCCGGAGCGACCCCCTCATCGGACGAACAGCCGGCGACCAGCGCCAGACCGAGGGCGCAGGCGGCAACGGCAACTCCCCTGAACGCAAAGGCGCGTTTCATGGTCAAACTCCACTACCCGTTTTTCCAGGACGCCGGCGACGGCGACCCGCCGGCCCCGCCGGCAATAATTCAAGCCGTCTCTATAGCAAGGACGAAAGCGCTTGGCGACGGGGGAGCGATTAAGATGCAATCGGGTCGATTCCGAGGCACTCGTCGACAGGGAGTTTTCCGCCCTGTCCGGAGACCGCGCCGCCGCGCCCCTTGACACCGGCGCCCCCCGCCCCTCAATACCTCAGTGATCCCTCATCCGGAGGCGGCAGGACGATGACAGCACAGGCACCGAAACAGCCCCTCACCCTGAAGCTCTGCGCGCCGCGCGGCTTCTGCGCCGGCGTCTCGCGGGCAATCCAGATCGTCGAACAGGCGCTGGAGCGCTATGGCGCGCCGGTCTATGTGCGCCACGAGATCGTCCACAACAAATACGTGGTCGACAGCCTGAAACAAAAGGGCGCGATCTTCGTCGACGAGCTCGACGAGATCCCCGAGACCGATGCGCCGGTGATCTTTTCCGCCCATGGCGTGCCGAAAAAAGTGCCGGCGGCGGCCGCCTCGCGGGGCCTGTTCTTCCTCGATGCCACCTGCCCGCTGGTCTCCAAGGTGCACAAGGAGACCATCCTGCACCACCGGCGCGGCAAGGAGGTGGTGCTGATCGGGCATCGCGGCCATCCGGAAGTGGTCGGTACCATGGGCCAGGTGCCGGACGGCTCCGTGCATCTGGTGGAGACCGTTGAGGACGCCCGGACGTTTCAGCCGAAATCGCCCGAGGCGCTCGCCTTCACCACCCAGACGACGCTCTCCGTCGACGACACGGCCGAGATCATCGCCGTTTTGACGGAGCGCTTCCCCGACATTACTGCCCCGCACCGGGAAGACATCTGCTACGCGACGACCAACCGCCAGGCCGCCGTCAAGGCGGTGGCGCCGACGGTCGATGCGATGGTGGTGGTCGGCGCGCCGAATTCCTCCAACACCCAGCGCCTGCGCGAGGTCGCGGAGCGCCTCGGCTGCAAGCGCTCGGTGCTCGTCCAGCGCGCCGACGACATCGATGCGGCGAGCTTTGCGGACTTTGCAACGATCGGCATCTCAGCCGGTGCCTCGGCGCCGGAGGTTCTGGTGGAGGAAATCATCGACGCTTTCGCCAGGCATTTCGACGTCACCGTCGAGACCGTGGTGACGGCCGAGGAATCGATGGTCTTCGGGCTGCCGCGGGAACTGCGCGAAGGCGTCGAGGCCTGACGACGGACGACACTCGGGTTCGCGAACACGAAAAAAGGAAAGCCGGTCGGCCCATCGACCGCAAGGGGACACTTCTTTGGACAACGCCTCGACACGGGTTCCGGCATCCGGTTCCGCCGGTCTTTCCCATGCGCCCTTTGGCGTGCGCGCCGCAGCGAGTGAACTCCATGGGCGGTGAGCAACCAGAGGACAAGACGTCCGGCGTCGTGATCTACACCGACGGAGCGTGCTCGGGAAATCCGGGGCCCGGCGGTTGGGGCGCCCTGTTGAGCTGGAACGGACGCGAGCGGGAATTGAACGGCGGGGCGGCGGAGACCACCAACAACCGGATGGAGCTGATGGCCGCGATCGAGGCGCTCGACGCGCTCACAAGGCCGTGCCATGTCGACCTCTATACGGACTCAGAATATGTCCGCAACGGCATCATGTCCTGGCTGCACAACTGGAAAAAGAACGGCTGGCGGACCGCCTCCAAGAAGCCGGTGAAGAACGCCGATCTCTGGCAGCGGCTCGACGAGGCGCGCCGGCGCCACGACGTCACCTGGCACTGGGTCAAGGGCCACGCCGGCACGGAAGGCAACGAGCGGGCCGACGAACTCGCCCGGGCCGGCATCGCCGCGCTCGGCCTTGGCAAGACTGATGCGGATGCGGAGGACGACGATGCAGCGTAGCGCCGCGCTGCGGGCAGACTGGGCCGACGGGCCGCTGGCGCCGCCGCGGCGGCGGATCCTGTTGATGGCCAATCCGACGGCCGGCGGGTTCCGGGCCAAGGTGCTGGAGGCGGTTGCCGCCGGCCTTGAGGCGGCCGGCGCGGAGGTCGAGGTGCGGCTGACCAAGCGCGCCGGCGAGATCCGCGAGGTCTGCGCCGACGTGACGCTTGCCGCCGATACCGTCGTCATCGGCGGCGGCGACGGCTCCCTCAACGAGGCGCTGCGCGGGCTGCAGACCTGCCCGGTGCGCCCGAAGCTGGCGATCATCCCCTTTGGCACGGCGAACGTGCTCGCCCACGAACTCGGCCTTCCCTTCAAGGCCGACAGGATCATCGCCATGATCGCGGCTGGGCGCAGCAAGCCGCTCTATTACGGCCTCGCCAATGGCGTTCCCTTCGTCCTGATGGCCTCCATAGGGTTCGACGCGGACGTCGTCCACCACGTGCCGCTCGACCTGAAACGCCAGCTCGGCAAGCTCGCCTATGTGTGGTCGGCGCTGAAGCGCTCCTTCAAGCGGCGACCGGGACCGCTGACGGTCACCGTCGGCACGGAGACGCCGCGCACCTGCCGGCTCGCGGTGCTGACCAACTCGGAGCGCTATGGCGGCACGTTCCGGCTCTGCCCGGCGGCGCACGCGACCCAGCCGGGGCTGCACCTGGTCATGCTGACCTCCGACAGCCCGCTGGCGCTGATGCGCTTCGGCCTGGCGCTCGTCATGAACCGCATCGCCCATGCGCACGGCGTCATCACGGTGCCGGTCGAGACCGTGACGGTGACCTCCGAAGAACCCGTCGCCTGCCAGATCGACGGCGACCCGTTCGGGGCGACGCCGGTGACGGTGACGGCCGCGCACGATCCGGCGCGGATTATTGTGCCTTGAGTCTTGATTTGGACGGGCATTGACCGAACCGCATCGGCGATCCGACAGGCACTGCGCTCAGCAGCCTCCACGCGCCTTGGACCGAAGGTCGTCAATGCCCTTGTTGGAGTGCGTTCTCAGACTCCGCAAGCTGGATTGCTTCGCTGCGCTCGCAATGACGGCAGAGATTCCTGAGGTTTTTCAACGTCATTGCGAGGAGGCCGACAGGACGACGCGGCAATCCATGCAGCGTTTCGATGCGGGATAACGTCGGCGGGCGCGGCGCGAAAACTCAATGATTCCGTATCGCGCCCTGGGCTTCGAGCAGCTTGCGGGCGTCTGCCGCGGTCATCGGCTGGCCGTAGAGAAACCCTTGCACGTATTCGCAGCCGAGCTGCAGGAGTTCCAGGGCATCGGACTCGGTCTCCGCGCCTTCGGCGACGACCTGCATGCCGAGGTCGTGGGCGAGGCCGACGATGGACCTCAGGATCACCGGCCGTGAGCTGCGGCCGTTGGCGCGCACGAAGGACTGGTCGACCTTGATGGTATCGAACGGGAAGCGCTGCAGGTAGCTGAGCGAGGAATAGCCGGTGCCGAAATCGTCCAGCGACAGGCCGGCACCGAGTTCGCGCAGGCGCTCCAGCACCTTTGAGGCGAATTCCGGGTTCTCCATCACCAGCGATTCCGTCACTTCCAGCTTCAGGGTGCCGCGGACAACGTCGGAGCGGGCGATCACCGCCTTGACGTCGTTGACGAGGTCGTGGCGCAGCAATTGCCGGCTGGAAACGTTGACGCTGGCGAAGATCGGGAACGAGGTGGTGACCTGGTTCTGCCAGGCGGCGAGCTGGCGGGCGGCGCGTTCCAGGACGAACATGCCGAGTTCGTTGATGAGGCCGGTGCGCTCCGCCAGCGGGATGAACTCGCCGGCATTGAGCCGGCCGCGGCGCGGATGCTCCCAGCGCACCAGCGCCTCAAAGCCGGCAATGGTCTTGTCGTCGAGGCGCACGATCGGCTGGTAGAGGACCTTGATCTCCTCGCGCTCCAGCGCCCGGCGCAGTTCCGCCTCCATCTCCACGAGGTCGGTGCGGTGCTGGCGCAGCGCCGGGCGGAACGCCTCGATGCGGTCGCCGCCGCGGCCCTTGGCGGCGTACATGGCGATCTCGGCGTCCTTGACCATCTCCTCGTTGTCGAGCTGCTTGGCATCGAAGGTGGCGATGCCGATGGAGACGGTGAGGAATATCTCACGGTCGCCGAAGGTGATCGGCGCGCGCACGGTGCGGCGGATGGAGTCGGCAAAGGCCGCCACCTTGTCCGGCTCCTGCTCCGACATCAGGATGATGGCGAATTCGTCGCCGCCGACCCGTGCCAGCGTGTCCTCCGGCTTCAGGAGGCGGCCGAGGCGGCGGGCCATGGTCAACAGGATGGAGTCGCCGACGGACAGGCCCAGATTGTCGTTGACCTGCTTGAAGCGGTCGATGTCGAGCAGGAACACCGCCGGCTTGCGGCCGTCCTCATTGGTGGCGCGGGTGAGCGTGCGGTCGAGGCGGTCGAGATAGAGCTCGCGGTTCGGCAGGCCCGTGAGGTTGTCGTGGACCGCGTCGTGCAGCAGCCGCTCCTCGGTGGTCTTGACGTCGGTGACGTCGAGCATGGTGCCGACGCAGCGGATGACCTCGCCGTCGGAGCCGAGGATCGGCCGGGCGCGCAGGTGGAACCAGCGGAAATGGCCGTCCTGGCCGCGCAGGCGGAAGAACTGGGACATGCGGCCGCGGCGCTGGTCGACGACGGCGTCGAGCGTTGCCCGGAAGCCGTCGCGGTCCTGGGGGTGGAGGACGTCGAGCCAGTCTCTGGCCGGGCCGTCGAGGGCGCCGCGCTTCAGGCCGAGCAGTTCGTCGGCCTCCGCGCTGGTGAAGATGCGGTCGCGCGGAACGTCCCAGTCCCAGATGATGTCGCCGGCGCCGGTGATGGCAAGCGCCCGTCGTTCCGCATCGCTGAAGAGGCCTTCGGCGACGGCGCCGCCGGCAAAGGCGTGCTGCATGACCGTGAAGCCGAGCAAGAGCACGAAGAGCACGAGGCCGCCGGCGAGCGCCGGCTGGACGAAGTCGTTGGCAAGGTTGCCGGTCACCGTCAGCGCCGATCCGAACAGCCAGACCAGAAGCAAGAACCAGGTCGGGATCAGCATGATCGCCCGGTCGTAGTGCTGGTAGGCGAGCCAGAGGACGAGCGCGAAGCCGAAGATGCCGAGCAGGCCGAGCATGATGCGGGCGATGCCGGCGGCAAGCGACGGATTGGCGACGGCAACGCCGAGCAGCGCACCTAGCAGAAGCAGGAACACCAGCGCCACATGGCTGTAGCGGATGTGCCATCGGTTGAGGTTCAGATAGGCGTAGAGGAAGATCACCAGCGAGGCGGCGAACACCACCTCGGCGCCGGCGCGGTAGATCTGGTCGTTGCCGGGCTCCAGCCTGAGGAGCCGGTTGAGGAAGCCGAAATCGATACAGAGATAGCCGAGCACGGCCCAGGCGAGCGTTGCCGTCGCCGGGAACATGATGGTGCCCTTGACGACGAAGAGGATCGTCAGGAACAGCGCCAGAAGGCCGGAAATACCCAGCACGATGCCCTTGAACAGCGTGTAGGAGTTGATCGAATCCTTGTAGGCGTTCGGCTCCCACAGATAGAGCTGCGGCAGGGTCGGCGTGCTCAGTTCGGCAACGAAGGTGATCACCGCCCCCGGATCGAGGGTGATGAAGAAGACGTCGGCTTCCTGGCTCGGCTGGCGTTCCGGGGCAAAGCCCTGGCTCGGCGTGATCGAGGCGATGCGCGAGGCGCCGAGGTCGGGCTTGATGAGGCCGGAGCCGACGAGCCGGAAATGGGGCGCCACCAGCAGCCGGTCGATCTGCTCGTCGCCCGGATTGGTGAGCGCGAACACCGCCCAGTCGGAGTTCTCGCCGGAGCGCGAGGTCACCTCGATGCGCCGGACGATGCCGTCGGGGCCGGGCGCGGTTGAGACCTGCAGGCGGTCGCCGACATTGGTGTGGAGTTCGATGGAGCGGGTCAGGTCCAGCGCATCGACGTCGAGCGGCACGACGATCGCTTCCACGGCCAGTGCCCCCCGCTGCGCGGCAAGCGCAAGGAAGAGCACGAGAAGCCAGAACCGAAGGATCAAGCCGATGGAACGCAAGTAGCGGTCTCCGGAGCGGACGCCAGAACAGTGGCGAAGGAGTATCGATTGCGTGCCTGCTTCACAAGGATTCTTTGTCGTTTTCAAGACGCCCCGGCGGCGCCGTCTCCCGTCAGGCCGAGATGATCCTCCAGCACGCGCGCAAACAGGAGGTGGTCCTGCCAGCGCCCGTTGATGCACAGGTAGTTGCGGGCATGGCCCTCGCGGACGAAGCCGGTTTTTTCCAGGAGCTTGATCGAAGCGATGTTGTGGGAGAGGCAGGCCGCCTCGATGCGGTGCAGCTTCAGGGTCTCGAAGACGAACGGCAGGACCGCGCGCACCCCGTTGGTCATGTGGCCTCGGTCGGCGTGGGGGGCGCCCATCCAGTAGCCAAGCGTGCAGGCCTGGGCGACGCCGCGGCGCACATGGGTGAGCGTCAGGCCGCCGAGGAGCGTGTTGTCGCCGGAGCGAAAGAGGAAGAACGGGTAGCCGAGGTCGTCGCGGATCTCGCGCTGGTAGCGCTTGAGGCGGCGCCGGAAGGCCTGGCGGGTCAGATCGTCGCTCGGCCAGATCGGCTCCCAGGGCGCAAGGAACGACCGGCTCTCGGCCCGAAGCTCGGACCATTCGCGGAAATCGTTCATCGTCGGCGTCCTGAGGAAGACGCCATCGCCCTTGATGGTCGGACCGGTGTCGAGCGATCCAACGGAGTGCAGGAACGCCACCATGGCCCCCCTCGTATCAGGCGCCGACTGCCAGCGACGTCGGGCCGGCAAAACGGCTGGCGATATCATCGATACCCGGAATGCCGGCATCCGGACCGACGGTGGCCAGCGTCGGCCGCGAACCGGAAAAGACGGTGGCCGCGATGCGGCGGATGTCGGCGGCCGAAACGGTCTCGATCCGCTCCACGATCTCCTCGGTGGTCAGCGGACGGCCGAAGATCAGCATCTGGCGGGCGAGCTGGTTGGCCCGGGCCGCCGGGCTTTCCATCGCCATCAACAGCGAGGCGCGCATCTGGGCGCGGGCGCGCGCGAGTTCCTCCTCCGCGGCGTCGTCGACGACGCGCTCCAGCTCATCGAGCATGACGGGCATCAGTTGGGCGATGTCGTCCTCGCCGGTGGCGGCGTGGATACCGAACAGCCCCGTGTCACTGAACGCCCAGTGGAAGGCATAGATCGAATAGCAGAGGCCACGGTGCTCGCGCACTTCCTGGAACAGGCGCGAGGACATGCCGCCGCCGAGCAGGCCGGCGAGAAGCTGGGCGCCGAAATAGTCCGGCGAGATCACGGACATGCCCTCGAAGCCAAGGACGATCTGGGTCTCCATCAGCTTGCGGCGCTCGCGCATCTCGCCGCCGACATAGCGGCCGGGCTCCATCGCCGGGGCGTCCTTGGTGGACAGCGCCGTGAAGCGCTCCTCGGCGAGCCGCACCAGCTTGTCGTGGTCGAGGGAGCCGGCGGCGGCCAGCACCGTGGCGGGCGCCCGGTAGTGGGTCGACAGGTAGTTGCGTAAATCGCCGGGGCCGAAGCCGCGGACCGTGTCCTTGGTGCCGAGGATCGGACGGCCCATCGGCTGGTTCGGCCAGGCCGCCTCCTGGAACAGGTCGAAGACGTAGTCGTCCGGCGTGTCGTTGGCGGCGCCAATCTCCTGCAGGATGACGTGCTGCTCGCGGCGCAGCTCCTCCGGGTCGAAGGCCGGTGCAACCAGGATGTCGGAGAGGATGTCGAGGGCGAGATCCAGGTCGGGCTCCAGGATGCGGGCATAGAACGAGGTGTTCTCGACCGAGGTGGAGGCGTTCAGTTCGCCGCCGACGGCCTCGATCTCCTCGGCGATCTGGCGCGCGGACCGGCGCTTCGTGCCCTTGAACGCCATGTGCTCCAGGAGATGGGAGATGCCGTTCAGTTCGGCCGTCTCGGAGCGTGAGCCGGCGCCGACCCAGACGCCGAGGGCGGCGCTTTCGAGCTGGCGCATGTTGTGGGAAATAACCGTGAGGCCGCTGTCCAGCGGCGTAATGCGTACACTCATACCTTATGCCTCCGCCGCCACCGCTGTCGCGCGGGCGAGGACGAAGTCCTTGATTGTGTCGAGATCATTGGGAAGCGGCGTGAAGCGCTCTTGGCGCTCCATCAGGTCGGACAGCCGCTCCGGCAGGGCCGGGCGCTCGCCGCAAGCCGCTTCCACGGCATCGGGGAATTTCGCCGGATGGGCGGTGGCGAGCGTCACGGTGATGCCGTCGTCAGGGCCGAGCCTTTCGGCAACGCTGACGCCGACAGCGGAGTGGGGATCGAGCAGATAGCCGGTCTCGGCGCGGATACGCCGGATGGTGGCCGCGGTCTCGTCCTCGTCGGTGCGCCCGGCGGCGAAATGGCGGGTGATGGCCTCAAGCGCGTCCGGCTCGATGGTGAAGGCGCCGGACTGGGAAAGGCCCGCCATCATGCGCGAGATCGCGGCGGCGTCGCGGCCATGGGCCTCGAACAAGAGCCGCTCGAAATTCGACGAAACCTGGATGTCCATGGAGGGCGAAGCGGTCGGGACGACGCCGCACACCTCGTAGCGCCCGGTTTCCAGTGCCCGGTAGAGGATGTCGTTGATGTTGGTGGCAACGATCAGCTTGTCCACCGGCAGGCCCATCCGCACCGCGGCATAGCCGGCGAGGATGTCGCCGAAATTGCCGGTCGGCACGGAAAAGGCGACCTTGCGGGCCGGCGCGCCGAGGGCCACGGCGGCGGTGAAGTAGTAGACGATCTGGGCGACGATGCGGGCCCAGTTGATCGAGTTGACGCCGGAAAGGCCGACCCTGTCGCGGAAGGCGGCGTCGTTGAACATCGCCTTCAGGTACGCCTGGCAGTCGTCGAAATTGCCCTTGACCGCGATCGCGTGGACGTTGGCGTCGGCGACCGTCGTCATCTGGCGCTGCTGCACCGGCGAGACCCGGCCCTCCGGAAAGAGGATGAAGATGTCGACATTGTCCCGGCCGCGGAACGCCTCGATGGCAGCGCCGCCGGTATCGCCCGAGGTGGCGCCGACGATGGTCGCCTTGCGGCCGCGCTCGGCCAGCACATGGTCCATCAGCCGCGCCAGCAACTGCATGGCGACGTCCTTGAAGGCCAGCGTCGGCCCGTGGAACAGCTCAAGGACGAACTGGCGGGGGGACAACTGGACGAGCGGCGCGACCGCAGTGTGGTCGAAGGTGGCGTAGGCCTCGTCGATCATCGCCTTCAAATCGGCATCGGCGATGTCGCCGTCGACGAAGGGGTGGATCACCCGGTAGGCGACCTCGGCATAGGGCTTGCCGGTGAGGCCGGCGATTTCCGCCTCGTCGATGCGCGGCCACGTCTCGGGCAGGTAGAGGCCGCCGTCGCGGGCGAGACCCGCCAGCAGGACGTCGTTGAAGCCGAGTGCGGGCGCTTCCCCGCGTGTGCTTAGATAGCGCAATAAAGGGCGCTCCTTGTGGATCCGTCGATGGCGAGAAGTTTCGTGGCCAACGAAACAAAACTAACGCCCAGGGGGCGCCCCGGCAAGGCGACGGCGTTGCGGGATGCAACGGCTGCGCCGGCCGGCCGGCGCGGTCGCCGTTGCGAAAAGAAGATCAGGCGTGGCCCGACTCGGCCGACAGCATCGCCGGTTCGATGCCGATGTTGCGCAGGGCGTGGGCGTATTTGGCATCGAGGTCGGCGCCGAACAGAAGGTCGGGATCGGCCGGGCCGTGCAGCCATCCATTGGCCTGGATCTCCGCCTCGAGCTGGCCCGGCGCCCAGCCGGAATAGCCGAGTGCCAGGATCGCCTTTTGCGGCCCCTCGCCATCGGCGATCGCCTTGAGGATATCGAGGGTGGCGGTCAGGCAGACGTCGTCGTTGATCGGCAGGGTCGAATTGGCGAGGTAGAAATCGGCGGAATGGAGCACGAAGCCCCTGCCCGTCTCGACCGGCCCGCCGCGGTGGACGACCATGTTGGGTCCGTCGACCGCGATGTGCGCGGCCTCGGTCTCGTCGATGATCTCGAGCTGGACCAGAAGCTCCTCGAAGCTCACCTGGTCGGCGACCTGGTTCAGCACGATGCCCATGGCCCCGTCCTCGGAGTGGGCGCAGACATAGATCACGCTGCGGGCAAAGCGCTGGTCCTCCATGCCGGGCATGGCGATCAGAACCTTGCCGTCCAGATATCCCTTGTCCGACTGAGCAGACTGTCCCATGAGTTGCGGTGGCGCTCCCGTCCGGCCGTGATAGGTCATTCGCCCCTAACCTAGTGCAGATCATTTCCATATTGAAGCCGTCGGACGCGAACCGCTGGTTCCGGTGTTGTCGGACGGACTTGCGGGGCCTGCCAGATCACGCACATATGATGAATTGCGACACGACAGGTCCTTGTTCCGGCGATATGACGGATTCCATGAAAAACACGATCCTGGCCATGAAAAGACTGACGTTTTCGTTTGCGCTGCTTGGCGCGTTCCTCGCCTCGGCCGCAGCCGCCCATGCCGCGGCCTCGTCCTGGGCCGAGGCCCATGGCGGGCGCCTGCGCGTCATCGTGCCGGGCGGCCAGGCCGGCGCAGACGGCAGCTTGCGGGCCGGAATCGAGATCGAATTGAAGCCGGGCTGGAAAACCTACTGGCGCCAGCCGGGCGATGCCGGCATCCCGCCACAGTTCGACGTCGCCGATTCGGTGAACCTTGCCGACTTCAAGGTCGATTTCCCGGTGCCCAAGCGCTTCGACGAGGCGGGCTCGACGATGATCGGCTACAAGAACACCGTGGTCTTTCCGGTGACGGTGACGCCGAAGGACCCGTCGCAGCCCACCCTCCTCGACCTTGAGGTCGACTACGGGCTCTGCGAGGCGATCTGCGTGCCCGCGCGCGCGGAGATCCGCATGGACCTTTCCAAGGCGGACGACACCGACATGGCGGCATCCCTGCTCGTTGCCCGCTACGATGCCAAGGTGCCGCGGCAAAAGCCGGCGGATGCGGAGAACGGGCTCCGGGTGGCGAGCGTCGAGCGCGACGACAGGGCGATCCTCGTCTCGGCCGAACTGGTCGATCCCGATGCGCCGTTCGACCTTTTCGTGGAAGGCCCGGCCGACTGGTTCCTGCCGGCGGCAAAGCCGACGGGCCGCGACGGGGCGACAGCGCGCTGGCGCGTGCCGCTGGAATGGCTGCCGAAAACGGCGAAGCTTCCCGGCGCCGAACTGCGGCTCACCCTCGTCAACGGCAACCAGGCGGCCGAGCAGATCTGGACCCTCAAATAGCCGGATACGCCACCGCCGATGCGGATCGGACGGCCGCGCGACCTCGACTGGTGCGCCTTGTGACCTATCTTTCTCGCCAAGGCCGTTCGGCCTGCAATCATCCATAAAGACAAGGGGGCAATACCCATGACCATCACTGTTGGCGACAAACTTCCCGCGGCGACCTTCAAGGTTATGACGGCGGACGGGCCGGCCGACCTTGCGTCCGGTGACATCTTTCCCGGCAAGAAGGTGGTGCTGTTCGCGGTGCCCGGCGCCTTCACGCCGACCTGCCACCGCAACCACATGCCCGGCTTCCTGGAGAACTACGAGACGATCGTTGCCAACGGCATCGACACCGTCGCCTGCGTCGCCGTCAACGACGTCTTCGTCATGGACGCCTGGGGCAAGGCCACCGGCGCCGACGGCAAGATCCTGATGCTGTCCGACGGCAATGCCGATTTCGCCAAGGCCATCGGCATGGACATCGACGGCTCCGGTGCCGGCCTCGGCACGCGCTCCAAGCGCTATTCCATGGTGGTCGACGACGGCATGGTGAAAGCCCTCAACGTCGAGGACGCGCCGGGCGAGGTGAACGTTTCGGGCGCGGCCGCGCTCATCGAACAGCTCTGAGCCGAACCACCCCGACCAATGGACGGGCGGCCCTGGCGCCGCCCGTTTTCTTTTGACCGGTCAGGACGGTTCCGCCCCGTCCGGCCGGCGCTTCAGCCGCGACCAGGCGAAGGCGGCAAAGACACCGGCAAGGGTGAGCGCCAGGCCGTACCAGGTCACCGCGTATTGCAGGTGGCTGTTGGGAAGGCGGACGCGGGTGACGCCGCCGCGCGGCCAGCCGCCCGAAACCTCCATCTCCCGCACTTCGACGAAGAACGGCACCAGCCCGGGATCGCCGGCAAGCCCCGCTTCTTTCGCCATCGTCGCAAAATCCCGCCAGTAGAAGACGTTGCCGGCAACATCGTTGTCGGGGACGAAATAGTTCGGCTTTTCGGCGAGCGGCGTGCGGGCAAGGCCGACGAACGCGACCGGGCCTTCGATCTGTCCCGCCGCGCGGCTCTCCGCGTCTTTTTTCTCGTATGGAACGAAGCCGCGATTGACGAGGACCGTGTGGCCGTCGCCTGTGACGAGCGGCGTATAGACGTTCCAGCCCACATCGCCCTTGTCGGTGCTGTTGACGTGGAATTCGTGGGAATGATCGAAGGTGCCCGTCAGCCGCACCGGCTGGTAGGCGATGTCGCCGATCTTTTTCCATTCCGCAAGGGCCGCTTCGAGCGAGATCGGCTCGCTTGCGATCCGCGCGTCGATGGTGGCGATCAGGTCTTCCTTCCAGGCGAGCCGGCGGACCTGCCAGTTGCCGAGGGAGATAAGGACCGCAAGGCCGATGAGGGTGAAGACCGCCGGCACGACAAGGCCGCGCCAGGCGGGCCTTTGCGCTTTGTCCGCCACTACTGCCATTGCCGTCAGCCGAGTTCGCCCTGGCGCGCCTTGTGGTGGTACTGGAGCGCGATGAAGATGCCCTTCAGGGGCCTCAGGCATCCGAGGCCGAGGATCACCACCAGCGGCAGCCACAGCACCATGTGCAGCCAGATCGGCGGCCGGTAGGCGACCTCAACCGCAAGCGCCAGGCCGACGACGATGAAGCCGACGATGAAGGAGGCAAAGACCGCGGGCGCGTCGGCGGAATCGACGAACTCATAGTCGAGGCCGCAGGACGGGCAGGTCTCGTGGATCTCCAGGAAGCCGTCGAACATGGAGGCCGAGGCACAGCGCGGGCAGCGGCCGCGCAGGCCCGTCACAAACGGCGGATGGGCCGGAAAATGCTCGTCGCTCATGCCGCCGTTCCTCCTCACTGAAAAAATTCGGGGCGGACCGCGCGAACGGCCCGCCCCTCGATAATTTGCGTTCCGTTCCTAATGGGCCGGCGTTCCGGCGCCCCAGACATAGATGCAGATGAACAGGAACAGCCAGACGACGTCAACGAAATGCCAGTACCAGGCCGCCGCCTCGAAGCCGAAATGGGCCTCGGGCGTGAAATGCCCCTTCAGCGCCCGGATCAGGCAGACGGTGAGGAAAATGGTGCCGACGATGACGTGGAAGCCGTGGAAGCCCGTCGCCATGAAGAAGGTCGCGCCGTAGATGTTGCCGGAGAAGTCGAAGGCGGCGTGGGCGTACTCATAGGCCTGCACACAGGAGAACAGCAGGCCGAGCAGCACGGTGGTGAGCAGCCCGAGCTTCAGGCCCTTGCGGTCGTTGTGCAGCAGCGCGTGGTGCGCCCAGGTCACCGTCGTGCCGGACAACAGCAGGATGATGGTGTTGAACAGCGGCAGGTGCCAGGGATCGAAGGTGTGGATGCCCTCCGGCGGCCAGGTGCCGCCCGTCAGCTCGGTGCGGGCGTACTGGATCGCCTCGCCGGGGAACAGGGCGGCATCGAAATAGGCCCAGAACCAGGCCAGGAAGAACATCACCTCCGAGGCGATGAACAGGATCATGCCGTAGCGCAGATGAAGCTGCACCACCGGCGTGTGATCGCCCGCCCGGCCCTCGCGGACGGTGTCCCGCCACCAGCCGAACATGGTGTAGAGGATGATCGAGAGGCCGATGGCGAAGATGCCCCAGCCGGTGAGGTCGGCGCCGAACAGCACCAGCTCCTCGCCGAGATTCCACTTCATCATCGCGATTGCGCCGACGGCCATCACGAAGGCGCCGACGGCACCGGTGAACGGCCACGGGCTCGGATCGACGAGGTGGTAGTCGTGGTTCTTGGTATGGGCCTCTGCCATTGGTTGTTCCCCGATAGTGTCTCTCAAGCGGCGCCGGCCTTCAGGCCGCCACCGTGATCAAAGGCGTTTGTTGTCGTCGTCCGGCGTTCCCGCATCGGCGCGCTCCGCGCTTGCGCCGTCCTCGGGCGGGTCGTCCGGAAACATGGTGTAGGAGAGCGTGATCGTCTTCAGGTAGTCGAGGTTCTTATCCTCCGCGATCGCCGGATCGATGAAGAAGGTGATCCCCATGTCGGCGGTCTCGCCGGGCTTCAGATGCTGCTCGGTAAAGCAAAAGCAGTCGATCTTGGAGAAATAGACGCCGGCCTCGAAGGGCGTGACGTTGAAGGTCGCCGTGCCGTACGTCACCTGGTCGCCGTTGCTGTGGGCCTTGTAGGAGGTGGTGCGCACGGCGCCGACCTTGAGCTTCACGGTGCGCTCGTTCGGCGTCATCTTCCAGGGAAGGCCGGAGGCGACATTGGCGTCGAAGCGCACGGTGATCTCGCGGTCGATCGGCACGGCGGGCGCAGCGGCGGCGCGCTGGGTCGTGCCGCCATAGCCGGTGACCTGGCAGAAGATCTGGTAGAGCGGCACGGCGGCATAGGCGGCGCCGACCATGGCGCCGACGAAGGCGATGCAGGCAACGGCAATGACCGCATTGCTGCGCCCCGTCTGCTGTCCGGTCTTGTTTCCGCGTTCCGTCATGTCCGTCCGTCGTGCCTTTCGATCCGAAGCCCTAGAGCGGCCGCTCCAGGACGCCGGGTCCGAGCTTGATGATGGTCACGGCGTAGAACACCGCCACCAGGGCGGCTAGCGCCAGGCCAATGGCGATGGAGCGCCCGCGGCGACGCTTCTTTTGTTCTTCCGTCAGCTTGATGCCGTCTTCGGTCATGATGCTCTCTGCGATTTGGAGGGTCATGACGCCACCATAAGCCTGACAATGTGCTCGCCGGCAAGGACGGCGAACAAGAGGAACAGGTAGAGGATGGAATAGGTGAAGACGCGCACGGCGTTCTGGCGCTCGTTCTCCTCGTCGGTCCTGAGCAACTGCCAGGCCCGATAGACGAAGATGCCACCGAGGACGGTCGCGGCAACGCCGTAGGCGATACCGGACGGGCCGACGATGACGGGCAGGAAGCCGGAGAGCGCCAGCGCCACCACGTAATAGAAGATCTGGCGCCGGGTCGCCGGATTGCCGGCAACGACCGGCAGCATGGGCACGCCGGCGCGGGCATATTCCTCCGCCTTGAACAGGGACAGGGCCCAGAAATGCGGCGGCGTCCACAGGAAGATGATGAGAAAGAGGACGAAGCTCTGCAACGACACCGAACCGGTCATCACCGCCCAGCCGATCATCGGCGGCAGCGCGCCGGCGGCGCCGCCGATGACGATGTTCTGGGGGGTCGAGCGCTTCAGCCACATGGTGTAGACGACGGCGTAGAAGAAGATGGTGAAGGCGAGGAGCCCGGCGGCGAACCAGCCGGCGACGAGGCCGAGGACGCTGACCGAGCCGAGCGCCAGCGTCATGCCGAAGGTGAGCGCGGCATCCGGCGTCACCCGGCCCGCCGGCACGGGACGCTTGGCGGTGCGCGACATCACCGCGTCGATGTCGGCGTCGAACCACATGTTGAGCGCGCCGGAGGCCCCGGCGCCGACGCCGATGCAGACGAGGGCGATGAAGCCGAGCACCGGATGGATGGCGACGGGGGCGATGATCATGCCGACAAGGGCGGTGAAGACGACGAGCGACATGACGCGCAGCTTCATGAGCTGGACGTAGTCGCCGACGGTCGCCATCTCGCCGATCAGCTCGTTGGACCAGTCGTGCTCCTCAATGAGCTCGGTGCGTTCGGTCAGGGCCATAAGATACTCAAATCCGTTTTGCTATCGGTGCCGCCGCAGCGGGGAATGGAGCCGGCGCGGGCGCACTTAAAAGGATCGCCCGCGCCGGAATTGTTCGGCCGCCTACTTGATGCGCGGCAGGGTCTCGAACTGGTGGAACGGCGGCGGCGAGGACAGGGTCCACTCCAGCGTCGTCGCGCCCTCGCCCCACGGATTGTTGCCTGCCGGCACCTTCTTGGAGAACGCCATGACGACGCCGACGAGGAAGACGATGACGCCGGCAAAGGAGAGGTAGGAGCCCATCGAGGCGATGAAGTTCCAGCCGGCAAAGGCGTCCGGATAGTCGACGTAGCGGCGCGGCATGCCCTGGTAGCCGAGGAAATGCTGGGGCATGAAGATCAGGTTGACGCCGATGAAGGTCAGCCAGAAGTGCAGCTTGCCGATGGTCTCGTTGTACATGTAGCCGAACATCTTCGGGAACCAGTAGTACCAGCCGGCGAAGATGCCGAAGGTGGCGCCCATGGACATGGTGTAGTGGAAGTGGGCGACCACGAAATAGGTGTCGTGCAGCGAGCGGTCGAGGCCGGCATTGGCGAGCATGACGCCGGTGACGCCGCCGATGGTGAACAGGAAGATCATGCCGATCGCCCACAGCATGGGCGTCCTCAGCGAGATCGAGCCGCCCCACATGGTGGCGATCCAGGAGAACACCTTGATGCCCGTCGGCACCGCGATGACCATCGTCGCGAAGACGAAATAGGCCTGGGTGTCGACGTCGAGGCCGACCGTGTACATGTGGTGGGCCCAGACGATGAAGCCGACCACGCCGATGGCGACCATGGCGTAGGCCATGCCGATATAGCCGAAGATGGGCTTCCTGGAGAAGGTCGAGATGATGTGGCTGATCAGGCCGAAGGCCGGCAGGATCAGGATGTAGACCTCCGGGTGGCCGAAGAACCAAAACAGGTGCTGGAACAGGATCGGGTCACCGCCGCCGGCGGCATCGAAGAAGGCGGTGCCGAAGTTGCGGTCGGTGAGCAACATGGTGATGGCGCCGGCGAGCACCGGCAGGGCCAGGAGAAGCAGGAACGCGGTCACCAGCACGGACCAGGCAAACAGCGGCATCTTGTGCAGCGTCATGCCCGGCGCGCGCATGTTGAAGATGGTGGTGATGAAGTTGATGGCGCCGAGGATCGACGAGGCGCCGGCGACGTGCAGCGCCAGGATCGCGAAGTCGACGGCAGGTCCCGGGCTGCCCGAGGTCGACAGCGGCGCGTAGATCGTCCAGCCGGTGCCGGCGCCGGAGGCGCCCGACAGCGAGCCGGGGACGAACATCGACAGAATCAGAAGGGTCAGCGCCGGCGGCAACAGCCAGAACGAGATGTTGTTCATGCGCGGGAACGCCATGTCCGGGGCGCCGATCATGATCGGCACGAACCAGTTGGCAAAGCCGCCCATCAGCGCCGGCATGACCATGAAGAAGACCATGATCAGGCCGTGGCCGGACACGAAGACGTTGAAGGTGTGCGGATCGCCGAAGATCTGCATCCCCGGCTCCTGCAGCTCCATGCGCATGACGACGGACAGGAGCCCGCCGACGACACCGGCCACGATCGAGAAGATCAGGTACATGGTGCCGATGTCTTTGTGGTTGGTCGAGTATACGTAGCGCTGCCATCCGGTGGGATGATCGTGCGCCTCTGCTGCCGCACCCGCCATTGAAGTTTCCCCTTTTGAGTCTCAGGGCCGCCCGGCGCGGGGCCGGCACGGCCGAAGATGCGTTACGCGGCCGCGCCTAGCGCTTGGCCACGTCGATTGCCTTCCTGTCGGCCTTGACCGACGCCATCAGCGCCTCGTAGGCCGCGTCGATATCGTCCTTGGCGGCCGCGGACCAGGCCGCGAACTGCTCCTCGGTGACGACGCGTACCGAGATCGGCATGAAGGCGTGGCGCGAGCCGCACAGCTCCGAACACTGGCCGAAATAGACGCCCGTCCGCTCGGCCTGGAACCAGGTCTCGTTGAGGCGTCCCGGAACGGCGTCGACCTTGATGCCGAAGGCCGGCACGGCGAAGGAGTGGATGACGTCGGCGGCGGTCACCTGGACCCGGACGACCTTGCCGACCGGAACGATGACCTGGTTGTCGACGGCCAGCAGCCGCGGCACGTCGCGCTCGGTCAGGCCGCGCTTTTCGATGCGCTCGGCCCGCTCGTCGTCGCCGAGCATGACCGCATCGAAGGACAGGCCGTCATAGCCGTCGTCGGTGTACTCGTAGCCCCAGTACCACTGGTAGCCGGTCGCCTTGATGGTGAGGTCCGCCTCCGGCACTTCCAGCTCCTTGTAGAGCAGGCGGAAGGAGGGAACGGCGATGGCGACCAGGATCAGGATCGGCACCAGCGTCCAGGCCACTTCCAGCATGGTGTGGTGCGAACGCTTGGACGGCGTCGGATTGGCGCTGGCGTTGAACTTCAACAGGACGACCAGCAACAGCACGAAGACCAGAAGCGTGACGGCGATCGCGATGATGAGGGTGAAATTGTTGAACCAGTGAATGTCTTCCATCACCGGGGTCGCGGCGTCCTGCATGCCGATACCCCAGGGCACCGGCTGGTCGGCAAAAGCGGCGCCGATGAAACCTGTGAGCGCGGCGAACGCCGCAAGGACATGCGCGGCGAGACGCATCGTCGATTTGATCACGTCGTTGCCCCCTTCCCTTCTCGTTGTTCTTGGGCGCCGGTCCTGCCGTCGTCCGTGAGATTGCCTCGGGACCGCCGACGCGCCGGTCACAACGTCTCTGCGTCAATCGGTCCTGCTAAAGTGGTTCTAGCTTTAATTTGATGTGGATCAAAAACTCAAGTCCAACTTACGTACATTCATTTTTTTGAATTTATCCCGGCCCGCAAACGGTTTGCAAGCCCAATCGCGGCAAGTTGACGCAGGGCTCTACCGGCACGAAAAATCGCATCTATCGGCGTCGCTGCCGTTTCGCTGCCGCAAATCGATGAAATAGGGACCGGGCCGGGGATTTCGGCGTTTTGCACCGCCCGGCCGGCGGTTCCTCCCGCTTTGGGCTGGCGAAACGACAGCGATTCGGGCACAGATGGGGCGGGCGCCGCTACCGGGGCCCGGGTTTGTTACTGGTTTTCGGACGGGCGGGAGAACGACGTGGTGTTCTTGCGATATGTTACGCGCCTTGCGGCGGGAGTGGCTTTGGTGACCGGACTGGCGTTGGCGCCGGCGGCCGGCCAGGGGCAGGTGCGGTCCCAGCACGGCGACTGGCAGATCCGGTGCGATACGCCGCCGGGCGCCAAGGCCGAGCAGTGCGCGCTGATCCAGAACGTGACGGCGGAGGACCGGGAAAATGTCGGCCTGTCCGTCATCGTCCTGAAGACCGCCGACCAGAAGGCCCAGCTCCTGCGCATCCTCGCCCCGCTCGGCCTGCTGCTGCCGCATGGCCTCGGGCTCAGGATCGACGACAAGGAAATCGGCCGCGTCCAGTTCCTGCGCTGCCTGCCGAACGGCTGCATCGCCGAGGTCACCCTCAACGAGGACCTTCTGAAGAAGCTGGAGACCGGCACGATCGCCACCTTCATCATCTTCGAGACCATCGAGGAAGGCATCGGCATCCCGATCTCGCTCGCCGGTTTCAAGGAAGGCTACGACGCGCTGCCGTAAGCGGCGCGCGCATTTTCCCTCCTTTCTGCTCTCACACCGGCGGCATCGGCGGCGGCTGATGCCATGGATCGTCGGCGCTCGCACCGATTCCCAACCTGTCGGCCCGATCTCCCCGGCGCGGACGGGTGCAATCCGTGAGCCCCAGGTCGCGAGCAAGGCCGGGTGACACGTCGCCCGCATCGAGGCGGCGCCCCGATGACCCGAACGCCACCGAAAAGACTCGAAAAACGGCAAGGAGGGAGCGCAGCCGGCCGCGGCCGGCGAACGGGTTCTGGCCCATGGCGGAACGCCTCATGCATCAACAGGATGCGGTCATCATTCCACGCCGGCGTTGCTTTTCCAGTTTGAATTCGGCCCTAATGCATAAACTCAGTTTATCCATGGAGCGCCCATGAAGGACCGTCGCCTGCCGCCGCTGCCGGCCTTGCGTGCCTTTGAGGCCGCCGCCCGGCATCTCAGCTTCACCCGCGCGGCAAACGAACTCGGCATGACCCAGGCCGCCGTCAGCTACCAGGTGCGGCTTCTGGAGGAAAAGCTCGGCGTGAAGCTGTTCCTGAGGCGGCCGCGCAAGGTGACGCTGACGGATGCCGGATCGCGCCTTGCGGGCCGCGCCGGCGAGGCCTTCGACGCCCTTGCCGAAGCGATCTCGGAGATCGCCGAACGGGCCGACGAGACGCTGGTCATTTCCTGCAACACGACCTTTGCGACGACCTGGCTCGGCAACCATATCGGCGACTTCCAAATGAAGCACCCGGCGCTCGCCGTGCGGTTGATCCCCTACAACTTCAACCGGGCTTTCGGCGAGGACGACGTCGACGTGGCGATCGTTGCCGGCACGAGCATCGAGCCGGGGCTCGCCGGCCACCTCCTCGTCAGCGCAGCGTTCACGCCGATGCTGAGCCCCGGGCTCGCCGAATCCGTCGGAGGCATCCGTACGCCGGCCGACATTCTGGCGCTGCCGATCATCGGGCCGGACGACCCGTGGTGGATGCAATGGTTCGCCGCCGCCGGCATCGAAAACCCCGATCTCGGCCACAACCCCGTCACCCGCATGGGCGCCCAGATGCTGGAGGCGCACCGCGCCATCGCCGGCCAGGGCGTCGCGATCCTGACGCCGTTCTTCTATCGCGACGTGCTTGCCCGCGGCGACCTCATCCAGCCCTTCGACCTGCAATACGACAACGGCGAGGCCTGGCACCTGGTCTATCCGGAACGCCACCGCAACCAGCGCAAGATCCGGCTCTTTCGCGACTGGCTGCTGCCACAGATGCCGGACGCCGCGATTCCTCCCGCGCCGGCTTTTGCCACCGCCGACAGTGACAGGCGGAGCGTAACGCCCTAAATCTCTATCGACTTTCCAAGATTTGCGGCGCCCGGATCGGGCGCTGATCAGGAGCTTTTTCATGACAGAACCGACCAGCGTCGATCTCATCCGGGCCGCAGGGCTCGACACCGACCGGGTCACGACGATCGCCGCCGACGCCCTTTCCGGCGCCGACGACGGCGAATTGTTCTTCGAATACAGCCAGTCCGAAGCGCTGATGTTCGACAATGGCCGGCTGAAGTCGGCGAGCTACAACACCGCGCAAGGCTTCGGCCTGAGGGCCGTTGCCGACGAGGCCGTCGGCTACGCCCATTCCGACGAACTGTCCGAGGCCTCCCTGAAGCGCGCCGCAGACGCCGTCCAGGCGGTCAAGCGCGGCTACACAGGCACCTATGCCGCCCCGCCCGCGCGCACCAACCGCTCGCTCTATGGCGACGCCAATCCGCTCGACGGGCCGGTATTCGAGGACAAGGTCAAGCTGCTGCAGACCATCGACGCCTATGCCCGCGACCGCGATCCGCGGGTGCGCCAGGTGACCGTCTCCATGGCCGGCTCGCACCAGGTCGTCGACATCCTTCGCGCCGACGGTGCCCGGGTCCGCGACGTGCGCCCGCTGGTCCGGCTCAACGTCTCCATCGTCGTCGGCGACGGCGACCGCCAGGAGGCCGGCAGCTACGGCACCGGCGGCCGGGAAGCGTTCTCGCGCTTCATCACCGAGGATTCCTGGCAATATTGCGCCGACGAGGCGCTGCGCCAGGCGCTCGTCAACCTCGACGCCGTGCCGGCCCCGGCCGGCAGCTTCGATGTCGTGCTCGGCCCCGGCTGGCCCGGCATCCTGTTGCACGAGGCCGTCGGCCACGGGCTTGAGGGCGACTTCAACCGCAAGGACCAGTCGGCCTTTGCCGGGCTCCTCGGCCAGCGCGTCGCCTCGCCGGGCGTCACCGTCATCGACGACGGCACCATTGCCGACCGCCGCGGCTCGCTCACCGTCGACGACGAGGGCACGCCGACAGAACGCACCGTGCTGATCGAGGACGGCATCCTGAAGGGCTACATGCAGGACCGCCAGAACGCCCGGCTGATGGGCGTCAAGCCCACCGGAAACGGCCGGCGGCAGTCCTTCGCGCACGTTCCCATGCCGCGCATGACCAACACCTACATGCTGGCCGGCGAGCACGACCCGGCGGAGATCCTCGCCTCGGTCAAGGACGGCATCTACGCCGTCTCCTTCGGCGGCGGCCAGGTCGACATCACCTCCGGCAAGTTCGTGTTCTCCTGCACCGAGGCCTACAGGATCGAGAACGGCAAGGTCGGCGCGCCGGTCAAGGGCGCGATGCTGATCGGCAACGGCCCGGACGCGCTGACCCGGGTGCCGATGATCGGCAACGACATGGCGCTCGATCCGGGCATCGGCACCTGCGGCAAGGCCGGCCAGGGCGTGCCCGTCGGCGTCGGCCAGCCGACGCTCAGGATCGACGGCATGACGGTCGGCGGCACCGGCTAGTCCCCCAAGGCGTTCCCCCTGCGGCCTTGAAGGGGCCATCCTGTCGCAGCCTTTTTTCGCCTTGCGGACCGGCGCGGCGAGACGATACCACTTGGCCGCGATAGCCGATTCATTTCGACGAGAACGGGACGCCGTGGAATCGACGTCACAATTTACCCATGTCTTGGTGCTGCTGGCGGCAGCCGTCATTGCCGTGCCGATCTTCAAGCGGCTGGGTCTTTCCTCCGTGCTCGGCTATCTCGCCGCCGGCATCGCGGTCGGCCCGAGCGGGTTCCGGATCTTCACCGACCCGGCGGAAATCCTGCACACGGCCGAACTCGGCGTTGTCTTCCTCCTGTTCGTCATCGGGCTGGAACTGAAACCCTCGCTGCTGTGGTCGATGCGGCGCGACATCTTCGGCCTCGGCACCTTGCAGGTGGTGGTCACCGGCGCGGTGCTGACCGCGGCCTCCCTTGCCGGCTTCGGCTTCGATCTTTCCGCGGCGCTGATCGCCGGCTTCGGCCTGGCGCTGTCGTCGACCGCCTATGGCGTACAGACCCTTGAAGAACGGGCCGAACTCAACACCGGCTACGGCAAGCGGGCGTTCTCCATCCTCCTGATGCAGGACCTCGCCATCGTGCCGCTCCTGACCCTTGTCTCGGTGCTGGCGCCGTTCGGCGAGCCGCGGAACCTGACGACCGGCCTCGTCAGCGCCGCCGCCGGCGGCGCGGCGTTGCTCGCCATCGTCGTTGCCGGGCGCTATTTCATCAATCCGCTGTTCCGCACGCTTGCCCACGCGCGAGCCCGCGAAATCATGACGGCGGCCGCGCTGCTGGTCGTCATCGGCGCGGCGTGGCTGATGGAGGGGGTCGGCTTTTCCATGGCCCTCGGCGCCTTCCTGGCCGGCGTGCTGCTTGCCGAATCGTCCTTCCGGCACGAGCTTGAGGCCGACATCGAACCGTTCCGCGGGCTCCTTCTCGGCCTCTTCTTCCTCGCCATCGGCATGTCCATCGACCTTGCCGTCATCGTTCGCAACTGGACGACCATCGCCGGCGCGGTCGTGGCGCTCCTTGCCGTCAAGACGGTGCTTCTCTACGGGCTGACGCGGGCCTTCGGCGCCTCCCACAACGAGGCGGTCCGGGTCGCGGTGCTCCTGCCCCAGGGCGGAGAGTTCGGCTTCGTGCTGTTTTCCACCGCCGCCGCCGCCCAGGTCATGCGGCTTGCCGACACCACCATGCTGGCGGCTATCGTCGCCATCTCCATGGCGCTGACGCCGGTGGTCGGGCTTTTCTCCAAACGGCTGCTGAAGACGCCGCGCCGCGAAGAGTTGAAAGAGGATTTCGCCGGCGCCCGCGGCACGGTCTTCATCGTCGGCTTCGGCCGCTTCGGCCAGATCGTCTCGCAGGTGCTGCTCGCCCGCGGCATCGACGTCACCATCATCGACAACGACCCGGCGCGCCTCAAGGCCGCCGCGCGGTTCGGCTTCCACATCTATTACGGCGACGGCGTCCGGCTCGACGTGCTGCGCGCCGCAGGCGCCGCCAAGGCCGAGGTGATCGCGGTCTGCACCGCCAGGCGCTCGGCCGACAGGATCGTCAGCATCGTCCGCTCCGAGTTTCCCCTCGCCAAGCTCTATGTGCGCTCCGAGGACCGCATGCATTCGCTGGAACTGAGGCGCAAGGACGTCACCTATGAGCAGCGCGAGACCCTGGAATCGGCGCTCGCCTTCGGGCGGGAGGCGCTGGTGGAACTGGGCGTCGACAACAGCGAGGCCGACGAGGTGGTGGACAGCGTGCGCCGGCTCGATGCGGAACGGCTGGTGCTGCAGGAAACCGACGGCATCCACGCCGGCAACGACCTCGTCTTCGCCAAGCGCGTGGTGCCGCATCCGCTGACCAAGCCGCACCGGGAAAGCCAGGCGCTCAGCGAGGAAACCCGGGCGGTGGCGTCCGACGACAAGGCGGAATGAGCCAAAGCGCTTTCCCAAAAAGTTGACAGACTTTTTGGATAAGAAATCGCGTCAAAACAAGGACCTAAAGTACGTTGCGTGTTTCAGGAAAAACGCAACGTGCTTTAGGTCGGCATCACGCCTCCGTCCGTTCGCCCTCAGTCGGATCGAGGGTCTTTTGCAGGGTGGCGCCGGCCTCAAAGGCATCGATCGCGCGGTGGAGGTCGCGCTTCAGCGTCTCGCGCAGCGGCGCCGTCGCCCGCATGATCTCCGCCGTCTTCAAAAAGTCGAGCACCCTGAAGGCGTTGATGTCGGGGCGCACGAGGATGTCCGGCCGGCGCAGCTTCAGTTTCTCGCGCAGGATGGAGTGCATCAGGAGCTGGGTGGCGCCGAAGATCGATTCGGTGGCGTTCGGCAGCCCGCCATGGTCGCCGGGCTCCGGACCGCCGACGACGTCGACGGCAACGACGATGTCGACGTCCTTGGGCAAGGTGTCGAACGGCAGCGGATTGATGACGCCGCCATCGACCATGATGCGTCCGTCCAGCACCACCGGCTTGAAGATGACCGGAATGGCGATGGAGGCAGCGACCGCCGGCAGCAAAGGGCCGGAGCTGATGTCGGCCTCGCACCAGCCGTAGAAATCGGCGGCGACGATGGTGAGCGGGGTCTGCAACTCCTCGAAGGTCGGCGCGATGGTGTCGGGTAGAAACATCTGCGTCACCCGCTCGGCATCGAAGCGGGCGATGCCGCGATTGCCGAACAGCTCCGACAGGCCCTTGGGACGCACCTTCCACAGCCGGCCGAGCACATCGGCGCGGTTGGCGAAGGTGTCGGTGGCGAATTCGCGGATCTCCGCGCCGGTCATGCCGCTGGCGTAGCCCGCCCCGATCATCGCCCCGATGGAGGCGCCGGAGATCGCCGTCGGGCGGATGCCGAGGTCGTCGAATGCCTGGATGACGGCGATATGGGCCATGCCTCTCGCGCCGCCGCCGCCAAGGGCCAGCCCGACTTTCGGGGTCGTCATTTTTTTGTTCCTTTCGTCAGGCCGAAACCCGAAGGCGCAAGGCCATCACGCCCCGGCCCGCTCGGCGTAGTGCCAGGCGGCCTCGGCCAGCGGACGGACCTGCGCGGCCATGCGCGCCGCCTCCGGATTGGCGGCGGTCCCGTCGCGAACCCGGCCGATAATGCCCTGGAAGATCGCCGCCAGCCGGAAGAAGTTGTAGGCGAAATGGAAATCCAGATGGGCACGCACGTTGAGGCCGGTCCGCTCCTCATAGATGGCCAGATAGGTATCCAGCGCCGGGATTCCGAGGGCTTCGAGGTTTTCCCCGGCAAGGGTGCCGACGCCGGCGCCGCTATCGGAGGCCGGCATCACCCATTGCATGGCGTGGTAGGCGACGTCGGCGACGGGATCGCCCAGCGTCGCCAGTTCCCAGTCGAGCACCGCCTCGATGTTCGGACCGGACGACGAAACGATGAGGTTGTCGAGGCGATAGTCGCCATGGACGAGGCGGGTCGGGTTTTCCGGCGGCAGATTGTCCGGCAGCCAGTCGATGAGCCGGACCATCTCGGGGATCTCTTCGGTCGCCGAGAGGCGGTACTGCTGGGACCAGCGGGCGATCTGGCGGGCGACATAGCCGCCCTTGCGGCCGAAATCGCCAAGGCCGAGCTCATCCGGATCGAAATTGTGCAGTTCGGCGAGCGTGCGGTTCATGGTGTCGTAGACGGCGGCCCGCTCCACCGGGTCAGAGCCGGGCATCGCCGGCTCCCAGAAGATGCGGCCGGGAACCTCGTCCATGAGGTAGAACATGGAGCCGATGACGCCCTCGTCGCGGCAGAGGACGCGGGCCTTGGCCACCGGAAAGCCGACCTCCCCAAGCGCGGAAATCACCCGGTATTCCCGGTCGACGGCATGGGCCGAGGGCAACAGGTCGCCGGGCGGCTTGCGGCGCAGCACGTAGTTCTTTTCCGGCGTCTTGAGCAGGAAGGTCGGGTTGGACTGGCCGCCCCGGAACTGGTGTAGCTCGACCGGACCGCTGAAGCCGAACACGGCCGTTTCCAGCCAGCGCTCCAGCCGGGCGACATCGATCCGCAGATCCTCGTCGACGGGCCGCGTGCCGGAAAAGGCCTCCTGGCGGTTAAGACGGTCGGTCACCGCTCAGCGCTCCCCCTTCAGAAACGGCAGCAGCGCGGCGAGCGTTTCGTCGGGCGCCTCCTCGGCGACGAAATGGCCCGAATCGACGGCGGTTCCGTCGACGTTCTCCGCCCAGCGGCGCCAGACGTCGAGTGGCGAGGGGCCGGCGGGCGCAAGGCCGCCGCCGCCCCAGATGGCATAGAGCGGCACCGCGATCCTGCGGCCGGCCTCGACGTCGGCGGTATCCAGCTCCATGTCGATGCCGGCGCCGGCCCGGTAGTCCTCGCAGGCGGCATGGACGCGGGCGGGATCGGTGAAGAGGCGACGGTAATGGGCGAGTGCCCGCGGGTCGAAGGCGGACAGGTCCTTGGCCTTGGTCCAGCTTGCGATGGTGTGGTCGAGATATCGCTCCGGCTCGGCGGAAATCAGCATTTCCGGCAGCGGTTCCGGCTGGGCGAGGAACAGCCAGTGGTACATCGTCAGCCCGTAGGCCATGTTCATGCGCTGCCAGTACTCGTAGGTCGGCAGGATGTCGAGGACGGCGACGCGCTCCAGCCGGTCGGCATGGTCGAGGGCAAGCCTGTAGGCCACCCGGCCGCCGCGGTCGTGGCCGGCAAGGCGAAACCGGTCGTGGCCGAGTTCGGCCATCAGGGCGACGACGTCGTTCGCCATGGTTCGCTTGGAATAGGCGGCATGATCGCCGCCGCCGCGCGGCGCCTCGCTCGCGCCATAGCCGCGCAGGTCCGGGATGACGCAGGTGAAATGGTCGGCAAGCGCCGGGGCGATCCGGTGCCACATGACGTGGCTCTGGGGATAGCCGTGGAGAAGGACGAGCGGCGGGCCGTCGCCGCCTATCCGGCAGTGCAGCTCCACGCCGTTGGCGGCAATCCGCTCTGTCGCGAAACCCGCAAAGAGATCGTCGCTGCCGGTCATGGCCGATTCTCCGCCGCTCGATGGGACGCGGCGAAGTGTGGCCAGCGGCGACGCCCTTGGCAAGACGGGCGACGGCGCCGCACGAGGCTTTGACGGCTCGTAAAAAGCCGTCGTCAGGCGGTCTTGTCGGCGTCGCCTTCGGGTTTGGATTCGGCTTCGACTGCCGTCTCTTCCTGCTGCTCGGCCGGCGTTTCTTCCGGCGTTTCTTCGGGCGTTTCCGGGCCGCTCTCGGCGTCCTCGCGGGCGATCGCCTGCCAGCCGATGTCGCGGCGGCAGAAGCCGTTCGGCCAGTCGATGGCGTCGACCGCCTGATAGGCGCGCGTCTGCGCTTGCCTGACGGTTTTTCCGAGCGCCGTGACATTGAGGACACGCCCGCCGGTCGCAAGCAGCCGGTCGCCTTCCCTGGCCGTGCCGGCATGGGTGACGGTAACGTCCTCCATCGCCGCGGCGGCATCGACATTGGCGATCTCGGTGCGCTTTTCGTACGAGCCCGGATAGCCCTTGGAGGCCATGACCACGGTCAGCGCCGTCTCCGGCCGCCAGGAAAGCTCCGTCGGCTCCAGCGTGCCGTCGGCGCAAGCGGAGAGCAGCGGCAGCAGATCGTCCTTCAGCCGCGCCATCAGCACCTGGCATTCCGGATCGCCGAAGCGGACGTTGTATTCGATCAGCTTCGGGCCCTGTTTGGTCAGCATCAGGCCGGCATAGAGGACGCCGCGATAGGTGATGCCGGCCTTCGCCAGTTCCTTCACCGTCGGCTCGACGATCTCGCGCATGGTGCGGGCGACGAGGTCCGGGGTCATCGCCGGGGCCGGCGAATAGGCGCCCATGCCGCCGGTGTTCGGCCCCGTGTCGCCGTCGCCGACCCGCTTGTGGTCCTGGGCGGTCGCCAACGGCACCACGGTCGTGCCGTCGGTGAGTGCAAAGAAGCTCGCCTCCTCGCCGACCATGCATTCCTCGATGACGACGCCGCCCGCCATGCCGCCCTCGAAGCAGGCATCGACGGCGGCGACGGCCTCCGCACTCGTCTCGGCGACGACGACGCCCTTGCCGGCGGCGAGCCCGTCGGCCTTGACGACGATGGGCGTGCCGATCACCGACAGGTAGAGCTTGGCCGCGCTCGGATCGTCGTAGCGCCGATAGCGGGCGGTCGGGATGCGGGCGCGGTCGCAGATCTCCTTGGTGAAGGCCTTGGAGCCTTCCAGCCGGGCGGCCTCCTTAGAGGGCCCGAAGGCCTTGATGCCGGCGGCATCGAGATCGTCGACAAGGCCGGCGACCAGCGGCGCTTCCGGGCCGACGACGACGAGGCCGATCTCCCGGTCGCGGCAAAAGGCGATCACAGCGTCGTGGTCGGAGACGTTCACATCGACGCATTCGGCGACGTCGGCGATGCCGGCATTTCCCGGCGCCGCGAAAAGCGTGTCGCACATCGGCGAGCGGGCAATTGTTACGGCCAGCGCATGTTCGCGGCCGCCGCTGCCGATCAGCAGAACATTCATGTCGGTGTATTTCCTTTAGACGACGATTCCGGACAGATCGCTTAGCATGCCGCATCCTGAAGGCAAATGAAGGGCACCGCGACCGCAAACCGCATGGCCGAGCGGCTGCGCTTCGGTGTCGCATTGCGCGAGGGGCTTTTCGCGGGAGCCGTTGGGCCGTAAGAAGGGGCGTTCACAAAGGACGATGCCACCATGAGCGATCTGACCGGAATGGTCACCGATGCGGTTTCCGGCAATTGGGTCGACCGGCGCGCGCCGGCCTGGCTGAAGCCCTATGGCCGGCTGGCGCGCTGGGACCGGCCGATCGGCTGGTGGCTGCTGATGTGGCCGTGCTGGTGGTCGACGGCGCTCGCCGCCGGCCATGCCGGTCAGCCGTTTCCCGATCCCTGGTACCTGTTCCTGTTCACGGTCGGGGCGATCGCCATGCGCGGCGCCGGCTGCACCTATAACGACCTGGTCGATGTGAACATCGACAGCCGGGTGGAGCGCACGCGCACGCGGCCGATCCCGAGCGGTCAGGTCACGCGCAACCAGGCGCGTATCTTCATGGTGCTGCAGTCGCTGGTCGGGCTCGCCGTGCTCGTCCAGTTCAACCGATTCTCCATCGGCCTCGGCATCGCCTCGCTCGCCATCGTCGCCGCCTATCCGTTCATGAAGCGGGTGACCGACTGGCCGCAGTCGGTGCTCGGCCTGTCGTTCTCCTGGGGCGCGCTGATGGGCTGGGCCGCCGTTTTCGGCCAGCTCGACTGGGCGCCGGTGCTGCTTTATTTCGCCGGCTTCTTCTGGACCATCGGCTACGACACCATCTACGCCCACCAGGACAAGGAGGACGATGCCCTCGTCGGCGTGCGCTCCACGGCGCTGCTCTTTGCCGACAGGACGCTGCAATGGGTCAGCGGGCTCTATCTCGCCGCCGTCTTCTGCGTCGCGCTGGCGCTCTGGCTCGCCGGCGCCGGTCCCCTTGCCTATCTCGGCCTCCTCGCCGTCATGGTCCATCTCGGCTGGCAGCTCGCCCGCCTCGACATCAACGATTCGGCCCGCTGCCTCGCCCTCTTCCGCTCCAACCGGGACACGGGCTGGCTCTTGTTCGGCGGGCTGGTGCTCGACAGCCTTGCGCGGAATCTTTGAAGGCGGCGGTTTTCGGACGCCGAGATCGAGACATGCAGATGGGTCGCGAAGGAAGGACTGGATTGCTTCGCTGCGCTCGCAATGACGATTGAGGGAATTCCGGAGTATTTTCAACGTTATTGCGAGGAGGCTGAAAGGCCGACGCGGCAATCCATGCGGCGTTTGCGTGAAACGCAGCCGTCGCTTCCTGACCCATTTCCCGGGATGACGACTGAGGCCTATTCGCTCGCCCCACACTGCAGGAACAGCAACTGCGTGTCGCCGCTCTCGCGCCTTTCCAGGAGCGAAAAACCTTCCGGCAGCGCGATCTCGCTGCGCCGGTCCTCTTCCAGCACGACAATCGCTCCCGGCCGCGCCCAGCCGCCGTCGCTGACGGAGGACAGCGCCTTTTCGCCGAGCCCCTTGCCGTAGGGCGGGTCGAGGAACACCACGTCGAAGGGCGCCATCGGGCTGCACTTGCCGAGCTTCGTAGCATCGCGCCGGTAGAGCTTGGCAAGGCCGGTGGCGCCGAGCGTCTCCATGTTGGTGCGGATGGCGGCGCGGGCGTCCGGCCCCTCCTCCACGAAGAGGACGAAACGGGCGCCCCGCGACAGGGATTCCAGGCCGAGCGCGCCGGAGCCGGCGAAGAGATCGAGGACGCGGGCGCCGTCGAGCGGATCGTCATAGCCATGGGCGAGGACGTTGAAGAGGCTTTCGCGCAGGCGATCCGTCGTCGGCCGGGTCGTCCGGCCGCGCGGCGCGGCAATCGCCGCACCCTTGAAGCGCCCCGCGACGATTCTCACGACTTGGGAGCCGGCCGCTTGCCGGATGGGCGCCCGGATGGCCTGGCCGACGGTTTGCCGGCCGGCTTTCCTGCCGGTCTGCCAGAGGGCTTGCCGGCCGACCGGACGGGCGGCTTGCCGGGCCGAACGGTCCGGTTGCGGTCGCGCTTGTCGGGAACGTCGTCGACGTCGACCATGCCCCGGCGCCGGCGCGGCTTTTTCGGCTGCGGCCTGGCGCCGGCAGCTTCCTTTTTCACCGGCTTCTGCGGCGCCGGCTTCTTCTCGCCGGGCTCCTCGGCAAAGGGCGTGTCGAAATCGGCGCCCGCTTCCACGGCGAGGCGATGGCCGAGCTGGTCGCGCAACACCCGGCCGCGGATCTCGCGGACCTCGCCGTCGGCCAGCTCGCCGAGCTGGAACGGGCCGTAGGAGATCCGGATCAGCCGGTTGACGGCGAGCCCGAGCGCTTCCAGCACGCGCTTCACCTCTCGGTTCTTGCCTTCCCTTAACGCAAGAGTCAGCCAGACATTCTCGCCCTGCTGGCGGTCCAGCGTCGCCTCGATGGCGCCGTAGAGGATGCCGTCGACGGCAAAGCCGTCGGCGAGCCTGTCGAGCTCGGCCTGCGTGATCGAACCGTAGGCACGCACCCGGTAGCGGCGCAGCCAGCCCGTCGCCGGCAGTTCCAGCACCCGGGCGAGACCGCCGTCATTGGTGAGCAACAGCAGGCCTTCGGTGTTGATGTCGAGGCGGCCGACGCTCATGACGCGCGGCATGTCCGCCGGCAGCTTTTCGAAGACAGTGGGCCGGCCCTCGGGATCGCGGTTGGTGGTGACGAGGCCGCGCGGCTTGCGGAACAGCCACAGGCGCGTGCGCTCGCGCTTCGGCAGCTGCTTGCCGTCGACGAGGACGTCGTCGCGCGGGCCGACCGTCGTCGCCGGCGTCGTCAGCACCTTGCCGTTGAGCGACACCCGGCCCTCGGCGATCCACTTTTCGGCGTCGCGGCGCGAGCAGAGCCCGGCGCGCGCCATCACCTTGGCGATGCGTTCGGCCTTCGGCGCGGGGCCGGCTGATTTTGTCTGGGTCTTCATGGTGGTGGCGTGATAGCAGGAAACCGAAAGCCATGCGAAGCGGGAAATGAACGGCGATGACCGGTGTGACGTCCCAGCCGATGAAAGCGGCGCTTGCGGAAGCCCGCGCGGCGGCCGCGCGCGGCGAGGTGCCGGTCGGGGCCGTCATCGTCAAGGACGGCGAGATCGTCGCCCGCGCCGGCAACCGTACCCTTGAAGACCGCGACCCGACGGCGCATGCCGAATTGCTGGCCATCCGTACAGCAGCGGCCGAGCTCGGCTCGGAGCGGCTCACCGGCTTCGACCTCTATGTGACGCTGGAGCCCTGCGCCATGTGCGCGGCGGCGATCTCGTTCGCGCGCATCCGCCGGCTCTATTTCGGGGCCGGCGATGCCAAGATGGGCGCGGTGGAGCACGGGCCGCGGTTCTTCTCGCAGGCCACCTGCCACCACGCGCCGGAGGTCTATTCCGGCATCGCCGAGACCGAGGCCTCAAGGCTGCTGAAGGCGTTCTTTGCCGACCGCCGGAATTGAGGGACTGGCGATTTCGTCGAAAAACGCTTATTTTGGATAGCAAGCAGCCAAATTTCCGGAGCCAAGATGAACCGCTACGAAGCGCCGCGCCCGGCGAGCGAAGCCAAGATCCGCTATCTCGATGCAGACTTCCAGGTCCTGCAGCCGGGCAGCTATGTGCGCTGCGCCGTCACCGGCCAGCCGATCCCGCTCGACGAACTGCGCTACTGGAGCGTCGACCGCCAGGAAGCCTATGTGGACGCCGCGGCCTCGCTGAAGCGGCATCTGGAAACGCGCTGAGGCGCTTGTCGGTTCGACCGGCCTGACGTTTTTGCGAGCGCAGCGAAGCAATCCAGGGACACATGCTCCAAGCGTGCCGCTCTGGATCGCCACGTCGGCCTGACGGCCTTCTCGCGATGACGGAGGTATTCGGTCTTATTTGACCTTTGCCCATCCCTTCTTGGCGTTTCGGGCAGTCCGAGCGCCAAGCGCGGCAAGAACCAGCGCCTTCGGCCCCTCATCGGCAAAATCGATAGAGACCTTCAGGACCCGTGACGCCGCGTGGAGGCGTTCCACGGCGCCCTTTGCCGCCTTCATGCGGGCAGCGTCCTTTTCCGTCGTCACCAGCAGGCGGCCTTCGCTTTCGGCCCGCGCCAGCAGCCTTTCGGCCTCCACGTCGGTAAAGACGTGGTGGTCGGCGAAGGGGGTGCCGGCAACGTCGGCGCCGCAGGCCGTCAGGCTTTCAAAGAATTTCTCCGGCCGGCCGATGCCGGCAAAGGCGAGGACGCGCTTGCCTTCGAAATCGGCGCCGTTCTCCGGCGCCAGCACGGCCGCATGGAGCGGGATTCCGTAGTCGGCGGCGATCGTGCGGAGTTCCGCATCCACCGGCCCCGCGCCGACGGCGACAATGGCATCGGCGAACTGGAGCTGGGTGTCGAGCGGCGCGCGCAAGGGACCGGCCGGAAAGACGAGGCCGTTGCCGATGCCCGCCGCCGCGTCGACGACGACGAGGCTGAGGGTCTTGGCCAGGGAGTGGTTCTGGAAGCCGTCATCCATGACGAGGACGTCGGCGCCGGCCTCGATCGCCATCGCGGCCCCCGCCACCCGGTCGGCGCCGACGACGACCGGCGCGATCCCAGCCAGAAGCAGCGCCTCGTCGCCGATATGGGCGGCGGTGTGGACCTCGGGATCGGCCAGCACCGGCCCCTTCAGCCGGCCGCCATAGCCGCGGGTCAGCACGGCCGGCGTCTTGCCCGCCGCAAGCAGCATGCGCACCACGGCAAGCGCCACCGGCGTCTTGCCGGCGCCGCCCATAGTGAAATTGCCGACGCAGATGACCGGCACACCGGGCGAAAGCCGCGGCCGCTTGTACATGCGGTGGCCGGCAATGGCGCCGTAGAGCGTGGAGACCGGCCAGAGGGCGCGGGAGGCAAGGCTGTCCTTCTGCCACCAGAATCCCGGCGCCCGGTTCATTTTGCCGCCTCTCCCCAATGCACGAGGCAGGGCCTCAATGCCGCGTAGGTCTTTTCAAGCGCGCCCCGCCCCTCCGCGACGATTGCCTCGGCCCGCGCGGCCATCTCCTGCGCCGCATCGGGATTGTCGAGGAGATGCCCGATTGCGCGGATCAGCCCGGCGCCGTCGGCAACGGAGGCCATGGCGCCGGCGTGGTCGAGCTCGCGGTAGACGTCGGCGAAGCTCGACAGGTGCGGACCGGCCACCAGCGCCACCTTCAACTGGGCCGGCTCGATCGGATTGTGGCCGCCGAACGGCACCATCGAGCCGCCGACGAAGGCGACCGGCGCCAGGCGATAGAAGAGCCCCATCTCGCCGATGGTATCGGCGATATAGACGTCTGTTTCCGGGGTAATGTCGCCGCCTCGCGAGCGGCAGGCGACGGTAAGGCCGCGCTCGGCGAGCGCCCCGGCGATTTCCCGTCCGCGCCGCGGATGGCGCGGCACCAGCAGCGTCAACAGGCCGGGATGACCGGGCGCCAGGGTCTCGTGGACGGCGGCGATCGCGTCGTCCTCGCCGGCATGGGTGCTGGCGGCGACCCAGACCGGCCGGCCGGCGATGACCGCGCTCAATTCGGCCTCTGCCGCAGCGTCGGACGGCAGCGGTTCGCTGTCGAATTTCAGGTTTCCGGTGACCACCACGTCGGCGAGCCCGAGGTCGCGGAAGCGTTCCGCGTCGCGGTCGGTCTGGGCAAGGCAGCGGTCGATGAGGCCGAAGACGGTGCCGGCGAGCGCCGGGCGCTTCTTCCAGCGCGACCAGGAACGGCGCGACAGCCGGCCGTTGACGATGCCGACCGGCACGCCGCGCGCGGCAAGCTCCGAAAGGGTCGCCGGCCACAGCTCCGATTCCACGAAGAAGGCCGCCTGCGGCCGCCAGGTGTCGAGGAAGCGGCGCACGGCCGGCACCACGTCGAAGGGGACGTATTGGTGAATGGCGCCGGCAGGCAGGCGCTTTTCGGCGATCTTGGCCGAGGTCACAGTCGCCGTCGTCAGCAAGACGGCGACGTCGTCGGCAACGAAGCGCTCGACCAGCGGCAGGACGGCGTTGGTCTCGCCGACGCTGGCCGCGTGGACCCAGACCAGTGCGCCGGCCGGGCGCGCCTTGGAGGCGCGGCCGTAGCGCTCGCCGCGCCGCGCGGGATCCTCCTTGGCCTTGCGGTTGCGCCAGGCGAGCAACAGGTGGAGGAACGGCGTCGCCGCGCGGCCGAGGCCGCGATAGAACGCCATTGCCGGCGAGAACCGTGTCGGGGCCGCCATCATGCCGGATCAGTCTGTTGTTTCATCGGCAATCGCATAGGCCCGTTTTATGACCGCGTCGAGGCCTGCCTTGACTCGTTCGCATTCGCGCTTGAGCCCCGCCTCGTCGAGGTTGGACGGTACGAAGATCGGATCGCCCGCCACGAAACCGCAGCGGCTGAACGGCAGGTTGACCGCCATCCGGTCCCAGGTGTCGAGCTCGATGCGGCGGGATGTCGCATAGCCGGTCGGCAGGATCGGCCGACCGGAACGGCTGGCGAGCTGGACGATGCCGGGGCCGCAGACCCGCGCCGGGCCCTTCGGCACGTCGGCCGTCAGCGAGACGGAGATGCCGTTTTCCAGGCACCGGAGCGCCTCCAGGAAGCCGCGCACGCCGCCGCGGCGGGAGATCTGGCGCGCGGTCTTGCCGCCGGAGGCCCGGATCAGGCCCATCCCCAGCTTTTTCGCTGCGATGGCGTTGATGTCGCCGTCGCCGGACTTGGAGATCATGACGCGGATGTCGGCGTTGGTCGGCCGCGCGAACGGCATCAGGAAGTGCTGGCCGTGCCACATGGTGACGATGTTGGGGGTCACCGCATGGTAGTAGCCGTCGATGTCCTCCGGCTCGATGATCAGCGTGCTGGTGCGGTCGATGAAATCCAGATAGGCGGCAAGCGTATTTCCTATGAGGCGCCGGAACGCTTCCGATTTGACGATCCGTTTCAGCATGACGTCAGCCGGCGCTCGCGGCGGGCGTTGCAGGCGCCGGCGGCTCTGGCGCCGCACTGTCGGCATCGCCCCGGAACTGGGTACGGTGGAGATGGGCGTAGAGCCCGTTGCTGGCGATCAGCTCGGCATGGGTGCCGGTCTCCACGATGCGGCCCTTGTCCATGACGACGATGATGTCGGCCTTCTTCACCGTGGACAGCCGGTGGGCGATCATTAGCACCGTGCGGCCTTCCAGGAGGGTGTCGAGGGCGACCTGCACCTTGGCCTCGGCTTCGGCATCGAGGGCGCTGGTTGGCTCGTCGAGGAGGACGATCGGCGCATCTCGCAGGATCGCCCGGGCAAAGGCGATGCGCTGCTTCTGGCCGCCGGACAGGAGGTTTCCGGATTCGCCGACGCGGGTCTCGTAGCCCTGGGCCAGCGCGGCGATGAACTCGTCGGCGCCGGCAGCCTTGGCGGCATCGAGGATGGCTTCGTCGGTGGCGCCCTCAGAGCCGTAGCAGATGTTGGCGCGCACCGTGTCGTCGAACAGCACCGGCTCCTGGGTCAGCAGCGCGTTGGACAGGCGCACGCTCGACAGCGTGGCGTCGCGTAAATCCTGGTCGTCGACGAGGATGCGGCCGGCGTCGGGGTCGAAGAAGCGCAGCATCAGGTTGATCAGCGTCGACTTGCCGGCGCCCGACGGGCCGACGAGGGCGATGCGGCTGCCGGCCGGGACGTCGAGCGTGAAATCGGCAAGGACGGGCCGGCCCTCCTCGTAGGAAAAGCTCACATTGTCGAACCGGATGGCGCCCTCGCGCACGACGAGCGGCTTTGCCGCCGGGTTCTCGGCGACCTTGGAATCGCGGTCGATGATGCCGTAGACGCGCGAGGCCGCGATGACCCCTTCCTGCAGCGTGTTATGGAGCTGGGCGAGCGCCTTGACCGGCTGGTAGATCAGCATTGCCGCGGTCATGAAACCGGAGAAATGGCCAAGCGTCAGATCGCCATAGATGCCCTGGTAACCGCCATAGAGGATGGCGCCGGCAAAACCGAGGCCGGAGATCGATTCGGCGACCGGCGCGGTGGCGGCGCGCATCCGCACCGTCTGCATCATGTATTCCAGCGTCCGGTCGATGATGGCGCGCGCGCGCGAGGTTTCCTCCGCCTCGCGGTGGTAGGCCTTGACGACGCGGATGCCGTGCAGCGTCTGGGCGACGATGGAGCCGAGATCGCCGGTCTCCTGCAAGGTGCGGCGCACCGAGGAGCGGGTGCGCTTTCGCTGCAGGCGCAGGAGCGAGCCGCCGATCGGCAGGGCGGCAAGGACGATCAGCGCCAGGAGCCAGTCCATGTAGAACATGGCGGCGGTCAGGAAGACGATCTGCAGAAAATTCTTGGCGATGCCGGAAAGGGTCTGGGCGGCGGCGCGGTTGACCACCGTTACATCGGTCATGAAGACGGAGACGAAGCGGCCCGAATGGGTCGCCTGCAACCAGCCGAGGTCGGAAAAGGCGAGCTTTTCGAAGAGCTGGGTGCGCAGATCGGCGATGATGCGGCTGCCGAGATAGGCCTCGGTCACCCGCGAGGTGTAGTCGGCCATGCCGCGGGCCACCATCACGGCAAGGACGGCGACCGGCAGCACGTAGAGCATCGCCTCCTTGCGGGCGATGAAGATGTCGTCGATGGCGCGCTGCATCAGGAACGGCATGGCGCCGGTGGTCGCGGCGACGAAGGCCATGGTGGCGAGCGCCACCACGAGCAGCGGCCAGCGCGGCTTCAGGTGGTCGCGGGCAATGCGGCGAACGACCTCAAAGGTCTCGATCGGCGGCACGTCGAGGGTGTCGTCGTCCCGCGCGTCCATCGCCTTGTCTAGAAGGATGCCCTTCAACCAACCATTCCCGCATTGTCGCCGGCGTTCAAAGTCGCTGCTTACACGTCGCGACCGCCGGCGTCATCCCCTTGCCACGGACAGCGGCAATGGGTCAGCCCTGCAGATCCTTGTCGTGGTCCGGGTCGAGCAGCCGGTGCACGTGGATGATGAAATAGCGCATATGGGCATTGTCGACGGTCATGTGCGCCTTCGATTTCCAGACATCGTAGGCGCTGGCGTAGTTCGGGTAGACGCCGACCACCTCGACCTCGTCGAGGTTGGAAAAGGTCACGTCTTCCAGGTCTTCCAGCTCGCCGCCGATGACGATGTGGAGAAGCTGCTTCTGCTTTTCTTCGGCCATGGGATGCTCCGCATGAGATCGGGTGTCGTCCGGGAGGAACGGCTATCGGTGACGGACGGACGAGGCGATCCGCTGCCGCAGCGCTTCATGGACGCCGGCAGCCGCAGCCACCAGCGCCGGATGACGCAAGCGCTTTTCATTATAGCGGATCTGCCGGCCGTCGATATCCGTCATCAGACCGCCCGCTTCATGCACGATTAGGTCGGCGGCGGCAAGGTCCCAGTCATAGGCGTCGGGGCGGGCGGCGGCGCCGTCGATGCGGCCGTCGCCGACGAGCGCCAGCCGGTAGGCCAGCGAGGGAATGAAACGGGCCCGGTTGATGCCGGTCGCCGCAAGAAAGGTGTCGGAGAGCACGTTCTTTGAGCCGGCGATCAGCGCGCCTTGCAGCCCCTCATGGCTGCTCGGCGCGACCGGCGCACCGTTGAGGCTGGCGCCGGCGCCGGCCGAGGCCAGGAACAGCTCGTCGTGAACGGGGGCAAAGAGCGCGGCGGCAACGGGCCGGCCGGCCTCTGCAATGGCCAGCGACACCGTCCAGTCGGGCCTGCCGTCGACGAAGGCCTTGGTGCCGTCGATGGGATCGACGACGAAGACCCGGGCGCAACCGAGCCGGGCCGCGTCGTCCTCCGATTCCTCCGAGATCCAGCCATGGTCGGGTCGTGCCGTCATCAGCCGGTCGCGCAGGAAATCGTCGACGGCGATGTCGGCCTCGGTGACGACGGAGTTGCCCTCCTTCATCCAGCGCTCGGGATCGCGGCGGAAATAGGTGAGCGCAAGGGCCCCGGCGTCGCGGGCGGCATTTGCCAGGAGGTCGAGATCGGCGCGCATTGCGGCGTCAGCGTCCGGCAATGGTCACCCCTTCGACGGCGACCGTCGGCACCTCGATGCCGAAACGGTACTCGGGATCGTTGGCCGGGATCAGCCGGGCGAACATGTCCTTCAGGTTGGCCGCGACCGTGATCTCGCTGACGGGAGAGACGATTTCGCCATTCTCGAACCAGAAGCCGGAGGCGCCGCGGCTGTAGTCGCCGGTCACCGCATTGACGCCATGGCCGATGAGGTCGGTGATGTAGAGCCCGGAGCCGATCTCCCTCATCAGCTCCGCGGGCGATTTCTCGCCCGCGCCGAGCGTCACGTTGGTGGCCGACGGCGAGGTGCCGCCGCCACCGCGCGAGGCCCGGCCGTTGGTTTCCAGCCCCAGTTCGCGGCCGGTCGCAGAATCGAGCAGCCAGGCCTGCAAGACGCCACCCTCGACGAGGTCGAGCGGCGCGACGCTCACACCTTCCGCGTCGAAGGGGCGCGAGCCGAGGCCGCGCCGGCGCAGCGGATCGTCGGCAATGCGGATGCCGGGCGCAAACACCGGCTTGCCCAGCCGGTCGGCGAGGAAACTGGTCTTGCGGGCGATGGCGCCACCGCTGATCGCGGCGACGAAATGGCGGATGAGGCTGGCCGCAGCGCGCGGCTCGTAGATGACGGTGGCGGCGTTGCGGGTCTCGATCTTGTCGGCGCCGAGCCGGGCCACCGCCCGTTCGCCGGCGCCGCGGCCGATCTCTTCGGGCCCGTCCAGATCGTCGCGGTGGGTGGCGACCGACATCTCGTAATCGCGCTCCATGCCGGTGCCGCTGCCGGCGATGGCCGTCATGGAGATGGTGTGGCGGGAGACCAGGTAGGAGCCGGCAAAGCCGTCGGAGGTGGCCAGGACAAGGCCGGAAAGGCTGGTGCCGGCATGGGCGCCGCCCGACTTGGCAACGCCCTCGACCGCAAGGCCGGCCTCCTCGGCGACAAGCGCCACGTCGGTGAGCGCCTTGGCATCCGGCTGCACCGGATCGACGAGGTCGAGGTCGGGGAATTCGCGGGCGAGGCGCTCGCGGTCGGCCAGGCCCGCGAAGCGGTCCTCCGGGGCGACCTTGGCCATGGCGACGGCACGCTCGGCCAGCGTGTCGAGCCTGTCGAGCACATTGGCCGAGACCGAGGCGGAGCGGTTGCCGACGAAGACGCGCAGCGAGAAGTCGTCCGATTCGGAGCGCTCGCTCTCCTCCACCTTGCCGCCGCGCACATCGATACCAAGCTGCACGCCCTTGACGACGACCGCGTCGGCGGCATCGGCGCCGGCCCGCTTGGCCGCGGCAACGAGCTCGGCGGCCCGCGCCTCAAGCGGTTTTAAATCCAGATCAACTGACATTGAAAGAGTCTCCAGGTTGAGACCTGTTTAGGGCGCCCGGAGCGGCCCGGCAAGCACGGTCGATTTTTCGGACGGCGGCAAGAGCGCCGCGGCAGCCCGCAAGGCGGTCCGCCGTCAAGATGAACAAGAGGTTTCCAGAAGTTCTGGTGATATTCTGCTAACCCTTTCAGAAATCACTAAAATTTAACCAGACCCCTTAAGCCGATCCAAACCTGTCCCGCATAAATTGACCCTCAACATGAACACGGGGCTCCAAGAAAAACCGCCCCCAACAAAGTTCATGAGGCGTCAAATGTTGAGTAAAAGAGCTCCGCTTCCGCGGAACAGCTTCGGCTTGAGGCTGGATCCCTTCTCCCTGCCTGCGCGTTATTCGGCCCCGCTTGCCGGCGCGCAGGCAGGCGATGAGGCAAACATCTATCTCGACCGGGACCTGGTGGTGGTCAAACGCCGCCTGTCCGGTCTGCCCCTCACCGTCTCGCTGCCGGTCTCGGCGTTCACCGGCATCGCCGTGCGCTCGAGCCCGCTCGACGAGGAGGGCGCGGTCGCGGTCTCCATCGAGCTTCTGCACCGGGATCCGGCGCTGTCGCTGCCGCTTGTCGTTGCCGACAGCTATGACGAGATCGTCGCCGACTGGCAGGCCTGGTCGAAGACCCTCGGCCTGCCGTTGATGCTGATCGAGGCGGACGGCAGCCTGACCCAGCCGGTCGCCCAGATCGGCCGCCTGCGCTTCGACGGCACGCTGTCGCGCCGCCGCCGCACCAACCGGCGCCGCCGCCCGCGCTTCCTTGCCCGGCGCAAGACCGGGCTGCCGGAGCGGACGGAAACGCGCTACGCGGAACGCGAGATCATCGCCCGGACGTAAGAGACGTCCCCTCTCCCGACATCAGCTCGACGACTGCCCGACGACCGAGATCGTCAGGTCGCCGCCGGCCAGAACGCGCTTTGCCGCGCGCTTGACGTCTTCCAGGGTGACGGCCTCGATGAGATCGTTGCGCTTGTCGATATAGTCGATGCCGAGGTCTTCCTGCTGGATGGCAACCAGCGCCTCGGCGATCTTGGACGATGCGTCGAAGCGCAGCGGATAGGACCCGATCAGGTACTTCTTGGCCTTTTCCAGCTCTTCGGCGGTCGGGCCTTCCTCCGCCATGCGGCGGATTTCGGCGCGGATCAGCTTCAGCGTCTCGTCGGCGCGCCCGGAGCGGGTCGCGGTGCCGCCGAGGAAGATGCCGGCGTGGTCCATCGGCGCCAGATAGGTGTAGACCGAATAGGCAAGGCCGCGTTTCTCGCGCACTTCCTCATAGAGCCGCGAGGTAAAGCTGCCGCCGCCGAGGATGTGGTTCATCACATAGGCCGGCACGAAATCCTTGTCGGCGCGTTTCAGGCCGGCGCCGCCGAAGCGGATGACGGTCTGCGGGATCGCCATCGATTCCACGTTGCGCGCGCCGGTTACCGGTGAGACGTCCGGCACTTCGGTGAGATTGGCCTTTTCCGGCAGGTCGCCGAAGACCTCGTCGACGAGCTTGCCGACGGTCTCCGCATCGATGGCGCCGACGACGGCGATCTTCAGGTTTTCCCTGGCAAAGACATCCTTGCGGAAGGCCTTCAGGTCGTCGACGGTGATCTTCTTGACGGTGTCCTCCGTGCCCTTGCTCGGATTGCCGTAGGGGTGCTTCGGAAAGGCGGTCTTGAACCACACGCGGGAGGCGATGTTGTCGGGATCCTTCTCGTTGCGGCGGATCGAGGACAGCACCTGGGCGCGGATGCGCTCCACCGGCTCGGCGTCGAAGCGCGGCTCATTGACAGCGAGCTTCAACAGGTCGGCGCCTTCGGAGAGATTGGTCGTCAGGGTGCGCAGGCTGCCGTAGAAGGCATCGCGCCCCTCGGAAAAGGAGAGCTGCACCGAGGTGTCCTGCAGGCGCTCCTGGAAAGCCTTGCTGTCGAGGTCGCCGGCGCCCTCGTCGAGGAGACCGGAGACCATGTTGGCGACACCGGCCTTGCCCTCCGGGTCTTGGGCCGAGCCGCCGCTGAAGGCGAAGTTGACCGCGATCAGCGGGATCGAGTGCTCTTCCACCAGCCAGGCCTCGATGCCGCCGGGACTGACGACGCGCTGGATCTCCATGGCGCGGGCGAACGGCGCGAGCGCCACGAGGGCGACGAAGGCGAAAGCGACGGTGAGCGCCTGCAGCGCTGCACGGGCGGGAACATGCTGCCGGATCACGGGCCGGGTCTCCTTCATGGTCATCATCTCAGTCGGCATATGAGCGGGCATCAGGATTTCGGCTCCGGTTTTCTGGCGGCCGCATCTGCGCCGTCCTTCGGTGCGTCGGCGGCGGTCTTGACCGGGGCCGGCAGGAGTTGGGCGGTCACGGCATAGTCGTTGCGCAGATAGGTTTTCGCGGCTTCGCGGACCTCCTTCGCCGTCACCTCGTCGATGCGGGCTGGCCAGGTCTGGACGCCCTCGACGGTGCCGCCGGTGGTCAGCGCGGCGCCGAAGATGCGGGCGAGCGTCGCCTGGCTGTCCTGTGCGTAGATCGCGTCGGCGACGATGGTGCGCTTGGCGCGGGCCAGTTCCTCGTCGGTGATGCCGTTTTCCGCGACGTCGCGGATGATGGCGTCGATCTCGTCCGTCAGGGCGTCCAGTTCGACGCCCGGGCGCGGCGAGGCATAGACTGAGAAGCGGGTGTCGTCGAGGGAGGTGCCCTGGTACCAGGCGCCGGCGCTGGCCGCGAGTTTCTTGTCGACGACGAGGCTGCGGTAGATGCGGCTGGTGGAGCCGCCGCCGAGGACTTCGGCAAGCACGTCGAGCGCTTCGGCCTCGCCGTCCTTGGCCGTCGTGTAGCTCGGCGTCGGCCAGGCCCGGCGCACGCTCGGCTGGGTCACCTGCGGATCGCGCAGGGTGAGGAACCGCTCGGCCATCGGCTTGGGATCGGTCGGGCGGATGCGCGGGCCGGGATCGGCGCGGCGGGCGACCTTGCCGTAGGTCTTTTCCGCAAGCGCCTTCACCTCGTCGGCGGTGACGTCACCGGCAACGACGAGGACGGCGTTGTTGGGCGTGTAGAAGCGGTTGTAGAAGGCGATCGCGTCGTCGCGGCTCAGCTTTTCCATCTCGTGGCGCCAGCCGATGATCGGGATGCCGTAGGGGTGCTGGACGTAAAAGGCGGCGTCGAAGGCCTCGCCGAGGCGGGCGGCGGGCGAATTGTCGACGCGCGAGGCGCGCTCTTCCAGGATAACGTCGCGCTCCGGCAGCACCACCTCGTCGGTGAGCACCAGATTGGCCATGCGGTCGGCCTCGAACGACATCATCAGTTCGAGGTTCTGCTTGGAGACCTTCTGGTAATAGGCGGTGTAGTCGTAGGAAGTGAAGGCGTTCTCCTCGCCGCCGATTTCCGCGACCGTTGCCGAGAACTCGCCGGTCGGATGGGCCTTGGTGCCTTTGAACATCAGGTGCTCAAGAAAGTGGGCGATACCGGACACGCCCGGCTTTTCGTCCGCGGCGCCGACCTTGTACCAGATCATGTGGGTAACGACCGGAGCCCGGCGATCCGGGATGACGACCACTTCCAGCCCGTTGTCGAGGGTGAAGGTGGAAACGTCCGCGCCGACGACCGGCGGCTTCTCGGCCGCCTCGATGGCCTTGGTGCCGGTTTCGGCAAGGGCGGCCGGGGCGCCGGCAAAAAGGGCGGGGCCGACGGCAAGGAAGGTTGCGGCGGCAAGGCTCGGAATCCAGTGCTTCAAGGCGGGTCCTCTCGGCTGTTTCGGCGGACGGCGGCAACGGCCGGCGTCGACGGCAGGCGCGCGCAAGGCTGCGCACGGTTTCACAGCAATATAGGCGGCGGAAAACGCCCCGCCATAACCATTACGTGATTGTAATTTTTGGACGGATCGGCGACGGGCCGCACCACGGCGCGCCGACGGCGTACGCCGTCAGCACACGGGACAAAACACGAAACGCGAAAAGGTCAGGCCGCAGCACTGCGGCCGGGCGCGATCAGAACAGGTCGCCGAGCCACTTGTTGACCTTGGACTTGTTCTCCGGCGGACCGACCGGGGCGTTCGGCGCCGGCTTGCGGTAGTCGGTCGGCGGCTCGATCAGATAGCGGCGCTCGGGCACCTCGCCCGGATCGAGGTTCAGTTCCTTGTCCGGCACATCGACGCGCTGGCCGTCCATTTCGGCACGGGTCAGGCGCGGGGAAAGCGACTCTTTCTCGCGCAGGCGCTCAAGGTAATTGCGCGGACGGCCCTTCTCGCCGGCACCGGCGATGCGGCCGGCCTCGATCTCTTCCTTGGTCAGCAGCGGCGCCTCGTCCTTCTTCAGGCGCTCCATTTCCTTCAAGGTGGCGGCCTGACGCCGTGCGGCGTCCTTTTCTTCCTGGTCGACGGGGAAGTTGGCGACCTTTTCCTCGGCAACGGTCGGGTCTTCCGGCGGCGGCAGATCGGTTTCCGAGGCGGGCATGGCCAGCGGCGAGCGCGGCGCATACTCGATCGGCTTGTTGTTCGGATTGGCGCCGCCGAGGCCTTCCATGATGCGGTTGACCACGGCCGTGTCCGGCGCCTCTTCGGCGCGGGTGCCGTCGTCGAAGCTGCCGGAGGAGCCCGTCAACAGGCTGTTGCAGCCGGCAAGCATGCCGACGCCGGCCACCAGGCAAAGCGGTTTCAGAAAACGCAACACTCTCGGTATCTCCGTCACCCGGCGATCCTCAATTCCGGCGGCCCGCGCCGCGACATTCGTCGCCGCCTGTCAGGCCGCTGCTCTAGCCGGTCGGTTCATGCCCGTCCTTTGCGGCATCTTTCGGGCGGCCGACGAGCGAGTCGTACAGAAGACCGACGACGCCCGCAACAATCCATATGTCCGCGAAGTTGAACACATACCACGAGAATTGGCCGATGTGAAAATGAAAGAAATCGGCGACGGCGCCGCGGAACACCCGGTCGATGCCGTTGCCGAGCGCCCCGCCGAGGACGAGGCCGAGGGAAATCGCCGGCATGTAGCGCGTCGCCTTCAGCAGCCAGGCGAAGAAGACGACACCGGCGACCGCCGTGACGGCAATCAGCACCCAGCGGCCGAAATGGCTGTCCTGCTGGAAGAGGCCGTAGGAAACGCCGCGGTTCCAGGTCAGCACCAGGTTAAACCAGGAGGTCACCGCGATCGGGCTTTTCTCCGCGATATCAACGACATGCAGCATCCAGTATTTGTGGAGCTGGTCGACCAGAAGCCCGAGGACGAGGACGACGAGGCCGAGCGACCGCGCCCGCCGGGCGCGGCCGGTATCGCGGGCCTCCGTCATTGCGCGGCAGCGGCGGCGCGGGCTTCGAACTCGCGCATGGCCTCGGCGTCGCGCGGGCTGAGGTCCGGCCATTCCGGATCGGCGCCGATGTCGGTCAGCACCTTCCAGGAACGCGCGCATTTGGTGCCTTCGGCCTTTGCCGGCACAACCGAGACGCCGGCGACGTCGTCGAGCCTGAACGCGTCATGCGGCCCCTCGCCCTGGACGATCTCGATGCCCGAGGTGATTGAGACCTCGGCGAGGTCGACGCCCTCAAGGGCGACGATCAGGCCGGCATCGGAGATGAACACCTTCGGCGCGGCTTCCAGCGATGAGCCGATGCCCTTTTCGCGGCGCTCGATCTCCAGCGCGCCGGTGATGACCCGGCGCACGGCGCGGATCTTGGCCCATTTCGCCGCCAGCTCGTCGTTGCGCCATTCCCCCGGAACCTCCGGGAAGAGGTGCAGGTGGACCGTCTCCTCCTCGGCCGGGAAGCGCGACAGCCAGGCCTCCTCCATGGTGAAGGGCAGCATCGGCGCCAGCCAGGTGACGAGGCACTCGAAAAGCTGGTCGATGACCCAGAGGGCTGCCCTGCGGCGCGTCGAGGAGTAGGGATCGCAGTAGAGCGTGTCCTTGCGGACGTCGAAATAGAACGCCGACAGCTCGATCGTCATGAAGTTGAAGAGGGTCGAGACGATGCGCTTGAAGTCGAAGTCCTTGTAGGCCTTGCGGACCAGGGCATCGAGCTCCACCAGCCGGTGCAGCATCAGCCGCTCCAGCTCCGGCATGTCGGCGATATCGACGTCCTCGCCCTCGAAATGGGCGAGCGAGCCGAGCATCCAGCGCAGGGTGTTCCTCAGCTTGCGGTAGGCATCGACGTTGGTCTTGATGATCTCCTTGCCGATCCGCTGGTCCTCGCCATAGTCGGTGGACATCACCCAGAGCCGGAGGATATCGGCACCGTTGTCCTTGATGACGTCCTGCGGGAACACCTGGTTGCCGAGCGACTTCGACATCTTGCGGCCGTCCTCGGCCATGGTGAAGCCGTGGGTGATGACCGTGTCGTAGGGCGCGCGTCCTCTGGTGCCGCAGCTCTCAAGCAGCGAGGAATGGAACCAGCCGCGGTGCTGGTCGGAGCCTTCCAGATAGACGTCGGCGGGCCATTTGAGGTCCGGCCGCTGCTCCAGGCAGAAGGCGTGGGTCGAGCCGGAATCGAACCAGACGTCGAGGATGTCGTTGACCTTGTCCCAGGCCGCCGGATCGTCGATGCGGCCTTCAAGGAACCGCTCCTTGGCGCCGTCGGCGAACCAGGCGTCGGCGCCCTCTTCCTCGAAGGCCTTGATGACGCGGTCGTTGACCTCCTGGTCCTGCAGGATCTCGCCGGTCTCCTTGTTGACGAACACCGTGATCGGCACGCCCCAGGCGCGCTGGCGCGACAGCACCCAGTCCGGGCGGTGCTGGATCATGCCGTAGAGCCGGTTCTTGCCGGCCGCTGGCACGAAGCGGGTGTCTTCGATCGCGTTAAGGGCGCGCTCGCGGAGCGTGTCCTTTTCGTTCGAAGCGCCGCCATTAAGGCCGTAGCCGGCAAGGTCGCGGTCCATATGGACGAACCATTGCGGCGTGTTGCGAAAGATGATCGGCTTCTTGGAGCGCCAGGAATGGGGATACTGGTGCTTGAGGCGCGCGCGGGCGATCAGCGCGCCGGCTTCCACCAGCTTGTCGATGACGACCTTGTTGGCGTCGCCCTTCTTGCCGTTCTGGTCGATGACCCGGCCGCCCTCGAAGCCGGGCGCGTCCTTGGTGAAGAAGCCCTCGGCGTCGACCGGATGGGGGATATTCGACGAGATCCCCCTCTCCTCGATCTCGGCCTTCTTCTCCATCCAGATGTCGAAGTCCTCGCCGCCGTGGCTGGGGGCGGTGTGGACGAAGCCGGTGCCGTCCTCGTCGGTGACATGGTCGCCGTCGAGCAGCGGCACGGAAAAGTCGTAGCCGAGGTCGGCGAGCGGATGGGCGCAGGTGAGCCTACCGAGTGACTCGGCATCGATGTCGCAAACTAAGTTCCAATCTTCAATCCGGGCAGCAGCTTTCACTTTCTCAGCAAGGCTCTTTGCCAGCACATAACAATCACCGACCTTGGCCCAATTGCCCTCCGGTGCCGCGGTCACCTCGTACAGACCATATTTGATACGTGATGAATATGAGATCGCCCGATTGCCCGGAATGGTCCAGGGGGTGGTCGTCCAGATGACCACGGATGCGCGTTTCAACATTTCCAGCGGAGGCTCGGGTATTTGCATCGACGGAACAACAATATCGCTGACCACCAAAACCCCATCCACAGATGACGGCTGAATCGGGAACTTCACGAAGATCGTGTCGGATTCGTAGTCGTGGTACTCGACCTCGGCCTCGGCGAGCGCGGTGTGCTCGACCACCGACCACATCACCGGCTTGGAGCCGCGATAGAGCTGACCGGACATGGCGAATTTCATCAGTTCCTTGGCGATCAGCGCCTCGGACGAAAAGGCCATCGTCGTATAGGGCGTCTCGAAGTCGCCCTCGACGCCGAGGCGGCGGAACTCGTCCGACTGCACCTTGATCCAATTGGCGGCGAAGTCCCGGCATTCCTTGCGGAACTCGTTGATCGGGACGTCGTTCTTGTTCTTGCCCTTGGCGCGGTACTGCTCCTCGATCTTCCATTCGATCGGCAGGCCGTGGCAGTCCCAGCCCGGCACGTAGTTGGAATCGTAGCCGAGCATCTGCATGGAACGGGTGATGACGTCCTTCAGCACCTTGTTGAGGGCGGTGCCGATATGGATGTTGCCGTTGGCATAGGGTGGGCCGTCATGGAGCACGAACTTCTCGCGGCCCGCGGCGTCTTCGCGCAGGCGCTTGTAGAGGTTCATCTCGTCCCAGCGCTTCAGCATCTCCGGCTCCTTCTTGGGCAGGCCGGCGCGCATGGGAAACTCTGTGTTCGGCAGGAACAGTGTCTTGGAATAGTCCCGGGTATCGGTCGTATCGGTCATTGCGGGGTCGCTTTCGGCGATGCGCTTTTTGTCGCGCATCCTGTCATCGAGGAGTGTGGTGTTCGCGGCGAATGAAGAGCCCGGCCGGGCGGCGGCGCGGCTGCTTCGGTCCCGGTCCCTCGCGCGCCGTCTCTTAGGCGGTCAGGCGAAGGCCGGGCGCGTAATTCGGGTCGGCGGCCTCAACGGCCATGTCGCGGTTTTTCTGAAGCTCATGGCGGGCCTTTTACCAACCGGGGCTTCCCAAGAAAAGCCTCCCGTTGGTTTCGGCCCAACGCGTCCCTTGCGGGCTTTATTGCGGCGCGAAAACGCGGCAATGTGCAGCCGGATCGCGAAGGGGGCCGCCACGTCATGCGCATTCTGTTCCTGCACAACAATTTTCCCGGCCAGTACCGGCGGCTGATGCACTATCTGGCCGAGGACACAAGCTTCGAGATGGTAGCGGGAACGCTCGCCACCAACAGCCAGACCTTTCCGATCAGCCGGGTGAATTACAAGCCGCACCGGGAGGTCACCCAGGCGATCCACCCGGCGGCGGCGACGATGGAATCGGCGGTGCTGACGGCGCAGGCCGCGTTCCAGGGGCTCTATCCCTTGAAGCAGCGCGGCTGGCGGCCGGACATCGTCTGCGCCCATTCCGGCTGGGGGCCGGCGCTGTTCTTGCGCGAACTGTGGCCCGACACCAAGCTGCTTTCCTATTTCGAATGGTACTACCGGCCGCACGGCTCGGACGCCGACTTCCTCGACGACGGCGATCGCTCGGAGGATTCCGACGCCCGCACGCGGATGCGCAACGCGCCGATCCTGATGGACATCGCCCAGATGGACTGGGGCGTGTCGCCGACGCGCTGGCAGCTCTCGCAATTCCCCGACCACCTGACCGGGCGCATCAGCGTGCTCCACGACGGTGTCGACACCGACTATCTGGCGCCGGACGGCGATGCCACGCTGGAGGTCGACGGCGTGACGCTGACGGTGAAGGACGAGGTCATCACCTATGTCGCCCGCGGCATGGAGCCCTATCGCGGCTTTCCGCAATTCATGGAAGCCGTGGCGCGGCTGCAGAAGAGCCGGCCGAACCTTCACACCGTGATCGTCGGCGACGACCGGGTTGCCTATGGCGCCAAGCGCAAGGACGGCAAGAGCTACAAGGAGCATGCCCTTGAGACGCTCGGCCTCGACACGGCGCGCATCCATTTCCTCGGCCTCGTTCCGTTCGCGACCTTCCGCAGCGTCATCCAGATCTCCAGCGTCCACGTCTATCTGACGGTGCCGTTCGTGCTGTCCTGGTCGATGCTGGAGGCGATGTCCTGCGGCGCGCTGATCGTCGCCTCCGATACGCCGCCGGTGCGCGAGGTGATCGCCGACGGCCTCAACGGCCTCCTCACCGACTTCTTCGATACCGAAAAGCTGGCGGCCCGCATCGACGAGGCAATCGAGAACCAGGTGAAGCTGAGGCCCTTGCGCCTTGCCGCGCGGCAGACGGCGCTCGACCGTTATGCGGCGAAGAACCTCGTGCCGGCGCACCGGCAACTGATGATGGACGTCGCCACCGGCACATTGCCCGGAAGGGGAAAGTAGCTCCGCCTACGCCCGTCAGTTCGACCAGAATTCCGGATCGAAGATCACCAGCACGGTGAAGAGCTCCAGCCGGCCCATCAGCATGGCCGCCGACAGCACCCATTTGGCACCGTCGGAGAGCGATGCGAAATTGCCGGACGGGCCGATGACGTCGCCGAGGCCCGGGCCGACATTGCCGATCGCCTGGGCGGCGCCGGTCAGCGCGGTCACGAGATCGAGGTGGAGAAGCGTCAGGATCACGGTGAAGACGCCGACGAGGCCGAGATAGGCGACGAGGAAGGCGAGCACCGAGGTGACGATGTCGGGCGTCAGGCGGACGTTGTTGTAGTGCTCCGACACCACCCGGTGCGGCCGCACCATCACCCTCAGATGGTGGCGCAGGGTGCCGGCAAAGACGATGAAGCGGAAGATCTTGATGCCGCCCCCCGTGGAGCCGGTGCAGCCGCCGACGAAGGTGAGCATGAAGATGGTGCCGACGATGGGCGCGCCCCAGAGCGTATAGTCGTTGTACGAGAAGCCGGTCGTCGTCACCACCGAGGTGAAATTGAAGGCGGTCATCAGCAGCGCGTCGAGCAGTTCGAAGCGGTGGGTGAAGACCAGGAACAGCGCGCCGAACAGCGAGACGACGACGAGGAACCGGAACAGCGTGATCACCTGCGGGTCGTGCCACAGCGCCAGCGGGCGGCCGCGCACGGCCTGGATGATCAGCGTGAAGGGCACGCCGCCGAGGAACATGAAGACGACCGCGATCCAGGCCGTCGACGGTTCGGTGAAATAGCCGAAGGAGGCGTCGTGGGTGGAAAAGCCACCCGTCGACAGCGTCGTCATGGCGTGGTTGATGGCGTCGAACCAGGTCATCTCCGAGGCCCGGTAGGCGAGCGCGCACAGCACCGTCAAAAGCAGGTAGACGCCGGCGAGCAGGCGCACGAAATCGCCGGCGCGCGGCACGATCTTCTCGCTGCGGTCGGAGCTTTCCGTCTGGAAGAGCTGCATGCCGCCGACGCGCAGATACGGCAACAGCACGATCGCCATGACGATGATGCCGACGCCGCCGAGCCATTGCAGGATCGAGCGCCAGAGCAGCAGCCCAGGCGGCTGGCTTTCCAGGTGGTCGAGGACCGTGGAGCCGGTGGTGGTGATGCCGGAGACCGCCTCGAAGACGGCATCGGCGTAGGAAATGCCGAGGCCGAGGAAGGGCAGCGCGCCGAAGGCCGGCAGGGTCGTCCAGGCGAGCGTCGTCAACAGGAAGGCCTGGCGGATGCTCAGCCCCTCCACCAGTTCGCGGTGGAAGGAGAGCGCCAGCAAGAGGCCGATGGCGCCGGTGAAGAGCGCCGAGGCGACGAAGGCGATCCAGTCCGGATTGCCGACGGCGACGTCGACGATCGCCGGCACGATCATCGACGTTGCCAGCCCGAAATAGAGAAAGCCGAGGATGAAGAAGATCGGCCGGACGTTCATCAAGAGCCCTTCAGGGATGCCGCGCGCGGCGCACCGCACATCGACGCGGCAGCGTTCGGGGTCGCCCCCGCACAATTGCTAAAACCGTCTATAGGCGGCAGCGGTTCCCGTTGCAAAGGGGCGTTTTCAGGAAAACGCAAGGGCGGCATCGAGCGGTGAGGCCGGCGCCAGCCCGGACAGCACCATGCGCGCCTCTTCGGTATCGCGGGTCATCTGGGCAACCAGCGCCTCGATGCTGTCGAACTTTTCCTCCGCCCTCAAATAGGAGACGAAAGTGACGTCGACGGTCTTGCCGTAGAGGTCGCCGTCGAAATCGAACAGGAAGACTTCCAGCAGCGGAATGCCGTCGCCGAAGGTCGGGCGCCGGCCATAGCTTGCCGCACCGTCATAGACAACGCCGTCGACGCGCATCCTGACCGCATAGATGCCGTGGGCAAGGCCGCAGTCGCCGGGAAGCTTCATGTTGGCGGTCGGAAAGCCGAGTTCGCGGCCGCGCTTGTCGCCGTGGACGATTTCGGCCTCGATGAACCAGCGATAGCCGAGGAGGCTTGCGGCGCCCGCCACGTCGCCGTCTTCCAGCGCCGCGCGCACGCGGCTGGAGGAGATGCTCTCGCCGCCCTCGTCGCCGAAGGCTTCCGCGACGGTGACGCCGAAGCCGAAGCGCGCCCCGGCCTCCTCCAGGAAGCTCGGCGAGCCGGCCCGGCCCTTGCCGAAATGGAAATTGTAGCCGACGACCACGTGGCTCGCCCTGAGGCGCTCCAGCAGGATGTCCTCGATGAAGTCCTCGGCGGAGACGGCGGCGAAATCGCGGTCGAAGGGCACGACGATGACGCCGTCGAGGCCGATCGCCTCGATCACCCTTGCCTTGGCGTTCGGCGGCGTCAGCCGGAAGAGCGGCAGGTCGGGGCGGAAGACGCGGCGCGGATGGGGCTCGAAGGTCATGGCCAGCGCCGGCACGCCCGATTCCCGCGCGATCGTGACGGCGCGCTCCAACACCGCCTGGTGGCCGCGATGGACACCGTCGAAATTGCCGATGGCGACGACGCCGCCCTTGACCGCAGCCGGCACGGCGTCCAGCCCGGCGGCATGGACGAACCGACCCTTCGAGGCGTTGCCGACGTCTTCCATGAAAAATTTCGGATCCTGTTGCGCCGCGGAGGGATCGCCTTCCCATAGGCCCCTCGCAGCGGCGCGACCCTGCCGTTTCACCGGATCGGCGTCAAGTGCCTGGCGCCATCGACCGGGTGCCGGCGGCGCACTCAGGTGGAAAGCGGCCTGGAGCCGAGCGGACGGGCGGTGCGCGAGGGCACCTTGACCATCGCCTCGCCGTCGAGCACCAGCGTCTCGCCGACATGGCACTCGCAGTGCAGACGCGCGCGATGGCCGCGCTCCAGCAGTTCGATGACCTCCACCGTGACCACGACCTCGTCGTCGATATGCACGGGCGCCTTGAAGTTGAGGCTCTGGGACAGATAGATCGCGCCCGGCCCCGGCAGCCGCGTGCCGAGCACGGCCGAAATCAAGCTGGCGGTGTAGAGGCCGTGGGCGATGCGGCTCTTGAAGGGTGTGCGCGCCGCGAAATGCTCGGAAAGATGTATCGGGTTGCGGTCGCCGGAGACCTCGGCAAAACCGACCACATCGGAGGCCGACACCGTCTTGATGAAGGTTTCCGTCATGCCGACGGAAAGATCTTCGTAAAATAAAGTTCTGAGTTCCAGCACTTCCTGTTTCTCCCACCGGGAAAGGCCCGTTGCTCTTGTCTTGCCCCGCCTTTCCGGCAGGTGCCGCGGCGGCGAGGGTTTCCGGGGCCGTAAGAGCCCTGCCGCCAACCCTTAGGCGAGAGCCTTGGAAGCGTCAACATGGCCATAGGACGGGGCGGCCGGAGCGCCCGAAGGCCGCTTTCGCACCGCCCCGGAGCAAGGCTTCCTGCGGTCCCGAATACCGCAAAGCCGAGGTTTTCCGGCCGTATACATAGACTTTTTCGGAATTAACGGAACTTTCAGAGCCTATCACTATATTCGGCGATGGGGATGCACATGATTACAGACAATCAAGCCCCCAGTCGCAACATCGCGAACCAATTCAGGGGCGTATTCGCCGCGGTCGTTGAGAAGTGTGGAGTAAACGATGGCGCTTGATCTTTCAATGCCGGTCCTTGTGGTCGATGACTACAAGACTATGATTCGCATCATTCGGAACCTGTTGAAGCAACTCGGGTTCTCGGATATTGACGAGGCCTCGGACGGTACTGAGGCGTTCGGCAAGATGCAGGAACGCAAATACGGTCTGGTCATTTCCGACTGGAATATGGAGCCGATGACCGGATACGAACTCTTGAAAAAGGTTCGTGCGGAAAATTCGATCTCCAAGACGCCGTTCATCATGGTGACGGCGGAATCGAAGACCGAAAACGTGATCGCCGCCAAGAAGGCCGGCGTCAACAACTACATCGTGAAGCCGTTCAACGCGCAGACGCTGAAGGGCAAGATCGACGCCGTTTTCGCGTCCGAGTAATCGACTGCAATCCGTGACGGGACCGCCGGGACTTTCCCGGCGAGGTTCCGGTTCCGCCAAGGGACCGGATGAGGGATAGACATGTCCAAGGGTTCGCCAGACCACGTCAAACGCGTGGCGGAATACATCCAGCAGCACAAGCCGAGCGACGGCGAGATCTCGCTGAAGGAAGTCATGGCGCTCGCCGAGACCATGACCGACTCCTACAAGGAGGTCTTCGAGAAGATCAACACGGTCGTCTACAAGGACCTGACGGCGATCGCCACGGCGATCGAGGAGATGCGCAACGAGATCGCCAGCCTTCGGGCCGAGGATATCAAGCACAACCGCATCCCCGAGGCCGGCAAGGAACTCGACGCGATCGTGGCCTCGACCGAAGAGGCGACCCACTCGATCATGGAAGCGGCCGAGGCCATCATGTCGGCCGACCAGAGCGACCCGGAGGCCTTCCAGGAAGTCGTCAACGACCGGGTGGTGGAGATCTTCGAGGCCTGCGCCTTCCAGGACATCACCGGCCAGCGGATTTCCAAGGTGGTTTCCACCCTGTCGTTCATCGAGACCCGGGTGTCCTCCTTCATCGACCGGCTGAAGCTCGTCGGCGAGGATGCAGTCCACGAGGAAACCGATGAGGAACGGCGCCGGCGCGAACTGATCCTGCACGGGCCGCAGCACGCCGGTGAAGGCGTCGACCAGAGCGACATCGACCGGATGCTCGCCGAGGACGGCGATGAGGCCGACGACGCCGGATCGAGCTCCCAGAACGACATCGACAAGCTGTTCGATTGACCTTTTAACGGCGGCAAACAGAAAGACCGGACGGCGCGCGGTTATCCGACCGCGCGCATTTTGCCGTCTGCGCCGCCGCAGCGATCCCCGACTGTCGCCGTTCGGCTGCAGCGCCGGCGGCACGCCGGTTCCTGTCGGCGCGGGACCGGAGCGCCGGTCATCCGAACAGGGCGATCTTGGCCCTGTATATTTTCACGAGAAAGCGGTTCATCAGGCTGCGAATGGGATAGCGCCGCCGTCGCTGCGAGCCGCTGTTCTCGTGCACGCCGGCGATCGCCGACGGCGCAACGCCCAGGACCGAGGCGAGACGATTGAGGTCGTCCTTGTTGCCCGTCCGGTAGACCATCACGGAGCCGCCGACGTCGCGAAAGAAGTTCAGGACCTCGGTATTGAAATCGCGATAGGCGGCGATGTGTTCTTCCTCGCGCCCGTGCGGATAATAATATCCAAAGAACCTGCGCATCGCGACGTTACCCTGCCAGTGGTAACTTTCCGCATGCGTCTTCAGGCTTTCGATCCAGGCGCATTCGTCTTCGCGCATGGACAGAATGAAAAGCGCCTTGTTTTTGTATTTCTGCCAAAGCTCGCGGTAGACGATAGGGATCGGCCAATCGGAAAACGCATCGGCTTCCTCGAAAAAACTGCCGGCATTTGAGCAGTCCCCGTTCCAGATCGCGCGCAGCAAGGCCTTGTTCTTGCCGCGCTGGCGCAGCCCGGCGATCTCGAAAATGCGGCGCAACGAGGTCAGGCCGGTCTTCGGAAGGCCGACGACGAAAATCTTGGCGTATTCGGCATGCCCGTTTTGGCCAAATGTTATCTCGGGAGTCGCCACAACCACTGCTGCCGTCTTTTTGAAAACTGGCCCGTTTTACAATTTTCCCAGACTGTCTGCAATTCGTATCATACGAAATATAAATTTTGGCACACGGACGCACTTCGAGTGTCCGGGCGCGCCGGAGACCTGCTCGCGTCATGCGATGCCGAATTGTGGTGGATATGTGCTGCCCGACCTTCGCGCGGTCGATGACGACCGCAGGGTCGCGGGTCCGGCCCAGCGCCTACCAGGAAAGCCGCGGCATGGCGGCGACCACCCGGCGTCCTTCGCTTTCCAGCCGATCCGTCACCTTGGCCATGTCCGGCGCCTCTATGGGGCCGAAATCGGCGGCGTGAATGCCGCCGGTGATGAACAGCGTCGGCAGACCCTGGTCCGAGGCGCCTGCGATGTCGGTCGGAAGGCCGTCGCCGATGGCGAGAACCTCGTCCTTTTTCAGATCCCTGCCCGCCACCTCGGCGAGCCGGCCGAGGGCCGCGTCGTAGATCGGCGCGTAGGGCTTGCCGAAGATCGTCACGTCGCCGCCGATCGCGGCGTAGTCCCGGGCGAGCGCCCCGGCGCACCAGATCAGGGTGTCGCCGCGGTGGACGACGACGTCGGGGTTGGCGCAGACGAGGCGAAGCCCCTTTGCCTTCAGATCGGCGAGAAGATCGCGGTAGTCTTCCGGCGTCTCCGTGGTATCGTCGAAGAGGCCGGTGCAGACGACCAGCTCCGCCTCGCCGGGGTCGACGCGGTCGATGCCGGTGCCGTCATAGAGGGTGAGATCGCGGTCGGGGCCGAGGTGAAAGACCTTGCGGACGTTCTCGCGGGCAAAAAAGAGTTGGGTGGCATCGCCGGAGGTCACCACGCTGTCGAAGGCATCGCGCGGCACGCCGACATGGGCGAGCTGGTCGTAGATCGGACCGGACGGGCGCGGCGCGTTGGTGAGGAGCACCACGGAGCCGCCGCCGGCGCGAAAGTTCTGCAGCGCCTCGCAGGCGGTCGGGAACGCGGCGACGCCGTTGTGGACGACGCCCCAGACGTCGCAGAGGAGGCCGCGATAGCGGCCGGCGATTTCGGAAAGGCCCTTGGCGAGCGGAACGGGTTCGGTTGTCATGGCGGTGGCGGTAGCCGGTAACGGGGTGGGGGTCAAGGCGGCGGCCTGTATGGCTGCCCTGCATGTGCCGCCTTTGCAGAGGATTGTTGAAGCCGTGTGACGGCGCTGCGCGAATCCGGCAGTAATATTGGCGGGCATTGACCGCCGCAATTGGGGCGACGGCAAGCGCCCGGTTTCACGATATCCTTCGCGCGTTTCGCAGCGAGGGCCGTCAATGCCCTTCGGCAGCACAACTTTTTGACAGGACAGGACCGGACGCCTTGGCGATCAAGAAACTCTCCGATGCAGTCGTCAACCGGATCGCGGCCGGCGAGGTCGTCGAGCGGCCGGCGAGCGTCGTCAAGGAACTGGTGGAAAACGCGCTGGATGCCGGCGCGCGGCGGATCGAGGTGGTGACCGCCGGCGGCGGTAAGTCGCTGATCCGGGTCAGCGACGACGGCCGCGGCATGACGCGGGCCGATCTGGAGCTCGCCGTGGAGCGCCACTGCACCTCCAAGCTGACCGAGGACGACCTTCTCGATATCCGCACCCTCGGCTTCCGCGGCGAGGCGCTGCCGTCGATCGGCGCGATCGCCGAACTGACCATCGCATCGCGGCACACGGACGAGCCCCATGGCTGGGAGATCGCGGTCGCCGGCGGGCGCCTCACGCCCCCCAAGCCGGCGGCGCTGACGGCCGGCACGCGGGTTGAGGTCAAGGAACTGTTCTTTGCGACCCCGGCGCGGCTGAAATTCCTGAAATCGGACCGGGCCGAGGCGACGGCGATCACCGATGCGGTGCGCCGGCTGGCGCTCGCCCATCCCAGTATCCGGTTCGCGCTGACCGGGTCGGACCGCAGCGCCCTCGACTTTCCGGCCGCCACACGCGGCGAGCGCATTTCCCAGGTGGTCGGGCGCGAATTCGTTTCCAACGCCATCCCGATCGAGGCGGAGCGCGAGGGCGTCAGGCTCTCCGGCCTTGCCGGGCTGCCGACCTACAACCGCGCCAACACGCTGCAGCAGTTCTTCTTCGTCAACGGGCGGCCGGTGCGCGACAAGCTCTTGCTCGGCGCGCTGAAGGGCGCCTATCGCGACCTCCTTGCCGGCAGCCGCCATCCGGCCGTCGCGCTGTTCATCGACCTCGACCCGCACCAGGTCGACGTCAACGTCCATCCGACCAAGGCCGACGTGCGGTTCCGCGATCCGGGGCTGGTGCGCGGGCTGGTGGTCGGCGCCGTCCGCCAGGCGCTCGGCGCCAGCGGCCCGCGGGCGACGACGACCGGCGCGGCCCGGACGCTTGAGGCCTTGAGGCCGCGCGGCGCGCCCCCTCCCCGGTCGCCCCATCGGCCCGCGACGGCCTGGCAATCGAGCGACTGGCGCGCCTCGCCCTATCGGCCGGTGACCCCCACGGCCGAGAGCGATACGGACACGCTGCCGCTGGAACGCCCGGCGCCGTCGGGCTTTGAGGAGGAGCAGGCGGGCTTTGCCGATTTCGCCATGCCGTCGGCCGATGCGCGCGGCCATGACGAGGCGCCGGACTATCCGGGCGGCGATGCTGTCGGCGACATGGCGCTGCCGCTCGGCGCGGCGCGGGCACAGTTGCACGAGACCTATATCGTCGCCCAGACCGAGGACGGCATCGTCATCGTCGACCAGCACGCCGCCCATGAGCGGCTGGTCTATGAGCGCCTCAAGACGGCGCTGGCGACCAGGGGCGTTGCGCGCCAGATCCTGCTCATTCCGGAGGTCATCGAGCTTCCCGAGGAGGACATCTCGCGGCTCCTGGACCGGGCCGACGAACTCGCCGAGACGGGGCTGGTGCTGGAAGCCTTCGGGCCCGGAGCCGTCGCCGTGCGCGAGACGCCATCGATGATGGGCGAGATCGACATCCGCGGCCTCGTCACCGACCTTGCCGACGACCTTGCCGAATGGGAGGCCTCGACGCGGGTGCGCGACCGGCTCGACCATATCGCCGCGACCATGGCCTGCCACGGCTCGGTGCGCGCCGGGCGGCGGCTGAAGGCGGCGGAAATGAACGCGCTGCTGCGCGACATGGAGGCAACGCCCAACTCCGGCCAGTGCAACCACGGCCGGCCGACCTTCGTGGAGCTGAAACTCTCCGACATCGAGCGGCTGTTCGGTCGGAAGTAATTTTTTTTCACTCGCCGGTGTTGAGATAAGCGGCTAAGGCCGCACTGGATTGCTTCGCTCCGCTCGCAATGACGGTTTTCTCTGTCATTTCAGCGTCATTGCGAGGAGGCCGCCAGGCCGACGCGGCAATCCATGGGGCGCCTGCCATGCGCTCTCAGCGCGACATGATCCGAAGCGCGGGCAAGGCGACGCATCGGCCCGCAACACCCTCTCCCCGTCACCCCGGACTTGATCCGGGGCCCATTGCTCCCATCCACACGGTATGCCGGGTGTTGATGGAACGAGGCCTTCGCGTGGACGCTCGCCGTGGCAGGACTCTCGACGGACTACAACGTTGCTATGGGCAATGGGTCCCGGGTCTCCGCTGCGCTCCGCCCGGGATGACGGCGGAGTGAAAATGCACCCGGGATGACGCAAGGGAGAGATGACCCGGCAAGACCAACGGGCGATGCGCCTCCCTACCCCGCGGCGCGGCGGCGGGTTTTGGCGAGGCTCGGGGCCGGCGGCGGGGTTGCCGGCGCGGGCTGGCCGTCGGGCGGCGACAGGGAGGCGAGCACCTCCGGGCGCACGGGTTTGGGGTGGGCGAAGACGGCGCCCTGGCCGTAGCGCAGCTTGAAATCGAGCAGGCCGATGACCTGGGCCTCGCGCTCCACCGTGTCGGCGATGATCTCGATGCCGTGGCGCGAGGCAAGGTCGGCAATGTCGGCGACGTGAATATCGCCGCGCGGCGGGGTGTCCTCGTCGAGCAGGCGCCCGGCCGGCAGCTTGACGAACCGAAACCCGCGGGCCGAGAGATCCGCAAAGTCGATGTGCAGGTCGCGGACCCGGTCGAGCGAGAAGCGGCAGCCGAGGTCGCGCAGGAAGGTCAGGCCCTCCAGCTCCAGCGGCCCCATGGCGCGCAGCGACTCCTGGCGCAGCTCGAACACCATGGAGCGGGCGAGATCCTTGTTGATCTCCAGGAAGCGCTCGAACTCGCCGAGGAACTGCTCGTCGACGAGGCTGGTGCCGGACAGGTTGCAGAACAGGCCGAGGCCGCGATTGCGCTGGGTCAGGCGGCGGGCGATGCGCGAGGCGTTCTGCAGCACGAAGCGGTCGATGCGCGGCATCTGGCCGGCGCTTTCGGCGGCGTGGAGGAAGCTGTCCGGGTAGAGGTAGCTGCCGTCTTCCTCCAGGAGCCGCGTCAGCACCTCGTAGAAGCGGACCTGGCGTTGCGGCAGGGAGACGATCGGCTGCATGTGCAATTCGATGCGGTCGTTGTCGAGGGCGGAGCGGACGGCGGCGACGAGCCGGCGGCGTTCGGCCTCGATCCGGGCCGACTCCTTGCGGCGGGCGGCCGTCTCGGCCTCTTCTTCCGCCAGCGCGGCCCGTTCTTCCGCCTCCTCGTCGCGCACGGGCTCTTCGCCGTCGCGCGACGGGATCATCGCCACCGGCGGCGGCGCGGCGGCCTGGCGCTCGCGCTCTTCCAGGTCGGCGATGCGGGCTTCGCTTTCGGTCAGCTGCTCGGCCATCTGCTTGACGATGGCACCCAGCACCTCGACCTCGGCGAGGAGGGAATCGATCTGATTGCTGCGTTCGGGCTGGGTCTCCGCCTCCAGCTTGACGAGCCGGCGCTCCACATTGGTGATCTCGTCGGCGGTGGCCTCGAAATTCTCCAGCACCTCATCGAACCGGCCGGCGACGAGGCGGCGCTCGCGGCGGCGCTGGGACTCCGCCTGCAGCATCACCACCACCAGCATGACGGCGGCAGACAGCAGGAGCGCCTCGCCGATATCCGCGCCGAGCTGCAGATGGGCGACGACGCCGACGGAGCCGGCGATCACGACCATGCAGACGAAAACGAAAATGGCGATGATGCGGGCCATACGCGTGTCGAACAGTTCGCTAGCCGCGATTCCCCAGCAGAATCGCGAATCATTAACGGGATGATGCGCGATTTTTCACCGGCCTGCACGGCCGGTCTGCCGTGTTTCCCCGGAGAACAGCTTCCAATCGCCCCGGTTTTCACCGGTATTGCGGCACCGTGCGCGCATTCCGGCCCGGCCCGCGCCCTGAAAAACACCGTAGTTGAAAGCGCGACACCTGCCCCGGACCGCCATCAGCGGGCTTTTGCGCAGGCAAATTCGGCCGTTTTTGCGGTCTTTCGGCCATTTCAACCAACGCAATCCCCTCACCCGTCACAGTCCATCCCCGGTACGTATACATGTTATCCACAAGCTTGTGCACAGCCGCGACACCCCGCCGCGAGCGCCGTTTGCCGTCCCGCTTGACCTTCCGGTTGCTGGAAGCTCCACATTCGGACCAAAGGCGTTTTCCCACCCAGGAGATCCAGAATGATCAGTCTCAACGTTACCGGAATGTCCTGCAATCATTGCGTCGCCGCGGTGAAGAAGGCCGTCGCCGACGTCGATCCGGCGGCCGAGGTCGCCATCGATCTCGATGCCGGCCGGGTCGACATCGCCTCGGCGACGGCGGAAAAGGCGGCACTTTCCCAGGCGATCGAAGACGCCGGCTACGAGGTCGCGAAATAGGGTTTTTCGGCTGCGGGCCGCGCCTCGACTCGGGAAGCCGGCCCTTAAGCGGATGCCGCACGACGGCTCCGCGCCGCGGTTGCGGCGTTCGAGCTTTTCCGGCGGAAGGTGCTAGCCGCGCAGCGGTTCGGCGCGGTCGCGGACGGCGTGATAGGCCCTTTTGAGGGCGGCGCGGCCGCGGCGGCGGCCGAGTTCGGTGGCCCGTGCCGCG
>NZ_NPEV01000012.1:30217-45013 GCF_003258835.1 Rhodobium orientis | reverse complement strand
CGGGTTTCAGATCGACCAAGAGGTCGACCGAGTCGGCCGTCTGCGGCCACAGATGGGCCATCAGCGGGTGGCCGACATCGGTGCATGAGTCTGCAAAGGCGATCCCAGGGTCGCCGGCAAGGCCGCGGGTCACGTCCATCACCACCAGCATGCCCGGGCTGAACCGGGCATAGGCTTCGTCATACGTCGTCTTCCAGCAGAAGGCAGCGTTGCCGGAGCGGGTGACGATCGACATGGCGATCGCCGTGCCGTCCAGTTCCAGGCTGTCGATGCGTACCTGGCCGGCCTCGGCGAGGTCGCAGAGCGTGCGCAGGAAGAAGCGCAGCGCGTCGGGCTTGGTCAGGATCGCGCCCTTCTTGCGGCCCTTCCAGCCGGATCCCTCCAGCTCCACGAAACGGCGGAAGGCGACCATCACGTCGCCCGGCCGCTCAAAGACCCGCGCCTCCAGCCGGCCGAGGGCGGCAAGGTCCTCGCGGTTCTTGGCCATGCGCTTGCGGCGGCGCGCGCTCATGGCGCTCTTCAAATGCGCCTCGCCGTCGGAAATGGCGCCGAGCACGATGTGGCGGTTGCTCTCCAGGAGGCAGAGCCGGCGGCGCGTGGCCTCGGCCCCGTTGGTGATGCCGTCCACGAGGCCGGAAAGGTCCATCATCGTCGGCAGCACCATATGCCGGGCGCGGCCGGTGGCGGCGATCGCATCGAGCATGGCCGCCCAGACCGCCGATCCGGCGGCGGGGCCGATGAGCGGTGTCGCGCGGGTGCCGGAATCGTGCTTCCAGGTGAACCAGACCGGCCGGAACGGGCCCCAGTGGTGAGGCTCCAGGACGACCGGCCAGGCGCCGGCCAGCGCGGTCTTTTGCCGATCAGCCCAGGCAAGGACCATGAACACCAGGTCCGGATGGCGTGCCTCGGCGAGTGCGGCCTTCAGCACCACAGGCTCGAAGAAGACGTTGGCGACGACGGCGCGGCGGGCGAGATCGGCGAGCGGTGCGGCAAAGGCATCCAGCTTGGCCATCGGCCGGATCTCGGCCGTTATCGCCGTATCGGCAAGGCGGTTGCGGACGGCCGCCTCGGTGGCAGGATCGTCAAGGAAGGCGGGCGTTGCGGCGTCGAAACGGGCGGTCGAGGCGTTCATCCTGCCAGCGGCCCCTTCGGTCCGGGAACGGTGACGGCCCTGCGGGTCAGGATTCCGCGCAGCGCGGCGACCAGGTGGCGCACATCGCCATAGGGCATCGGCACGAAGCCGAGACGACTGCGGACGGCGACGAGCGAGAGCCCGATCTCCACGGCGATCGCGATCGTGGTCGCCGTTGCCGCACCGACGGTACCGGCGAGCGGGATGAGGATCAGGTTGAGGCCGGTGTTGAGGGCAAGGGCGCCGGCAAGGATGACGACGCAGATGACGTGGTGGCCGGTCATCGCCAGCATGGTCTGGGCCGGTGCGACGGCGGCGCGCATCGTGACGGCCACGAGGAGGATGAGGAGAACATTATAGGCGGCTGTGAATTCCTTGCCGAAGGCGGCCAGCAGCAGCGGCCCGGTGGCGACGATCGCGATGCCGAGGACCAACGAGGGCAGCAGCGACAGGGTCACCGCCTGGCGGGCGGTCTCGCGAAGGCCGTCGTGGTCGTTCATGGCGTTGCCGTGGGAAAAGCGCGGCCCGAAGACGGCGATCACGGCATAGGGCACGAAGGAAACCAGCGCGACGACGCGGGTCGCGGCGTAGTAGAGCCCGACCTCCTCGGCGCCGCGCAGGCTGCCGACGAGGAGCACGTCGACGTGATTCATCAGCGCCAGCATGCCCTCCATCAGCACCAGCGGCATGGAGACCGCGAGCCAGGTCTTCAGCTCGTAGCGCGAGGGCCCCGCCGGGACCAGTCCGTGGGTGCCACTCTCGGTGATCACGGTCTGAACGAGCACGGTAAGCGAAAAGGCGATGGCGACGACGGCCATGGCGTTGGTCGCGGTCGGCTCCAGCCCCAGCGCCAGCGCGGCGATGACGACGCCGGCGATCATCAGCAGCGGCCGCAGGACATAGATCGGCGCGATGCCGCGCAGCGGCCAGCCATGGCCGCGGCAGAGCCCGTCATTGATGTCCGACATGGCGTAGAAGGGAAGCGCCGCGAGCGCCAGGACCAGCGGCATCCGGTAGCCCGGCTCGACGATGTTGCCGCCAAGCGTCAGCACCGCGATACCGGCGCAGGCAAGGACGATGGCAGCCGTCAGCCCGACGGCGCGGCCGGCGCGGCGCAATCCGCGCAAGAGGTCCTCGCGGCCGAGCGCCAGGTATTCCGGCACGAAGCGGATCATGGCGCCGCCGAGGCCGAGCGAGACCCAGCCGCCGATCAGGAGGAAAATCACCCATACATTGGCGAAGACGCCATATTCGGCCGGGGTCAGCCAGCGCGCGATGGCGATCTGGGCAAGGAAGATGAGGCCGGCACCGCCGATCCTCAGGCCATAGACCATGAGGGCGCGCAGCGCGCCGTTGTCGCTGCGGCAGACGCGGCCGACAAGGACGCCGAGGCGCCCGGCGCGGGCGGCAAGGCCCGGCGGCGCGCAGTCCTGATGTCCTAGGTCGACGGCTGTCACGGAGGGCACCTTCTTTTTCGGCATTCAACGGCCCGGATCGACCGCTCTCCCACGCCGATAACTTAGGCGGAAACCCTTTCATTCCCGTGAGTTTCTATCGTTACCAGGATGTGAATCGCCCTTTGCCCGTCGCCATTACACCGGCATTGAAACCCTTTGTTTACCGTGTTGGCGGAAAACAGAAGCGTTGCGGCCTTCGGGCCGGTCGGGGATTGCTGCAGGGGGCTCGCTGCCCGCTTTTTGCCGATCCCCTGCCAGTGCCCGCCCGGCCGATCCGCGTTGAAGGGGCATTTCTGGTGATGGGTGGAAATCGGGATTCGGTCGCCAACTGCCGCATCCTCGTCGTTGAGTCCGATCCCGCCGAAAGGCGGGTCCTTTCCGCCGAACTGGACGGTGCCTTCCCGGCAGCCTCCGCGCCGGTCTTTGCGGGCGAGGCGCGGGACGCCCTGGCGCGGCTTCGCAGCGACAGCTTCGATCTCGTCCTCCTCGACATCGCCACCGTCGGCGAGAGCGAGCGCATTGCCGATTTCGCCCGCCAGGCGCCGGAGGCGGTGCTGCTGGCGACCTCGCGCACCGGCACGGTGACCGGCGCCGTCGAAGCGCTCCGGGCCGGCGCCGACGACTTCATCGTCAAGCCGTTCACCGCGCGCCGCATCAAGGAGCGCTTTGCCGAATGCGCCGCCCGCCGGCGGCGCCCGATCGCCGCGGCCGCCCCGCGCCGGGCGGAAAACGCCTCGGACCGGGACTTCGAGAACTTCGTCGGCACCTCGCCGGCCATGCTCGGCGTCTACGAGCAGATCCGCCGCATCGCCAATTCCCGCGCCCCGGTCTTCATCACCGGCGAATCCGGCACTGGCAAGGAGCTGTGCGCGGAAGCCGTCCACGCCCGCTCGCCGCGCGCCGACGGGCCGTTCATCGCCATCAACTGCAGCGCCATTCCCGCCGACCTGATGGAAAGCGAGATCTTCGGCCACCAGCGCGGCGCCTTCACCGGCGCCATCAGCGACCGGCCGGGCGCGGCGGAGCTTGCCGATGGCGGCACGCTGTTCCTCGACGAGATCGGCGAAATGGATCTCGGCCTGCAGGCCAAGTTGCTGCGCTTCATCCAGACCGGAACCGTGCGCCGGGTCGGAGGCAGCGCCATCCAGGCCGTCGATGTGCGCTTCGTGTGCGCCACCAACCGCGATCCGATGGCCGAGGTGGCGGAGGGCCGGTTCCGCGAGGACCTGTTCTACCGGCTGCACGTGTTGCCGATCGCGCTGCCGCCGCTGCGCCACCGGCCGGAGGACGTGCTGCCGCTCGCCGGCATCTTCCTGCGCCGCTTCGCGGCCGAGGAGTCCAAGGCCTTTGCCGCCTTCGATGCCGCCGTGGAGGCACGCCTTGCCGCCTATTCCTGGCCGGGCAATGTGCGCCAGCTTGAAAACGTGGTGCGCCAGATCGTCGTCCTTTTCGACGGTGATGTGGTGACGCCCGAAATGCTGCCGCCGGGGATTTGCGGCAATGGCGACGGCGGCGGACGCTCGCCGATCGATGCCCTGCGCCCGCGATTTCACGGGCATCACGCCATCGTGCCGTTTCGTGAGCAGGAACAACAGATTATCGAGCAGGCGCTGGATGCCTTCGACGGCAATATCTCGCGCGCCGCGGCGGCGCTGGAGATCGCCCCCTCGACCATCTACCGCAAGCGCCAGAGCTGGCTCGGGCGCCATCCCGGCGCCGGAAACTGACGGCGGCGGACGCAAAAGCCGCGGCGCGGCGTTTACCTCCTTGTTAATTCATTCTTAAGGGTCGGTTGTTCGCCGGCGAAAACCCGTGTAATTGCCTCTGATATAAGCCGATCTTCTGACTGATCGGGAGTTGCGCTTTTTGAGTCGGGGGTTGGGTCATGTGGCGCGTTCTGGTGTTGAGTGCGGCAATCGTCGGCGGGGCATGGGCTGCCCATGCGGAGACGCCGGCCGCACTCGCGGAAAAGACCGCCAGTCTGATTGAGGCGGGCAAGGCGGCCGAGGCACTCGGTGCGGCCGAGGCACTGCGCGATGCGACCTGGGAGGCGGCACCGCTCGGTTTCACCACCGCCCGCTTCGTTGCCGCCCCCGCAAAGGGCTATGGCCGCTACGAGCCGCGCGAGGACGCCACCTTCAAGGCCGGCGAACCGATCACCGTCTACGCCGAACCGGTCGGCTACGGCTTCGGCCGCGACGGCGCGCAGTACCTCATCGATCTCGACGCCGACCTGGAACTGAGGACGCCCGACGGGCAGATCCTCGTCGCCCAGACCGACTTCACGCGCCTCAGCGCCCGCACCCGCCGGCCGGTCCATGAATTCCAAGTCTCGTTCTCGCTGAACCTTTCCGGCCTGCAACCCGGCGACTACGTGCTGGCGATGCGTCTCAAGGACGTCCACAGCGACAAGTCGGGAGGCTTCGAGCTCCCCTTCGCCGTCAAGGGACCGGAGCCGGCGCCGAAGCCGCAATAGGCAGCGCCAGGAACGCCCGCCGCCCCCTTCGGATTTGAAGGTGTCGCATTGCCGGCAAAGCCGGTAAGGTGCGCGCCGCCGCCCGCTCCGGGCGGTTTCTTTTTCGCCCCCTCGCCCGTCCCTGCCCGCGGAGCCCACTGCCATGGCGCGCCTCACTCCCGTTTTCGTCATGGTCCTTGCCCTTGGCGGCCTGTCGCTGATGGATGCTCTCGTCAAGACGCTGGGCGCCAGCTATCCGGTCTGGCAGATCACTTTCCTGCGCTATGCCGTCGGCGTTGCCCTGGCGCTTCTTCTCCTGCCGTTGGCGCGGCCGGCCTGGCCGGGCTGGCAGACGGTCCGTGCCAACATGCTGCGCGGCGTGCTGCTGCTTGCTGCGGCGGCGAGCTTCTTTCACGCCGTCCAGTACCTGCCGCTGGCGCTGGCAACGACCCTGTTCTTCCTTGCCCCGCTGGTCACCGTCGTGCTCGGCAGTCTCTTTCTCGGCGAGCCGGTGACCCGCAACGCGCTCATGGCCATCGGCCTCGGCCTTGCCGGCGTCGTCGTCATCGCCGGCGGCTCGCTCACCACCGACCAGCTTGAAGGCACGACTTCCGAGACCGCGATCGGCTTTGCGCTCGGGATCCTGACCGCCATCTGCTATTCGACCGCCATCGTCACCATCCGTGTGCGCGCCCAGAAGGACGACAAGGTCACCATGGCCGTGCTGCAATCGCTCGGCGCCGCCATCCTTGCCGCGCCGCTCGGTCTGGCGGTCTGGGAGCCGGTGGCAACCAGCGATCTCGGCCTCTTCCTTGCCGTCGGCGCCTGCGGCACGGCGGGCTTCCTCGCTATTTCCTACGCGCTGTCGCTGGCGCCGGTGGCGCGGGTCGCCCCGCTGGAATATTCCGCCTTCCTGTGGGCGAGCCTGTGGGGGTTCCTCCTGTTCGGCGAGACGCCGCGGCTGCCGACGATCCTCGGCGGCGCGCTGATCGTCGTTGCCGGCCTCATCGTCATCCGCCAGGAGAAGGCCGCGGCGATGACCGAGGAGGAGACGCCGCCGATCTAGGCTGGCGATGCCATTGGAGCTTGCCCCTCGCGAAACCAGCCCGGTTCGGCTACCGTCAGTGCGCTCTTGAAGCCAGCCATCCGAGGAGACCATGGCGACCGTCTACGACCTGAAGCCGCGGTTCCAGGCCCTGCTCAGGCCGCTCGTCGTGCGGCTGGCCGAGGCCGGCATCACGCCGAACGAGGTGACGCTCTTTGCGCTCGTTCTGTCGGCCGCCGGCGGCAGCTTCCTCGTCTCGGTGCCCGACGCCCCGGCGATGCTTCTCCTCCTGCCGGTCGTCCTGTTCGCGCGCATGGCGCTCAACGCCATCGACGGCATGCTCGCCCGCGAGCACGACATGAAAACCAGGAAGGGCGCCGTCCTCAACGAGATCGGCGACGTCCTGTCCGACCTCTGCCTCTATCTGGCGCTGATCCCGCCCTTCCTTGCGCTCGGGGCCGCGGCCATGCCGGTCGTTGCCTTCTGCCTCGGCGCGGTGCTGACGGAATTCGCGGGCCTCCTCGGCCAGGTCATCGGCGGCGGGCGGCGCTATGACGGGCCGATGGGCAAGTCGGACCGGGCGCTCGCCGTCGGCGTCACGGCGTTCCTCATCGCCGTCTTTGGCCTGCCGGTGGTCGTCATCGACGGCATCTTCGTTACCCTCGCCATCGCCACGGTGCTCACGGTCTGGAAGCGGCTCGACAGTGCCCTGAAGGCCGCCGGAGACGAGGCGTGAGCGAAACCTTCCCGCACCTGACGCCGGGCGTCCTTTTTGTTCTCGGCCTCATCGTGGCCGGGCTTGCCGGCGCGACGATCTTCGTGCGCCTCAAGGAGCGGGGCCGGGCGGGCGAGCCGAGCGAGCTTCGGCTCCGCATCCGCACCTGGTGGTGGATGGTCGGCGTCCTCGTCGCCGCCCTCCTCATCAGCCGCACGGCGATGATCGTCCTCCTCGCCTTCGTCTCGTTCCTGGCGCTCAAGGAGTATTTCACCATCGCCGAGACGCGGCGGGCCGACCGGGCGGTGCTGTTCTGGGCCTATCTGGCGATCCCGGTCCAATACCTCTTCGTCGGCATCGCCTGGTACGGCATGTTCATCATCTTCGTGCCCGTCTACATGTTCCTGGTGCTTCCGGCAGTCATGGTGCTGAACGGCGAGACGCGCGGCTTCCTGCGGGCCGCCGGCTCGATCCACTGGGGCCTGATGACCACCGTTTTTGCCGTCTCGCACGCGGCCTATCTTCTCGCCGTGCCGCCGCCGGGCGATGCCAACGGCGCCGGGCTGCTCGTCACGCTCCTCATCCTCACCGAGGTCAACGACGTCGCCCAATATGTCTTCGGCAAGCGCTTCGGGCACCGGAAGATCGTCCCCAATGTCAGTCCCAACAAAACCTGGGCAGGCTTTCTGGGCGGCGTTGGGACGACCGCCGTCCTTTCCGTCGTCCTCTGCCTGGCGCTGACGCCGGTGGAACTGCCCATCGCGCTGCTCATCGGCGTCCTCCTCGGCATTGCCGGCTTCGTCGGCGACCTCACCGTCTCGGCCGTCAAGCGCGACCTCGACCTGAAGGACACCGGCTCGATCCTGCCCGGCCACGGCGGCATCCTCGACCGCATCGACAGCCTCACCTTCACCGCGCCGCTGTTTTTTCACATCGTCAGATATTTCTACTATTGAGCTGGATCGAGCGATGAACGGAACGCCCTGTTTTCCTAGCGTTCAAACGCCACGCAGGCTTTGCGGCGCAACGGCGCCGGCGCGCATTTGCGCTTGCCTCGACACGATGCCTTGGCGGCATCGTGTCTCGGAGGAGCGCGACGGTAGGGGCGAGGCAGGCAACTCATGACCTGGCGCGACCGTCTCAGGCAGGCCTTCTTCCTCCTCATCGTGCGTCCGGTGATGCGCATTGCCATCGGCCTTGCCGTGCGCCATGGCGAGCGGCTGCCGAAAGAGGGTCCGGCGATCCTTGCCGCCAACCACAACAGCCATCTCGACACCCTCGCCCTGATGAGCCTGATGCCAATCGCCCTCCTGCCGAAAGTGCGGCCAATCGCGGCGGCGGACTACTTCCTCACCAAGCCCCTGATGCGGTTCATCGCGCTCGACCTCATCGGCATCGTGCCGATCGAGCGCGACGCCCGCGCCAAGGGGCTCGATCCGCTGGCGCCGGTCATGGAAGCGCTCGATCGCGGCGACATCATCTTGTTCTTTCCGGAAGGCACGCGCGGTGAGCCGGAAGTTATCGCCGGCTTCAAGAAGGGGATCGCCTATCTCGCCGAAAAGCGGCCCGAGGTGCCCATCGTGCCGGTGTTCCTCCACGGCCTCGGTAAGGTGCTGCCGAAGGGCTCCTGGCTGCCGGTGCCGTTCTTTTGCGACGTCGTCGTCGGCGAGCGGCTTGAGGTTAGCGCCGACCGCAACGAGACGGTTAAGCGACTGGAGACCGCGATCCGGGAGCTTGCGGCCGAAACGCCCTTCAAGGTCTGGGAGTAACGCCCGTCACGCCTCGTCCGGCATCGTCCGCTTCAAAAAGGCGTCGAAGAGCGGCACGGTGAACGCGGCAAACCCGTATTTCGGGCTGTAGATCATGCCGTTCGAAATCAGCGCATCGCGGATCGGCGCCACCTTCTGGGAGGTCTTGCCCATCGCCCTTGCGATATCGCCGGAGCGGTGCGGCCCCGGCCCGAGCTCGGCCATTGCGCGTAAGTAGCGCTTCTGGGGATCGGAGAGCCGGGCAAAGCGCGACTGGAAGAAATTCCCGTCGAGCCGGGCGATGGCTGCGGCCGTTGCTTTCTTGACGTCCTTTTCCGTCACCGGCGAGGTCTTGGCCGTGTTCCAGCACTGGTAGCCCCATTCCTGCAGGAAGTAGGGATAGCCCTCAGTCACCTCCAGGATGCGGGCGATCGCACCCTCCTCGAAGGCGACGCCGGCCTCGCGGGCGGGCGCGACCAGCGCGCGTTCCGCCTCGGCATCGTCGAGCGCGCCGATCCGGTTGTAGTCGAACAGCCGCTCGGCATAGGATTTTGCTTCGCCGGAGAGCTTGACCAGCAGCGGCAGCCCGGCGCCGACGACCAGGAGCGGCAGGCGTTTCTGGTCAATGCGGTGGATCGCCATGATCAGCGCCTCGAACTCGTCCTCGCCGAGCGTCTGGATCTCGTCGATGAGGAGCACGATGGAGGTCTTGCGGGCCTTTGCCGCCTCGGCCGCGGCGACGAAGAGCTCGGCGAGATCGCGCCGCAGGGTGCCGCTATCGGCAATGCCCGCCTCCTCCTCCACGTCGACGGAGAATTCCACGTCGCCATATTTCAGCTTGATGGCGGAAACGAAGCTCTTGAGGACCCTGAGGCCCTTCTTCACCGTCTCGCTGACGCCCTTCATGCGGTCGAATTTCAAGAGCGCGGCGCGCAGGGTCGCGACGATGACGACGGAAAGCGGCTCGTTGCGGCTTACCTCGATGAAGTCGGTGAAGGCCCCCGCCTCGTCCGCAATCTCCTGGATCTCGTTGAGGAGCACGGTCTTGCCGACGCCCCTGAGGCCCACCAGCATCAGGCTGCGCGCCGGCTTTCCCGCCCGGCTTTTCGCGACCGCAAGCCGCGCCGCATCGAGGATCGCATCGCGCCCGGCGAGCTCCGGCGGCGGCGTCCCGGCGCCGGGGGCGTAGGGGTTGGAAAGCGGGTTCATGGGATGAGGTTATAGCGAGTTTATGGGATTTGGCGATAAACTCATTGGAACTGGTGCGGTTTGGATTATAGGGAGTTTATGGGGGCTGGGGATAAAGTTGTGGAAGTCGGTCGCTACTGCGTCAGGCCACGGCGTCAACTAAGGGGTCGCTGCCCGAGTGTTGGCCGATCTGCACTCATACCACGGCAATGCCGCACTGGATTGCTTCGCTGCGCTCGCAATGACGGATTCTTCAACATTCTCAACGTCATTGCGAGGAGGCCGTTAGGCCGACGCGGCAATCCATGGGACGTTCGATGTCAGTTCGCCGAGGGTGTTTGGGCCTCCGCACCCAGCCCAGCAACGACGCCGAGGCCGGCCACTCACCCCTCCCCGATCCGCCCCTGCAGCCCCGCAAACAGCGGATTCGTCGCCTCAAAGACGTAGTCGACGGAAGAAACCGTAACCGTCTCCGCGCCGTTCTCGCGCAGCCAGACAACGCAGGGGTAGACCTCGTCGACGGGGCAATGGAGCACCAGGTTGGAGCCCTGGGCGCCGAACGGAACCGTCGCGCCAAAGCGGGAGACGGCGTCGTGGCCGAGCATGGCAGCGCGGGCGACCGTGGTTCGGATTTCGCGGATCCGGCCGGCGCGGGCTTCGGCCGCGATGCGGTCGAGGATGGTACGGGCGGCGGCGAGCGGTTCCGCGTCCCAGGGTGCGCGCAGAGCCGCCACCAGGTGGGCCTGGGAGCGGCGGATGACGCCATCCGACAGGATCTTCAGATTGTTGGCAACGAGCGTCGCGCCGGTCGTGGTGATGTCGACGATGAGTTCGGCAACGCCGGAGGCCGGCGCGCCTTCGGTGGCGCCGAGGCTTTCCACGATCCGGTAGTCGGCGATGCCGTTCTCGGCAAAGAACGCCCGCGTGGTGCGGATGTATTTCGTCGCGACGCGCATCGCCCGTCCGCTGGAGGCGCGCATGTCCTGGGCGACGTCGGAGAGGTCCGCCATGGTCGCGACGTCGATCCAGGCCTTCGGCACGGCGACGACCACGTCCGCATGGCCGAAGCCGAGGGGCGTCACGAGATGGAGGCATGAATCCGGCTCCGCCACCGTCTCATAGACGAGGTCGAGGCCGGTGACGCCGAAATGGACGTTGCCGGCCGCCAGTTCGCGGGCGATCTCCGAGGCCGACAGGAAGGCGATCTCGACGCCGTCGAGCCCCTTGATGCGGCCGCGATAGTTGCGGGCGCCGCCCGGCTGTTCCAGCTTCAGGCCCGCGCGGGCAAAGAACGCGGCGGCGTTTTCCTGCAGGCGGCCCTTGGAGGGGACGGCAAGGATCAGGTCGCGGCTCATGTCAGCGCTCCAAGGCCGTTGGCACCCAGCGCGGCGACGCCGCCCGGCACCCGCTCGATCCAGATCGAAAAGCCGACGGCGGGCACCTCCGTGGCCGAGCCGAGAAGGCCAAGCAGCTTGTCGTAGCGGCCGCCGCCGACGAGCGGGCCGAGGTCCGGCCGGGCGGGATCGTAAATTTCGAAGACGAAGCCGGTGTAGTAGTCGAGCCGGCGGCCGAAATCGGCGGCAAAGCGCAGCCGGTCATAGGCGATGCCGCGGTCGGCGATGAGCTGGGCGCGGTGGTTGAAGGCCTCCAGGGCCGCGGTCAGCTCGACGCCGGCATCGGCGGCGATCACCGCCAGCCGGTCGGCGACGACGTCGGGCGTGCCGGCGACATCGAGGAAGGCGGTCATCAGGTCGGCAATTTCCGGCCGCGCGCTGGACCCTGCTGCGAAGGTCGCCTGCTCCAGGAACCGCTCGGCGATCTCGTTGGCGGTGCGGCCGCCGACGGTGGCGATGCCGGCGATGGAGAGGAGGTCCTCGACGAGGTCGCGGGCGGCCTCGTGGTCGACGCCTTCCAGCGCCGCCAGCAGCCCGGCGCGGCGGTCCTCGCCGCCGGGGCCGCGGCCGGCAAGCTGCTCGATCAAGGCATCGAGGCGCGCGCGGTCGCCGAAGGCGGCCTTCAGCCGGCGCTTCCAGACATTGGCGAGGTCGAGCCCATCGACGAAAGCGAAGAACAGGGCCTGGTCCCCGAGCCGGATGTCCGGGGCGTCGAGGTCAAAGGCGCGCAGGCACGACAGCGCGAGCGTCAGAGCCTCGGCGTCGGCGCCCTCGCGGTCCTCGCGGCCGAGGGACTCGATGCCGGCCTGGGGGAACTCGCCGGTGCCGCCCGGGCGCTGGCGGAACACCGGACCGAGATAGGAATAGGCGGCCGCGCGGGCCGGATCGCCGGAGGCGATGTGGTGGCGGCAGACTGGAATGGTGAAATCGGGGCGCAGGCACAGTTCCGCGCCGCCGACGGTCGCGGTCAGGAACAGGCGGCCGCGCAGCTCCTCGCCGGCAAGGTCGATAAACGTTTCGGCCGGCTGCAGGATGTCGGTCTCCACGAAGCGGTAGCCCGTCGTTTCCATCAGCGAGCGCAGGCGCTCCAGCCGTTCGGAAAAATCGGTCATTGGCCTGCCCCCTCGCGGTCGGCAGCCTGCTCGGCAAGTATTTTTATAACGGCCTCAACAAGGTCCGTGCGAGGAACGGTAACTTGTGCCGGCCGGGCCGCGCGCCATTCGGCGTTGTCCTCGATGTCCTCCGACAGCCGCTTGCCCTCGATCAGGTCCTTGATCTGGACGACGCCCTCGGCGCGCTCGTCGGAGCCCTGGATGATCGCCAGCGGGGCATTGCGGCGGTCGGCATATTGCAGTTGCTTGCCGAACTGCTTGGGATTGCCGAGGAAGAGCTCGGCCCGGACCCCGGCCTTGCGGAGTTCGGAGACCATCGCCTGGTAGTCGGCAACAGCCGCACGGTCCATGACCGTGACGATGACCGGGCCGTTCTCGTCGGAAAGGTTCACCTTGCCGGTCGCCTTCAGGGCCGACAGCAGCCGCGAGACGCCGATGGAAAAGCCGGTGGACGGCACGTCCTGGCCCTTGAAGCGGCCGACGAGGCCGTCATAGCGCCCGCCGCCGGCGACCGAGCCGAAGCGGACCACCTGGCCCTTGTCGTTGGTGACCTCGAAGGTGAGTTCGGCCTCGTAGACGGGGCCGGTGTAGTATTCCAGACCCCGGACGACGGAGGGGTCGACCTCGACCTTGCCCTCATAGCCGGCGGCACCCACAAGGCGCGCGATTTCGGCGAGCTCTTCCACGCCGGCGCTGCCGATGCTGCTTTCGGAGACGAGGCCCTTCAGGGTCTCGATGGTCTCGCTCGCGGCAGCGCCCTTGGCGCCGACGAAGGAGAGCACCGTCTCGACCTCGTCCGGGCCGAGCCCCGCGCCTTTGGTAAAATCGCCGCTGTCATCCTTGCGGCCCTCGCCGAGCAGCGCGCGAACGCCGTCGAGGCCAAGGCGGTCGAGCTTGTCGACGGCGCGCAGCACCACGAGGCGCGTTCCGGCGTGCTCCGCACCGGCAAGCCCGATAGCCTCCATCACCCCATCCAAAACCTTGCGGTTGTTGACGCGGACGACGTACTGGCCCTCAAGCCCGAGTGCATCGAGCGTATCTGCCATCATCATGCACATTTCGGCGTCAGCGGCCGGCGTCGGCGCGCCGACCGTGTCGGCGTCGAACTGCATGAACTGGCGGAAGCGGCCGGGGCCGGGCTTTTCGTTGCGGAACACCCAGCCGGCGCGATAGGAGCGGTAGGGCTTTGGCAGGCTGTCGAAGTTCTCGGCGACATGGCGGGCGAGCGGCGCCGTCAGGTCGTAGCGCAGGCTCAGCCACTGCTCGTCGTCGTCGGTGAAGGAAAAGACGCCCTCGTTGGGCCGGTCCTGGTCGGGCAGGAATTTGCCGAGCGCGTCGGTATATTCGATCATCGGGGTCTCGACCGGATCGAAGCCGTAGCGCTCGAAGATCTCGCGGACCTTTTGCAGCATGCGCTCCGTGGCGCGGATTTCCGCCGCCTCGCGATCGACGAACCCGCGCGGCAGACGCGCCTTCAGCTTGTCCGCTTTGGCCTTGCCAGACATGAAAACCCCGAGAATTGCGATTGGGCGCCGGCCGTTGCGGCCGCGCCGGACATTAACGCCCGCCGGGCGGCGGCAGGCGGGATTTTCCTAGACGAAACGGCCGGCAAGGGCAAGGCAGCGGGGGCAAGGCGGCGGCTCCGCCCCGCTTTCCTCAGAAACGGCGCCAGAGGCCGCCGGTCAGATAGCCATCGCGCGCGCCGTCGCCGCGCAGCCGGAGGCCGACCGACAGGTTTCCCCGCAGCCGGCCGAGGGGCGCGCCGAGAAGGGCCGCGCCGATCCGCCGCTCGTTATAGCTGTCATTGCCGATGCCGACGAATTCGGGACCGACGAAGAGGTCCGGCCGGACCTCATGGCCGGCGAAGGCGCGGGCGTACCACAGCCCGTCGAAGGTGGAGGCGGAGACATAGCCCGTGGCGAGAATGCGCGGCGCGGGCTTTGCCCAGGTATCGAGAGCGCCGCGGGCGGCAACGCGCGTGCCTTCGGCCGCATTGCCCGGGTCGGGGCGCGACAGGGTCTGGTGCTCGACTGCGGGGCCGGCGAGGACGGTGACGCCGTAGCGCGGGCGCTCGAAACGGTAGCCGGCGGCAATGCCGGCGCCGCCGATTGCGGCATGGAACCAGCGTTTGGCACGGCGGCGGCGGCGGTAGCGATACCAGCCGGAGCCGGCGGTCACGGCGCCGATGAGGGAGGACGAGCCGGCGCCGGCGGGCACAAAGCGCATGCCAACGGCCGCATAGGCGTTGTCCCGCGTGACGTCGAGGGAGGAGAAATAGAGCAGGCGCCTGAGGGCGAACGGTGCGTCCTCGGTCTGCCGCAAGGGGTCGGCGGCGGCCGCTCCGGCAAGGACGATCGAGGCCAGCAAGGGGGCAAGCGCACATTTTCCGGAGGCGGGACCGGGCCGCACCCTTCCCCGGCGGAACCCGCCGCGGATCGGCCCGACATCGACCCTGTTGCCGAAGCCGGATTGCGGCGCCCTATCGCCGCGGCCGGCTCCTTGAAAGGACGCCATAGACAATCGTCCGGCCGGCCCTGGCCAGGGCCGGCC
>NZ_NPEV01000012.1:21174-30207 GCF_003258835.1 Rhodobium orientis | reverse complement strand
TACACTCCATGGTAGCGAATACGGAGTCAAGGCGTGTATCCTCCACCCCTGCCCGTCCCTCCCGGCCGTCGCGCCCGCTACGGGCTTGCCGGCGCGGCCGCGAAATAGGCTATGCTCGGGATATCAATCCGGGGAGGCGGCCATGCGGCTCGACAAGAGTTTTCTGGAAAACAGCTTTTCGCTTGCCGGACTGCCGGAGGCGCTGGCGGAGGGCCTGTCGGGGCTTGCTCGCGGCGTCAGCCTGTCGTCCGGCGAGATCCTTTTCCACACCGGCGATCCGGGCAACGGCTTCTATGCGGTCCTGGAAGGGTCCATCAAGGTCAGCGTCATCTCCCACGAGGGCGAGGAGCAGTTGCTCGCCGTCTTCGGCCCGGGCGCGCTGGTCGGCGAACTGGCCCTGCTCGACGGGCGGCCGCGCTCGGCGACGGTCACCGCCTTGAAGCCGTCGAGGCTCGCCTTCATCGAAAAGGCCGCCTTCGCGCGCTTCGGCGATGCCAATCCGGCCGTCTACCGGCACATGCTGGCGGTCGTCGGCACGCGGCTCCGGCTTGCCAACGATGTCCTTGCCGCGCGCAGCTTCCTGCCGCTGCCGGGCCGGGTGGCGCAGACGCTGCTGCAGCTTGCCGAGACCTTCGGCAAGCCGCTCGACAACGGCCGGGTGCTGATCCACTACAAGGTCAGCCAGGCCAACCTTGCCAATATGGCGGGGGCGGCGCGGGAGAACGTCAACCGCGTCCTCAGCGACTGGAAGCGCTCTGGCACCATCAGCCGGATCTCCGGCTATTACTGCATCGAGAACCACGACGCGCTGAAGGCGGCCTCGGAGATCTGATCCGATAGCCGGCCATGTCGGTTTCTGGTTGTGGCTGCCGTGGGCGCCCGCACGAAAGGCCGGACTGGATTGCTTCGCTGCGCTCGCAATGACGCTCTCTTGTCATTGCGAGGAGGCCGACAGGCCGACGCGGCAATCCATACGGCGTCGCGTGCGCCCTAAATCCCGCCAAAACCCAAAAGCCCCGCCGGGGGACATCGGCGGGGCCTTCGGTGTTTTGGAGGTCAAGTCAGGCAGGGATCAATCGCAGACCCAGACCTTCTTCCTGACGATCACGCGCTCGCCCCAGCGGTTGTAGCGCTTCTTGCGGACGATCTCCCAGCCGCAGTCGCGGGTCGCGACATAGGCGGCGCCGGCGGCAAAGCCGAGGGCGGCGGCGCCATAGCCCCAGCCGCGGCCGTGGCCACGGTGCCAGCGGTGGTGGCGACGATGGCGGTGGCGCCAGCCGACCTTCTGGACTTCGGCCGTGGTGTCGGCGGAGGCGGCGGCAACGGCCGGGCCGACATTGAGCGGGCCGGCGGCGGCCGGCGCGGCGGTGGCGGCAAAGGCACCGGCGAGGATGCTGAGGGCGGTAAAGCCGGTGACGGTCTTCTTCATCAGGGTGTTCATGGCAGTGTTCTCCTTCAGGTGTCTCATCAACTGTTTGGTTGGTGGTGGAGCTGTCCGTTCCTTCGGGGCTCCGCTTCGGGGCTCTTTGGTGCCCCCCGATGATTTGAAGGTAAGGGCGATCGCGGCCCGGCGTTGTGACCGGCATCACGCTTTGGCGCGTTGGGAAAAAACTGCGGAAAATCTCCGGAAAAGGGCCGCCAGACAAAGAAAAGGCCCGGAAGGCGAGCCTTCCGGGCCGAGGCGGTCTTGGCGGCAAAGGCGGGAGGGGCTTTTTGCCCCTCTCCGCAAGCGGGATCAGTCGAGGCGCTTGACCGAACCGAGGTCGAGGAACAGCGTCTCGCCGGAGGCATCGTCGACGCCGTCATTGTCGGTGACGGCAAGGATGCGGCCGTCGGCGGTGACCGTCAGGCCCTCGACCTTGTCGGGCGTCCAGCCCCTGGTCGCGGCCATCGCCGGCAACAGGTCGATGGCAAGGCGCTTCGTTACCACCGGCAGCTCGCTGCCGACGGCGCCGGGGGTGACGCCATCAAGGGAGGTCACCGTCACCTGCTTGATCGCGGCGTCCGGACCGCCCTTGTTGTCGCGCTCGATGACGGCGAAGCGGGCGCCGCCGAGGGAGGTGATTTCCGAAAGGCCGACCCAGCCACCAGCGGCCGAGCGGGGCTTGTCCAGCGGATAGTGGACGAAGCCCCAGGTCTTGTCGGCCGGGTCGTAGATGCCAAGCTTGGTCATGCCCTTCGGATCGTCGCCCCATTCGCGCTGCACGGCGACGACGACGCGGGTCTGGCCGCCCACCTCGTATTCGGCAACGCCTTCCAGGCTGAAGCGTGCGGCCTTTGCGACGAGCTCTTCCGGCAAGGAGATCTCCTCCTCCACCGTGCCGTCGGCAGCGGCCTTGATCAGGAGATGCTGCAGCTCCTTTTCCGGATGGCCTTCACTGGCCAGCCAGAAGCCGCCTTCGCTGCGCACCGCGATGCCCTCAAGGTCGTAGCCCCTGGCGGAGCCGCCCTTCAGGTCGACATAGGAGACGATCTTCGCCGGCATGGCGGAGACGTCGAGGGTGAAGATGCGCGCCGCGTCATAGAAGCTGTCGCTGACGGCATAGACCTTCGCGGCATCGGCCGGGTCGGCGGCAAGGCCGGAGAGAGCGCCCCAGCCGATCGGCGCCTTGGTTGCCGGGTCGGTGTCGGAAACGATGGTCGGATAGGACGGCTCCATGGCGCCGAAGCTGTAGATGCCGAGGATCGCGCGGACGCTGTCGTCAGCGCTGTCCTTTTCGTTGGCGACGATCAGGAGATCGCGGGACGGGATGGCAAGCAGGCCTTCCGGGGCGACATTGGTCGGCAGGAACTGGACGAATTCCGGCTCGGCCCCGGTGTCGCGGTAGACGGCAACGAAGTTGGCACGCTCCGAGGAAACGAAGATCAGGCGTTCGCCGCGGAAGGTGCCGACGGTCGTGCCTTCCGGCTCGGCGCCCTTCTTGTGGGCGCGCTTGGCCGGATAGTGGCCGGTGCGCATGGCCATCTGCTCCAGGGCGTTGCCGCTGTCGTAGAGCACCGTTCCAGCCTTGTCGAAGATGGTGAAGCCGCGCGAGCCGCCCTTGTAGTCGCCCTCGTTGGCGGTGACGAAGCGGTCATTGTCAATCCAGGCGACGGCATCGGGCTCGCGGGCGACGTCCGTGATCGAGCCGGCGCCGTCGACGGCGCGGGCCTTCTCGGTCGGGATGTTCTCCGCGCTCGACGTGCCGGCGGAGAAATGCGCCGTTACCTTGCCGGTGGCGAGGTCGACGAGCGCGATGTGGTTGTTCTCCTGCAGCGTGACGACGGCGATGTTGTCGGCATTGATGGAGACGAATTCCGGCTCCGGATCCTCCGGCGCGATCTCGGCAAGGCCGGTCATGTCGACGATGCGCACGGCATCGCAATTTGTCGGCCGGCCCTCGGCGTCGAGGTCGAAGATCGCGAGGTGGCCCGCCGGCATCTGCGGGATGACGCCGTCATCGAGGTCTTCGTCGCGCTCGTTCTCGATGGCGATTGCGACGAACTTGCCGTCCGGGCTGGCGGCAACGGAGTCCGGCTGGCCCTTGACGTCGCATTTCGCAACCGTTTCGCGGCTGTCGACACCGATCACGGCGAGATGGCCACCCGGCTTGACGAAGCTCTCCGAGGTATTGACGCCGGCAAGGGCAAAGCCGCCGGCAACGGCGACCGAGGTCGGCTCGCCGCCGAGCGCGGTGCGGCCGAGCGGCTTCGGCGCCGCCGGCTGCGTCGCGTCGACGAAGACCAGCGCCTCGCCCGGGCCGTCGGTGAAGATCAGCGTGCGGCCATCCGTCGACGCGGCGGCGATTTCGGCGACCGTTTCGGTCGCCTTGTCGACGCCGTCGCCGAGGGTCTCGTAGACCGGCATGGACGCGGTGCGCTCGAAATAGGCGGCACCGTCGGCAGCATTGGCGGCGGTCACGGTCGCGGCTGCGAGGATCGCGCCGAGGCCGGTCGTGAGATGGCAGCGAAGGACGCGCATGATCTCTGGCTCTCCCTGGAATTTTCCGAGTATGCGGATGTGAGGATTCGTTGAGGCTGGGCGGGAGGCTAGGTGCGGTTCATGCAAGCCGGGTGACGCTTCCTTGAAAGTTCCGTGACGGTTCGGCAACGCGGAAAAGCCAGGCGTTGCCACAACGAAAAAGGGCGGCCCGAAGACCGCCCTTTGCCGTATTTCGTTGCGTTGTGGACGCGTGGCTTAGAAGCCCATGTCGCCCATGCCGCCACCCGGCATCGCCGGTGCGCCGGAGTCCTTCTTCGGAATCTCGGCGACCATCGCCTCGGTGGTGATCAGCAGGGCGGCGACGGAGGCCGCGTCCTGCAGGGCGGTGCGCACGACCTTGGTCGGGTCGATGATGCCGGCCTTGATCATGTCGACATAGGACTCGGTCTGGGCGTCGAAGCCGAAGTTCTCGTCCTTGGACTCGGTCACCTTGCCGACGACGATCGAGCCTTCCACGCCGGCGTTCTCGGCGATCTGGCGGATCGGCGCCTCAAGGGCACGCAGCACGATCTTGATGCCGGCTGCAACGTCGGCATTGTCGCTGGTGACCTTCTCCACGGCGCGGCGGGCATGCAACAGGGCGACGCCGCCGCCCGGCACGATGCCTTCCTCGACGGCCGCTCGGGTCGCGTTGAGGGCGTCGTCGACGCGGTCCTTCTTCTCCTTCACCTCGACCTCGGTGGCGCCACCGACGCGGATGACGGCAACACCGCCGGCGAGCTTGGCCAGGCGCTCCTGGAGCTTCTCGCGGTCGTAATCGGAAGTGGTCTCCTCGATCTGGCCCTTGATCTGGCCGACGCGGGCCTCGATGTCGGCCTTCTCGCCGGCACCGTCGACGATCGTGGTCTCTTCCTTGGTGATGGTGACGCGCTTGGCGGTGCCGAGCATGTCGAGGGTGACGTTCTCAAGCTTGATGCCGAGGTCCTCGGAGATCACCTGGCCGCCGGTCAGGATCGCGATGTCCTCCAGCATGGCCTTGCGACGGTCGCCGAAGCCCGGGGCCTTGACGGCCGCGACCTTGAGGCCACCGCGCAGCTTGTTGACCACGAGGGTGGCGAGCGCCTCGCCCTCGACGTCCTCGGCGATGATCATCAGCGGACGGTTGGACTGCACCACCGCTTCCAGAACCGGCAGCATGGCCTGCAGGTTGGAGAGCTTCTTCTCGTGCAGGAGGATGTACGGATCCTCAAGCTCGGTGACCATCTTCTCGGCGTTGGTCACGAAGTACGGCGACAGGTAGCCGCGATCGAACTGCATGCCCTCGACGGTCTCCAGCTCGAACTCCAGAGCCTTCGATTCCTCGACGGTGATGACGCCCTCGTTGCCGACCTTCTGCATCGCCTCGGCGATCTTCTCGCCGATGATGTGCTCGCCATTGGCCGAGATGGTGCCGACCTGGGCGACTTCCTCGGAGGTGTTGATCGACTTGGACTGGGCGGTCAGGTCGTCGACGGCGGCCTTGACGGCCATGTCGACGCCGCGCTTCAGGTCCATCGGATTCATGCCGGCGGCAACCGCCTTGGCGCCTTCCTTGACGATGGACTGGGCGAGGACGGTGGCGGTGGTGGTGCCGTCGCCGGCCAGGTCGTTGGTCTTGGAGGCGACTTCGCGCACCATCTGGGCGCCCATGTTCTCGAACTTGTCCTCAAGCTCGATTTCCTTGGCCACGGTGACGCCGTCCTTGGTAATGCGCGGGGCGCCGAACGACTTCTCTATGACGACGTTGCGGCCCTTCGGACCGAGCGTCACCTTGACGGCGTTGGCGAGAAGGTCAACGCCGCGAAGCATCTTGTCGCGGGCATCGGATCCGAATTTTACTTCCTTGGCAGCCATATTTCAGCTCCTTGAATGTCTTTCCCGGTCCGGAAGGATCCGCCGGGTGGTTCGGTGGTGGACTGGGACAGTCAGGCCAGGCTCGCGCCGGTCGGCGCGGATGCCGGGGTGACGTCCCGATCGTCGTTGCTACCGGCGGGTCAGCCGATCACGCCCATGATGTCGGATTCCTTCATGATCAGGACATCCTCACCATCGATCTTGACTTCGGTGCCCGACCACTTGCCGAACAGGACCCGGTCGCCGGCCTTGACGTCCATCGCGATCAGCTCGCCGGACTCGCTCCGGGCGCCCTGACCGACGGCGACGACTTCGCCTTCCTGCGGCTTTTCCTTGGCAGTGTCGGGGATGATGATGCCGCCGGCGGTCTTTTCTTCGGATTCGACGCGACGGACGACTACGCGGTCGTGAAGAGGGCGAAACTTCATTTTGAAAAGCTTCCTCTGAGTTTTTGCCGTGAACGTTTGTTCGCTGTTTGCGTGAGCGTTAGCACTCTCTTCAGGTGAGTGCTAACAGTCGTCGCTGAGTTAGTCACGGGAAGGGAAACTGTCAAGACGCGGTGCAACATGGCGGCGAAATTTTTCGCCCAAAGCAGCCCCGGAGCGCCCTCAAATGCCGCCATCGTTAACGGCATCAGGCCGGCTTGTCGAACGACGCCCTCTGCCGCTCTACCTCGTGTCGGCACCAGCAACTTTCAAGGTGGTCGTTGACGATGCCGACCGATTGCATGAAGGCGTAGGCCGTCGTCGGGCCGAAAAACTTCCAGCCGCGCTTCTTCAGATCTTTCGCAAGCGCCACCGACTGCGCGGTCTTTGCAAGGGGCCCGAGGCTCGCCTTGTCGAAGCGGGCGGGGCGCTCCTCCGGCGCCGGCTCGTAACTCCAGACGAAGGCGGCGAGCGAGCCCGCCTCCTCGACCAGTTCCACGGCGCGGGCCGCGTTGTTGATCGCCGCCTCGATCTTGCCGCGGTGGCGGATGATTCCGGCATCGCCCAGAAGCCGTTCGACATCCGCCTCGCCGAAGCGGGCAACTTTCTCGAAGTCGAAGCCGGCGAAGGCGGCGCGGAAGTTCTCGCGCTTGCGCAAGATGGTCAGCCAGGACAGGCCCGACTGGAAGCCCTCCAGGCAGATCTTTTCGAACAGGCGCCGGTCGTCGGCGACCGGCCGGCCCCATTCGGTGTCGTGGTAGGCGAGATAGTCCGGCAGGTTGCCGTGCCACCAGCAGCGCGGGCGGCCGTCGGCGCCGATCAGGATGCCGTCCTCCGGTGTCTGCTGCTCGTCGTCCTGGTCCATGACGTCCCCCTCGCCCTTTGGAAGAGATAGAACATATCCGGAACAAATAGAAACGTCCAGACGGCCGAGGCCGTCCGGACGTCAAAATTCTGTGCCGGTTTTTCCGTCGATCAGGCGAACAGCGCGTCGATGTCGTCCTGGGAGGCCACGCCCTCGTCGACCTGCTGGGCCGGTCCGTTGAGCAGCGCCTTGTCGGCGTCGCTGTGGACCTTCTCCTCGTGGATCTCGCTTTCCACTTCCTTGAAGCTGTCGATGCCGCCCCAGATCTCCATCATCCGGGAAATACGGTTTTCGACAAAGCGCAGGGCGTTGACGACCTTGGTGATGCGCTGGCCGGTAATGTCCTGGAAGTTACAGGCCTCATAGATTCCGACGACCTTGTCCTGGATGTCCGCGGCCATGTCCTGGTCGCGGTTGGTCAGCCGGGCGGCCAGGTTCGAGGCCTGCTCGTCGATCGTCTCGACCGCGGCGAGGATCTTTTCCGTCGCCTGCTCGGTGCCCTGCACGACCTCGTCGAGCTCGTCGGTGACGCGCGTCATCTGCTTGCCCTCGAACGAGTTGACATGCAGCGACGCGATCTCGCGCTTGGTCTGGCTGATCGCCTCATGCATGGAGTCGAGCTCGACCTTGAGCTTCTGCGCCTCGTGCATCTCCTGCTTGAGGTGTTTGAATTCCTCGTCGAGATGGGCGATGTCGGCCCGCACCTCGTCGGCCCTGCCGCTGTCGTCGCTGCCGGACGGCCGCGCCTTGGCAAGGTCGGTGACCATCTGCTTGAGCGCCGCGACCTCGCGCAGCACTTCCTGATGGCGCCGGTCGGCGAAGTGATCGATGGCAACCGGACCCGAAGAGGCCATGCCGGCCGGTGCGCCGTGCATTGCCTCGACGCGAAAAAGTCGTCTGCGATTGGTCATGCAAGTCCTCATTATCCCGAGCTTTAACCTAGCCCGGCGACGATTAATGAAGTCCTTACCGTGGCAAGCGCTTGTATTGGCGATGGCAGAACAGTTGGACCGGGTCGGACAACGCGCTAAAATCCGGCCAGTCGAACAAGGACACCGAGCGTCCCATGTCCCGCGTCTACACCGTCCGCAACCGCCTTCGCGGCCTTGCTGCTGCCCTTGCCGCGGCCATCTTCGCCGTCGCGCTGGCCTCGGCCGCCGGCGCGCGGAGCGATGCCGCCCCCACCGGCTTCAGCGACCGGGAACTCATCGACGGGTTCATGAAGACGGTGTTCGGGCTGGAATACCGGACCTGGAACTGGCAGCCCTATCTGGTCAAGAAATACACCGGCAATGTCAGCTTCTTCGTGCGCAACATCTCCGGCAACGACCGCAGGCGCGACGCCACCGCCTTCATCCGCAGCCTGAGGAGCAAGATCCGCGGTCTCAGCCTCGACTTCGCGTCACGTCCGGACGACGCCAATTTCGTCGTCTATATCGTCGACCGGAACCAGTATGAAGGCATCGTGCGCAACGAGATCTACGGCGATCCCGCGGCCAGCGCGCCCGGACGCTGCCTCGTTCGCGTCCTTTCCGACGAACGCGGCATTTCGCGGTCCACCGCGGTCATCGTCGCCGACGAGGGCGAATTCCTGTTCCACCGCTGCCTGGTGGAGGAGGTGCTGCAGGGGCTCGGCCCGATGAACGACAACCGGAGCCTCACCCACAGCGTCTTCAACGACGCCTCCCGGCACAGCGAGTTCACGGTCTACGACCGCTACATCCTCAACATGCTCTACCATCGCCGGATCCGCCCCGGCATGACCCAGCAGCAGGCCCGCGAGGTGCTGCCGAGCGTGCTGCGCGACGTGCGCCGCTTCGTGCATTAGCCCCGGCACAGGTCTCTCCGCCCGCCGACAGGCCTTTTTTCGTTCCTTTTGCCGCCGTTTTTCGCCAAGATGAACGACCGGCCGCCCTACGGCTTTGCGC
>NZ_NPEV01000012.1:0-21164 GCF_003258835.1 Rhodobium orientis | reverse complement strand
GCGCGATCGCGCGCGCCGGTGCGAGAAAGGCGTGTGCCATGCTGAAACCCGTCCTTGCCGCCCTCGCCTTCTGGCTCGCTGCCGCCTCAACGGCGTTGGCGGCAACGCCGCACGTCGAGGCCATCGTCACCGCCTATTCCGACGAACAGCTCATCGACGGCTTCATGCGCACCGTGTTCGGCGCCGAGGATCCCTCGCAGCGGCGCGGGCCCGGCGCCAACCACATCCGCAAGTTCCCCGGCCGGGTCCGGGTCCACGTCATCGACCTTGCCAGGCGCGACCACCGGACGGGCGACATCCGCCGCTTCGTTGCCAAGCTGGACCGCACGGTCAAGGGGCTGAAAATGTCGATGTCGGCGGACCAGAACCGGGCGGAGATGATCGTCTTCCTGGTCGACCGGGCCGACTATCGCGGCGTCATCGAGGAGACCATGCCGCGCCAGTTCAACAAGCGGTTCCTCATCTCCAGCGACTGCTCGGCGGTCACCGGCGGGCGCCGCGGCGACAATCTCGACCGGGCCTTCGTCTTCATCGTCGTCAACGAGGGGCGGCGCGCCTTCCGCCATTGCATGATCGAGGAGATCAGCCAGAGCCTTGGCCCTGTCAACGACGACTGGCGGCTGAAGGAGTCCATCTTCAACGACTATTCGACCGTCAGCCGCTTCAACGTCTTCGACTGGTTCATCCTCAACATGCTCTACGACCGGCGGGTCAAGGTCGGCATGACGCCGCGCCAGGTGGAGCGCGTGCTGCCGGCGGCGATCGCCGATGCCCGCATCCGGCTCAGGCGCATCGTTGCCACCGGCCAGTTGTCCCAGAGACGGTGACAGCGGCCGCTCCGAAAACGCCGCGCCACCGATTCACCGGGCGTTAACCGGTTTTGCCAACCCATTTCTAACCATAGGTGCAAGGAGTCGGCCGCCCGGCCGCTTCCGCCCGGTTTGATTCACCTTTTCCGAAATACCCCTCCTTAACCTTGATGCCGGGAAACGGGACGCGGGGACCGGGCGCATGGCGCCCGGAACCATCTCCCGACGACACGGTTGTTTCCCAGTGAGCCGGCGGGGGTCCGCCCTCGTCATTCAAGCCGATTGACGAAATGTAGCCGAGTACGTCGATGAAACGCCTTTTTGCTCCGATGGCCCTGATGGTGCTTGGGATGGTCGCGACCAGCGGCGCGTTCCAGGCCGCCGCCGAGGGCCGCTATACGCCGAGACCGCCCGTCGTCCTCAGCCCGGACCTCTCCGAGCCGTGGCTTCTGCAACTCCAGCCGCGCCGCCGGGTCTATCGCGAGGCCCCGACCTATCGCCGGGCGCCGCGCACCTATGGCCGCGAGGAATATCGCGACCGCGGCCGGGGCCCGCGCCTGTTCGGCCGCCGGGACGACCCGACCTATCGCCGCGCGCCGGCCGAGGCCCGCACCGACCGCTACGGCATGCGCTGGCAGGAGGCCCCGAGCCGCGTTCGCCCCGCCTCCGTGGTGCAGCCGCGGCCGCATGTCGCCAAGCGCTCTCGGCGCGAGATGGACCCGAAATTCCTGCCGCAGACCGTTGCCTATGACGGCGGCCAGAAGCCGGGCACCATCATCATCGACACCAATGAGCGCTTCCTCTACCTGGTCCAGTCGGGCGGCACCGCCAAGCGCTACGGCGTCGGCGTCGGCCGGCCGGGCTTTGAATGGGCCGGCACCCACAAGATCACCCGCAAGGCCGAATGGCCGGACTGGCACCCGCCGGCGGAAATGCGCCAGCGCCAGCCGGGCCTGCCGAAGATGATGGCCGGCGGGCCGAAGAACCCGCTCGGCGCCCGCGCCATGTATCTGGGGTCCACCCTTTACCGCATCCACGGCTCCAACCAGCCCTGGACCATCGGACATGCGGTCTCTTCCGGCTGCATCCGCATGCGCAACGAGGACGTGGTCGACCTTTACGGACGCGTCGGCGTCGGCACCAAGGTTGTGGTCTTGTAAGACCCGGCCGGCCCCGAAACGGACAGACGGCCGCGTCTCGACAGGGATGCGGCCGTTTTTTGTCTGCCTGTCAGCGGTGCTTTGCGGCCTTGCCGCTCCAGCGCGCAGGCTCGCACTGCACGCCGTCCGTTGTCGCCTTGTCGGCTGCCTTGGCGCCGAGCTTAGGCAGCGGCGGCATTTCGGGTGTTGCTTCGGCGTTTTCCGCGCGGCGTGCCTGGCGTTCCGGCTTCGGCGCATCGCTCGCGGCAGCGGCTGTTGCCAGCGCCGTGGCAAGCGCCACCGCGAGGACCGGCGTCGCACGCCGGATGCCGGTTTTCCGGCCAATCAAAGATGTGGACAACCCACGCGTCGACATGTCGCCTTCCGACAACCGTTACACTTCGCTTGCATAACAGCATCGTCTGCGCTCAAACAAGAGCGTGGCCATTGCCGGGGTGCTCCCACCCGTCGGCGATGTCGTATGCCGGCCATCGGGCCGGCGCCAAACGGTCCCTGCGGACAGGTGTCTGCACCGACGCCGACATGGCGTACCCGGCCGTTGTCGTTTTCAAGGCAGTCCGTGACACGGGTCTGTGGGATGAAGCGACCTCACGGCCGATCGGACCGGATTTCTCGTTCACGTGTCGGCGGCGCCGACGCCGTCTCGCCAGGAGGGAACAGGACCATGCTCACCAATCCGGACGCTGCAGGCGAACCCGAGGTCACCGTCGGCGAACGCATCCGCCGCGCCCGCGAGGCCATGGGGCTTTCGACGGCGCAGCTTGCCCGCCGGCTCGGCATCAAGACCCAGACGCTGACGATGTGGGAGAGCGACCGCTCCGAGCCGCGCTCCAACCGGCTCTTGATGCTCGCCGGGCTCCTCAATGTCAGCCCGAGCTGGCTCCTCAGCGGTCTCGGCACGGCGCCGGTCGGCGACCACACGGCGAGCGAGATGAAGACCCTGCGCGCCGAGCTGACCTTCCTCAAGACCGAGATCGACACCCTGTCGCGCCGGCTCGAAAAGGTCATCACCCATTTCGACCGGCTGGTCGAAGACGAGACCGGCGAGTTGCCGGCCGCGGAGGAATAGGCGGCGGCCCCGGCCTTCGAACTCTCGCAATAACATTGAAAGCATTGATGAATCCGTCATTGCGAGGGCAGCGAAGCAATCCAGTTCAGCGTTGGCTCCAGCGCCCTGCGCCGCTTGCTTGGTCATACCACCAGCCACACACTCCGCCGTCACCCCTCTGCTGCGATGAAACCAGGATGATGGGGGAGCGCGGTGACCGTTTCGCGTGAAATGGAAATGCCGCGCTGGATTGCTTCGCTCCGCTCGCAATGACAACGAATGGATAATTCCTTAGACATTTCAACGTCGTTGCGAGGACGCCGAGAGGAACGCGGGCGCCACGCCGGAAGCGGCTCGCTTCGGTGCGGCCGCACACCGAGCCCGAAGGGCTCGCAAGGCCGAACGGCCGCCGGCGCCCATGCGCCGCCCCCGCGGAGCCGCGAGCAAAGCGAGCCTGGCGTGAGCGAAAAACCTACTATCGCCCGCCCATCCCCTCCAGCGCCGCAGGCTCGGGCCCGCCATAGGCCCAGTCTAGCAGTTCCACGGTGTGCACCACCGGCACCTCGGCCTTCCCGGCCAGTTGCGTCATGCAGCCGATATTGCCGGTGGCGATGAGCTGGGGCTCGCTCCTTGCGATATTAGCGAGCTTGCGGTCGCGCAGGCGCCCGGCGATCTCCGGCTGCAGGATGTTGTAAACGCCGGCGGAGCCGCAGCAAAGGTGGCCTTCCGGCACCTCGCGCACGTCGAAGCCGGCCGCCATCAGCAGCTCTTTCGGCTGGCGGGTGATCTGCTGGCCGTGCTGCATGGAACAGGCGGCGTGGTAGGCAACAGTCTGGCCGGTTTCGCGCACCGGGGGGCCGAGCTCCAGCGTCTCGACAAATTCCGACACGTCCCGCGAAAGCCCGGCGACGCGTGCCGCCTTTTCCGCATAGGCCGGATCGCCGGCCAGCAGATGGCCGTAGTCCTTCACCGTGGTGCCGCAGCCCGACGCCGAAACGAGGATAGCGTCCAGCCCCTCGCCGTCGATCTCGCGCATCCAGGCATCGACGTTGCGGCGGGCCTGGGCACGGGCGTCCTCCGCCTTGCCGAGATGATGGACGAGGGCGCCGCAGCAGCCCTCCCCCTCCGGCATCACGACCTCGATGCCGGCGCGATTGAGCAACCTCACCGCGGCCTCGTTTATCCCCGGCGCCAGCACGGCTTGCGCGCAGCCGGTCATCAGCACGACGCGGCCCTTGCGCGCCGTTACCGGAAAATGCGCCGGCGCGGCGACCTCCGACCTTGGCGGCAGGCTTGAGGGCGTCAGCGCCAGCATGGCGGCGATCTTTTCCAGCCCCGGGATGCGGCGGATGAGCGGCAGGGCAAGGCGCGCGAACCAGGAGCCGGCGAGCGAGGCCCGGAAGCGCCCTCGGTCCGGCAGCACGAAGGCGAGCACCTCGCGCAGCATGCGGTCGGCGAAGGGCCGGCGGTAGGTCTCCTCGATATGGGCGCGGGCGCCGTCGACGAGGTGCATGTAGTCGACGCCGGAGGGGCAGGTCGTCATGCAGGCGAGGCAGGTCAGGCAGCGGTCGATGTGCTTGACCACCTTCTCCGTTGCCGGCCGGTCGTTCTCCAGCATGTCCTTGATCAGGTAGATGCGGCCGCGCGGCGAGTCGAGTTCGTCGCCGAGCAGGACGAAGGTCGGGCAGGTCGCCGTGCAGAAGCCGCAATGCACGCATTTGCGAAGAATGCGGTCGGATTCGGCGATCAGCGGCTGTGCAAGCTGCTCATGGGAGAAGGTGGTCTGCATTTACTGCTTACTCAAAACGCCCAGGCCTCAAAAAACCCAGGTCTGGGGATCCGGGATCGGCTCGTCGCGGCTGGCCGCCTGCAGGCCCTTGATGCAGCGGATGATGACCCAGACCGCGATGACGATCATCAACAGGAAGCCGATGCCGACGAAGGCGAGCAGGAACGCCACGACCGCAGCCAGCAGCGATATCCAGAAGGTTCGGATCTGGAAGGTGTAGTGGGTGTCGGGCCAGCCGCCGCGGCCGCGGTTCATATAGGCAATGACGACGCCGATCAGCGGCGTGATGCCGAGGACGAAGCCGACCAGATAGAGGATGTAGATCAACGTGACATTCTTGGCGCCGGGCTCCATGTAGCCGGCGAGGTCGTCGGATCCTTGTGTGCTCATTGCCTGTTCTCCCCTGTTTGAAATCGCGATCGGTCGATTACCTGCCCATCCGCCCCGGATTGAGGATGCCGGCCGGATCGAACTGGTCCTTCAGCCGACGCGCCAGGTTTGCCAGCGCTGCCGGCTGTGGCTGGAACACCGGCACGGCGGCGCGGGTTCCGGCATCGGCGCGGATCAGCGTCGCATGGCCGCCGCCGGCCTCGGCGACGGCGCCGCGCACGGCCTCCACCATCGGATCGCCCCCCGGCAGCATCAGCCAGACGAGGCCGCCGGCCCAGTCGAAGATGGCCTTCGCGCCCGGCGCCTGTGCCTTGACGGCGGCGGCGACGGCGGGGCCGTCGGTCGGGGCGACGGAAATACGCCAGAGCGGCAGGGACGTATCGGCGGCAAAGGGCCTCGCACAGGAAATGGCCCGCCAGAGCGTTGCCGTCGTCGGCGCATCGAGGCGCTCGGCAAGGCCGAAGGGGCGCAACACTTCGGCCAGCATGCCCGCGCGGGCCTCGACCGAGGGACCGAAACCTTCCAGCCGCATGACGGTGGCGCCCGCGCCAAGACCGTCGACACCGAAGCCGCCGGCGACGTCGGCCGGCAGGTGCGCGGCGCCCGAGACCTCCGAGGACGAGCCCATGGCCGCGGCCATGGCGATCGCGGCGGTCTCGGGCGTCAGCCCGTGCACGACGAGCGTCGTCGCCGTCTCCGGCTTCGGCAGGGTCTTGAAGGTGAGTTCGGTGAGGACCGCGAGCGTTCCCCACGACCCGGAAAGGCCCTTGGTGAGGTCGTAGCCGGTGACGTTCTTCATCACCCGGCCGCCAGACTTGAAGATCTCGCCGCGCCCCGAAACGGCGCGGATGCCGAGGGCGTGGTCGCGCACGGCGCCGGCCTGCAGGCGGCGGGAGCCGGCGAAATTGGTGCCGTAGAGGCCGGCGAGCGTGCCCTTGCCAGCCTCTTCTCCGAGGAGCGGACCGAGATCTGCCGGCTCGAAGGCGAGCATCTGGTTGTTTTCTTCCAGAAGCGTCTCGATCTCGGCGAGCGGTGTCGCCGCCTTCGCCGTCAGCACCAGTTCGGCCGGGTCGTAGTCATTGATCCCGGAGAGCGCCGACAGGTCGACGCCGTATTCGGTCTGGGGCGGGCGGCCGATGCTGCGCTTGCTGCCGCCGGACCACAGCTCCAGCGGCGTCTTCTCGGCGAGCGCATAGGCGACGAGGGCTTCCACGTCCTTTTCGTCGGTCGGCTTGAACCTGTCGGTCATTGCGGCGGGCTGAACTTTCACTCAAAAACGCGGGATGTCGGGGAACGGCATCTGGCCCTTGTGGACGTGCATGCGGCCGAGTTCGGCGCAACTGTTGAGGGTCGGGAAAACCTTGCCGGGATTGAGGAGCTGCTTGGCGTCGAACGCGCATTTGACGCGGATCTGGTGATCCATGTCGACGCCGTTGAACATCTCGCCCATCAGGTCGCGCTTTTCGACGCCGACGCCATGCTCGCCGGTCAGCACCCCGCCGACCTCCACGCAAAGCTTCAATATATCGGCACCGAAGTCCTCGGCCTTGTCGAGGTCGCCCGGGATGTTGGCGTCGTAGAGGATCAGCGGGTGCAGATTGCCGTCGCCGGCATGGAAGACGTTGGCAACGCCGAGGCCATAGGACGCGGCCATCTCCTGCATGCGGGTCAGCACATGGGGCAGCGCCTTTCGCGGGATCGTGCCGTCCATGCACATATAGTCCGGCGAGATGCGGCCGACGGCAGGAAAGGCCGCCTTGCGACCGGCCCAGAAGGAAAGCCGCTCGGCCTCCGTCTCCGAGACCCGGATATGGGCGGCGTTGTTCGCCTTGGCGATGGCGCCGACGCGCTCAAGCAGGTGGTCGACCTCGGCCTTCGGGCCGTCCAGCTCGACGATCAAGAGCGCCTCGACGTCGAGCGGATAGCCGGCATGGACGAAGTCCTCGGCGGCGTGGATCGCCGGGCGGTCCATCATCTCCATGCCGCCGGGGATGATGCCGGCGCCGATGACGTCGGCAACGCACGTTCCAGCATCGTCGTTGGTCGGAAAGCCGATGAGGATGGCGCGGGCCGTGTCCGGTTGCTTCAGGAGACGAACCGTCACCTCGGTGACGACGCCGAGCATGCCTTCCGACCCGACGACGAGGCCGAGGAGGTCGTAGCCCTCGGCATCGAGGTGCCTGCCGCCGATGCGGACCACCTCGCCCTCGATGGTGACGAGTTCGACGCCAAGCACATTGTTGGTGGTGAGGCCGTATTTCAGGCAGTGGACGCCGCCGGCATTCTCCGCGACGTTGCCGCCGATGGAGCAGGCGATCTGCGACGACGGGTCGGGGGCGTAGTAGAAGCCGCGATGCTCCACGGCGCGGGTGATGCCGAGATTGGTAACGCCGGGCTGGACGACGGCGACCCGGTTGTCGAAATCGATGTCGAGCACCCGGTTGAACTTCATCATCGACATCAGGACGCCGTCGGCGAGCGGCAGGGCGCCGCCGGACAGCGAGGTGCCGGCGCCGCGCGGCACCACCTTGACGCCGTTGTCATGGCAATAGCGAAGGACGCGCGCGACCTGGTCGACGGTTTCGGGAAGGACGACGACGAAGGGCACCTGGCGATAGGCGGTGAGGCCGTCGGTCTCGTAGACCCGCATCTCCGCGTCGTCGGAGATCACGCCTTCGCCGGGGACGATGGCGCGGAGCGCGGCGACGATCTCGTCGCGGCGGGCGAGCACTTCCGCATCGCTCGGCGGCATGACAAGGCCGCTCATGGCATCCTCCCCGGACATTTTCGTTTTCGCCGCAACGCATCGACGGCGTTTGAATACATTCTAGCGGGATTTCGCCGACCGGCCACCGCCGAAAGTCGTAGGTGCCGGTTTCGGAGACGATTTCGCTTCCACTATGCATCAAAATGTCGCTATCAAAGCATTTGTTTGGAAACGTACTAGCAGTCAATTTCCCGGTCTTATTCGCCGGTCGCCCGAAGAGCGGCGGCGAGGTCTATCGGATGTGAAACCTGCCACAGGAGCGAACACATGAAGGGTCTTATCGGCATCGGCATCGCCGCTGCTCTGACCATCGCGGCCACCGGCGCGGCGTCTGCCGCGGGCGACGCGGCCAAGGGCGAAAAGGTCGCCAAGAAGTGCGTTGCCTGCCACACCTTCGAGGAAGGCGGCAAGAACAAGGTCGGCCCGAACCTCTGGGGCATCGTCGGCCGCACCGCCGGCACCCATGAGGGCTACAAGTATTCCGACAGCTACGTCTCCCTCGGCGAGGGCGGCATGACCTGGACGGAAGAGAACATCGCCGCCTACGTGCCGGACCCGAAGGGCTTCATCCGGGAAAAGACGGGCGATCCGAAGGCGCGCTCGAAGATGACCTTCAAGCTGACCAAGGACGAGGACATCGCCGATGTCATCGCCTATCTGGCGACGCTGAAATAGACCCCTGTCGCTCAGAAATTTTCGAAAAGCCGGGCCGTCGTGCCCGGCTTTTTTGTCAGGACGCGCATTGACCGGACCGCCGGGGCAATCTGACAAGCCCTGCACCCAATAGCCTCCAAGCGATCCTCGGCGAAGGTCGTCAATGCGCTTTGGGGGCCTCAGTCGTTGTCCTTGTCCTTTTCGGCGTGGCGGCGGCGGACGCGCCGGGTCATCCAGTAGACGAAGCCGACGACGAGGGGAACGGCGATGCCGACAACGATCTCGGGCCTGACCGGCAGGACGTGGGCCTCCTTCAGGCCCTTGGCGGCATAGCCGATGATGCCGAGCAGGTAGTAGCTGATGGCGCCGATGGAGAGGCCCTCCACCGTCTGCTGCAGGCGGAGCTGCAGCTTGGCGCGGCGGTTCATGGAATTGAGCAGCGCCACGTTCTGGTGCTCCACATCGATGGCGACGCGGGCGCGCAGGACGTCGATGGCGCGGGCCAGCTTCGTGGCGAGCTGGTTCTGGCGTTTTTCCAGCGACTGGCAGGTCCTCAGCGCCGGGTTCATGCGCCGGGCGAGAAATGTCTTCAGTGTGCCGTAGCCGGGCCAGGCCTTTTCGTTGAGGGCATCGAGGCGGATCTGCAGCACCTCGTCATAGGCCTGGGTGGCGCTCATGCGATAGGAAAAGCGCGACACGTCCGCCTCCAGCTCGCTGGCCAACTCGGTGAGGCGCGACAGCAGCGCCCGGTTTGAGGCGAGCTCGCCGCTTTGCCGGGCCTCGTGCGACAGGTCCGCCAGTTCCTGCTCGATGCGGTCGACCGTCGGGGTCGCCTTGCGCGCCGCCGGCAGTCCGAGCAGCGTCATGGAGCGGTAGGTCTCGACCTCCTGCAGGCGCTGGAAGACGGCGCCGGCGCGCGCTTCGCTGATGCCGCGCGAGATGATGGCGTAGCGGGTGAGCCCGTTGTCGTCCTGGCGGAAGTCGGTGGCGATGATCGCCGCCCCCTCTTCCACCTCCGAGACGCAGAGGCTGCGGCGGTCGAACGGCTCCAGGGTCGGCTCGATGTCGCCGAGGACCTCGATGAGGGCGAAGCGGCCGCCGCCGACCAGCGGGCCGGGCGGCGTGAAGCCCTCGCCGAACGGACCCATCGGCACCGGCCCGACCAGCGGGTCCTCCTCCGGCGGGCAGCGCCAGACGAAGGAGACGAACTCGTTGTGGCATTCCCAGCGCAGGACGCCGCCATCGATCTTGGCGCGGTGGTAGCGGGCGCCGGGGTCGGGCGGCTTGCCGCCATGGCGGACATAGAGATCGGCCGCCATCGCCGTGCATTCGTCCGGCGTCATCGTCGTGTTCATGAACGACAGGCTGACGACCCGGAGCGGCGGCCTGATCAGCGGAAACGGGCGGGCGTGGATCTCGTCGAGGACCGACTGGCGGTCTTGGTGGGCCTCGAAGCGGCGATAGCCAATCGTCACCGGCTCGGCGGTGCCGCCGTTTTCAGGCGTCGTCTCGTCGCTCATAGGCCCTCCGGTCCCCCGCTCTTTTGCCCGGAGTGTAGCCCAAGGCACCCGCCCGGATCACCACGGCACGATGACAACCGGGCTGTCCTGATGTCGCGGGCAGCGGAGCCGGCCGTCACCGCAGCAGGACGCTCGGGAACCAGAGGGCGATTTCCGGGAAGATCATGACCAGGATGAGGCCGATCACCTGCAGGGCGACGAAGGGCACGATGCCCTTGTAGATCTGCTGGATCTTCACTTCCGGCGGTGCCACGCCCTTCATGTAGAACAGCGCGAAACCGAAGGGCGGCGTCAGGAACGAGGTCTGCAGATTGACCGAGACGAGGATGGTGAACCAGATCAGCGGCGCCTCGGCAACGCCCGGCCATTCGCCGATATGGCCGCCGAAATCGAGGCCGGCGACAATCGGTCCGAACACCGGCAGCACGATCAGCGTGATCTCGACCCAGTCGAAGAAGAAGCCGAGCAGGAAGATCATGCCCATCAGCACCAGCAGGATGCCCCAGGAGCCGACGCCCGTTGCTGCGATGAAGTCCTCGATCAGGACGTCGCCGCCGAGCCAGCGGAAGACGAGACTGAAGCAGGTGGCGCCGACGAAGATGCCGAAGATCATCGCCGTCGTCAGGGCCGAACGCTGGCAGACGTCCTTCAGGACGCTGCCGGACAGCGCCCGGTTGATCAGCGCAAGGAGCGTCGCGCCGACCGCACCGACGCCGGCCGCTTCCGTCGGCGTCGCGTAGCCCTTGAAGATGGAGCCGAGGACGAGGACGATGAGCAGCACCGGCGGCAGGAAGGAGCGTACCAGAAGGGCGGTGAAGGCGGCGTTGCGGCTGGTGCCCCAGGCGGTGAGGGCGAACAGGAAGACGACGATTGCGGCGAACTGCAGCCAGCCGCCGGTCAGGAAGATGGCGACAAGGGCGGCAACGGCGAGCACGGCCCAGGCGATGCCAGGGATGCTGTCCGGCGATATCCGGCGCATCGCCGCGCCCATTGCGCGGTCGTTGTCGTCGAGCCCCTCGTCGGCCGGCATCGGCGGGGCCAGGTGCGGTTTCCAGAAGCACAGGCCCATGATGTAGACCATGTAGAGACCGGAGAGCAGCAGGCCCGGGACGATGGCGGCGATGAACACGGTGCCGACCGGGATCGACATCAGGTCCGACATGATCACCAGCATGATCGACGGCGGAATGAGGATGCCGAGGGTGCCGGAGGAGGCGATGGTGCCGGTCGCCAGCGGCACGTTGTAGTCGCGCTTCAGCATCACCGGCAGGGCCATCAGCGTCATCATCACCACCGAGGCGCCGATGATGCCAGTGGTGGCGGCCATGATCGTGCCCATCAGGGTGACGGACAAGGCCAGGCCGCCGGGAATGCGCCGCGTCAGCACCTGCAGGCAGTGCAGGAGGTCGCGCGCGACGCCCGATTTTTCCAGCATCGTCCCCATGAAGATGAACATCGGGATGGCGACGAGGACCGGGTTCTCCATCGAGCCGCCGAAGATGCGGTTCGGGATGATGACCAGCCGGGCGACGTTGAAGCCGCCCATCAGCTCGGCGATGAAAGCAAAGCCGAGGCCGACGCCGCCGAGGATCAGCGCCACCGGATAGCCGGTGAACAAAAGCACGCCGAGGGCGACGAACATCAGGACCGGAAGCAGCTCCAGGACCGTCATTTCCTAAAACTCCTTCAGTCCGCGCGCCGGCCGCGCATGGCCAGGTCGTCGGGTTGGCCGGCGTGCGGCGTGCCGGAATAATGGGATCCGTGCCAGCGCAGACGCCGTGGCGCATAGAGATAGACCAGCGATTTCAGGATCGACGAAATGCCGGCGAGCGCGAGCAGTGCAAAGCCGAACGACAGGGTGCTTTTGATGATCCAGCGGTGGCTGAGGCCGGTCTGGGCGGCCGAGACCTCGTCGGCGTTGAAGGAGCGCTCGGCGAAGGTGAAGCCGAACTTCACCACCAGATAGCAGTAGGGCAGCAGGAAGATGAAGCCGCCGACCAGTTCCATCCAGACCCGTGCATTCGGGCTCAGCCGCTCACGGACCAGCTCGATGCGGACATGGGCGTCCTTCAGATAGGCATAGCCGAGGCAGAACAGGAACAGCACCGCGTGGATGTGCCACTCAAGCTCCTGCAGCTTGGTGGAGGAAAAGGCGAACACGGTGTCGAGATAGTCGGGGTAGAACTCCAGGATCTTGCGCTGGGTGACGTCGTAGGCGATGACCAGCATCAGGGGCACGAAAAGCCAGGCGGCCGCCTTGCCGACGAAGGTGACCAGCGCGTCGAGATCGCGAATGGCGCTGATGGTGCCGAGTGCCGTGCCTTCCTTCCAGCGCCAGACCGCCAGCCAGAACAGCAAGGCGATCGCGGCCAGCACCACCAGCAGCGCCTCGTTCTCCCAGGAGCGGAAGAAGGAGCGGCCGTTGGTGCCGTAGCTCTTGAGGACCGCCGGCAGGGCGTCCGGGACCAGAATGAACAGGATGACGGCGATGAGGCTGCCGAGCAGGACGAGCGCCGGCCGCGCGCCGATCAGCGCGGCAAGGACGATCAGCGCGGCGCTGCCGACGATCAGCCAGAGCGCTGCGGCGCCGGTCAGGACAATGGAGGCGGCAAGACCCGCAAGGCCCAGCCAGGCAAGCGGAGTGCCCATGGGAACGATCCTTCAGTGGGACGGCAGGTCGCGAACATCATTATGAGCGGGGCGATGCCAACGAACGGACGGCGGGAGAACGGCGGGAGCCGCCGTGCGGAGACGATGCGTCCGCACGGCGGCAACCGAAGTCGGATGCTGCGGCCTAGTCGAGGTAGCCGACGGCCTTCCACTCGGCATAGCCTTCACGGAATTTCGACAGCGAATCCCAGACCTTGGCGAAGTTCTCGTTCTTGCCCTTTTCCTCGTCGACGACCTCCAGCCAGGCGGCATTGAGGGCCTCGAGGATCGCCGGATCCCATTTGTGGATGGTGACGCCCTCGTTCTTGAGGTCCTGAAGGGCCTTGAACTGGATCGCCTCGCCCTCGGCCAGACCGTAGGCGACGTTCGCCTCGCAGACGGTCTCGAACAGCGCCTTGGTGTCTTCGCCGAGGCCGTCCCACTCCGCCTTGTTCATCATCAGCTCGAAGAAGGTCGACTGCTGGTGCCAGCCGGGGAAGTAGTAGTGCTTGGCGACCTGGTAGAAGCCGAGCTTCTGGTCGATGGCCGGCATGGAGAACTCGGTGGCGTCGATGGTGCCCAGTTCCAGCGCCGGGAAGATGTCGCCGCCGGCGAGAAGCTGGGTCGACACGCCCATCTTTTCCATCACCTTGGCGCCGAGGCCGAAGAAGCGCATCTTCAGGCCCTTGAGGTCGTCGACCGAGTTGATTTCCTTCTTGAACCAGCCCGAGGCTTCCGGCGCGATGACGGCGCAGACCAGCGCCTTGATGCCGTAGGGCTCGTAGAGCTCGTCATAGAGCTCCTTGCCGCCGCCGTACTTGATCCAGGCGTAATATTCGCCGGCGCTGGGGCCGAAGGGCACGGCGGCGAACAGCGCGAAGGCGGTGTCCTTGCCGGTCCAGTAGCCCGGCGTCGACCAGGCCGCCTGGATGGCGCCGGACGAGACGGCATCGAACGCCTCAAGCGCCGGGACGATGGCGCCCGGCTCCTGGAAGTTCACCTTGACCTGGCCGTCGGAAATCTTGTCGAGGCGCTCCGAAATCACCTTGCCGAGCGTGCCGAGCTGGGTCAGCGAGCTGGCGTAGGTGGACTGCATATCCCAGTTGATCTTGTCGAACGCCGCGGCCGGCCCGGCAAGGGCTACCGTGGCGGCAAACGCAGTTGTGGCGAGTACTTTCTTCATGCGAGGTTCCTCCCTGGTGGCATGATCCCGCACCGTTCGTTGCGGTGCTTATTGGTTCATTTGCGAAGCTTAGAACGATCCCGGCGACGATGGCCAGGGATTTCCTCAAGCCTCGATACCAGCGATCACACAACTCGCCCTTATTGGGTAATAAACTTGACCACGCAAGGCAAGCCGGAATACTCTCGATAAAAGAATAATCCGTGAACGCCAGACAAAAACCAGCGACGCGGGGGAGCGAAACACTTTTCCATAGAAGCAAAAAAGCATGATTTTTCAGCGCATACGGCACAATGTGACCGCCGACGCCGTCGTCGACCAAGTCGAGGGACTGATCCTACAGGGCGTCCTGCGGTCGGGAGATCAATTGCCGCCGGAGCGCGAACTGGCCAAATTAGTTGATGTCTCGCGGCCGATCCTGCGCGATGCCATCAAGCGGCTGGAGGAGCGCGGCCTCATCGTCACCCGCCATGGCGAGGGCACCTTCGTCGCCGACCTCATCGGCACCGTGTTTTCCGAACCGATCATCGAACTCTTCCAGCGCCGCCCGCCGGCCGTGCGCGACTATCTGGAATTCCGCCGCGACATCGAGGCGGTCGCCGCCGGGCTTGCCGCCGAGCGCGCCACCGCGGCGGACCGGGAGATCCTGACCCGGCTGTTCCGCGGCATGGAGGCGGCGCACGGGCGCGGCGACTTCGACGAGGAGGCGGCGATCGACGTGGAGCTGCACGCCGCGATCGGCGAAAGCAGCCACAACATCATGCTTCTCCACGTGCTGCGCGCCTGCTACCGGCTGCTCGCCGACGGCATCTTCTACAGCCGCAACAAGCTCTATGCCTATGCCGATGCGCCGGAGAGCCTCTTGGGCCAGCACCGCGCGATCTATGAGGCGATCATGGGCGGCGACCGGGCGCGCGCGGAGGCCGCGGCGCGGGCCCATATGGACTTCGTCATCACCACCATCGACGAGATCGACCGCGCCGGCATGTGGCAAACAGTTGCCTCCATGCGCCTGCAGCAGCTAGACCAGCGACCGGGCGGCGGCACCGCCGGTCGCGGCACGCGCCGCAGGGCCGCCCGCGCAACGAAAGGACCCGACGGCACATGACATCCGAGACTTCCACGCGCCCTTCTCCGGCGCGCCCCAAGGTCGGTCTTTTCGTCACCTGTCTCGTCGACCTGATGCGCCCGGCCGTGGGGTTTGCCGCCGCGCGGCTGCTGTCCAATAATGGCTGCGATCTCGCGGTGCCGCCGGAGCAGACCTGCTGCGGCCAGCCGGCCTTCAACTCCGGCGACCGGGACGACACGCGCGCCATCGCCGAACAGGTGATCGCGACCTTCGAGGGCTTCGACTATGTCGTGGTGCCGTCCGGCTCCTGCGCGGCGATGATGAAGGTGCACTATCCGGAGCTGTTCGCGGCCGGCAGTAACTGGCGCGACAGGGCCGAGGCGTTTTCCGCCAAGGTGTTCGAACTCGTCAGCTTCCTGACCGATGTCCTGAAGATCGAGGCGCTCGACGCCCGCTTCGAGGCCAGCGCCACCTATCACGATTCCTGCTCGGGCCTGCGCGAACTCGGCATCCATGACCAGCCGCGCAAGCTGCTTTCAGGTATCGACGGGCTGACGATGACGGAGATGAAGGATCCGGACATCTGCTGCGGCTTCGGCGGCACCTTCTGCGTCAAATATTCCGACATCTCCAACGCCATCGTGGAGCGCAAGGCCGCCAACATCACTGCCAGCGGCGCCGACACGGTGCTGGCCGGCGACCTTGGGTGCCTGCTCAACATGGCCGGCAAGCTGAAGCGCGACGGCTCGGCCGTGAAGGCGCGCCATGTCGCGGAAGTGCTCGCCGGCATGGCCGACACGCCCGCCATCGGGGAGGGTTGAGGCGATGCTGATCACGGCCCCGAAATTCAAGGAAAACGCGGCAAAGGCCCTGGTCGACAAGAGCCTGCAGAAGGCGCTCGGCAATGTCGAGCGCGGCTTCGTTGCCAAGCGGGCCAAGGCCGCTGCCGCGCTGCCGGAGTTCGATGCGCTTCGCGATGCGGCGCGGGACATCAAGAACCACACGCTGGAAAACCTGGACCTTTACCTCGAAGCCTACGAGGAAAAGGTGACGGCGGCGGGCGGCAAGGTCCATTGGGCCTCGACGGCCGAAGACGCCCGCGACGCGATCCTCGACATCTGCACGGCGGCGAACGCGCGCACGGTCACCAAGGGCAAGTCGATGATCACCGAGGAGATCGGCCTCAACGATCACCTGGAGGTGAACGGCATCCACCCGGTCGAGACCGACCTTGGCGAGTACATCATCCAGCTTCGCGGCGAGACGCCGAGCCACATCATCGCGCCGGCCGTCCACGTCAACAAGGAGGAGATCGAGGCCGATTTCCGGCGCGTCCACACGCATCTGCCGAAGGACCGGCAGATCACCGAGCCGACCGCCCTCCTCTCGGAGGCCCGGGTCGTGCTGCGCCAGGAATATTTCAACGCCGATGTCGGCATCACCGGCGCCAATTTCCTGATCGCCGAGACCGGCTCCTCGATCATCGTCACCAATGAGGGCAACGGCGACCTGACCCAGACGCTGCCGCGCGTCCACATCGTCGTTGCCTCCATCGAAAAGGTGGTACCGACGCTGGAGGACGTCTCGACCATCCTGCGCGTGCTGGCGCGCTCGGCCACCGGCCAGGACATGTCGGTCTATACGACGCTCTCCACCGGGCCGAGGCGGCCGGAGGATCCCGACGGGCCGGACGAGTACCACGTCATCCTCCTGGACAACGGCCGCTCGTCGATGCTCGGCACGGAGTTCCAGGATATGCTGCGCTGCATCCGCTGCGGCGCCTGCATGAACCACTGCCCGGTCTATCACGCGGTCGGCGGCCACGCCTATGGCTCGGTCTATCCGGGACCGATGGGCGCGGTGCTGACCCCGAAACTCTGGGGCATCGACCAGTCCGGCCACCTGCCGAACGCCTCGACCTTCTGCGGGCGCTGCGAGAGCGTCTGCCCGATGCACATCCCGCTGCCGAAAATGATGCGGCACTGGCGCGAGCGCGCCTTCGAGGCGCACCAGGAGCCGGCGGCGCAGCGCTACGGGCTGAAACTCTGGGCGTTCATGGCGAAGCGCCCGAAACTCTATCACCTGGCGACCGGGATTGCCGCGCGGGTCATGTCCCTGCTCGGCGGCGCAAAGGGCCGGCTGTCGAGCCTGCCGCTGGCGGGCGGCTGGACGAAGCACCGCGACCTGCCAGCGCCGGAAACAAAAACCTTCCTCAAGCAATGGGCGGAGGGCAAGCGATGAGCCGCGATGCGATCCTAAAAACGGTCCGCGCCTCATTGAAGGGCGAGGCGGACGTGGATGCCCGCCGCGAAGCGGTCAAGGCGCGGCTTTCCTCGCACCAACGCAACCTGATCCCGGCGCGCGGGCAACTCGGCGATGCGGAACGCGTCGCGCTGTTTGCCGAACAGGCGGAAAAGGTCGGCGCGACGGTCACCCGGGTCGACGATGCGGGCGCCGTGCCGGAGGCGGTCGCCGATTACCTGCGCGGCCGCAACCTGCCGCAGCGGGTCCGCAAGGGCAACGATCCGCGCCTCGGCGCCCTGCCCTTCGACAAAACGCCCACTCTGGAAGTCAACACCGGCCCCTCCGACGGCACCGACCTCGTCGGCCTCAGCCACGCCTTCGGCGGCGTCGCGGAGACAGGCACGCTGGTGCTCGCCTCCGGCAACGACAACCCGACGACAATCAACTTCCTGCCGGAAACCCATATCGTCGTCATCTCCGCGGAGGACATCGCCGGCGACTACGAGACAGTGTTCGAGCGCGTCCGCGCCGCCTATGGCGAAGGCACCATGCCGCGCTGCCTCAACATGATCACCGGCCCCTCGCGCTCCGGCGACATCGAGCAGACCATTTTGCTCGGCGCCCATGGGCCGAAGGATGTGCATGTTGTGGTGGTGGGGTAAGGAGCGCCCAGGATCCGCCTCGCGGACTTCCGGTCCTTCGCAGCCTTCGAATGAAGGTCAGCTTTGCTAGAGGCTACCATGCGCACCGTCTTAACAGTTTTGCACGAAATATCAGGCATTTACCAACTACCGAATTCTGAGGACGTCGTTCTTCTGTCCTCGGAGGACAGAAGCGTCCGCGTCTTCTTAACGACAGCCCGCACCCGGTACGAACTTCATCTTCGTCGCCTTAAGGCCCTCGGCACGGTGCAGGCGCAAGTGTTTGTTGGACCGGGCGAAAGTCGTGAGCTCGCGCCATATCGCCAGCGTTTCGACGAGGCATTTGCACGGGTCCAGCTCAAACAAAATGACTTGCGTCACGGCGTGCTGATGGTCACGGAAGTTTCAGGAGAGATTTCAGACCAAGTGTTGGATCACTTGCAGGACTACGGAGACTTTTGCGCCCGCCTAAAGGTCTTCGATCCTGAGAATCTTCAAACATTAGCCGAACGCGCAACCCGGATAGCATTTGCCGGTCTTGCATTGTCTCTTGGCGAGTCCATAACGGATACCCTCGCATGGCGAGGAAACATCGCCATAGCCTACGAGCCTGGCTCACAGCGTCCGACATACTCGCTCGCGATTAACGCATCGTTATCGCATACGAGCCGTATGCAGCTCACAAGCGAAGCTGCAACGAATGCCGCCGAGTTCGCATCCCATATTTCGGATGCCGACGAATTGGAGACCATCGTTCGCCTCCTCTCGCTCTCAGCGAAAGCCAACACCGAACCGATGACCGCATTTCTAGCGGCTTGGTCAGCCCTAGAAATCTTTGTTCAAGAGGTGTTCAAGTCAGACTGCGAACCTCTGGCATACGATCTGATTTCTCAGTCTGTTCCTGAAACGGCACTATTCGTGGCCAAAACCCGTGAAGTTATGTCGAACAAGTACAACATCCGAGACAAATTCTCACTGGTCGCCTGCATGCTGGCAGGTACTGAAGCTGTAGCTGACATTGAGATTTTCAAGACTATCAAGAAGCGCCGGGACGACCTAGCCCACGCGATGAAAGGAGATGTGCGCGAATTGCCTGCAGAGCGCGCGCGAGCACTCCTCCGAAAGTATCTAAAGCTCCACCTGGAACGCCTACGAGCGACCAAGTAGACGCCGTTTAGGCCGCCTGCAATGCCGCTGCGGTACGACTGGCCCCAGTTCGAACGCTTCAATCGGAACGCAGACCCAGTAAAAAGGCTGCATTTGGACGTTTGTCAGGGAACACAAATATCAGCCATGGGCTTAAAACCGCCATCCAACGCGTCCGCCCCGCTTTGGGTTGTTCCCTTCAGACAAGCTCTCATCGCTTCCCTCCACTTCTGCACGTTGCGCATAGCCACGATAGAGCAGAGCGAAGTTATCCTCGGCGCCCGCGGCCCGAAGGACGTGCATATCGTGGTGGTGGGGTAGGCTGACGGGACGCGTCGTCGCCGCGAAGCTGCTAAGAAGGGTCTTCACCCCGATTCTTGTCGTGATTGCCCGATGCCCGCCACCGCTCTCGATATCCTGAAGACCGTCTATGGCTACGATGCGTTCCGGGGCCTGCAGGAGCGCATCGTCGAGCATGTGATCGCCGGCCACAACGCCTTCGTGCTGATGCCGACGGGCGGCGGCAAGTCGTTGTGCTATCAGATCCCGGCGATGGCCCGGCCCGGCATGGGGCTGATCGTCTCGCCGCTGCTGGCCCTGATGGCCGATCAGGTGGCGGCGCTGCGACAGGCGGGGGTGAAGGCCGGCGCGCTCAATTCCGACCTGCCGCCGGAGGAGCGGCGCGCGCTATGGGACGACATTGCCGCGGGCAATCTCGACCTTCTCTATGTGGCGCCGGAGACGCTGCTGAGTAACGGCGTGCTGGAGCGGCTTTCCCGGGCGAAGCTGTCGCTGATCGCCATCGACGAGGCGCACTGCCTGTCGCAATGGGGCCATGACTTCCGCCCCTCCTATCGCCAGCTCGACGTGCTCGTCCGGCAGTTCCCCGATATACCGCGCATGGCGCTGACGGCGACGGCCGACGCGCCGACACGCGCGGAGATCCTCGCCCACCTTGAGATCGCCGACAGCGACGCCTTCATCGCCGGCTTCGACCGTCCCAACATCCGCTATGCCATTGCGGAAAAGGACACTCCGCGCGCCCAGCTCAAGGATTTCCTGAAGCGCCACGCGGGCGAGGCCGGCATCGTCTATTGCCTGTCGAAGCGCAAGACCGAGGAAACGGCCGCCTGGCTGCGCACCGAAGGCTATGACGCCCTGCCCTATCACGCGGGGCTCGACAAGGCCGAGCGGGCCGCCAACCAGCAGCGCTTCCAGCATGGCGAGGCGGTCGTCATGGTCGCCACCATCGCCTTCGGCATGGGCATCGACAAGCCGGACGTGCGGTTCGTCGCCCATATCGACCTGCCGGCGAGCGTGGAGGCCTATTACCAGGAGACCGGCCGCGCCGGGCGCGACGGCCTGCCGGCCGAGGCGCTGATGCTCTATGGCGCGGAGGACATCGCGCTGCGCAGCCGCTTCATCGAGGAATCGGGCGCGCCCGACGAGCGCAAGAGGACGGAACGGAGCAAGCTCGATGCGCTGCTCGGGCTCGCCGAGACGGCCGGCTGCCGGCGCCAGGTGCTGCTCGCCTATTTCGGCGACGAGATCGCGCCCTGCGGCAATTGCGATACCTGCGCCGAGCCGCCGACCCTCTTCGACGGCACGATTTCCGCGCAAAAGGCGCTCTCCTGCATCTACCGCACCGGCGAGCGCTTCGGCCAGGCCTATATCGTCGACGTGCTCCTCGGCGTCGAAAGCGAGCGCATCGCCCGCTTCGGCCACGACCAGATATCCACCTTCGGCATCGGCACGGAGCACGACAAAACCCTGTGGCGGGCGATCCTGCGCCAACTGATCGCGCTCCGCCTCGTCGACGTCGACCATGCCGGCCATGGCGGCCTTTCCATCTCGGACGCGGGCCGGGAGTTCCTGCGCGAAAAACCAACCCTCATGCTCCGCGTCCCCGCGCCCCGCCGCTCCCGGCGCGGCAAGACCGCAAAGAGCTCGACCCAGTCCACCATCCCCGAGGCCGACCAGGCCCTCTTCCAGGCCCTCCGCGAAAAGCGCCTGGAGCTCGCCCGCGCCGTCCTGGGGCAGCATGCTCGATGTCGCCCGCCAGTTCCTGACCGAAGCTCCGTGGATGGCGGTCTGG
>NZ_NPEV01000128.1 GCF_003258835.1 Rhodobium orientis | reverse complement strand
GCCAGTCGGTCGCGGTCACGGGGAGGAGGAGACCGGACGGGAGAGGTCGGGTGGTGCGCATCGCGCTCCACCCCGTCGTGCGGCAAGCGGCAACGGCCCATTGCTGGCCCGAAGCACCGCCGCTACGCATTCGATTGGCGAACTGCCGCCTGGATTGCTTCGCTTCGCTCGCAATGACGGTTTTCTCTTTGATTTCAAAGTCATTGCGAGGGTCCGAAGGATGGGGAGTGACGCGAGCCGGGGAAGGCCGACGCGGCAATCCATCGAGCCTTTCCATTGGATCGTTCACGCCCGCCACACACTCCGTCGTCACCCCGGACTTGATGTTTGTCCCGGGGAGATGATTGACAGGTGTTCGGGGACATGGCTGACAGTCATTGATGATCGTTTCGGGTA
>NZ_NPEV01000127.1 GCF_003258835.1 Rhodobium orientis | reverse complement strand
CGCCCCGTCCGCCGGACCCATAGTCGGCGCGCGGCGGGGCCGCCATCGCCTGGGCGCCCGGACCGGACGCGGAACCGCCGGAGGTCGTTGCCGGGCGGGTCGGCACCGTGCCGCCTTCGCGCAGCAGCTTCAGCGCCTCGTCCGGCGTCGGCAGGTCGGCGGCGTAGCACAGCCGGACCAGCACCATCTCGGCGGCGGCGAGGGGTTTGGGCGCCGTCTGCACCTCCTGGATGCCCTTTAACAGCATCTGCCAGGCGCGCGACAGCACGCGCACGGAGAGGTTCTCGGCGAACTCGCTGCCGCGGCGACGCTCTTCCTCGGTGACGGCGACGCCGCCGACGGCATCGGCGGCGAATTTCAGCCGCGTCACCAGATGGACGAACTCGGCAAGGTCGATCAGCACCACGGCC
>NZ_NPEV01000126.1 GCF_003258835.1 Rhodobium orientis | reverse complement strand
CGCGACACCGACACCCAGTTCGTTTCTTCCTCTTCCGCTGCATCGATGGTCGGAAGCACGATCCAATAGGCTCCGGATGACAGCGATTTGACGAACTTCAACCGTTCGAAAGCGCTGTCGAGAAAGCGCTTGACTTCCTGCCAGAGCATTTCTTGCACGTGTTCTTCGCCGCGATGGCCACCTCCTCTTCGAAGAACGGCATGAGGACGGTGGCGACGGACGTCTGGATGATACGATCGACCACGGAGGATATCGTCAGCCGCCGAAACCCTCCGGAGCGTTTTGGAATGTCGACGTGACGCATCGGCCTTGGGTGATAAAGCCCCTCGCGCAGATCATTGGCGAGTGTGCCGATCCGTGCCTCCGCGCGAGCCGAAAAATCGTAGACGGTCATCCGGTCGCCGCCGGGGCGCCGGCAT
>NZ_NPEV01000125.1 GCF_003258835.1 Rhodobium orientis | reverse complement strand
GCCGGCTTCATCAGCTCAGAATGGAACGGCCCGCTGACTTCGAGAGGAATCGCGCGTTTTGCGCCCTTTTCTTTCGCAAGCTCTGAAGCGAGCTCCACGCCTTTAGCTGTTCCCGAGATGACGATTTGCCCAGGGCAGTTCAAATTGGCGAGCTGAACAAGGTTTCCTTCTTCGGAAATTTTGTCCGTCACTTCTTTCAGCGCCTGGCTGTCCATGCCGAGAATGGCCGCCATCGCGCCTTCTCCCGCCGGCACGGCTTCATTCATGAATTCGCCGCGCTTTCTGACGGCATAAACCGCATCTTTAAACGACAAGGCGCCGGCAGCGACCAATGCGCTGTATTCGCCGAGGCTGTGACCTGCCGCATAGTCGGCTTTAATGCCGTATTCCTTCAGTTTTTCAAGCGCTGCGATGCTCGCCGTTAAAAGGCTTGG
>NZ_NPEV01000124.1 GCF_003258835.1 Rhodobium orientis | reverse complement strand
ATCTTTAAGCCAACCGTTTCGGCACTGCAAATTGTCAAATCAAAAACGGCCACCACTTCAAGAAGCTTTTCGGCTGTCTTTATAAAATAGCTGCCGGAAATCGATTGATTGTCACACTCATGATGTTCCGATCCACGAAGTAATTTAGTCTCCTCGACGGGATTCATTAAAATTTTGTGACCATCCTTCAACGTCAATTCACGCGGCAAAGTTAATGCCCCGCACCATCCGTCTGCTTTCGTCGGCATCTCTGACTCCCACATATCCATCCAGCCAATCGCAATTCTGCGGCCTTTGTCATCCAATAAAGTTTGCACGGCATAAAAGTCGTGGCCGTGATCCAACTCTTTAAAGGAGCCATGTACAAACTTATTCGTTTCTTCATCATAGTCTCCAATCAAATAGCCTGTTTGATACAGATTTTGATATGATTCACCATCAGCCTCTATACCCTGAGG
>NZ_NPEV01000123.1 GCF_003258835.1 Rhodobium orientis | reverse complement strand
TAAAAGTCCTTTAGCATCGTACGGAGTTGAAGGAATAACGACTTTAAGTCCAGGCTGCTGTGCAACGAGTCCTTCCAAGCTGTCCGCGTGAAGTTCAGGCGTATGAACACCGCCGCCGAACGGAGAACGGATTGTCACCGGAGAATTCCAGCGGCCGCCGGAACGGTAGCGCATCCGTGCCATTTGTCCGGAAACAGAGTCCATCACTTCATACACAAAGCCGAAAAATTGAATTTCCATTACAGGACGGAAGCCTTGTAAGCCTAAGCCGAGTGCAAGGCCGCCGATACCAGATTCAGCAAGAGGAGTGTCAAATACGCGATCCTCACCAAACTCTTTTTGCAATCCTTCAGTCGCACGGAACACGCCGCCGTTAACACCGACGTCTTCTCCGAAAACTAAGACATTTTCGTCATTTTTCAGTTCTGTGCGTAACGCATCAGTGATTGCTTGAATCATTGTCATTT
>NZ_NPEV01000122.1 GCF_003258835.1 Rhodobium orientis | reverse complement strand
GCTCGGCCGCGCCAGGGACGGTGCGGGTTCCGAACGCTCCGCGCCCGCTGTCGGCGCAGCGGCCGGTCGCCCGGTGCCGGTGGGCGTTCCGGCAGGGCTTCCGGCGGGACGGGGCCCTTTGCGCATGTCGCCGTGCTCCCGCGGGGCCGGGGGCAGCGGGTGGGCGCTTGCGCCGGGCGCGGGCTCCGGTCTGGCCGGGCGGGCCGGCGCCTCGGCATTCTGCTGGCGTTGCCCCCGACCTTGCGCGGCGTGCGGGCCTTGCGGGCGCGCCGGCCGGGAGGGTTGCGGTTGGCCGGGCTGCTGCAACGGGCGTCCGGCCTCGTCGACGGCAGGCCGCGGGCGGGCGGCGCCCGGATGGTGCGGGCGCGGGCGGGGGCGCTGTCCGGCAGGGCCGGGGCGCGCGCGGGCGCCGGTCGGCGCTACGCCACGCGGCGGCTGCTGTTGCGGCCGGGCAGGCCGGGACAGCTCGGCCTC
>NZ_NPEV01000121.1 GCF_003258835.1 Rhodobium orientis | reverse complement strand
ATGATGGCGACCACGCAGAGCCGTCTGGCCACCGGCAAGAAGGTCAACTCCGCCCTCGACAATCCGACCAACTTCTTCACGTCGCAGTCGCTCAACAACCGCGCCAGTGACCTGTCGAGCCTGTTGGACTCCATGTCGAACGGCATGAAGACCCTTGAAGCCGCCGACAACGGCCTCACCAGCATGACCAACACGCTGGAATCCATGCAGTCGACCCTGCGTCAGGCCCGCCAGGACAAGTCTTTCGAAAAGACCTCCTTCACGGTCGACGTCGGTGACACGCCGGCCGGCACCGAAACCCTGTCGCTGTCTGACGGCGCCATTGGGTCTACCGCGGTCGATATCGCGCTGACCGAGGCCACCGGTACCTTCACCGGCAGCGGCTTCTCCGCTCTCGACTTCGACAGCGCCGCCGACGACAGCTACGCCGGCACGCTCGACTTCGACGTCTCGCTCGACGGCGCGACGGCGCAGTCCGTGGCCATCACCGCCTCGGACGCCGACACGCTGAGCCTGACGCTCGA
>NZ_NPEV01000120.1 GCF_003258835.1 Rhodobium orientis | reverse complement strand
AAGGCCGGCCGGTCGTCGGCCTTTGCCACGGTCGGGGCCTTTTACCGCCACCACGGCACCTGCTCGCAGACCTTCCGCAAATATTACAATCGCTACCTGCAGGAGGGCGGTGCCGACGCGGCGCTGATGCCGTGCCGTCGCGGGCCCAAATGGAAGGGGCGCCGGCTGCCGGCCGAGGTCGTCGAACTGGCGCTGGCCGAGCGACGGCGGGGGCTGAACCGCTACGAGATCTGTGCTGTACTGGCCGAACGCAAGCTGCCGGTGCCGTCGCCCTCGACCATCTACCGGCTCTGCCGCGACCATGGCCTCAACCGGCGCAGCAAGAAGATGATCGAAGAAAAGCGGCGCATCATCAAGGACCGGCTGGGCGAACTCGGCCATGTCGACCTGCACCAGCTGCCGCGCGACCTGTTCCTTTCCCCGCAAGGCGGCACGCACTTCCTGGTCAGCGTCGTCGACAGCTGCTCGCGGCTCGCCTGGGCCGAGCTCGTCACCGGCAAGAAGGCGCTGCCGGTGATGTTCAAGACGCTGAAGATGCTCAATACCTTGAACCGGCGGTACGGCCTTCAGTTCGAGGCGCTCATGACCGACAACGGCGCGGAGTTCGCCGCCCGCACCAATCCGGCCGAGCATCCGTTCGAGGCCATGCTGATCGAACTGGGCATCGCCCACCGCTACACCCGGCCTTATCGGCCGCAGACCAACGGCAAGGTCGAGCGCTTCTGGCGCACCCTCGACGACGACCTCATCGACGGCACCACCTTCGACACCCCCGAGCACCTGGCCAACGAGCTCATCGAATATATCATCTACTACAACGAGTTCAGGCCCCACCAGGC
>NZ_NPEV01000011.1 GCF_003258835.1 Rhodobium orientis | reverse complement strand
GCGCGCGGGGGATGCCCGCGCGCCTTGTCCTTGACTGCCGTTGCGCCCACTGGCGTCAGGCCATCGCCTTCTGCAGGTTCTCGTCGATCTTGTCGAGGAAGGCGGTGGTGGAGAGCCACTGCTGGTCCGGGCCGACGAGGAGGGCGAGGTCCTTGGTCATGGAGCCGGACTCGACCGTTTCCACGCAGACCCGCTCCAGCGTCTCAGCGAAATTCTTCAGCGCCGCGTTGTCGTCGAGCTTGGCGCGGTGGGCGAGGCCCCGGGTCCAGGCGAAGATCGAGGCGATGGAGTTGGTCGAGGTCGCCTTGCCCTGCTCGTGCAGGCGGAAGTGGCGGGTGACGGTGCCGTGCGCAGCCTCGGCCTCGACGGTCTTGCCGTCCGGCGACATCAGCACCGAGGTCATCAGGCCGAGCGAGCCGAAGCCCTGGGCCACCGTGTCGGACTGCACGTCGCCGTCGTAGTTCTTGCAGGCCCAGACATAGCCGCCGGACCATTTCAGCGAGGCGGCGACCATGTCGTCGATCAGCCGGTGCTCGTACCAGATCTCCGCTTCCTTGTACTTGTCGACGAATTCGGCCTCGTAGACCTCCTGGAAGATGTCCTTGAAGCGGCCGTCATAGGCCTTGAGGATGGTGTTCTTGGTCGACAGGTAGCAGGGCACCTTGCGCATCAGGGCGTAGTTGAGGGAGGCCCTGGCGAAGTCGCGGATCGACTCGTCGAGATTGTACATGGCCATGGCGACGCCCGAGCTCGGCGCGTCGAACACGTCGTGCTCGATGGTCTTGCCGTCCTCGCCGACGAACTTGATCGTCAGCTTGCCCTTGCCGGGGAAGCGGAAGTCGGTGGCGCGGTACTGATCGCCATAGGCGTGGCGGCCGACGATGATCGGCTGGGTCCAGCCCGGCACCAGCCGCGGCACGTTCCGGATGATGATCGGCTCGCGGAAGATGACGCCGCCGAGGATATTGCGGATGGTGCCGTTCGGCGAGCGGTACATGCGCTTCAGGCCGAATTCCTCGACGCGGCCCTCGTCGGGCGTGATGGTTGCGCATTTGACGCCGACGCCGTGCTCCTTGATGGCGTTGGCGGCATCGACGGTGATCTGGTCGTCGGTGGCGTCGCGGGCTTCGATGCCGAGGTCGTAGTATTTCAGGTCGATGTCCAGATAGGGATGGATCAGCTTTTCCTTGATGAACTGCCAGATGATGCGGGTCATCTCGTCGCCGTCGAGTTCGACGACCGGATTATCGACCTTGATCTTCGCCATTTTCGGTTGGACCTCGTGGTTGCGGGTGGCTGCACGGCACGGTGCCGGCAAAGGGGGGATGTGCGACTTTTCCGCGCCCCTATAGCAAAGCGGGGGCCAATGGCAAAGATGGGCGTTGGAACTAGAGGCGATATTCAATTGGCCGCATATGACGATAGGCCGGCGCGGCAGGTCCGTATCCCGCCGCGCCGGGGATATCGCGACGCCTGTCAGACGACGGGGTCAGCGTCTTTTGCCGCAAGGGCGATGGCGATGTAGCTCCAGCCGTTGAAGGCGATCGAGATGCCGGCGAGGATGCCGAGGACGAAGGCGGCCGATGCCGGAAAGCCGGTGAAGATCATCAGCGCGACGAGGATCGAGACGCCGCCCGAGGCGAGCAGCCAGAGCCAGCCCTTGTGGCGGCGCAGGTTCAGCGCCAGCAGCAACTGGAAGATCCCCTGCATCAGGAACACCGCGGCGACGACGAGGGTCAGCGCCAGGGTGCCGATGAGCGGGTGGATGTAGATGGCGATGCCGCCGAGGATGGCGGCAATGGCGACGAGAAGATGCCAGATGAAGGCGCCGGACGATTGCACCCGGAATGCCTGGATGGCCTGGGCCGCGCCGCCGACGATGAGGGCGATGGCGAGCACCAGGGTAACCGCGATGGACGAGGCCAGCGGTGCGGCGACGGCGAAGATGCCGACGATGATGAGGACGATGCCGAGAATCAGGAACCAGACCCAGTTGTCGTGAAGGGTCTCGGTGATCTCGGACGACGTGGGGACAAGATCGGTCATGATGTTTCCCTCTTTCGCTCGCGGCTCAGGCACGCATCCGGCGGCCGAGCGCGCATTGGTTGTGCCGGTATATTAACGGCACGGAGGTTTCGTGGTTCCGGCAATGGGGGAGGTGCGTCCATTGGCGTCGGCAATGGTTCAAAACCGCAGCGAATTCCTCTAAAGAGCCGCAAACGGCCGGCAGGTTCCGCCGACCGTCCGTTTCCCATACGTCGTGCGCCGCCCTGCCGAAGGGCGCGGCGCCGACCTTCGCTCGAGACCGCTTTTCCATGTCCAAATCCGAAACGCCTTCCGGCGGCCGTCCCCCCGCCGTCGTCCTTGTGGAAACCCAGCTCGGCGAGAACATCGGCGCGGCGGCGCGGGCGATGGCCAATTTCGGGCTTGTCGAAATGCGCCTCGTCAATCCGCGCGACGGCTGGCCGAACGAGCGGGCGCGGGCCGCGGCGAGCCGGGCCGACCACATCATCGACAACGTCAAACTGTTCGCGACGCCCGAAGAGGCCGTCGCCGACCTGGCCGTGGTCTATGCGACGACGGCGCGGTCCCGGGAAATGACCAAGCCGGTGGTCGGGCCCGACGAGGCGGCTTCCAGCATGGCCGGGCTGATGGAAAAGGGCGTTGCCACGGGCCTCATGTTCGGGCGCGAGCGCTGGGGCCTCACCAACGACGAGGTGGCGCTGGCCGATGCCATCCTGACGCTGCCGGTCGATCCGACCTTTTCCTCGCTCAATGTCGCGCAGGCGGTGCTGGTGACGGCCTATGAATGGCGCAAGGCGACGCTCGGCGGGGTGCTTCCGTTCGACGACGGCGCCGATCTGCCGGCCTCCAAGGACGATCTGATGCGGTTGATGGATCACCTGGAGACGGCGCTCGATTCGGTCAACTACTTCCGGCCGGCCGACAAGCGGCCGGTGATGGTGCGGAACCTGCGCGGCATCCTGCAAAAGGCGAGCCTGACCGAACAGGAGGTGCGGACGCTGCGCGGCGTCATCGCGGCGCTGGAGGTCGGACCGCTGACGCCGGAGGAGATCGCCGCGCGCCGGCGCGCCCGCAAGGGCGTTGTCGCACCGCCCGCCGATGATGGCGAGACGGAGGCCGGGGCGTGAGCCGGCGGGTGCTGGTCTTCGATTCCGGCTTCGGCGGCTTTTCCGTCGTCCGCGAGATCGTCGCGCAATTGCCGGACGTGGAGATCGTCTACATCGCCGACGATGCGGCGTTTCCCTTCGGCGACTGGGAGGAGGAGGCGCTCCGGACCCACATCGTCGACCTCCTGGGGGATTTCATCGCGCGCTACCGGCCCGATGCCGTGGTGATCGCCTGCAACACCGCCTCCACCCTGGTGCTCGCCGATCTCCGGGCGCGGCACGCCATTTCCTTCGTCGGCACGGTGCCGGCGATCAAGATGGCGGCCGAGCGCACGAAATCGGGCCTGTTCAGCGTGCTGGCGACGCCGGTCACGGTGCGCCGGGACTACACCTTCGACCTCATCGCGCAGTTTGCGCCGGCGGCAAAGGTCACGCTGGTCGGCGCGGTGCATCTGGCCGCCCTTGCCGAGGACCGGCTCGCCGGCCGGCCAGTCGATATGGATGCGCTTCGGGCCGAAATCGCGCCGTGCTTTGCCGAGCGGGATGGCGCACGCACCGACATCGTCGTGCTCGCCTGCACCCACTATCCGTTCCTGGCCGATCTGATGGCCGAGGTGGCCCCATGGCCGGTGGCGTTCCTCAATCCCGCCGGCGCGATCGCCCGGCAGCTCGGCGTGGTGCTCGGCGCGCACGGTGACGACGGCTGCGGGGGGTCTGCCGTCGGACCAATCGCGGAGTTCGTCTTTACGTCCGGGCGTCAGGCGCCGCCGGACATCTCCGGCATTCTCGACAGGGCATTGGCCATGTCGACGCGGTGAACGAGGACATTGCCGTCCTGCTGTTCGAGCCGGGAGACGGAAAGGCCGACCGGAGACGCCTTTGCCTCGCGCTTTAGCAGCGTCGTCTCGTGGGCGACCCGTTCCGGGCCGTCGACGCCGGTGCCGGCCTCCAGGTGCAATACCGCGACGCTGCAGTCCAGGAGCGGGAAGCAGGCCTCGTTGCCCTGGCGGTCGCGGCCCCGGATGTGGCCGCGGCTGCGGTCCTCGGGGCAGTAAAGGCTTTCCACGTCGCGCCGGAACGTGGCCTTCAGGGTGGCGATTTCGGTAATCGTTTCGGCAAAGCCGGAGCCGATATGGCCGACGAAGAAGTCGTCGCCGCCGATATGCCCGAGGAAGACGCCGCGGCGGCCGAGATGCTTCCGCATCAGGTCGGCGAACATCATGATCGCCCGGTCGCCGATATGAAAACCGTAGTGGTCGTTGAACGGCTTGAAGTTGTCGAAGTCGATGTAGCAGATGCTGCGCGGCTCGGCGACGTGGGCACTGATATGGGCGATGAAGGTGTTGATGGAGCCGTTGCCCGGCAGGCGCGACAGCGGGTTCTGGTCCTGGGCCTGGCGCAGGCGCTTTTCGTTGATCATCTTCAGCAGCGCGGTGTTGGTGAGGAACCCCACATAGCGGCTGCCGTCGACGATGGTGACGCCCATGGAATTGAGGACGCCGGCGAAGATGTCGAGGATCTGCTCCGGGTCGGCGTTGATGTCGGCGATCGGGCTCTTGGAGACGAACTGGCGCAGGTTGATGTCGAGGCCGGCATTGTTCAGAAGCGAAAAGCCGAAGCGGGAATAGGTGTAGGACTTCAGGCTGTTCTCGTGGATGATGCCGAGCGGCTCGCCGTTCTTGTTGATGACCGGGAAGTAGTCGAACTCCCGGTACATGCGGAACCGCGACAGCACGGTCTCCAGCGGCGTCTCGACCTCGATCGGCGGAATGCGCAGGATCTCGCCGCGCACCAGCAGATTGCGGTCGCTGTCGCTGTCGGCGCGCTGGTCGGACAGGAACGCATAGAACGGCCGGGCGCGCTGCGGGTCCGTGAACGGCCTTGCGACCAGGAAGCCTTGCAGGAAATCGCAGCTTATGTCGCGGCAGACGGCCAGTTCCCCCTTGGTCTCAACGCCCTCGGCGACGACGCGCGCGCCCATGACATGGGCAAGGTGGGTGATGGTGGAGACGAACAGGCGCTTTCTGTGGCTGGTGTCGACGCCCTGGACGAAGAACCGGTCGATCTTAACGAAATCCGGCTCGTATTCGTACATCAGGTGGTAGCCGGAGAAATCGCGGCCGAAGTCGTCGACGGCAATGCGCATGCCCTTGGCGCGGACCTTCTGGATGAACTCCTTGAAGGCCGGGCGCATGTAGCCCTTGTGGCTCTCGGCGATCTCGAAGCACAGGCACGAGGGCTCGATGCCGCGCTTGCGGGCCATGTCGAGGAGGGCGCCGCGCGGGTCGTCGGCGCCGACGATGTCGCGGCCGTCGAGATTGATGAACAGGTTGTGGTCGACGCCGGTCGGGAGCTGGATGAACTTGTCGAGCAGCTTTTCGAACAGCGCCGTCTCGAAGGCGGCGAGGAAGTCGTGCTGGTAGGCGAAGTCGAAGAGCTCGCCGATGGTCTCAAAGGCCAGCTTGTCGTGGTTCCTGAGGAGGCCTTCATAGGCGTAGACGACGCCGGAATTGATGTCGACGATCGGGTGGACGGCGTAGTCGACGATGGCAAGGATCGTCTCCAACCTGAGGGTTTCCAGGCGGGCGAGCCGTTCGGCCTCGCCCGGTGCCAAAAAGGTCTTTTCAGGAACGTCCGTGGTCCAGCCGAGGCGCAATTGTGCCATTTTCCCCCATCCCCGGTCCCGGCCGTTCCGGGATCCCGTCGGTCAATAAGCCCTTGTAAAAATTCCGGATATGCGCTGTTGATTTATACAGTGTCTATCAGGGGTCCGGTTTCGAATTGGTTGCCCCAGTATGAACATTCGATGACACTTGGCATCGGTCCCGGGGCCGGGAAGCGCCCGGCAAGGGGCCGCATCGGCCGCTGTTCCCCGTGCGGCGCCGTTTGACAGGCGTCCGCGGTTGCTGTAATCAACGCCTCGCCGAGCGGGTCCGTCAGGGCCCGTTCAGCTTTTTCACGCACCCGTGGAACCTTTGCCGCATGGCGGCTTCGGGCGAGCGCATCGCCGGGTTCCTGTCGGCCCTGGGAGACCAGGGCAGAGGAGGGCGTGTATCCTGACCCGAAACGTGATTTAAGGATCCGCGATGTCCAAGCGCCATTCCGCCAAGTACAAGATCGACCGCCGCCTTGGCGAGAACATCTGGGGCCGCCCGAAGAGCCCCGTCAACCGCCGCGAATACGGCCCCGGCCAGCACGGCCAGCGCCGCCGCGGCAAGCTCTCCGACTTCGGCGTGCAGCTGCGCGCCAAGCAGAAGCTGAAGGGCTATTACGGCAACATCTCCGAGAAGCAGTTCCGCCGCATCTACGACGAGGCGACCCGGCTGAAGGGCGATACCTCGGAGAACCTGATCGGCCTTCTGGAAAGCCGGCTCGACGCCATCGTCTACCGCGCCAAGTTCGTGCCGACGGTGTTCGCCGCGCGCCAGTTCATCAATCACGGCCACATCAAGGTCAACGGTCGCAAGGTCAACATCCCGAGCTACCGCTGCAAGCCGGGCGACACTATCGAGGTGCGCGACCGCTCCAAGCAGACGATCATGGTGCTGGAAGCCATGCAGCTCGCCGAGCGCGACGTGCCGGACTACATCGACGCCGACCACAACAAGGTCACGGCGACGTTCGTCAGCATTCCGCAGCTTGCCGACGTGCCCTATCAGGTGATGATGGAACCGAACCTCGTCATCGAGTTCTATTCGCGCTAAGCGCCGAATATATTTGCGAATTTAAAAACGGGCCGCGGTATCGCCGCGGCCCGTTTTCTGTTGCGCGCGCCATCGTCTTCGATGTGCCCGGCAGCAAAAAAGCCACGCGCTCCGGGCACGTGGCTTTTTCCGTCTTGTCCGTTTTTCCGGGCGGGCGGCCGGGATCCGTCAGGCGCGGATCAGGAGGCCTGGGTCTCGCGGACGTTGAGGCCCTTTTCCTTCATGTGGGCCTGCAGCTCGCCGGCCTGGAACATCTCGCGGACGATGTCGCAGCCGCCGACGAATTCGCCCTTCACATAGAGCTGCGGGATCGTCGGCCAGTTGGAATATTCCTTGATGCCGTTCCTGAGGTCGTCGGAGTCCAGCACGTTGATGCCCTTGTACTCGGCGCCGAGATACTCAAGGATCTGCACGACCTGACCGGAGAACCCGCATTGCGGGAAGGTCGGGGTGCCCTTCATGAACAGGACGACGTCATTGCTGTCGACCTCGTGCTTGATCCAGTCGGAAATGCCACTCATTCGATTTCTCCTCGTTGTCGCGGGTCAAGGCCGCGAAGCGTGGGGTTGGAATTCCAAGGGGTGCAATTGACCCGATGCTAGTCACATAGGGCGCGGCAGGCAAATTCCAGCCGGTCGTCCCTAGTCGTTGGCGGATTTGGCGTCGTCAGAGCCTTGAAAAAACGTCCGGCTCAATCGGGCGCGCTCGTCTGCAGGGCCAATGCGTGGAGCTGGCCGCCCATATTGCCCTGCAGCGCCTCATAGACCATCTGGTGCTGCTGGACACGGCTCTTGCCGCGGAACGCCTCGGAAACGACGACGGCGGCAAAGTGGTCGCCGTCTCCGGCGAGATCGCGAATCTCGATCCGGGCGTCGGGAAAGGCTTCCCGTATCATGTCTTCGATCGCACCCGCATCCATTGCCATGACTGTCGTTCTCCTTCTGGCGCCGTTCTTATTGTCATCGGCCGCGTTATTCGCCGGCCATATATTCCGGAAACCAATTCTCGTGGCGTTCCTTGAGTTTTGCAACGGAAATGGCGGCGCCGTCGCCAAGATCGATGTCGCTGCCGCCAACGGTGCCGAGTTCGGCGACCGGAATTCCGGCCGCCTCGGCATCGCGGATCAAGGCGATAGCGTCCGCCGCCTTGCAGGTGACGACGTAGCGCGCCTGGTCCTCGGCAAAGAGCGCGACATGGGCCGGGCCAGGGACGCTGACCGAGCAGCCGAGGCCGCCGGCCATCGCCATTTCGACGAGCGCAATGGCAAGGCCGCCGTCTGAGATGTCGTGGCAGGCCGTCAGCCGGCCGGCGCGGATCGCGGTGCGCACGAAGTCGCCGTTGCGCTTTTCCACGCCAAGATCGACCGGCGGCGGGGCGCCTTCCTCGCGGCCGTGGACGTCGCGCAGGAACACGGACTGGCCGAGATGGGTGCCGTGGCCGCCGATGAGGAGGATCGCGTCGTCCTCGTCCTTGAAGGCGAGGGTGGCCATCTTGTTGACGTCCGGCAGGAGGCCGACGCCGCCGATGGCCGGCGTCGGCAGGATCGCCTTGCCTTGGGTCTCGTTGTAGAGCGAGACGTTGCCTGAGACGACGGGGAAGGAAAGGGCCGTGCAGGCCTCGCCGATGCCCTTGATGCAGCCGACGAGCTGGCCCATCGTCTCGGGCCGCTCCGGATTACCGAAATTGAGGTTGTCGGTGACGGCGAGCGGCTCGCCGCCGACGGCTGTGATGTTGCGCCAGGCCTCGGCCACCGCCTGCTTACCGCCCTCGAAGGGGTCGGCCTCGCAATAGCGCGGGGTGACGTCGACGGACATGGCGAGGCCCTTGTCGGTGCCGGAAAGCTTGATGACGCCGGCATCGCCGCCGGGTTTCTGGACCGTGCCGCCGAGGATCAGGTGGTCGTACTGCTCCCAGACCCAGCGCCGGGACGACAGGTTCGGCGAGCCGATGAGATCGAGGAGGATACCGGCAAGGTCGTTCGGCGCAGGCACGCTCGACGGGTCGAGGGGGGCGGGTTTCGGCGTCTCCACCCACGGCCGGTCGTATTCCGGTGCCTCGTCGCCGAGCTCCTTGATCGGCAGGTCGGCCATGACGTCGCCCTGGTGCCTGACGACGAAGCGCTTGCTGTCGGTGGTCGATCCGACGACCGCGAAATCGAGGCCCCATTTGACGAAGATCGCCTCGGCTTCCTCGCGCATGTCCGGGCGCAGCACCATCAGCATGCGCTCCTGGCTTTCCGAGAGCATCATCTCATAGGCCGACATTTGCTCCTCGCGGCAGGGCACCGCGTCGAGGTCGAGATCGATGCCGAGGTCGCCCTTGGCACCCATTTCCACGGCCGAGCAGGTGAGGCCGGCCGCGCCCATGTCCTGGATCGCGATGACGGCGCCCGACGCCATCAGCTCCAGGCAGGCTTCCAGCAAGAGCTTTTCGGCGAACGGGTCGCCGACCTGGACGGTCGGGCGCTTCTCGTCGGAATTCTCGTCGAATTCGGCCGAGGCCATGGAGGCGCCGTGGATGCCGTCGCGGCCGGTCTTGGAGCCGAGATAGACCACCGGCATGCCGACGCCGGAGGCCTTGGAATAGAAGATCTTGTCCGCATCGGCGATGCCGACGGCCATGGCGTTGACGAGGTTGTTGCCGTTGTAGCGCGGGTGGAACTCGACCTCGCCGCCGACATTGGGCACGCCGAAGGAGTTGCCGTAGCCGCCGATGCCGGCAACGACGCCGGAGATCAGGTGCCGGGTCTTGGGGGTCTCGGGCGAGCCGAAGCGGATGGCATCGAGCGTCGCGACCGGCCGGGCGCCCATGGTGAAGACGTCGCGCAGGATGCCGCCGACGCCGGTGGTCGCGCCCTGGTATGGCTCGATGTAGCTCGGGTGGTTGTGGCTCTCCATCTTGAAGACCACGGCCTGACCGTCGCCGATATCGACGATGCCGGCGTTCTCGCCCGGGCCGCAGATGACGCGCTCACCCGCCGTCGGCAGGGTGCGCAGCCATTTCTTGGAGCTCTTGTAGGAGCAGTGCTCGTTCCACATCGCGGAAAAGATGCCGAGCTCGGTGATCGTCGGCTCGCGGCCGATGAGGTCGAGGATGCGCTGGTACTCGTCCGGCTTCAGGCCGTGCTCGGCGATCAGTTCGGGCGTGATGGCGGGTTCGTTGGGAATCATGGCCGTCGTCGATTGGAGGGAGAAGGACCCTTGTCGTTTACCACCGTTGCCGCCCCAAGCGCCACAGGGCCGGCGGCCGCCGGGCGGCTTTTTTCCGCGTTTGCGAAACGGAGCGGGGCCGGGGGCCGGCCGCGCTGAGAGGGCATGGGCGACAGTTCGATGCTATAACGGGCGGAATCACGACACCAGTTGCTGAGGGAAGCGGGGGGAGTCCGTCAGATGTCGTCATTGCAGCTCCTTGGGCGGCGCCCTGTGCAGCACGATTGGCCGCGCGCTGTGCGCCTTGCCGGGGCACTCGGTATCCTGGTCATCTGCCTTTTTACCGCCTTCCCGGCGCTTGCCGCGGAGGGCTCGTCCGATCTCGCCAAGGCGCTGGCGCCGGTGCTGGAAAAGGCACGCCAGAGCGGCGCCACCGTCATCGTCGTGGAGCCGAAGGCCGAGAGCGCCGCGGCGACCGCGGCAAAGGCCGAGCGGGCGGGACTGGCGACGCAATTCGAGGCGGCGCGGCGCGAAATGCAGCGCATCGTCGCCGAGACGGGCGGGCTTTCGGCAAGCATTGCGCGGACCGTGGAGCGGGCCGGTTCGACGGAGACAAGGCGATGGCTGCCGCACGCCCTTATCGTCGCGGCGATCGCCATTGCCGTCGGTGAGCTGTTGCGGCGGCTGCTCGACCGCTGGGGCCGGCGGCAGTTCCTGCGGCACTTTGCGGAGACGCCGCGCCGCCGGTCCGAACGGGTCGGCTACCTGCTCGCCCGGGCCGCCTGGATGGCCGTCGCCGTCGCCTTCTTCTTCGGTGTTGCCATCGTCATCGCCTCCTTTGCCGCAGGTGCCGACGAGGCGACGCGGGTGACGGCGGAGACCGCGGTGCTTGGCGCGACCGTCGTCCTGGTCGCCCATGTGGTCCTCTATAACCTCATCGTTCCGGACCGGCCGGCCTACCGCACGCCGCGGCTGACGGAGGCGGCGGCGCGCCGGCTCTACCGCGATGCCATGATCGCCACCGTGCTGGTCGTCGCCGCGGTTGCGTTCGGGCGCTGGGTCGCGGTGCTCGGCATCGACGCAAACGCCCTGAAGCTCGTCGTCATCGCAACCACGCTGGCCTCGGCCGTCGTCCTTTGCATCCTTGCCGTCGTCCACCGGCGCACCGTTGCCGGGGCGCTCTATCCGGCTGCGGTCGAGGGCGGTGGGGCCACGCTTCTGTCGGTGGTCGCCCGCCACTGGTACCTGATCGCCATCCTCTATATCGCGGTCGCATGGTTCGCCCGCTCGGTGCGCCTCCTGCTCGGCCTTCCGTCGGCCGACGGCCTGGTGGCGGCGCCGATCTATGCCGCGGTCGGGGCCGTCGCGCTCTATGCAGTGTTCCTGCTCATCATCGACCGCTTCCTGCCGGAGCGGCCCGAGGCCGCGCCTGCGCCGACGGAGGTCGGCGATGATGACGCTGTGCAGGACGACGCGGCCGAAATCCCGGATCTGCGCGCCGGCTTCAAGGGGTTGATCGAGCACGGCGCGATGATCCTCGTCGTGATCGGCGCCTTTGCCGTCGTCGCCGAGATCTGGGAGCTGGATTTCGTCGACGACAGCGGCTGGGGCAACCGGCTGGTGGAACTCTCCATCGCCGTCTTCGTCGCCTATCTGGTCTATCGGGCGGCGGCGATCTGGATCGACCACGAGATCGCCAAGGAGGAACCGGGAGTGGCGGCCGTCGCCGGCGAGATCGGCGGCCATGGCGGCTCGAGGCTGGCGACGCTGTTGCCGCTGTTTCGCAATTTCCTGCTGGTTTCCATCGTCGTCATTGCGGCGATGATCGTGCTGTCCGAACTCGGCGTCGACATCGGGCCGCTCTTTGCCGGCGCCGGCGTCGTCGGCCTTGCCGTCGGCTTCGGGGCGCAGACGCTGGTCCGGGACATCTTTTCCGGCGCCTTCTTCCTGATCGACGATGCGTTCCGCAAGGGCGAGTACATCGACATCGGGTCTGTGAAGGGGATCGTGGAGAAGATCTCGATCCGCTCGTTCCAGCTCCGCCACCACAACGGTCCGCTCAACACGGTGCCGTTCGGCGAGATCAAGCAGCTCACCAACTATTCCAGAGACTGGGTGCTGATGAAGCTGCCGCTCCGGGTGACCTACGACACCGACGTGGAAAAGGTCCGCAAGCTGATCAAGGAGCTCGGCCAGGAGCTCCTGAAAGACCCGGAGATCGGCCACTTCTTCCTGCAGCCGCTGAAGTCCCAGGGCGTCAACGTCATGGAGGACTCGGCAATGATCATCCGGGTCAAGTTCATGACCAAGCCGGGCGACCAGTTCCTGGTCAAGCGCAAGGTCTACTCGCGGATCCGCGAGGTTTTCGAGGAAAACGGCATCAAGTTCGCCCACCGCGAGGTGACGGTGCGGCTCGCCGACGACCGCGGCGAGGACGCCCACCCGCTGACGACGGAACAGAAGGAAGCCGTCGCCGGTGCCGTGCTACCGGCGATCGAGGGGGCCGGCAAGCCGCAAAGGCCTGCCGACGACCGGTGACGCTTTCCGGTTCTAAGCCAGACGGGTGGCGGGCGTCAGGACCTTTCGCGGACGGTTCGCCTCCTCGCGCAGTTCATCGGCGCAGACGGTGCGGCCGCGTCCGCGTTCCTTGGCCCGGTAGAGCGCCTCGTCGGCGTTGCGGATGACGGTCTTGGTGGTGCGGGCGTCGTCCGGCCACCAGGCAACGCCGATGCTGGCGCCGACGCTCGCCGTGCCACCCTCGAAGATGATGGGCTTGCAGACGCTGTCGATGAGGCTGTCGCAGAGCCACAGCACGTCGTCGCGGTCGAGCTTCTGGCGCAACAGGATGATGAACTCGTCGCCGCCGGTGCGGGCCGCCATGCCGTTGGCGCCGACGCAATCGGCGATACGCCGAGCAATGGCGATGATTACCGTGTCGCCGGCGTGGTGGCCGTAGGTGTCGTTGACGGCCTTGAAGCGATCGAGGTCGAGGCAAAGGATGGCGCAGCGGTCTTCCGCGCCCGCATCGACGATCTGCTCCAGCGCCTGGTCGAACTGCAGCCGGTTGGGCAGGCCCGTCAGGGCGTCGTGCAAGGCAAGGCGCCGGTTTTCCTCCTCGCTCGCCTGCAGGGCGCGCAAGGTGCGGGCATAACGCCAGACGATGATGAGGAGGATGAGCACGACGACGGCCATCAGGATCGTGGCGTGGGGCAGGGCGCGGTGCCAGATCGTCTTTGCGGGCGCGGCCGGCTGCCACACGGCCTCGAAGATCTGGCCGCCCTCGACGATCGGGATGGCCAGCCGGGTCCTCTCGCCCTCGATCGCGCCGAGGTCGGTGCCGGCCTCGACGATGCGGAAACCGGTCAGCCCGAGCTTTTGCTCGATCTCCGAAAACACCTTTTCGTTGAATGGCTTGAAGGTCAGCAGGATGTGCGGGTAGCCCTCGGGCAGGACGGCGTCGTCGTCCGGCACGATGGTCTGGGCGACGACCACGCCGATCATGCCATGGGCCTTGCGGAGGTCGGCGACATAGAGCGGCCGGTCGGACCGGACCGGATGGTCGACAACGAAATAGCCGTTGCCCCGCCGCTGCCGCGTCGCCATGTAGCGGGCGCGGGTGGTCTCGATGAGGTCCCGGTTGGCGGCAACGAGTTCCGCACCGGCGTCCGGGTGTACGCGCTGCTGGCGGATAACGGTGACCCGCGGCGTCCCGTCGACGGCAACGATGACCGTCGTATGGATGCCGAAATCGTCCCACAGCCAATCGGTGATCTCGTCCTCGACGAAACCGTTCATGTCGTCCGTGTCCAGCGCCTCGACGGTCTTGTCCCAATGGGAGATCTGAGACTGGTCGTGGGCGAGGAGTTCCAGTTGCCGGTGGATCTCGTTCTTGACGAGATTTTCCTCGGCCGTGCGCCGCAGGTCCTCGGCGATCGTTCCGGCCTGGTGCAGGACGAATATGTTGGAGGCCGCGAACAGCAGCACGATCAGCGCGCTGGCCGCATAGATCAGCCTTACGAGGTTGCGGTTTGGCGTTGCCGCCCCGGAAGTCGTCATTCAAGTCTCCCTGTCCGACGCAATCCTGACAGAGAGGGCTGAATTAACCGATAAATACTATGGTTTTCGCCCGGTTAATTGCGGTTTCTCGATAGTCGTATCGCGCCTCAGGCCGCAACCGCTTCCACGAGGCTGGCGAACAGCGCGCGGCCGTCGGTGCCGCCCTGATGCGGGGCGACGAGGTTCTCCGGATGGGGCATCATGCCGAGCACGTTGCCGGCCTCGTTGAGGATGCCGGCGATGTTGCGCTGGGAGCCGTTCGGGTTGGCCGCATCGGTGATGCCGCCGTCGGCGTCCGCGTAGCGAAAGACAATGCGGTTCTCGCCCTCAAGCCGGTCGAGGGTCTCCGTATCGGCGAAATAGTTGCCGTCGTGGTGGGCGACCGGGCAGCGGATGACCTGGCCGGGCTCGTAGGCGCGGGTGAACAGCGTCTCCGCGTTGTCGATCTTCAGGTTGACCTCGCGGCAGACGAAAGTGAGGCCGCGGTTGCGCATCAGGGCGCCGGGCAGCAGGCCGGCTTCGGTGAGGATCTGGAAGCCGTTGCAGACGCCGAGGACGGGCACGCCGGCATCGGCCTTGGCGATGATGTCCGGCATCACCGGCGCGCGCGCGGCGATCGCCCCGGAGCGCAGATAGTCGCCATAGGAAAAGCCGCCGGGAAGGACCACCAGGTCGACGTCGGGGACCTTGTCCTCGGCGTACCAGACCGAGACCGGCGGCGTGCCGGTGATCCAGGTCAGCGCGTCCATCATGTCGCGGTCGCGGTTGGAGCCGGGAAAGACGATGACGGCGGATTTCATGGGGCGGTCTCCGGGTTGGTCTCCGGCGCGCTCACAGCGCCCATTGGAAGGCACGGGCAAGTTCGGCGGCGCCGTTCTCGCGATACCATTTGCCGTGCGCAAGGACCACCTTTTCCGCCGGCCAGGCGAGAATCTTTTCCACCGCTATCCTGACCTCATCGCCCTGCAGCCGGAAGGTCTGGCGCAGGTCAGGCGGCACCCTGCCGTGCGGGTGGTGGATGCCGGCAAGGCGAATGAGCCAGCGCAGCCAGAAACAGGTGATGCGGTCGAGCTCGAAATTCTCGATGAGGTCGGTGAGGATGACGGTGCGTGAGGCGCGGTGGAAGAACACAGCCTCGGCCATGAAGGAGCCCGGCACCAGCACCTGCTCGATGCCGTCCCGCCAGGCGGCGGGCGCCTCTGGTCCCAGCTCGGCCTCGACCGCATTGATCCGGCCGCCGCTGTGCTCCTTGACCTTCGGCGCCACATGCACCTCCGCGGCCGGCCAGGCGGCCTTCCAGTCGGCGACCCACCAGTAGTGGATGCGGTTCGGGGCAATGAGGTAGGCGACCTCGCCGATGGCCTCGATCTCGGCCTTCAGGGCCGGCGTCAGCTCGGTCGGCGAGTGGACCCACAGCTTGTTCCCGGCAAGGCGGATGACGGTCATGCGGGTCGGGAAGGGGAGCTTCAGGCCGTAGAGCTTGAAGTCGATCTTCGGGCCGTCGACGATCCAGATATCGTCGCCGATGGCCTTCAGGGTGTTGATCGGCTCGTAGAGCTTCAGGCAGGACATGGGTCGGCGTCGTTCCTTTCGAAATACCGCAGTGCCGGAAAGAACTTGGCAACCACGTGTACAATCGGCGGCGGCAGGTTAATCCGGTGTTGCACGGGCCGGGGTAGGGTGGCGGCAAGGTCGTTCTCCCCGCGGATTTCCCAAGATGCGCCGAAGACTGTTCCGGTCCCTGCGATCGCTCTCCAACTCGCTGAACGTCGTTGGCGCCATCGTCGTCCTTGCGAGCCTCTTCATCGGCATCATGGAGACCTCCGACTGGCTGCGGCTGCCGACGGCCACCGCAACGGTTCAGGCTGTCACAGTCAAGTGCGCGATGTCCTACAAGGTCGGCAAATACGACCGCAAGAAGAGCGTCGTCGACTGCGGCGAGGTCGGCGCGATCAAGGCAAAGGCCCCGGATCTCAACTGGAAAGTCGGCAAGGTTTCTTTTGCAACGCTGGTCTACCGGCCCGGCGGCGGCAAGCTCGTCATCGACGATTTCGCGCTGACGGCGCTGCACCGCGACAGCGTTGCCGTCGGCGAGAAGCTGACGGTCTATTACCGGCCGGCGCGGCCCGACGTCGCCGTCGGCGGGCCGACCTGGAAATGGTTCCGCGGCCTTGCGGAGCTGACCGGCCTCGGCGCCCTCATCCTCGCCGGCGCCTGGCTGTTGCGGAAGGCCGCCTTCTGGTTCCTGACCGACGAGGAGAAGCTGGCGGTGGAGGCGGTGAAGAAGGCACGCTCGACAGACAGCCTCGGCTCCCGGCTCGGCAAGGCGCTGGTGGCGATGCCGCTCGCCTTCTTCGGCACGTTCGGCCTTTACGTCGGCGGGGCGCTGATGCTGGCCGCCGGCATCGGCTACGGCATCATCTCCTACGGCGAGAGCGCCTCCGTCTCGACCATGGCGACGGTGACGGGGATCCGCGAAGTCTGCGATATTTCCTACAAGAAGGGCACGTTTTCCTCGGTTGCCCGAACGGTCGACTGCGCCGATGCGGTGGCGGAAATGGCGAAGCTGCCGCAGGTTCGTTGGAAGACGACGCGGCGCACGGAGGTGGGTTTTGCCTATACGGCCGGCGACGGTGCCATGCGGACCGCCAAGAAGACGACCCGGCGCGACATCGAGAAATTTCCCGGCGTCGGCGGGCAGATCCGGGTGCAGTACCCCGAGAGCCGACCCGCTTCGGTCAGCATCGCGCCGGACGCCGGCCTGATGCGCTCGCTCTTGTGGTTCCTGGCGATCTCGACCGGCTTCTTCGTCGTCGGCCTGATCTGCCGGCCGGTCCTGAAGCGCTTTGAAAAGCGTCAGGCGGAGGCGTTCGAGGACAAGGCGACGAAAGTGTATCTGTCGCTGGCGATCACCAGGATGGCAAAGGATGCCGGCTTTGCCGACGTGCCGGAGGCGCCACGGCATGGCGATGGGGCACAACGACCCCCGCGCAATGCGGCGCCGCGCTCCCACGCGCCGGAGCCGGGCGGCGGCTTCGGGCGGAGGATGACCACATGATCCTGAACGTCCTGAGGCCGCTGATCGACGCCAGGGAGATCGAGGGCGCAGAAAGCCCGAAGAAGTCGCCTTTGGTGCGCATGCTCTCCTTCCTGATGCCGGTCCTGATCCTCGCCGATCTCATCCTTTTCTGGCGCGGCATGGTGAGCGGCGGCGTCGGCCTTGCGGTCGTCCTCTTCGTGCTGCGCTTCGTCCTCAACGCGGCCTTGAGGGACGTCGCCGAAGCGGAGCGGGATGCGGCCTCAGACCCCGAGGCGCGCACGCCTCCGGCGCCGCAACACGAGCACCCCTTCGACCGGCTGATGCACCGCTTCGGCCTTGTCGGCAAGTTCGGGCTTTCATCGGTGCTGGGTGTCGTCAGCGCGGTCTTCTTCATTGCCGGCGTCATGATCACGGTGGCGATCGTCACCAAGGGCGTGGAGGCGACGGGCCTGGCGTCCGACTGGCGATGGGCGGAAGCTGAAGTGCTCGCCAAGACGCGGCAGTGCCTGGTGAGGGGACGGAACGGCGCGCCGGACCGGCTGCTCGACGAGGCGGTCTGCGAGTTGCGGCGCGACAAGGTGGCGTCCCGGCAGGTCGTACCGGTGCTGACGATCCGATATCCGCTGGACGACGGCTCGTTCCAGGGCCTGGAGGTCCGGCAATACAAGGTGGCGCATGGCAGGGTCGCCATCGGCGACAAGTTGCCGATCGCTTACGACCCGGACAACCCGGAACGGTTCGTCAAGCGCCAGACCAACTACTGGCACGTTGCGTCTGGCTCGGTGATGGTGCCGCTGCTGCTGTTTGCCGTTGCCTATGGCGCCGGACGCTGGCGCCGGCGGCTCGTCGGCGCGCCGTCGCCGGCACGCGGCGTCGTCAAGCGCGCCCGCGATGTCCGGCAGTCCCCGCCGAAAGACGAACCACGGACGCGGCTTGCCGGCGATGCGGGGGCTATGAAAGGGCGGGCCGGCCAGGATCCGGTGGCGGCGTTCCGCGACCGCGTACGGAACGCTCCGCCGCGCAGCAGCGGTCCGGTCGAGCGGCGCAGAAGCTGGTTCTAGAACGCTAGAGCATCACCACGACGGCGATGACCGAGGCGACGATCGGGATGCCGATGAAGATCGCCGCCTTGATCGCCAGGAAGCGGATGGCGGCGCCGGCGTCCTGCGACGCGGTGCCGGCTTGCGGGGTCTCTTCGGTCATTCCGGGCCTCCCGGCTTCAGCCTAACGGATCTCGACGGCGTAGTTCTCGATCACCGTATTGGCGAGCAGCTTCTCGCACATCTCCGACAGCGCGGCCTCGGCCTTTTTCGGGTCGGTCTCGGCAAGCTCGATGTCGATCACCTTGCCCTGGCGGACCTCGTCGACGCCGGAGAAGTCGAGGGCGGCGAGCGCCTTTTCGATGGCTTTGCCCTGGGGATCGAGGACGCCGTTTTTCAGGGTGACGGTGATGCGCGCTTTCATGTCCGTTTCGCCGGCTTCATTGTTTCCTGGGAGAGCTGCTGAACGAGGCTTTTATTGAACCAAGCGGGGGCCGCCGTTCAGCGGCCGCTCGTTGTCGTTGAGGATGCCGAGGCGGCGGGCGACGTCCTGATAGGCCTCGAGCATGCCGCCAAGGTCGCGCCGGAAGCGGTCCTTGTCGAGCTTTTCCTCGGTCTCGATATCCCACAGGCGGCAGGAATCGGGGGAAATCTCGTCGGCGACGACGATCCGCATCATGTCGCCTTCCCACAGCCGGCCGCACTCGATCTTGAAGTCGACGAGGCGGATGCCGACGCCGAGGAAGAGGCCGGACAGGAAGTCGTTGACGCGGATGGCGAGCGCCATGATGTCGTCGATCTCCTGCGGGTTGGCCCAGCCGAAGGCGGTGATGTGCTCCTCGGTGACCATCGGGTCGTCGAGCTCGTCGTTCTTGTAATAGAACTCGATGATGGAGCGCGGGAGCTGCGTGCCTTCCTCGATGCCGAGGCGCTTGGACAGCGAGCCTGCGGCAACGTTCCGCACCACCACTTCCAGCGGAATGATCTCAACTTCGCGGATGAGTTGCTCGCGCATGTTGAGGCGACGCAGGAAGTGGGTCGGGATGCCCATCTCGTTCAAGTGATTGAAGACGAACTCCGAGATCCGGTTGTTGAGCACGCCCTTGCCGTCGATGATGTCATGCTTCTTCTTGTTGAAGGCGGTGGCGTCGTCCTTGAAATGCTGGATCAGCGTGCCCGGCTCCGGACCCTCATAAAGGATCTTGGCCTTGCCTTCGTATATGCGGCGGCGACGGTTCATGCGTTGTTACCAGAGTTGTCTTGGCCAGAGTTGTGTTGGATGTCCGTTCGGGCGGGCGACGGACCTTTTGCCCGGCGCGCCCTCCATTCGAGCGATACCGGCTGCTTTGGAATCGGTCGGCCCTTGCGAAACGAGGGCGGAACCTAACCGATCCTGAGGAAATGCACAATCACTGCGAATCGCCAATGGCAAAAAGCCGGGCGTTTCGGTCCTCAAGCGTTGATTTATGCGAATGTGATGGATATGCAAGAGGCATCGGCGACCGCAGTAGAACAACACGTAATAAGGCCGTTGAAGGGAGACGCCTCGGATGACGACTTTCGACAAACGCGAAGAAGCGTTCGAGAAGAAATTCGCCCATGACGAGGAATTACGCTTCCGGGCGATCGCCCGGCGGAACAAGCTGCTCGGCCTGTGGGCGGCCGAAAAGCTCGGCAAGAGTGGCGATGAGGCCGACGAATACGCTAAGGAAGTCGTCAGGGCCGATTTCGAGGAACCGGGCGAGGAAGACGTCTATCGCAAGATCCACGGCGATTTCGAGGCCGCCGGCGTCGCGCAGTCCGAGCACCAGATCCGCCGCACCATGAACGAACTCATGGTTGTCGCCATGCAGCAGATCAATTCGGAAGTCTGAATACCGCTTTTCGGCGCCCTCTGGCGGCCGTCCGGTGCCGGCCGGGCGCCGATGTCGCGCCGCGGCCGTCCCCTTTTTCCCGCCGCCCGTTCTATACTCGCGCCCCAAGGCGGGCCGATAGCCCGCATTTTTCGAAGGGTGGCACCATGACCGATATCATCTCCTCACTTGGCGAGACCCTGCGGGCGGGCGAAACGGTCATCACGGGATGGTCGTCGCTGCCGGAGCCGCTGGTGGCGGAAACCATGGCGCGAGCCGGCTACGATGCGGTCACCCTCGACATGCAGCACGGCTTCCACACCATGGAATCGGTGCATCGGGGGATCGCCGCGATCCGGCTCGCCGGCAAGCCGGCGATCGTCAGGGTGCCCGTCGGTGATTTTGCGGCGACCAGCCGGGCGCTCGATTTCGGCGCCGCGGCGGTTATCGCGCCGATGATCAATTCCTATGAGGACGCCCGAAAATTCGCCGACTTCATGAAGCTCGCCCCGGTCGGCAGCCGGAGCTGGGGGCCGCACCGGGCGATGGCGATCGCCGGCGGCTCCGACCCCGATGCCTATCTCGCCACGGCCAACCGGCAGACGCTGGCGCTTGCCATGATCGAGAGCCGGGAAGGCGTGGCGGAGCTTGAGGCCATCCTCGGCGTTGCCGGCATCGACGGCGTCTTCGTCGGCCCGTCGGACCTGTCCATCGCGCTTTCCGACGGTGCCGCGCTCGATCCGACCGGCGAGCGGGTGATGATGGTGACGGGCGAGATCGCCGAGCGGGTCCGCGACAGCGGCAAGATCGCCGGCATCTTCTGCTCCAATGTGGGCCATGCGGGCACGGCGATGGACCTCGGCTACCGGCTGATCGCGCTCGGCAGCGACGCCTCGATCCTGCGCGCCGGCAGCGAGGCATTGCTGGAAAAAATCGGCCGATAGAACTCCGCCATCTGCGGGAAAATGCTGCGACGGATCGTCCCGATGGCCGCCTCCCTTTGAGTTAGATCAAATCCAAAATCGTTTTTTTATTCAAAAGTCGTGATGACGGGGATATCCGGAGCGAACGGAGAGGGAAATGTTCAAGATCGCATTGATGTTATGGATTGTGATTGCGCCGACCCTGGCGGGCATCCTGTTCACCGCCGGCCTGGCGATCGGCAACGCCAACGAGCCGACGGACAACAGGATCATGCTTATCGGGCTGGCGATCGCCGGCTTCGTGATCGCCATTCCCGTGGCGTGGATCGTCGCCAAGAAGGTGGTCACGGCGTTCGGCCGTCGTTCGGCCTGATATCGACTATTCCCGGGGGGCTGAGATGGCAGAAGCGGTCGGCGGCGACGCCGGCCGTTTTTGGTGTTTGGTCGCTTGTTCGGTCGGGCATGCGCCACGCAGGCCTTACGGTGCATCGGCGCCGGCACCGGTTCGGGCTTGCGGCGCCTGACGGCGTTGGTCGGCTGGAAAACCCGCTTTCCGGCGCGTGATAATTATGCCCGGCGGATGCTGGACAGGAACCTGGCGAAGGTCAGCGAGCCTTCCGGCCAGGGGCCATGGCCGCTCTTGCTGTCGAGATGGCCGGCATCGCCGGCGTCGATGACAAAGGAGCCCCAGGCGTGGCCGAGTTCGTCGGCGGCCTCGAAGCTGCAGGCCGGATCGGTGCGGCTGGCGACCAGCATCGACGGGAAGGGCAGGGGATCGCGCGACAGCGGCGCCAGCGCCGGGTCGGCGGTCTCCGGCATCAGGCCGTCCTCCACATCGACAGGGGCGACGAGGAAGCCCGCAGCGACCTTTTCCGGCGAGAGCCGCGGCGCGGCGTGGACCATGGCGGCGATGCCGAGCCCGTGGGCGAGGAACACCACCGGCTTGCCGGCCGCTTCGACGGCTTCGACGATGCGCTCGACCCAGGCGGTCTTGTTGCGGCAGTTCCAGTCGTCCTGCACCACCCGGCGCGCGGTGGAGAGCTTGCGCTCCCAGCGCGACTGCCAGTGGTCGTCATCGGCATTGCCGCAATCGGGCAGGATCAGGAGGTTGGCCTCGGCGGCTTTCATGGGGATACTCGTGTGGTTTTCGTCGGGAGGGCTGATGTCGGAGCGCGTTGGATTTGCCAAGGCTGATGCACCCTGTTCCAGGGCGTGTCTCCCATGAGCGGGACCCGATGTCGGGACAACGATGCGCGCACAGACAAATAGATAGAGAACGTCGGATGACTCCGTCCTAAGAGCCGCCCTACAGGAAAAACCCCGAAAGGCGGAAAAATGCAAGGGTCGACAGGTAACCGCAGGTCCGGACACGAAAAAGCCGGCTTGCAGCCGGCTTCCTCGCTCGGAAATGTCGTAGACGGGACCCTAGGTCCCCTACTGCCCGAGCTTCGGGACCTCGACAGACAGGTTGATGTCTGCCTCCTGCTTGTCGAAGACGCCGCCATAGTAGAGCGCGCCGGCGCCAACTATGAGGACGACGAGCATTCCGGCAATGAACCAGCCGGCTCCGCTGCTGCGTTCGGTCCGAATGATTTCACGATCGGCCATTGTGTCGTTCTCCCATCTTGCAATGGGCAGACAACGCGGTGCGGCTGGAAAGGGTTCCCGGCCGCGTCGGCCGTTCAGGTGTCTCCGAACACCCGCCGGAAGATCGTGTCGACATGCTTGGTGTGGTAGCCCATGTCGAATTTTTCCTCGATCTGGGCCTCGGTGAGGGCGGCGGTGACGTCCTTGTCGGCCTTCAGCTCGGTCAGAAAATCCTTGCCCTCTTCCCAGACCTTCATGGCGTTGCGCTGGACCAGGCGATAGGCGTCCTCGCGGGAAACGCCGGCCTGGGTCAGCGCCAAAAGCACGCGCTGGGAATGGACGAGGCCGCCGAGGCGGTCGAGATTGCCTTGCATGTTCTCCGGGTAGACCACCAGCTTGTCGACGACGCCGGTGAGGCGGGAAAGCGCGAAGTCGAGGGTCACGGTGGCGTCCGGACCGATCATGCGCTCAACGGACGAGTGAGAGATGTCCCGCTCATGCCACAGGGCGACGTTCTCCATCGCCGGCATTGCATAGGCGCGGACCATGCGGGCAAGGCCGGTGAGGTTTTCCGTCAGCACCGGGTTGCGCTTGTGCGGCATGGCGCTGGAGCCCTTCTGGCCCGGCGAGAAGTACTCCTCCGCTTCCAGCACCTCGGTGCGCTGCAGGTGGCGGATCTCGGTCGCCAGCCGCTCGATGGAGGAGGCGACGACGCCGAGGACGGCAAAGAACATGGCGTGGCGGTCGCGCGGAATGACCTGGGTGGAAACCGGCTCGGCGACGAGCCCCATCTTTTCCGCCACGTGCTCCTCGACGCTCGGATCGATGTTGGCGAAGGTGCCGACGGCGCCGGAGATGGCGCAGGTGGCGACCTCGGCGCGGGCGGCCTCAAGCCTCGCGCGGCAGCGGGCGAACTCGGCATAGGCCTGGGCGAGCTTCAGGCCGAAGGTGGTCGGCTCGGCGTGGATGCCGTGGGAGCGGCCGATGGTGAGCGTGTCCTTGTGCTCCAGCGCCCGGCGCTTCAGGGCCTCAAGCAAGCCATCCATGTCTTTGAGAAGCAGGTCCGCGGCCCGCACGAGCTGGACATTGAAGCAGGTGTCGAGCACGTCGGACGACGTCATGCCCTGGTGGACGAAGCGCGCCTCGGGGCCGACGATCTCGGCAAGGTGGGTGAGGAAGGCGATGACGTCGTGCTTGACCTCGCGCTCGATGGCGTCGATGCGCTCGACATCGAAGGTGGCCGGGCCGCCCTTTTCCCAGATGATCTTCGCCGCGTCCTTGGGGATGACGCCGAGCTCGGCCTGTGCGTCGGCGGCGTGGGCCTCGATCTCGAACCAGATACGGAACTTGGTCTCGGGCGACCAGATCGACGCCATCTCGGGGCGCGAATAGCGCGGGATCATCGCGTGTCCTCAAACTGAATGGATGATGAGAAGGCTGCGGTCTAGCAGATGATCCGGACGGCGACAATGCGCCCGGCTACCGCCCTTTGCGCCGGGCAAAGACCCAGGCGGCGGCAAAGAGCACCGGCAAGCCGAAGGGCAGGATCAGCTTCAGTCCGCTGGACATGAAGATGTAGACCGCCGTCGCCCCTGTGTAGGCCATCTGCATCAGCCAGAGCCGGCCGAAATGGTCGCTGTGCCACTGGGCGTAATAGACCCGGAACTGCAGGAAGAAGAGGAAGGCGGTGACGCCGGCCGTGATCGCCATGAGCGCCACGGCGATGGCGGCCAGGCGGGCGGAGAACGGCCGGGCGCCGGCAACGGTCGCTGCCAGCACATAGGCGAGGAAGCCGCCGAGGAGCGCACCAAGGGCAAAGAGGATGAGGATCGCGCCGGTACGGGTGTTGAAGGCCGTCTCGCGCCAGTAGAGGTGGAGGGCGACGGCGACGACCACTCCGCCGGCATAGGCGGGCGCGAAGGCAAGGGCCGGAAGGAGCGCGGTACGGGCGCGCGTGAGCGCCGCACGAAGCAGGCCGGCGGGCGCGCCGCCGGACTTCGTCGCGGGTGCCGTATCCGCATCCCGTCGGTCCATCGCCATGTCCATCGTCTTTGGTCTTACTCTAAAGAGGTTGCCGTTCCGTATCCGGCGAAGACAATAGGGTCAGCGCTGCTCGGCGCCGCGGCGAAGGCGCAGGGCCGGAGCCGTCGGCACGTCGGTGACGGTATCGGTCGGCGCCGCAGCGGGCTCGGGTGCCGGTGCGGCGTCGTCGGGCGCGGCCTCTGCCGGTTCGGAACTAAGGCCGGCGGTCGGGTTGGCGTCGAAGGCGGTGCCGATGGCGATGAAGCGCCGGTCGAGGCCTTCAAAGCCGTAGCGGTAGATGGAGACGATGACGATGAGGGCCGGGCCCTCGCCGCTGCGCGGCAGCACGACCACGTCGGAAATGCCGTAATGGATCGGGCATTTGCGCGAGCGCGGGATTTCGGTGTCCTCTTCCAGGATGCGCACCGGCTGGCCGGCGGCGTCTTCCAGCACCAGGACGAAGCCCTTGGTCGGCTCGTCGATGGTGGCGCAGCCCTCCGCCGGCAGGGCGAATTCGGTCAATCTCAGCCGGACACTGCCGAGCCCCGCGCCGTCGTCGGAATCCGGCACCGTCAGCGGCACGAAGCGGGCGGCGGCCTCGGCCGTTTCCGACGGGTCGGCGAGCACGTGGTTGCCCTTGGTGCCGACGTTCAGCCGCCAGAGGAACGGTTCGGCGCGCAGACGCGAGGCCTCGCGCACCTTTTCCAGGTCGGTGCCGGCGCGGCGCACGAGCTGCTGGATGGGCGTTCCCTTCACCCAGACGTCCTTTTCCACGTCGATGAGGAAGATATCGGAATAGGGAAAGCCGGTGCCGTCCTCGACGCCGTATTGCTCGAAGCCGAAATACTTGCCGTCCGGCGAAAAGCCGAAAATGTGCCGCTTGGCGGCATCCGCCGCCCGGGCCGCAGGCGCAATCGTGCCGAGCGCGGCGAGAAGCATCGCGCAGACAACGATCGCGTAGCGGGAACGGCTCATGCGGTTTCCATCACCTGTCTTCGTTAGCGGGTCAAGTTCCGGGGCGGCGGGTCAAGCACCGGCGCCTGATCCGCCACCAAACATCCCGGCGTGGCGAAACTGGGTCAAGCCTTGCCGAAGCGGGACTGCCAGGTCGGCAGCGTATCGCCGGGCCCGGCCGTTGCTGCATGGACGCCGCGGGCGATTGCCCGGGCGAGCGTTGCTGCGGCCGCAGCGCCGAGCAGGATGGAATCGCCGACCGGGTCGGCGAGCGGCCTCTTGCCGGTGGAGGCGGCAAAGACGAGGTCGCCGTCGAGCGGCGTGTGGGCCGGCCAGAGGGCGCGGGCGATGCCGTCATGGGCGGCGGTGGCGAGGCGCTTGGCCTCGGCCTTGGTCAGGATCGCGTCGGTGGCAACGACGGCGATGGTCGTGCTGGTGCCGGGCTTTGCGCCCGATTTGGTGCGGATGGCGCGGGCGGTCTCCGGGGTCGGCCGCGGCCAGCCGAGGCCGCCGAATTCGCCGTCCTCCTCGAAGGCAGCGGCCCAGAAGTGGCCGGTGTCGCCGATTGTCGCCGAGCCGAGGGCGTTGACGGCAACGAGCGCGCCGACCGTATGGCCGGAGGCGAGCACCGTGGAGGCCGAGCCGAGGCCGCCCTTCAGGGTCGCCGTCGTCGCGCCGAAGCCGGCCCCGGCCGTGCCGAGGGCGAAGTCGTCCGAGACCGCGTCGAGGGCGGTGATGCCGAGGTCGCGAAAGGGCGGGGTCATGCCCCAGTCCTTGTCGCCGCCATTCATGAGATCGAAGAGAATCGCCTCCGGCACGATCGGCACCCGGGCGTTGCCGACGGCAAAGCCGCGGCCCCTTTCGGCGAGCCGCGCCATGACGCCGCCGGCCGCATCGAGGCCGAAAGCCGAGCCGCCGGACAGCACCAGCGCGTCGATGGCGCCCACCGTCTGCTCCGGCTCCAGCAGCGCCGCCTCCCGCGTCCCCGGCGCGCCGCCCAGAACCTTGACGGAAGCGACGGCCGGCTCGTCGAAGAGGACGACTGTTGTGCCGGTCTTGGCGCGCGCGTTTTCGGCATTGCCGACGGCAAGGCCGGGAACGTCGGTGATCAGATTGCGCGGGCCGGGGGGCATGGGAGCCTTTGTTACGGAATCACTGGCAGGATTGGACTGAATTTAGCGGCAGGCAGAACTGAACGAGTTTCAATTGTGTTGATATTCGCAGATCAATCGAATTCTGCCCAGATGAATCCTAAATCCATGCATCAATAGCCATTGTTCACTTACATTTGGGAACAAAACAAATTCAATGAAATAATACTGTTATCCAAAAAACGACAAAATACCCAACAAATGAAATATCTGATTTTATGTCTTTTTCCTCCTTTTCAAGCCGCTCATCCACTTCAAACGTTCTGTCATGTAAATACAATATCACTATTGAATAAATTAATGCTATAATATTTCTAAATGACGCGGCAAAATAGCGTGTCGGTATTTCCAAATTGCTTGTATCAAAAAAATGCTCTGCAAAAATGATAGTTTGCCAAGCTGAGAGAAATAAACTCAGTATAAAAATTGGAGTAATTATAGTAATTAGTTTGCTTTTTTCGAGGAACATTCTAGTAAGAATTCTAGCTAGAAAAACGATCAGAATGGCAAATCCAATTGCGAAAAAACCCTCGCATATAATCCAAATTATGGATCTCCAGAAAAAGGAGTAAATAGAGAGATCTGGTATTCGTAAGTCTATATAATTTTGGATATTTAGGCTGTAAATAAATCCGAAAATCGTAATTAAGCCAGACAAAAGCCCTATGATACGCTCGGGATATTGGAAAATTCTCGCCACCTTAGATTTTCCGTCTCGGTTCGGTGTGCGTCGATTTTTTTTGGCCAGGATTCAATCCTGGCCAAAGTGCTTTATCTTACTGACTATTCCGCCGCCGGCAGCTCGGCCAGCGAGCGCTTGAGTTCCGCCTCGTCGTAGTCGCGGTCTTCCAGCTTGCCGGCGAAGTAGTCCATATACGCCTGCATGTCGAAATGGCCGTGGCCGGAGAGGTTGAAGAGGATGGTCTTGGCCTCGCCCGCCTCTTTCGCGGCCAGCGCCTCGTCGATGGCGACGCGCACGGCGTGGGTCGATTCCGGCGCCGGGACGATGCCCTCGGAGCGGGCGAACTGGATGCCGGCCTCGAAGCAGCCGAGCTGCTGGACGGCGCGGGCCTCGATCTCGCCGAGCTCCATCAACTGGCTGACCAGCGGCGACATGCCGTGGTAGCGCAGTCCCCCGGCGTGGAAGCCCGGCGGGATGAAGCCGGCGCCGAGGGTGTACATCTTCATCAGCGGCGTCAGGTGGGCGGTGTCGCCGAAATCATAGGCGTAGCTGCCGCGCGACAGGGTCGGGCAGGCGGCCGGCTCCACGGCGACGATCTTCGGGGCCGGGCCGCCGCGCAGCTTGGCGCCGATATAGGGGAACGCAAGGCCGGCGAAGTTCGAGCCGCCGCCGGCGCAGCCGATGATGACGTCCGGCTCGTCGCCGGCCATCTCCATCTGCTCCATCGCCTCCTGGCCGATCACCGACTGGTGCAGCAGCACGTGGTTCAGCACGGAGCCGAGCGAGTAGTTGGTGTCGGCGTTCTGGGCGGCGACCTCCACGGCCTCGGAGATGGCGATGCCGAGGGAGCCGGGGCTGTCCGGGTGCTCGGCGAGGATGGCGCGGCCACACTCCGTCTCCTCGCTCGGGCTCGGAATGCAGGTGGCGCCGTAGGTCTCCATCAGGGCGCGCCGGTAGGGCTTCTGGTTGAAGCTGACGCGGACCATGTAGACCTTGACCTCAAGGCCGAACAGCGAGCCGGCAAAGGCGAGCGAGGAGCCCCACTGGCCGGCGCCGGTCTCGGTGGAGAGCTTCGTGATGCCGGCCTCCTTGTTGTAGAAGGCCTGGGCGACGGCGGTGTTCGGCTTGTGGCTGCCGGCCGGGCTGACGCCCTCATATTTGAAATAGATCTTTGCAGGCGTATCGAGGGCGGCTTCCAGCCGGCGGGCGCGGATCAGCGGCGAGGGGCGCCAGAGCTTGTAGATGTCGCGGACCGGGTCCGGGATCTCGATCTCGCGCTCCGTCGAGACCTCCTGGGCGATCAGCGACATCGGGAAGATGGCGGCAAGATCCTCCGGCCCGATCGGCTGTTTCGTGCCGGGATTGAGCACCGGCGCCGGCGGCTCCGGCAGGTCGGCGATGATGTTGTACCAGGTGCGCGGAATGCGTTCCTCGGGCAGGAAATATTTCACCGAGTCCGTCATTTTTGTTGCCTAGCCTCCCCGTCACTGAAACCGGATTTTTTGCCGCCGCGGCGGATGCGCGGGGCGGATGGGACGCAACCGTAGTTGATTGCCCGTTTGATGGAAACCGTCAGGGATGCCGCAATCGTGCGGCTCTTGGCGCGTTTTCGGGCCGCGCGCCTACGTCATTCGGCGGGCTGGCGGCCGGCAACGGCGATGCCGCGGGAAATCAGCGGCTGCATCACGGCAAGGGCGAGGATCAAGAGGACGATCTCGATGGCAAAGACCGGATAGTAGGGCGTCGCCGCGCCGTATTCGGCGGAGATCGGCATGGCGAGGATAATGTCGCGGATGGCGCCGCCGATGGTGACGGCAACGCCGGCGCAGGTCGCCTGCACCGCGCCCCAGGCACCAAGCGCCAGGCCGATGTGCTGCTTCGGTGCGGCGCGCATGGTCTCCGTCAGGGTGCCGTGGCCGAAGAGGCCGGCGCCGAAGCCGGTGAGCGTCGTTCCGGCGACCAGCAGGGCGAGCGAATCCATCGGCGCGGCCATGATGATCGCGACGAAGCCTGGAATGCCGGCAACGGCGCCGATGCGGGCAAGGCGCAAGGGGCTGTAGCCGTTGGTCAGCACCTTGGAGGCAAGGGCGAAGCCGACGAGGCCGCCGGCGGCGAGCGCGGCCGTCAGCTTGGTGGTGCCTGAAACCGTCATGTCGAGCACCTGGCCGCCGAATGGCTCCAGGATGACGTCGGCCATGCCGAAGCCGGTGGTGCCGAGGCCGATGGCGACGAGGCGCGTGCGGGTGCCGATGCCGCGCACGAAGTCGCGCCAGGATTCGTTGAAGTCGGGCTTGACCGTCGGCGTCATGGCGCGCTTGCGGTCGCGCGCCTCCTGCTTCCACAGGGCGAGGATGTTGAGGGCGGCGGTGACGACGGCGGCGCCCTGGATGACCTGGACGAGGCGGGCCGGCGTGTAGGGGTCGAGCAGCCAGCCGAAGACCAAGGCGCTGGCGCCCATGCCGAGCAACATCATGACGTACATGAGGCCGACGACCTTCGGCTGATCTTCCGGCGGGGCAAGGTCCGTGGCGAGGGCGAGGCCGACGGTCTGCACCATATGGGCGCCAGCGCCGACGAGCAGGAAGGCAAGCGCGGCGCCGGAAATGCCGATCCAGGCCGGCGCGTCGTGCGCCTCCGCAAAGCCGGACAGCACCAGCAGCGCGAACGGCATGATGGCGAAGCCGCCGAACTGCAGCAGCGTGCCCTTCCATATATAGGGGACGCGGCGCCAGCCGAGCGCGGAGGTGTGGATGTCGGACTTGAAGCCGATCAGGGCGCGGAACGGGGCAAAGACCAGCGGCAGGGAGACCATGACGCCGACGATGGTCGCCGGCACGGCCAGTTCGACGATCATGACCCGGTTGAGCGTGCCGACCAGGAGCACCAGCGCCATGCCGACCGTCACCTGAAAGAGGGACAGGCGCAACAGGCGGCCGAGCGGCAACTCCTCCGTTGCCGCATCGGCGAACGGCAGGTAGCGCGGCCCGAGATTCGCGAGCTTCCTGAGGGCAATGTCTCTGAATCGACTCATGACCGAAGCATCCGAAGGCAGTATCGGGAATTCGGTAAAACGGTGACGCCCGAGCCGCGCCGGCCGCGTCCCGAAGAGGGTCCGAAACCGTGCCGCCCGGACGCCCCGTATACCATCGCTTGGAACGACGATATTTGCGTACCGCTAAACGGGAGCCCGCTTGACAGCGCTTTGGGAAGGACGAAGCCGAAAATGACTTTGACCTTCCCGCAAGGCGCTCTCACGAGGAGAAGACATCCTCCTGCAGCGGGACTCCCGATGCAGTTTCGACCGCAACCTTAGAAGGTCAGGGTCGCCTGTTCGCCGGTCGGCAGCGTCAGCGACGCCGGCTCGGCAGCAACCGGGGCAACCACGGTCTGGGCAGCGGTCGGACCGCCATTCCAGTACGCGGGATACCAATCAGTCGCGGCCAGGACGGCGACGTGGATGCCAAGAGCGGTCAGGGCAACGCCACCAAGGAAGAGGGGAAGGCCAACGGTCGGTTTCACCACCAGCCAAATCCGTGCATTATTCATAACTTTCCTCCCTTACCCGAGCCACGGGGTGGCGACGGCGGTCAGAAAATGGGCCACGAGGGCCATGAAGCCGAACACACGAGTGCCGTCGATGACGTACTTGTGCAGTTCTTCCGCTTCGGGAAGGGTCAAGCCAGACGGCCAGACCTTCTCAGGATCGATTTCCATTTGTCGACTCCTATCTGCTTCGATCGACGCTGTTTTCCGAAAGGCTCCGGAACGTTGCCGCTCCGGGGGGCAACCTGTCGGCCAGCACGCACCACAGCGTCCTTTCGACATGAAGCTTGGTCGGCGCGGCCACTGTCGAAAGTGTCATGATTATTTGACATTTGCAAACGTAAAGATCATTTGACACATAGCCGTTTGAGGAGCACTCACTGATAATTACACTGGTCGTGACGACGGTCGCGATGTGTCGTTTGAGGATGGCTGTGGCGCCTTTGGCTGGCAAAAAACGGGCGATTTCAAGCTACTGTGGACTTGAAAACGGGGCGTTTGCGTAGGTTTGAAGATGCCGGGCAACATTCTCATGACAGCAAGGAACCCGCGTCGAAAGGGCGCTGATTGAGTAATATGCTACCGGCCTGACATCCGTTTGCCGCCAAAGCGACATAAGGCCGCGCCGCCAAGCGAAGAAGGAAGGACTGCAGGATGACGACCATACTCACGAGGCTCTACGAGAAGAAGAAGGACGCCGAATCCGTGTGTTCGGCCCTTGAAGAGAGCGGCTTCTCGAATAACGACATGGACATCGTCGGTCCGCCCCGGAGTTCCAAGAAGGACGCCGAGGATGTGTCAACAAAAGATGACACTCGGCGCGCCAAGACCGATACCCGGCGCGCCCTGGTGAAGGCCGGCCTGTGGGATGCGGCGGCCGACGCCTATGCCGGTCCCGTCTCGGAAGGGAACTACCTGCTGATTGTCCGTGTTCCTTATGGACGTGTTCTGGAGGCCCGGGCGGCGGCCGACGAGGTCAAGTCGATTCCCGTCAAGATCGCCGATCCGGAATCCTACACTTTCACCCAGGAAGTCTCACGGCTCCTGGGGAAACGGCGTTATTCGCCGATGATGCCACCCAGCGATATGCTGATTTTCACCAATGAAGGGATGCCTGCCGTGTTAAAGACCCAACATCCGTTTTCCTCGTGGCTGAATCTGCCGCTGCTGTCGACGCCCAATCCGCGCGCCAAGCTCTGGGAGCCGAAGACCTCCGCGCCGGTGTCTGCGGCGATCGGCATGGCGCCGCTGAGCGACCGCAAGCCGAAGGTCAAGCTGCTTGAGTATGAGACGCCGCTGTCGACCTTCATGAACTTCCCGCTGTTGACCAAGCGGAAGACCATGATTCAGTAACGTCCGAGCACCTTCGGGGCGCCGGCCGCGCCGGCATTGCCGGTTCGCGTCTCTTTTCGCGGTTCCGGCCGGCTCCTCGCTCGGCGGTGATCACCTCGGCCCGACAGACGCCTTGGCCGGGCGGCAGGGTGTTTGACCGGGCCGTGGTGATCCTTATCTCCCGGCCGTCGCCGGCAGCCGCAGGCGCCTCAACGGTTCGCCCGTTCGAGCCGCGCGGTGCCGAGTGGCTGCGCGTCCCGTCCCGGCCGGAGATGCCGGTATCGCCTTTACCTGCCGCGCGTGCGCGGGGGAGGTGTCTTGGTTCACGCCTGTCGACCGGGCCGGAATTCGCCATCGTTCCGGCCGGCTGTTTTTCCACGCCAATCCATTTTCCTCATTCTGCAATGTCGTCCTGACGGGCTCGCGCCGCCGGCAATCCGCCTGCCGGCGGGCGGGCCGCGACTGCGTTTCCTTATCCGCTCCCACCCTCCGCCGGTGCGTTGTCCGGGTGTCCCATGCCCGGTTTCCCGGCGTTTTCCGCCCGCCCTTCGCCTGCCTTCGGATTTTCCCCCGGCGGCCCGATTTCGGTTTGCACGTCCGGTCGTCTTGATCGAAACTGCGCGCCAATGACGCAGACACGAAGGGACATATCGCCATGGACGTCAAAGCCGCCGTTGCCTTTGAGGCCGGAAAGCCGCTGGAAATCGCCACCGTACAGCTCGAGGGGCCGCGCGAGGGCGAGGTTCTGGTCGAGATCATGGCGACGGGCATCTGCCACACCGACGAGTTCACCCGCTCCGGCGACGATCCGGAGGGCCTGTTTCCGGCGATTCTCGGCCATGAGGGCGCCGGCATCGTGCGCGACGTCGGGCCGGGCGTGAAATCGGTCCAGCCGGGCGACCACGTCATCCCGCTCTACACCCCGGAATGCCGGGAGTGCGAATACTGTCTCAACCCCAAGACCAATCTCTGCCAGGCGATTCGGACGACGCAGGGCAAGGGCCTGATGCCGGACGGCACCTCCCGGTTCTCGCTCGACGGCAAGATGCTGCACCACTACATGGGCACCTCGACCTTCGCCAACTTCACCGTGCTGCCGGAGATCGCGGTTGCCAAGGTGCGCAAGGACGCGCCGTTCGAGAAGATCTGCTATGTCGGTTGCGGCGTTACCACGGGCGTCGGCGCCGTCATCAACACGGCCAAGGCCGAGCCCGGCTGCAACGCGGTCGTCTTCGGCCTCGGCGGCATCGGCCTCAACGTCATCCAGGGCCTCAGGCTCGTCGGCGCCAACATGATCGTCGGCGTCGACCTCAACAACGACCGCAAGCAATGGGGCGAGCGCTTCGGGATGACCCATTTCGTCAACCCCAAGGAGATCGACGGCGACGTCGTCTCGCACCTCGTCGAGCTGACCGGCGGTGGCGCCGACTATTCCTTCGAGTGCATCGGCAACGTCAATACCATGCGCCAGGCTCTGGAATGCTGCCACAAGGGCTGGGGCGAGAGCATCATCATCGGCGTCGCCGGCGCCGGCAAGGAGATCTCCACCCGGCCGTTCCAGCTCGTTACCGGCCGGTCCTGGCGCGGCACGGCCTTCGGCGGCGCGCGCGGGCGCACGGACGTGCCGAAGATCGTCGACTGGTACATGAACGGCAAGATCGAGATTGACCCGATGATCACCCACGTCATGCCGGTGGAGCAGATCAATGAGGCGTTCGAGCTGATGCACCACGGCGAGTCGATCCGCTCGGTGGTGACGTTCTAGGCTGTCCGACGCGGGCAAGGGTGCGACGCGCCGCAGTGCGCGTCGCAAACGGCCGCGGAGGCCAGGGAGGGAAAAACGAACATGCTGAAACACATGACGGCGGCAGCGGCGGCCTTCCTGTTCCTTTGCGGTGCGGCGCTTGCCGATCCGACGGGCAGCTACGACGTCGTCGGCGAGAACCCCAATACGGGCGGCGAATACCAGGGCACCGTCAGCGTCTCGCGGACCGGTCAGACCTACCGGGTCGTCTGGTCGATCGCGGGGCAGAATTATGTCGGCACCGGGCTCGGCGCCGTGTTCGAGAACGACACGTTCCGGATCGGCGGGGCGACGCCGAACGACGCCGCGCTGTCGGTCGGCTACATCTCCGGGCAGAGCTTCGGCATGGCCTTCTACATCGAGCAGGACGACGGCTCATTCGAGGGCGTGTGGACCTACGCCGGCAGCAACAAGGTCGCCCGCGAGACCTGGTATCCGCGCTGAGTCCCGCTCGGAGCAGGGCCGGGGTTCCTTGCCGCAGGTTCCTCGACGCGCTATGATAGCAGTGTGCTATCATCGGAGGATGCTTTGGCGCAGGTAATCGTGCGAAACCTTGACGACGACGTGGTTGGCCGACTGAAGCGGCTCGCTGCTGCGGAACGGAAGTCGCTGGAACAAAAGCTCAGGGAAATCCTCAATGAGGCCGGGCGGCCAAGCCCGGCCGACCTACAGGCGCGCGCCCGGGCGCTGGCCGAAAAGGCTCAGCCGACAGATCTCGATGCCGTCGATCTCATCCGTGAGGACCGCGAGCGGTGAGTGTCTGCGTCGTCGACGCCAATGTGGCTCTGAAATGGTTTGTGCCGCAGCCCGACTCGGAGCGGGCGCTCGCCAGCCTGCAACGGTTCTCCTTCCTTGCCCCGGACTTGATCCTTGCCGAAGTCGCCAACGGTCTCTGGAAATACGTCCGGGCCGGGATTTTGACCGGGTCCCTCGCCCAAGACATCCTCGGTGCGCTCAAGGACGGCTATTTCCTTGCCGAACCCGTGGACGATGCGCTCGCGGCGGACGCGCTCGCCCTTGCCGTCGACGCGGGACATCCGGTCTACGACTGCCTTTATGTGGCGCTGGCACGGCGCCGGAAAATCCCGTTTCTCACCGCCGATCGCCGGCTCGTTGCGCGGATCGCTCCGCTCGGCCTCGTCGAGGCGATCGACCTTCACACGATCGAACCAGAGGGGACGTAACGTCGGACCATGGGATTTGAAAAAAAATCGGAAAACAAATGCTTCGGCGGGCGCCAGCTCGTGCTCGCCCACGACAGCGCCGAGACCGGGACGCCGATGGAGCTGGCGGTCTATCTGCCGCCGCAAGCGGAGACCGGCAAGGTGCCGATGCTGTGGTATCTTTCGGGGCTCACCTGCACCTGGGAGAACGTGACGGCCAAGGCCGGCGCCCAGCGCTGGTGCGCCGAGCACGGCCTCGCCTTCGTTGCGCCCGACACCAGCCCGCGCGGCGAGGGAGTGCCGGACGATCCGGACGGCGCCTACGACTTCGGCCTTGCCGCCGGCTTCTATGTCGACGCGACCGAGGAGCCGTTCGCAAAGAACTACCGGATGTACAGCTACCTGACGAAGGAACTGCCGGGGCTCCTTGCCGGCGAACTGCCGCTCGACATGGAGCGTCAGGGCATCACCGGCCATTCCATGGGCGGCCATGGGGCGCTGACGATCGGCATGCGCCACCCCGACCGGTTCCGCTCGCTGTCGGCCTTTGCTCCGATCGTGGCGCCGAGCCAGGTGCCGTGGGGCGAGAAGGCGCTCGGCGGCTATCTCGGCGACGACCAGGCGACCTGGGCCGAGCACGACGCGACTGCGCTGGTCGCCAGCCGCGGCTGGCACGGTGACATCCTCATCGACCAGGGGGACGCGGACAACTTCCTTGTCGAGCAGTTGCGCCCGGAAATTTTCGAGGCCGCCTGCAAGGAGGCCGGCGTGCCGCTGAGCCTTCGCATGCAGCCCGGCTACGACCACTCCTACTATTTCATTTCCAGCTTCATCGGCGATCACGTCGCATGGCATGCGGAGCGCCTGAGGGGTTAAAATAGCGGTGCCTCAAATGCCTGTTACTCCCGACAGGCGATCTCCCAAGATCAGAGCCCGAGAATGAAAGGAGCCAGTCATGGCTGACAGTTTCAAGAGCCAGAACAAGTCGCTGGTCGACAACAACAAGACGCTCAGCGAGTTCATCCCCGACACGATGAAGGCGTTCGGCTCGGTCGGCGCGGTGGCCTACAAGGACGGGGCCATGTCGCGCAAGCACAAGGAGCTGATCGCGATGGCGATCGGTATCGCCATCCGCTGCGACGGCTGCATTGCCTGGCATGTGCAGGAAGCGCGCAAGGCCGGCGCGACCCGCGAGGAGGTGGCCGAGGTCATCGGCCTCGCGATCCAGATGGGCGGTGGCCCGTCGATGGTCTATGGCGGCAGAGCGTTTGCCGGTTATGACGAGTTCAACGATATGGATTGAGACGATGTGCGTTCCGGTCCGGGGGTGACACGCACCTCCTGACCGCCGCAGATCACGATCCTGCCGACAAAAAAGGCCCGGCAAAACGCCGGGCCTTTCCTGTTTCCGGATGGCGTTGCCGCCGGACTACTTCAGATAGTCGTACTTGCCGTCTTTCCACTCATAGAAGACGTAACCAGGCAGGGTGACGTCGCCCTTGTCGTCGAAGGACAGCTCGCCGAGCACGGTCTTGAAGGTGCCTTCGTTCAGCGCCTTGACGACCGCGTCATAGTCGGTCGAGCCGGCGGCCTCGGCGGCCTGGGCCCAGGCCTGCATGGCGGCGTAGGTGTACAGGACATAGCCTTCCGGCTCGATGCCCTTGGCGCGGAACTTCTCGACCAGCGGCGCCGCGTCGGGGTTCTTGCGCGGGTCGGGCGAGAAGGTCATCAGGGTGCCGGAGCCGGCATCGCCGGTGATCGACCAGTACTCGTCGGTGACCAGCGCGTCGCCGGAGATCAGCACGGTGTCCATGCCCTGGTCGCGCATCTGGCGGACCATCAGGCCGGCTTCGGTGTGGTAGCCGCCGACATAGAGGACGCCGATGCCCTCGGACTTCAGCTTGGAGACCAGCGCGGTGTAGTCCTTTTCGCCGGCCGTGTAGGCCTCGTACATGTCGGCCTTCTTGCCGGCCTCTTCCATGAACTTCATGGTCTGGTCGGCAAGGCCCTTACCGTAGGCGGTCTTGTCGTGGATGATCGCGACCTTGGTGTCGGCGAACTTGTCGGCCAGGAACTTGCCGGCGACCTCGCCCTGCTGGTCGTCACGGCCGCAGACGCGGTAGATGCCGGGGCCCGGACGCTCGTCGGTGAATTTCGGGTTGGTCGAGGCCGGCGAGATCTGGACGATGCCCTCTTCGGAATAGACCGAGGAGGCCGGGATCGACGAGCCGGAGCAGAAGTGACCGGCCATGAAGACGACGCCGTTGCCGGCCATCTGGTTGGCGACCGCCACGGCCTGCTTCGGGTCGCAGGCGTCGTCGCCGATCTCCAGGTTGAGCTGCTCGCCGAGCACGCCGCCGGCAGCATTGAGGTCTTCCACGGCCTGCTCGGCACCGGCCTTCATCTGGGCACCGAAGGTTGCGTACTGACCGGTCATCGGACCGGCGGTCGCAATGGAAATGTCCGCCCAGGCCGCGCCCGACATCAACATGCCGGCCGACAATGCGACGCCTGCCAAAAGTGTCTTTTTCATCATGAACTCCCTCGCAATCCTGTTGCGCGTCTCTGAAGGTTCGCGGCTTTTGCCGCAAGGGGCTTTGCCCTTGGCGGGCATTGTGCCCCGTTTCGAACGGAAATGATACGGGTTTTCCCGCCATTCCCGTCCCGGCTGGCAGCGGCCTCAATGGCCGCCGGCAGCGGTCTCGGCCCGGTCACGCCAGGTGAACGGGGTGGTCTTCTCGTAAAGCCAGGGGTACTGGCGGACCATCTGGCTGGTCCTGGTCAGGCGCCATCCGAGGAGCCCGACGGCGGCCAGATAGACGAATGTGACGATGAAGTAGTGCAGCGACGTCAGGGCGCCCTCAAAGAGACCGAAATGCAGGAAGCGCACGGCACATGAGAGCAAAAACATGAACCAGACGAGCATGAAGATCGGCCGCCAGGTGATGGCGACGGCACGCCCGGTCATCCAGGCGGCGCCGCCGCCGATGACCAGCGTCAGAAAGAAGAACGGCAGAAAGGTGTCTTCCCAGAAAAGGCCCATGGTCGCTCCGTTGCGGGGTCCCTCAGCGCGGGACCGTCACCGCCAGTCCTTGTGTCTTCGCGCATGGTCCTGCGGCATTGCGGACGCCGCCAGACGGACCATGCATCAGTGCCTGCCGCCTTCCAGGTAGGCCGCCTGTACCTCCTCGCGGGCGAGGAGCTCGGCGCCGGTCCCGGTCATGGTGATCTCGCCGTTGACCATGACGTAGCCGCGATGGGCAAGGCGCAGGGCGTGGTAGGCGTTCTGCTCGACGAGGAACACGGTCAGTCCCTCGCTCTCGTTGAGTTCGCGGATGACGTCGAAGATCTGCTTGACGATCATCGGCGCAAGGCCGAGCGACGGCTCGTCGAGCAGCAACAGCTTCGGCCGGCTCATCAGCGCGCGGGCGATCGCCAGCATCTGCTGTTCGCCGCCGGACAGGGTTCCCCCGCGCTGGCCCTTGCGGTTCTTGAGGATCGGGAACAGCTCGAAGACCCGGCCCAGATCGTCGTCGAAATGCTCCATGTCGGTGACCGCGGCGCCCATCTGCAGGTTTTCCAGCACCGTCATGCGCGGGAAGATGCGCCGGCCTTCCGGCGACTGCGCGATCGACATGTGCATGATCTCGTGGGTCGGCGCGTTGGTGATGTCGATGCCCTCGTAGGTGATTGTGCCGGCATGGGCCTTGGGATCGCCGCAGATCGTCATCATCAGCGTCGACTTGCCGGCGCCGTTGGCGCCGATCATGGTGACGATCTCGCCCTTGTAGACGTCGACGTCGACGCCGCGCAGCGCGACGATCTTGCCGTACCAGGTTTCCACGCCGCGGATCGACAGGAGAGGGGGCTTGCCGTTCATACGCCGACCTCCTGTTCCACCGTTTCCACTTCCTCGTCGTCGACGCCGAGATAGGCGGCAATCACCGCCGGGTCGTTCTTGACCTTTTCCGGATTGCCGTCGGAGATCTTCTCGCCGTAGTCGAGGACGACGACGTGGTCGGAGATCTCCATCACCACCGACATGTCGTGTTCGATCAACAGGATCGAGGTCTCGTGGTTGGCGCCGATATAGCGCAGCAGCTTGTTGAGCTCGGCGCTTTCGCGCGGGTTGAGGCCGGCGGCCGGCTCGTCGAGGCACAGGAGCTCCGGTCCGGTGCACATGGCGCGGGCGATCTCAAGCCGCCGCTGGGCGCCATAGGGCAGGTCGGAGGCCGGGTCGTCGGCGCGGTCGATCAGGTTGACGTGCTCCAGCCAGTAGGTGGCGCGCTCCACCGCCTTGGCCTCCGCATTGCGGAAGCGCGGCAGGGAGAAGATGCCGGCGAAACTGAACGCGGAGGCGTGCATCAGCGGATTGTGCTGGGCGACCATCAGGTTTTCCAGCACGGTCATGCCGCCGAACAGGCGGATGTTCTGGAAGGTGCGGGCGACCTTGGCATGGCGGGCGATCTTGAAATCCGGCATGCGCTCCAGAAGGAAGGTGTCGCCGTCGTGGTGGCGCAGCTTGAGGCGCCCCTCGGTCGGCTTGTAGAAGCCGGTGATGCAGTTGAACACCGTGGTCTTGCCGGCGCCGTTGGGGCCGATGAGGGCGGTGATGTCGCCGCGGCCGACGTCGAAGGACAGGTCGTCGATGGCGACCAGGCCGCCGAAGCGCATGGTCAGGTGCTCGACCTTGAGGATCGGGTTTTCGGACCAGGACGCCATCAGCCTTGTCCCTGCGCAACGTTCTCTGCACCGATCGCCTTGCGACTGTGCAGCCCGATGGAGGGCTTACGCGAGGAGATCAGGCCGCGCGGGCGCCAGACCATGATGAAGACCATCAAGAGGCCGAAGATCAGCATGCGGAACTCTTCGGCCTGACGGAAGATCTCGAAGCCGCCGATCATGACGACGGCGGCAATGACGACGCCGATCTGGCTGCCGAGGCCGCCGAGGACGACGATGGCAAGGATCACCGCGGACTCGATGAAGGTGAAGCTTTCCGGCGAGATGAAGCCCTGGCGGGTGGCGAAGAAGGAGCCGGCGAAACCGCCGAACATGGCGCCGATGGCAAAGGCCGTGAGCTTGGTGTTGGTGGTGTTGATGCCGAGCGAGCGGCAGGCGATCTCGTCCTCGCGCAGCGCCTCCCAGGCGCGGCCGATCGGCAGCCGGCGCAGGCGCAGGGTGACCAGGTTGGTCAAAAGGGCAAGCGCCAGAATCAGATAGTAGAAGAAGACGATCCTCTGCATCGACGAATAGTCGAGGTTGAAGGTGTCGGCAAAGCCGCCTTCGCCGCGCGAGAACGGAATGCCGAAGAAGGACGGCCGCGGGATCCGCGAGATGCCGTCCGGGCCACCGGTGAACCAGTACCAGTTGAGAAGCACGATGCGGACGATCTCGCCGAAGGCGAGCGTGACGATGGCGAGGTAGTCGCCGCGCAGGCGCAGCACCGGAAAGCCGAGGATGATGCCCCAGAAGGCGGCGAGGATGCCGGCCAGCGGCAGGCAGATCCAGAACGCCCAGTCCATGATGCCGCCGCCGACATAGCCCATCTCGACGAGCATCGGGAAGAACTTGGTGGAGAGCAGCGCGTAGGAATAGGCGCCGACCGCATAGAAGGCGACGTAGCCGAGGTCGAGCAGGCCGGCGAGGCCGACGACGATGTTGAGGCCCCAGCCGAGCATCACATAGGTCAGCACCAGCACCGAGAGGTCGAGAATGTAGCGGTCGGTGATCGGCAGGAACGGAAAGATCAGCGCAAAGAGCAGGGCCACCGGGGCGACGAACTTGCCAAAGCCGCCGAGCGAGGTCTGTGCCGGTATCAGGCCGGAAAGGCCGCGCGTGATCGGCCGGTCCGCCTTCCAGACCAGGAGATTGAGGAGCAAACGGCCGACAAAGACGATGGCGACGATGACGCCGACGGTGCCGAAATGTGCGGACAGCGCCAGGCCGCCCGGCTCGGTTTCCGTCTTCAGGCCGACGATCGGCCCGAACAGGGCAAAGGCGATGACTGCGGAGATGAGCGAGTCCTTCAGGGACGCGATCACCCGGTTCTCGGTTGTTGCTGCCATGTCCGGTCAGACCTTCTCGACTTCGGGTTTGCCGAGCAGCCCGGAGGGCATGAAGATGAGCACGATCGCAAGGATCGAGAACGCCGCCACGTCCTTGTATTCAACCGTGAAATAACCGGACCAGAAGGTCTCGATGAGGCCGATGAGGAGGCCGCCGAGCATGGCACCGGGCAGCGAACCGATGCCGCCGAGGACGGCCGCGGTGAACGCCTTCACGCCGGCGACGAAGCCGATATAGAAGTCGATGACGCCGTAATAGAGCAGGAACATCAGGCCGGCGACGGCGGCGAGCGCGGCGCCGACCACGAAGGTCAACGAGATCGTGCGGTCGACATTGACGCCGAGGAGAGCCGCCATCTTGCGGTCCTGCTCGCAGGCGCGCTGGGAGCGGCCGAGCGAGGTCTTGGCGATCAGCAGCGAGAACAACGTCATCAGGATCACGGTGGTGACGATGATGAGGATCTGGATGTTGGAGAGCTGGACCGCGAACAGCCCGTTCTCGGTCATCGTCTCGGTGATCGTGTAGCCGCCGGTGATGATCGGCTGCAGCGGCTTGACGCGGGCACCCTGGGCAATCTGCACGTAGTTCTGCAGCGCGATCGACATGCCGATGGCGGTGATCAGCGGGGCAAGGCGGAACGAGCCGCGCAAGGGCCGGTAGGCGAGCCGCTCGACGGTCCAGCCATAGACCGCGGCAAAGAGCATCGAGATCACCAGCACCAGCATCAGGGCGAGGATGATCAGACCGATCCCGGTGGAAGCGACGAAGCCGAGGGCGGTGATGGCGATCAGGGCGATGAACGCGCCGACCATGAAAATGTCGCCATGGGCGAAATTGATCATGCCGATGATGCCGTACACCATCGTGTAGCCGATGGCGATCAGGCCATAGATCGAGCCGAGAGTCAGCCCGTTGATGAGCTGCTGCAGAAAATACTCCATATCCCCTCTCGCCCTTTGCGGGCTTTTTTGGATTGCTCTGAACGCGTTTTTTGGTGCGTTTATTTCAAAGGCTTAGCGTCGATAGAACTGGTGAATGGCGCGTTTGTCAATGCATACTGACACGCCACGCCTGCAATTTGTGCAGTGCAGCGTGCGTTGGCCTAGCGAGGTGTCGCGCTAAATCTCCCGGCGAGCGGGCATCGCGGTACGGCCTCCCACGGACCGCGGCTTTTGCGACACCTGCCCGCGCCGTGCAGACGACCGCCCGACGATGTGTTAGGGGTGGCGCGGTTGGCCGGGATGCGGCGGCGCATGGGTGCCGTGCGGGCTCAGAAAACGACGGTGGCTGGTGCGATGACGAATGTGGACGATTTGTCCCGGATGGTGACGGGTGCGGAGTTTCGCGAGGCGATGAGCCGGATCGCGAGCGCCGTCCATGTGGTGACCACGGACGGGCCGGCGGGCCGATTCGGGATCACCGTGTCGGCAATGGCCTCCATCAGCGACGCGCCGCCGACGCTGCTCGCCTGCCTCAACCGCAAGAGCCCGATCAACGAGGCGGTGACGAAGAACGGCGTCTTCTGCGTCAACGCGCTGTCCGGCGAGGCCGCCGCGATCGCCGATACCTTTGCCGGGCGCGGGGAGGCCGAAACCATGGAGGCGCGGTTTGCCATTGGCGACTGGCTGACGTTGCAGACCGGGGCGCCGGTGCTTGCCGATGCGCTTGCCGCCTTCGACTGCCGCGTCGTCGACGTTGCCGAGGCCTCGACCCACAGCGTCTTCTTCGGCGAGGTCGTCGGCCTGATGATCGCGCCGCCGAACAGCGCGCTGGTCTATGCCAACCGGTCCTACCGCAGCGTCTGACCTTCCGGCATCGGTCGCCGGGGCATCCCGGATCTTGGCGATTTGTTACCGATGACCGGACCGACGCCGGCGAGCATGGCTCTGCCGTAATCTGTTGTTATGGATTCGGGGATAGGCCCGACCGGCAACGAACGGTTTTCAGAGCACGCCATGGTGACCTTCAATACCCAACACGGCCGCGTCGCCGTCGACGACTGGGGCTATCGCCTGCAGGGCCACAACGGCGGTGAGCTCGGCGCCGGCGGCCTCGCCAAGGCGCCGCACGACCTCATCATCATGGACTTCTCGCGCAACGGCCTCGACGGCGGCCAGTACAGCACGGCGCAGATCGACCGCATCCAGGACGGACCGGGCGGGCCGGCGGTTGCCGCGGCCTACATTTCCATCGGTGAGGCGAGCGGGTTCCGGTCCTATTGGGACGATAGCTGGACCAGGGTCGGCGGCAGCAAGCCGAAGGCCTCCTATCCGCTGTCATCGAGCGCGCCGGACTGGCTCGGGCCGGTCAATCCCGACTGGCCGGAATCGCGCAAGGTGCGCTACTGGGACGACGACTGGCAGGACATCCTGTTCAACGACGCCAAGACCGGCTGGCTCGACAAGATCGTCGCGCAGGGCTTCGATGCGGCCTATCTCGACATCGTCGACGCCTATTACTACTGGGCCGAGGAGGCCCCGGCCTGGGCCAAGCGGGCGGGCGATCCGAACAGCGGCGAAATCGCCGCCAAGCGCATGGTGCAGCTCATCGTCGACCTCGTGGAGCATGCCCGCCAGACCAACCCGGATTTCTTCGTCATCCAGCAGAACGGCGAGTTCCTGATCAACGATCTCGGGCCGGGCTACAAGGCGCTGAAGGCAAAGTACTACGACGCCGTCGGCGCGATTGCGGTGGAAGACACCTATTTCACCGGCGAGCGGGACGAGAACAACGGCTACGACCCGGACCGGGAGAAGATCGAGGTCCTGAAGTCGGACTACCTGAAGAAGGGCCTGCCGGTCTTTGCCGTCGACTACGTCAACCAGAACGACAAGGTCGAGGCGTTCTTCGACGAGGCGACCGGCGACGGCTTCATTCCCTATGCGGCCTTCTCGCGCGAGCTCGACGTGATGTCGAAGCCGTTCGGCTCCACCCACAAGGCGACCATCGGCTCGGACTTCCTGCGCGACGGCGATGATGGCGGCACCATAAAGGCCTTCGCCGGCGACGACACCGTCTTCGGGGCAGGTGGCAACGACAGCCTGAAGGGCCAAAAGGGTGACGACCTGCTGGCCGGCGGCAAGGGTGACGACCAGCTCTTCGGCGGCGAGGGTCACGACAAGCTCGTCGGCGGCTCCGGTGACGACAAGCTCCTTGGCCATGCCGGCAAGGACCGGCTTTTCGGCGATGGCGGTGATGACCGGCTCTACGGGAACAAGCACGACGACCGGCTGGACGGCGGCAGCGGCGCGGACACGCTCTCCGGCGGCACCGGCAGCGACACGCTGACCGGCGGCAAGGACCAGGACCTGGTGATCGGCGGCAGCGGCGACGACCTCCTGTTCGGCGGCCGCCACGACGACACGGTCACGGGCGGGCCCGGCGCCGACACGCTGGTGGGCGGACCGGGCGACGATCTTCTCGTCGGCGGGCGCGGGCAGGACGATTTCCGCATCGCCCCGCGCCAGGGCGACGACCGGATCGAGGATTTCCGTGCCGGCACCGACGATCTCGACCTCAGGGCCTTCGACTACGGCTCGGTCGCCGAGGCCAAGTCCCATTTCCGCACGGTGAACGGCAATGCGGTGTTCTCCGACGGCGGCACCACGGTCGTCATCGAGGACATAAGGGCAAGCCAGATCGACGCCGACGATCTCTTGGTGTGAGGCCGGGCGGCACGATCGGGGGAATGGCCGTGGAGACACCAGATCGGGTGCGATTTGCGCGCTTTTCGTTCCGCCCCCTCAGGCGTCATTACCGGGCTTGACCCGGTAATCCATAGGGCCTTTCATTTCAAACAGTTAGGCTGAAATGTGCCGCACGTCATCATGGACCACCGGGTCACGCCCGGTGGTGACGCGGAGTGGGTCGAAACGGCTGAGTAGGAGCCACCAACGGAAGCGTAGCGGGACGGTTCGGGAGGCGGGCAAAACTGCTTGTCGTTACGCGCCTGACTACCCTGCCGCTTTCCGATCGGCCCTTGAGAGCCACGCCCTCGGCTCCGTCTCCTCGCGGCCGGCGCGGCCGGAGAGCGCGGCGCAGAGGTCGGCGATGGCGCCGAGCGAATGGACGGCGCGGAATTCGTCGACATGGGGCAGCATCGCCCGGACGCCGCGGGCGCGTGGCTCGAAGCCCTCAAAGCGCAGCAGCGGATTGAGCCAGACGAGGCGGCGGCAGGAGCGGTGCAGCCGGTCCATCTCGCGCGCCAGGTCCTCGTCGGAATCGCGCTCCAGCCCATCCGTTATCAGAAGGACGATGGGGCCGCCGGAGAGCACCCGGCGCGACCACAGCCGGTTGAAGTCGTGGAGTGCTGTGGCGATGCGGGTGCCGCCGGACCAGTCCTCCACCTGGTCGGTGCAGGCATCGAGCGCCTGGTCCGGGTCCTTCATGCGCAATTGCCGCGTGACGTTCGAAAGCCTGGTGCCGAAGAGGAAGGTGTGGACGCGGCGCCGGTGCTCCGTCAGGGCGTGCAGGAAATGCAGGAAGATGCGGCTGTACTGGCTCATGGAGCCGGAGATGTCGCAGATAGCGACGATCGGCGGCGGCTGCTCGTCCGGATCGCGGCGGCGCAGCGCGATGATGTCGCCGCCGGCCCGCATGCTGGACCTCAGCGACCGGCGCGGATCGATGCGGCGACCGCGCGAGGTCGGCACCAGCCGGCGGGTGCGGACCCGGTCGAGCGGCAGGACGAGGTCGGCGAGCGCCCGCTTGGCGTCGGCGATCTCGTCGGCCGACATCTGCGCGAAATCCTTTTTCTGCAGCACCTCGCGGCCGGAGACGGTCAGCGTCGCGTCGATCTCAATTTCCGGCTTTTTCACTTCTGTCGGGTTTTGCAGCCCCTCGAACAGGGCCTTGGCGACGCGGGCCGCACCGGCCTTGGCCTTTTCCCGCGAGGGCTGGGGCGGGGCGGTCGGCGAGAAGAGGGCGATCAGCTTTTCGATCAGGCCGCGCGAGCGCCAGAACATGCGGAACGCCTCGTCATAGACGGGACGGTGCTCGCGCTTCTTCACGAAGATGGAATGGAGCGTCCAGTAGAAGTCCTCGCGGCTCTGGATGCCGGCGACCTCCACGGCGCGGATGGCATCGACCACGGCGGCCGGGCCGACCGGCAGGCCGGCATTGCGCAGCACGCGGGCGAAATAGACGATGTTGTCGGCGAGCCGGCCGCTCGGGTCCGCCTCGGCCGGAGGCGTCTTGCTGCCTGTCGTGTCGGTCCCGGCCGTCATGCGCCGGCCGCCACCTCGCGGCGCAGATCGTCGATCATCTGTCGGGTCCGGCTGCCTTTGATGCGGTCGATGTCGTCCTGGTATTTCAACAGCACGCCGAGGGTGTCGGAGACGGTTTCCGGGTCGAGGGCGAGCTGGTCCAACTCGGTCAGCGCCGTCGCCCAGTCCAGCGTTTCGGCGACGCCCGGCTGCTTGAACAGGTCCTCCTCGGCGCGCAGCATCTGCACGAAGGCGACGATCTCGCGCGACAGCCGGTCGTCGACGCCGGGCACCTTGGTGGTGACGATTTCCAGCTCGCGTTCGGCCGTCGGATAGTCGACCCAGTGGTAGAGGCAGCGCCGCTTCAGGGCGTCGTGGATCTCGCGGGTGCGGTTGGTGGTGATGACGACGATGGGCGGCTGGGAGGCATGGATGGTGCCGATTTCCGGGATCGTCACCTGGTGGTCGGAGAGCACCTCCAAAAGGAACGCCTCGAACGCTTCGTCGGCGCGGTCCAGTTCGTCGATGAGGAAGATCGGTGCGCCGCCGAGATCGGGTTCCAGGGCCTGCAGGACCGGCCGCTTGATCAGGAAGCGTTCGGAAAAGACGTCCTTGCCGAGCATTTCGCGGTCGGTCTCTCCCGCCGCTTCGGCGATGCGGATCTCGACCATCTGGGCGGCGTAGTTCCACTCGTAGACGGCGGTGGAGACGTCGAGGCCCTCATAGCATTGCAGGCGGATCAGCGAGCGGCCGAGCGTCGCCGACAGCACCTTGGCAATCTCGGTCTTGCCGACGCCGGCCTCGCCTTCCAGGAACAGCGGCCGGTTCATCTTCAAGGAGAGATAGAGCACGGTCGCCAGCGAGCGGTCGGCGATATAGCCGGCCGAGCGCAAGAGCGTCTCGGTCTCGTCGATGGATGCGGGAAGGGTGGGCGATCCGGCAGGGGCGGGCGCTTCGACCGTCATGCGTTCTCCTCTCCGTCAGGTTCTTTTCTTATCGCGCGCACTATAGGCGATTTGGCCGCATTGTCGCCGGTCGATTGCGGCGAAAATGCCGGTGCCGGCGGCGGGGCCTTTGCCCGCGGCCCCAAGGTTTGCCAAACTCCGGCGCAAATGCAACGCACCGATGAAGGATGCTCCCATGCCGACGATCGACACGGACGACGGAACGACGCTCTACTACGAATGGGCCGGCAAGGAGGACGGGCCGGTGCTGGTGCTCTCCAACTCGCTCGGCGCCAGCCTCGGCATGTGGGACGACCAGGTCGCGGCCTTCGGCGAAAGGTTCCACCTCCTGCGCTACGACGACCGCGGTCACGGCAAGTCGGCGGCGCCGGAGGGCCCCTATTCGCTCGATCGCCTCGGCAAGGACGTGGTCGCCCTCCTCGATGCGCTCGGTCTCGATAAGGTGTCGTGGTGCGGGCTTTCCAAGGGCGGCATGCTCGGCATGTGGCTCGGCTCAAAGCATCCGGAGCGGATCGACAAGCTGGTGCTGGCCGACACTGCGGCATACATGCCGCCGCCGGAGCTCTGGAACGAACGGGCCGCCACCGCGCGCGACAAGGGCCTTCAGGCGATGGCGCCGGCGATCCTGGAGCGCTGGTTCACGGCCGCGTTCCGCGAAGCCTCGCCGGAGGCCGTCGAAAAGGTCCGCGAGATGATCGTGGCCACGCCCGGCGAGGGCTACGCGGCGACCTGCGAGGCGCTGCGCGACATGGACCAGAGGACCGCGATCCGCAGCATCGAAGCGCCGACCCTCGTCGTCGTCGGGGCGGACGACCCCGCAACGCCGCCGGATCAGGCGCGCGCCATCCACCAGGCGATCCCCGGCGCGCGCCTCGCCATCCTCGACAATGCGGCGCATCTGTCCAACATCGAGCAGGCGAACATCTTCAACGAGGTGGTGCTCGGGTTCCTCGGCGGGTAGCGAGGTCCGGAAGCACCGCCATTCCCCCGCGGCCACGGCGCGGCGGCGAGACATTTCGCCGGTTGTGGAATCGCCGACGCCCGGCGAATGATGGCCAAAACGGGGGAGGAACGATGGCACATAAAAAGGTATGGGCTGCCGCGCTGGCGGCGCTTCTGGGCGGCATGCCTGCCGCCTGCGACGAGCCTCCGTCGCCCGAGGAGCGCGGCCTTGCCATCGCCAGGGAGCACTGCGCGTCCTGCCATGCCATCGCCGCCGACGACGAGAATGCCCTGCCGGAGGCGCCGGCGTTCCGCGACCTCGGCGCGCGCTACGATGTGGGCCTGCTGGAGGAGGCGCTCGCCGAGGGCATCATCACCGGCCATCCCGACATGCCGGAGGTCGAGCTCGACCCCGAGGACATCGATGCCTTCATCGCCTATCTGCGGTCGATCCAGGCGCCGCGCTGAGGCGCTTTTGCCGACAAACCGTTTGACCCTGCTCGATCCCTGCGGCAAGGGTGCGGGCCTGTGTCACCCGAACTTGCCTTTCGCAGACCCATGAGCCGACTTGAAGCCTTCATTGACCGCATGGTCGCGCAGAAACGCCTCCTGGAGCACACGGCGCGCCTGATCGCCGACGTTCCGGGACCGGTGCTGGAACTCGGCCTCGGCAACGGACGATCGTTCGACCATTTGCGCGAGATCCTGCCGGGGCGAGAGATCTTCGCCTTCGACCGGTCGATCACGGCGCATCCGAGCTGCGTGCCCGATGGCGAGCACATGATCGTCGGGGAAATCCGCGAGACGCTGAAATTCTGCGGGCCGCGGGTGAGGCGGCCGGCGGCGCTCGTCAATATCGATCTCGGCACCGCCGACGAGACGGCCGAACTGGCGATCGTCCACTGGCTGTCGCCGCTGATCGCGGAGCGGGTGGCGCCGGGCGGATATGTCCTCTCCGACCTTGCCCTCGACCTGCCGGCCTTCGACGTCGTCGCCAAGCCGGAGGGCACCGAGGCCTGCCAGCACCAGCTCTTTCAAAAGAGGGGGATGCCATGAGCCGCAAGATCGTTTTCGAGTTTCCCGGCGTGACGCTGACGGCGACGCTGCGCGACACGCCGATGGCCGACGCCGTCTGGGCGATGCTGCCGGAGGATGCGCCGGTGCTGACCTGGGGCGATGAGGTCTATTTCTCCATGCCGACCGACGCCGACCTGGAGCCGGACGCCAAGGAGGTGGTCGAGGCCGGCGAGATCGCGTTCTGGCCGGAGGGCCGGATCATCGCCATCGGCTTCGGGCCGACGCCGCTGTCGCTTGAGGACGAAATCCGGCTGGCCGCGCCGGTCAACGTCTTTGCCGATGCCGACGGCGACGTGCGCGACCTTGCCACCGTCGTTGCCGGCGACCGCGTCGTCGTGCGCCGGGCCGACTGACGCGGTGATGGCCGGACCCAGCGCATGAGCCGCCTCGACAGCTTCATCCGGCGGATGTCGGCGCAGCGCGACCTGCTCGACCATGCCGCCGGACTGGTCGACGGCGTCGCCGGGCCGGTGATCGAACTGGGGCTCGGGTCCGGCCGGACCTACGATCACCTGAAGGCGCGGCTGCCGGGGCGGGAGGTCTTCGTCTTCGACACGCTGTTTTCCACCGTCGCCATCGACCAGTTGCCGGACCGCGAGCACATGGTGCTCGGCGATATCCGCGACACGCTGCCGTTCTGCCTGCCGCGGATCAAGCTTCCTGCCGCGCTCCTGCACAACGATATCGGCGCCGGCGACGACACGGTGAATGCGGCGACCGAGGCCTGGCTGGCGCCGATTGTGCCGGGCCTGATGGCGCCGGGCGGCCTCGTCGTCACCAGCTTCACCATGGACCTGCCGGGCTATGAATTGCTCGACGTTCCGGCGTCGATCCCGGCCGGGCGCTACTATCTCTACCGGGCACCCGTCTGACCGCGCGCCTTGACCTTCCAGTGATTGGAACGATCTAGTTGGGTATCGGCCGCCGCGATATGGATCGGATGTGGCGGCGAGACCCGGAGAGACTGCCATGAATATCGGCCAGGCGGCACGCCGGTCGGCGCTGCCGGCAAAGACCATCCGCTACTATGAGGAGATCGGCCTTGTCGCGCCCGGGCGGCGGGACAACGGTTATCGCGACTACGACGCCAGCGATGTGCACAAGCTGCAGTTCCTGAAGCGCGCGCGCGGGCTCGGCTTTTCCATCGACGACTGCCGGCACCTGTTGTCGCTCTATGAGGACAAGCACCGGGCGAGCGCCGACGTCAAGGCCCTGGCGCGGGCGCGGATCGAGGACATCGACGCGCGCATGGCGGAACTCCAAAGCCTTCGCACGACGCTGGCAAAGCTGGTGGAGTGCTGTCACGGGGATGACCGGCCGGACTGTCCGATCCTCGACGACCTGGCCGGCCACGCCGATCATGCGGACGGCTGAAGACGCGGCGGGGGGCGATCACGCCCCTTTTTGCTCACGCTCCTTGCGCGACGCGGAGGAACTCCAGGTCCCGGTTGACGGCCTGCTCCATCATCATGCGGCGCATGATCTGCGGCGCGGTCACCGGCTTTGAGAACAGGAAGCCCTGCAGCTCGTTGCAGCCGGCGGCCTGCAGGAACCGGCAATGGGCCTCGGTCTCCACGCCCTCGGCGACGATGGTCGTGTTGAGGGTGTTGCCGAGGCCGATGATGGTGTGGACGATGGCGGCGGCTTCCGGAGAGGTTTCCAGGTTGCGCAGGAACGAGCGGTCGATCTTCAGCTTGTCGAAGCGGAACTCTTCCAGATAGCTGAGGCTCGAATAGCCGGTGCCGAAATCGTCGAGGGCGATCTTGATGCCGACGGAGCGGAGCTGGTCGAAGACCCGGCGTGCCGCATCGGCGTATTCCAGCATGATGCCTTCCGTCACCTCGATCACCAGGCGTTTGGGATCGAAGCCGGTGCGGGCGGTGATGTCGATGACCTGGTCGACGAAGTCCGGCTGGCTCAGGTGCATCGGCGAGATGTTGACGGCGACCGACAGGTCGTTCCAGTGGCGGGCCTCGCGGCAGGAGGTCTCCAGCACCCAGCGGCCGATCTCGTCGATCATGCCGAATTCCTCGGCGATCGGAATGAACAGGGCAGGGGTGATCTCGCCGCGGGTCGGATGGCGCCAGCGCAGGAGCGACTCGACGCTGACCATGGACAGCTCGTCGGCGCTGACGAGCGGCTGGTAGCAGACATAAAGCTCGCCGTTGGTCAGCGCTTCGCGCAAATCGTGGACGAGGCGCTGGCGCTCGTGCACGTGGTCCTCGATGGCGGCGAAATATTGGACGATGCGGTTGTCGTGCTTCTTCTTGGCGGCGTGCAGCGCCATGTCGGCGCGGCGCAGGATCTCTTCCGCCGACGTGCCGTGATCGGGCGCGACGGCAAAGCCGATACTACCAATGGCGACCAGCCGGTTGCCATCGATGGCAAAGGGCTCGCGCACCGCCTCCATGATCTTCTCGCAGATCGTCATCATGTCGTCGGTGTCGCCGATGCCCATCACCAGGATGGCGAACTCGTCGCCGCCGGCGCGGGACAGGAAGGCCTGCGGCCCGATGGCCGTGCGCAGGCGCCTCGAAATGCCGACAATGAGCTGGTCGCCTGCCTTGTGGCCGTAGATGTCGTTGATCTCGGTGAAGCCGTCCAGATCGAGCCGGACGCAGCCGATCTGGAGATTGCCCGGGATCGCCACCTTCAGCGTGTCGGCGAGCTGCAGCGCCAGGTAGCTGCGGTTCGGCAGCCCGGTGAGCTGGTCGTGCATGGCGTCGTGGCGGGCCTTGGCCTCGCTGGCCTCGACCTCGCGGGCGGCCCGGCGCGCGGTGTTGAGGATGAAGATCGTCAGCGCGACGAGGGTCAGGATCGCCAGTATGACGAGCGGGCTCGCCTTGGCGGCGAGCACGGTGCCGGGCAATTCGGAGAACCAGTGCAGGACGCCGAGGTGCCGGCCGCTGTTGTCGATCAGCGGGATCTCGCCGGGACCTTCGTGGAAGCGGGCCTTGATCTGCGGCGGCGTCTCCTCGTTGACCGAATGGATGTGGAGCGAATTGACCACGGCGCCGGAGCCGATCTGGTCGAGCACGGGCCGGGACAGGAACTTGACGCTGATGACCATCGAGGTCGGGCGCAGATCGAGGATCTTCGGCGTGATCGTCGGCGTCACCGCCATGACGCTGGCGACCCCGACCCGGCCGTCGATGAGGACCAGGTCGACGGCGTGGAGCTTGTTGACGAGCTTGCTCGGGCCGACACCGCGCAACGGTGCGCCGTCGTCATGGGTGGCGATGCTCTGGATCAGGAAATTGCGGTTGGTCTTCTGGACCTCGGTGACCAGATGGGCGAGCTCGCCGCGGTAGCGCTCGTATTCCGTTTCCGGCAGCTTGCGGCCGTCCGCCATCAGGTAGAGGGGCCGCTGGTGGGCGGAGACGACGGCAATGACGTCATGGCCGTGGATGCGGTAGAGCTGCTGGCCGATGTTGCGGTGGGTCCAGAGCTGGTCGAAGTCGAGGACGATCTTCTTGTAGGCCTCGTCGCCGGAAAAGACGCTCTGCTGTTCCTGGGGGAGCCGTTCGATGAGGGCGTTGAGGGCGTTGCTGACGGCGACGGTGTCGCGCTGGATCGTCGCCTGGTCCGACTGGCGTGCCCAGAACGCGATCGCAACGACCGCAACGATGACGACGCTTGCGACCAGCAAGGATATCGGAAGGACGATCCGGGCACTGATGAGACGCGTTGCGCGCTTCTTCACTGCAGGGCCGGATCCATCCAGGGTTGCACTCGTCACACTCTTTGCCCCTTGGTCCCGCGACACCCGCGGCGGGATCGGGATGGAATTGGTTTCGAATTACAAAATCCTTTTAACTGACAAGGGTTAACACAACATGCTTAGAGAACCCCCAAGAAACAGGGGGGCAAAAACATCCGGTGTATACAATGGTATGAGAGCGGATGCGGTAGCCGGTTCAGATCAGTTGCAGGCCGCGAAAGCTCGTATGGCCGTTGCGCGCGACGATGATGTGATCGTGGACGGCGATGCCGAGCGACTTGGCGATCTCGACGATCTGCTTGGTCATCTGGATGTCGGCACGCGACGGGGTCGGATCGCCCGAGGGGTGGTTGTGGACGAGGATGATGGCGGTCGCGGAGACCTCCAGCGCCCGTTTGACGATCTCGCGCGGATAGACCGGCGTGTGGTCGACCGTGCCGCTCTGCTGCAGTTCGTCGGCGATCAGCGCGTTCTTCTTGTCGAGGAACAGGATGCGGAACTCCTCGCGTTCGGAAAACGCCATGGTTCCGCGGCAGTATTCGATGACTTCCGACCAGGAGGTGAGGAGCTGCTTGTTGCGGACCTGGCCGCGCAGGATGCGCTCCGACGCGGCCTGGACGACCTTGAGGTCGGTGATCGTAGCCTCGCCGATGCCCTCGACCTCGGCAAGGCGTGCGGCCGGCGCCGTCAGCACTTCGGCGAAGGAGCCGAAGCGGGCGATCAGGGCCTTGGCGATCGGCTTGGTGTCGCGGCGGGGGATGGTGCGAAACAGCACCAGTTCCAGCATCTCGTAGTCGGCGAGGGCTTCCGGCCCGGAGTCGCGGAAACGCTGCTTCAGGCGCTGGCGGTGGCCATGGAAATGCGGCCTGGCGCTTGCTTCTGAAAAGCCGTCGCCATCCTTTGCCATGGGCGAGCCCCTTTTGCGGGCCTAGTCCGCGGTGTAGGGCGGGCGGTCGAGGCCGGCCGGCGACAGGGTGAAGATCTCGCAGCCGGTCTCCGTCACCCCGACGGTGTGCTCGAACTGGGCCGACAGCGAGCGGTCGCGGGTCACCGCGGTCCAGCCGTCGGCCAGCACCTTCACATGGGCACGGCCGAGATTGACCATCGGCTCGATGGTGAAGATCATGCCGGGCTTCAGTTCCAGCCCGTCGCCGCGATTGCCGTAGTGCAGCACGTTCGGCGCGTCGTGGAACAGTTGCCCGACGCCGTGGCCGCAGAAGTCACGCACCACCGAGCAGCGCTGGGCCTCGACGAAATCCTGGATAGCCGCGCCGATGTCGCCGAGGCGGGCGCCGGGCCGGACCTCGGCGATGCCGAGCATCATGGATTCGTAGGTGATGTCGATCAGCCGTTCGGCGGCGCGCTTGATGGTGCCGACCGGGTACATGCGGCTGGAATCGCCGTGCCAGCCGTCGACGATGAAGGTGACGTCGATGTTGACGATGTCGCCCTCCTTCAGCGGCTTGTCGTTGGGGATGCCGTGGCAGACGACGTGGTTGATGGAGGTGCAGGAGGCCTTGTTGTAGCCGCGGTAATTCAGCGTCGCGGGCAGGGCGCCGCGCTCCACGCCGAACGCGAAGATGAAGTCGTCGAGGGTCTTGGTCGTCACCCCCGGCTCGACCATGGCGGCAAGGGCGTCGAGGCATTCGGCGGCGATGCGGCCGGCTCGGCGCATGCCCTCAAAGCCGTCGTCGCTGTAAAGGCGTATCTGACCGGTGTTTTTAAGCGGAGCCGTCGCCGCCTCGATATAGCTGACCATCTGTCCAGAATTCCGTCGTCTGATGCCGCGCCGCCGGGCTCGATGGGCCACCGGCCGGGCGCAGCCTGAAGTGTCTCTCCCACTCATATAACGATGAAGGGCGGTTGTGCCAGTTCCTTCGACGCTGTGTCGCGCGTCAGGCGATGGTCGGAGCGAGGTCGAGCACCGGCACGGGGGCCACGACGGTGATCTCCTCGGTGGTGATCTCGCAGCGCCAGGACAGCGCTTCGACGCCGGCGGCGATGGCCGCATCGAAGGCAAGGCCGTAGGCCGGGTCGATGTCGCGGGCGAGCGATATCCGGTCCGTGTCCGGCCGCTGGATCAGGAACATCATCACCGCGCGGTGGCCAGCGGCCACCATGTCGGAGAGTTCGCGCAGATGCTTGGCGCCGCGCGTCGTCACGCTGTCCGGGAACTCCGACAGCATCGGTTCGCGCAGCAGGTGGACGTTCTTGACCTCCACATAGCAGGGCGGGCGGCCCTCGCTTTCCAGGAGGATGTCGACGCGCGAGTTGACGCCGTAGCGGACCTCGCGGCGCAGGGTCTCGTAGCCGGCAAGTTCCGGGATGGTGCCGGCCGCGATTGCCTCGGCGACGAGGGTGTTGGGGTTGTTGGTGTTGATGCCGACGAGGACGCCGTCGGCCTCCACCAGCTCCAACGTGTGGGCGAGCTTCCTCTTGGGGTTCGCCGATCTCGACAGCCAGACGCGGCTTCCCGGCGCCTTCAGCCCGGTCATGGAGCCGGGGTTCGGACAGTGGGCGGTGACGATCTCGCCGTCCGCCAACTCCACATCGGCGAGGAAGCGCTTGTAGCGCTGGACGAGACGGCCTTCCGTCAGGGGCAAGGGCAGGCGCATTATCGGGGCTATTCGATCAGCAGGGAATCGTCTTCCAGGTCCTGGCCGCGGACCTTGCGGAACATGGCGACGAGGTCGTCGGTGGTGAGCCCGGCGCGCATGTCACCGGCAACGTCGAGGACGATGCGGCCCTCGTGCAGCATGATGGTGCGGGTGCCGACGTCGAGCGCCTGGCGCATGGAGTGGGTCACCATCATGGTCGTCAGCTTGCGCTCCGCGACCAGCCGCTCTGTGAGGTCCAGCACGAACTCGGCCATGCCGGGGTCCAGGGCGGCGGTGTGCTCGTCGAGGAGCATCACTTCGGAGGGCGACAGGGTCGCCATGATCAGGGCGAGCGACTGGCGCTGGCCGCCGGAGAGGAGGTTCATCAGGTCGTTGAGGCGGTTTTCCAGCCCGAGCCCGAGTTCCGAGACGCGCTCGTGGAAGATTTCGCGGCGCTCGGCCGAGAGCGCCGGCCCGAGGCCGCGGCGGTGGCCTCTTGCTGCGGCAAGGGCGAGGTTCTCCTCGATCGAAAGGTTGCCGCAGGAGCCGGCGAGCGGATCCTGGAAGACGCGGGCGACGAGGCCGGCGCGGCGCGCGGTCGACCACTTCGTGACGTCGCGCTCGCCGATCAGGATGCGGCCGTCGGAGACCGGCGTGTCGCCGGCGACGGCGGACAAGAGCGTCGATTTGCCGGCGCCGTTGGAGCCGATGACGGTGACGAACTCGCCGGAGGAGATGGTGAGGTCGATGCCGCGCAACGCCCTGGTCTCCAGCGGCGTGCCGCGCGAGAAGGTGACGCCGAGGTTCTCGATGCGGATCATGTCCGGCCTCCCTTCCTCAGCCGCGGCAGGATCAGCGCGACGGCGACCAGCACTGCGGTGGCAAGGTTGAGGTCCGAGGCCTTGAGGCCGATGACGTCGGCGGACAGCGCGAGCTGGATGGCGATGCGGTAGAGCACCGAGCCAATGACGCAGCCGATGAGGGCGAGCGCGATGCGCCGGCTCGGCAGCAGCGTCTCGCCGACGATGACGGCGGCAAGGCCGACGACGATGGTGCCGACGCCGGCGGTCACGTCGGCAAAGCCGTTGGTCTGGGCAAAGAGCGCGCCGGCAAGGCCGACAAGGGCGTTGGAGAGCGCGATGCCGGCATAGATGTGGAACTGGGTGCGGATGCCCTGCGCCCGCGCCATGCGGGCGTTGGCGCCGGTGGCGCGCATGGCAAGGCCGAAATTGCTGCCGAGGAAGGCGGTCAAAAGCACCACGGCGATGGCGACGAAGACGAAGAGCACGGCGGGCCGGACGAGATAGTCGGAGAGGCCCAGGCCGTAGAACGGGGTGAGCACCGTCGGCTCGTTGATGATGGCGACGTTCGGCCGGCCCATGACGCGCAGATTGATGGAAAAGAGCGCGATCATGGTCAGGATCGAGGCAAGCAGGTGCAGGATCTTGAACTTGACGTTGAGGGTCGCTGTGACGAGCCCGGCGCAGCCGGCGGCGACCATGGCGGCGAGCGTTGCCGGCCAGGGCGCGACGCCGGCAAGGATCAGCACGGCGGCGACGGCGGCCCCCAGCGGCAGCGAGCCATCGACGGTCAGGTCCGGGAAGTCGAGGATGCGGAAGGAGAGATAGACGCCAAGCCCGACGAAGGCGTAGACGAGGCCGAGTTCGACGGCTCCCCAGAAAGCGATTTCGCTCAACGCTGCCCCACAGTCAAAACAAGGCCCCGGAAACCGGCGGACCGCTCATGAGCGGCCCGGGCGTCCGGGGACTTTTCGTTGCAATTCCAGGCGACTTATTCGACCACGGTGTTGGCGCGGTCGATGACGGCCTTCGGGATCGTGACGCCCATGCGCTCGGCGGCGCCGGGATTGACGATCAAATTGGTGCCGGCGGCCACCTTCACCGCGATGTCGCCGGGCTTTTCGCCCTTCAGGACGCGGGCGACGATCTGGCCGGTCTGCACGCCGATGTCGTGGTAGTTGAAGCCGACGGCGGCGAGCGCGCCGCGCGACACGGAATCGGTGTCGCCTGAGTAAAGCGGGATGTCGTTCTCCTCGGCGACCTTCACTGCGGCTTCGAGCGCGGAGACGATGGTGTTGTCAGTCGGGATGTAGATGACGTCGGCCTTGCCGATCAGCGCGCGGGTGGCGCCCTGGACCTCGGCGGACTTGGTGGCGACGGATTCCACCAGTTCCATGCCGGCGGCCTCGACGCGCGAACGCATGCCTTCAAGCAGGGCGACCGAGTTGGCCTCGCCGGAATTGTAGACGATGCCGATGGTCTTGGCGTCCGGCGAGATCTCGCGGATCAGCGCCAGGTGGTCGTCGAGCGGCGAGAAGTCGGAAAGGCCGGTGACGTTGCCGCCCGGCTTTTCGGTGTTGGAGATCAGCTTGGCGCCGACCGGGTCGGTGACGGCGGTGAAGACGACCGGGATGTCCCTGGTGCCGGCGACCACGGCCTGTGCCGAGGGCGTGGAAATCGGCACGATGACGTCCGGCGCCTCGCCGATGAACTGGCGGGCGATCTGGGCGGCCGTTGCCGGATTTCCTTGCGCGGACTCGTAGACGAAGGTGAGGTTCTCGCCGTCCTTGTACCCCGCCTCGGCAAGGGCATCCTTGACGCCGTCGCGGCAGGCATCGAGGGCCGGATGCTCGACGATGGCGGTGACGGCGACCGTGACAGTGTCGGCGGCAAGCGCCGGGCTGGCGATTGCGCTCGCAGCGGCGAGCGCCAACAGAAGCTTACGCATGGCGTGACGTCCTCCGAAAAATCCTTGTGAACGCCGATCGTTGGCGGCGAACCCTGCGGAGAGACGATTTTTTGACGGGCGAGTCAATGGTTGCCCGGCCGACCTTCACGCGAAAAAAGGGCGCTTTACGGCGGGGATACGGGCGGCGAATGGGCGCGCCCGTAGTTTACCCAAGGCCCGCCGGGTGGCGGGCCCGTGTCGGCTCAGAACCGACCGTTCTGGAAGTCTGCAAAGGCCTGGTGGAGCTCGGCTTCCGTGTTCATGACGAAGGGGCCGGCGCGGGCCACCGGCTCGCCGAGCGGGCGGGCGGCAATGAGAAGGAATTTCGCGCCGTCCTCGCCGGCGGTGGCCGAGACCACGTCGCCGGTGCCGAGGACGGCAAGGTTGCCGATGCCGAGGGTCTGCGGTCCGTCGGTGCCGGCAAGGGTGAGGGTGCCGTCATGGACGAGGACGAAGGCGTTGCGATCGCCGCCGATGGCTTCAAGGAGCGTTGCGCCGGCATCGAGGTGGATGTCGGCAAAGAACGGGTCGGTCGGCCGGTCGACGACGGGGCCGGAAACGCCCCCCGACGTGGTGCCGGTGACGACGCGCAGGCTGGCACCGTCGCGCTTTTCCACCGGGATGCGGTCGGGGGTGAACTCCTGGTAGCCGGCGGGCACCATCTTGTCCTTGGCCGGCAGGTTGATCCAGAGCTGGAAGCCGGAGAGGAGGCCGTTCTCCTGTTCCGGCATTTCCGAATGGACGATGCCGCTCCCGGCCGTCATCCACTGGATGCCGCCCGGCTCGATAACGCCGGCATTGCCGCGATTGTCGGCGTGGCGCATGCGGCCGTGCAGCAGGTAGGTGACCGTCTCGAAGCCCCGGTGCGGGTGGTCCGGGAAGCCGGCGAGGTAATCCTGCGGCTTGTCGGAATGGAACCAGTCGAGCATCAGGAACGGGTCGAGGAAGTCGAACCGGGGCGTTCCCAGCATGCGCCGCATGCGCACGCCGGCGCCGTCGGAGGCGTTCATGCCGTCGGTGCGAAAGACGACCGGTCGGATTTTCTGGTCGATATCGGTGACGGTCATCGTTTGCTCCTTGCTGTCTCGTGCTGCGCGCCCGCCGGACGCGTCATCTTGTGGCGATATGTGGCGTCGTTTGCGCCTTTGAAAAGCGCTTGCAGCGGAAACAGAGTGTTTGCGGCGGATCAGGAGAGGGCGTCGGCGGTGCCGTGCGCGGCGCGAAGGTCTCTGAGGAAGGTCTTCAGGGTTTCCGTCGGCCGGTAGCCTTTCCTCAGGATCAGGCAGAAGGTGCAGGTATAGGCGACCTCGTCCGGCAGGATCGCTTTCAGCCGGCCGTCCTCGACCCATTGCCTTGCATAGTGCTCCGGCAGGAAGCCGAGATAGCGGCCGGACAGGATCAGCATCAGTTGCGGCTCGATCTGGTGGACGGTCGCCTCCACCGGGCCCAGCAGCAGCCGCTTTTCGTCGGCCGCCCGCCAGTAGCCGCGGCGGATGAAGGCGTGCTGGCGCAGCGCCTCCGGCGTCACCGCGTCCTCGGCCAGGACCGGATGGTCGGTGGCGGCGTAGAGGTAGTGCTGTTCGTCGTAGAGCGGGACGGATTCCAGCCCGGAGATCAGGTGCGGGAAGCTGCCGATGCCGCAGTGATAGACGCCGTCATAGACCTTCTGCTGCAGTTCCTGGGGGCGGTCCTGCATCAGGGTGACGGAGACGTCGCCGCCGCGCCCACCGAATGCCGCGATCGCCTCGGAGATGCGGGAATTGGGGTCGGTGACCATGCTGTCGACGAGGCCGATGCGCAACTCGCCCGTCAGCGTGCCCTTGAGTGCGCCGATTTCCGCGTCGAAATCGCCGATCGCCTTGAACAGGCGCCGCGCCGCGTCGAGCACCATGGCGCCCTTTTCCGTCAGCCGGAAGCCGGTGCGGCCGCGCTGGCAGAGCTTGATGCCGAGGCGCTCTTCCAGCGCCGTCATGTGGTTGGAGATCGTCGAGCCGGAAATGTTGAGCTCGGCCTCAGCGGCGGAGAAGGCGCCGTGGCGGGCGACGGCCTCAAAGACCTGCAAGAAGCGCAGGTCGCTGCGGGACAGGCGGACGGGCATAGTTTGATATTTCCAAAAGTGAGTTTTGATAATTCCCTATTTTTTCCAGCTACGCCAGCCGTTAGCCTGCTTAAACGATTGGCATGACTAATTCGTGGTCAATAACGAGGTGTCCATGAGGTTCAACCAGCCGCTCGGCGGCAACGAGATGCCGCGCTTCGCCGGCCCGGCGACGATGATGCGGCTGCCGTCGCAGGAAACGGCGGAGGGGCTGGATGCCTGCTTCGTCGGAATCCCGCTCGATATCGGCACCTCGAACCGCTCCGGCACGCGCCAGGGACCGCGCTACATCCGCATCGAGTCCTGCATGCTCAGGCCCTACAACATGGGCACGGGGGCTGCGCCCTTCGACAGCCTGCAGGTCGCCGACATCGGCGACGTCGCCCTCAACACCTTCGATCTGAAGAAATCGGTCGCGATCATCGAGGAGGCCTATGACGGCATCCTTGCCCATGACTGCCGGCCGTTGACGCTCGGCGGCGACCACACGCTGGTCTATCCGATCCTCAAAGCCATGGCCAAGAAGCACGGGCCGGTGGCGCTCGTTCACGTCGATGCCCATGCCGACATCAACGACGAGATGTTCGGCGAGAAAATCGCGCACGGCACACCGTTCCGCCGGGCCCTCGAAGACGGCTGCATCGCAGCCGACAAGGTGTTCCAGATCGGGCTTCGCGGCACCGGCTATTCGCCCGACGATTTCAACTGGTCGCGCCAGCAGGGCTTCACCGTGGTGCCGGCCGAGGACTGCTGGATGAAGTCCTTGAGCCCGCTGATGGCGGAGATCCGCGACACAATCGGCGACCACCCGACCTATCTCTCCTACGACATCGACAGCCTCGATCCGGCCTTTGCACCGGGCACTGGCACGGTGGAGATCGGCGGCCTCACCATCTGGCAGGCGCTGGAGATCATCCGCGGCTGCCGCGGCCTCAATATCGTCGGCGGCGATCTCGTCGAGGTCTCGCCGCCCTACGATCCGTCGGGCAACACCGCGCTCGTCGGCGCCAACCTGCTCTACGAAATGCTCTGCATCCTGCCCGGGGTCCGCTATCCGCACGAGGCCCCGCAAGCCAAAGAAAACCAATAAACCGACCAGATCCCTCCAAGAACCATCCAGAGGTGAACCGAGCCATGAACACCGCGATCAAACGACTGAAGCTGACGGGCGCCGTTGCGCTCAGTTCGCTCCTTGCCGGCGTCGCCGCCATGCCCGCCGCCAATGCCACGGAAGAACTCAACGCGCTGGTCTGGTGTGATCACACCGACCCGGCGCTGATCGAGCCGTTCGAGAAGAAGTTCGACGTCAAGGTGAACCTGAAGGAATATGAGGGCACGGGCTCGGCGCTTGCCATCGTGGAACAGTCGCAGCCCGGCGACTGGGACGTCTTCGTCATCGACGGCGTCGACGTGCCGCGCGCCATTGACGCCGACCTGCTGGCGCCGCTACCGGCCGACGAGTTGCCGCTCGACGACATCTTCCCGGAGCTGCGCCTGGAAAGCTCCCTGATGCGTGACGGCAAGCTCTACGCCGTCTCCGAAAAATTCGGCTACAACACCGTCTCCTTCAACAAGACCAAGGTCGATGCCGCCGACATGAAGGACATGACGGTGCTGTGGTCCGACGCATACAAGGGCAGGATCGCGGTCTACGACTACTACCTGCCGGTGATCGGCATGGTCGCCGTCGGCCTCGGCAAGAAGACCTCGGAGCTGACCGCCGACGACCTGCCGGAGATCAAGGAGACCCTCTTCAAGATCAAGGACAACGCCAAGCTCGTCGGCGAGGTGGTGTCGAGCCAGACGGCGATCGCGACCGGCGAGGTCGACATCCTGGTCGGCGGCGGCGAGTGGGTGACGGCCGGGCTTTCCGCCGACAAGCCGGAGCTGGACTGGATCCTGCCGGACCAGGGTGGCGTGCGCTGGTCGCAGTCGATCGGCGTCTTCAAGGACAGCAAGCGCAAGGAGCTGGCGACGGAGTTCGTCAAATACATCGTCTCGCCGGAAGGCCAGGCGCGGCTCGCCACCTCGTCCTGCTACTGGGCGATGCCGGCGAACGCCAAGGCGGGCGCGGAGCTGACCGACCAGCAGAAGGCGGCGCTGCGCTGGGACGACCAGGAAGCCTATCTGAAGAACGCCCAGATGTACCCGGCGCCGGACGCCGAACTGGACGCCGCCATGCAGGATCTGTGGACGGAATTCCTCCAGCACTAGAAACTCCTCCTGCAATCAGGCGAGCCTTGCCGGGCGTGACGTGACGTCCGGCAAGGCTTGACGCGAACGAGGCGGCAAGGACGATGGCGGCACGGGGACAACGGTTCGATCTCGGCCCCTGGGGCTTCGTTGCCCCGGCGCTCCTTTGGACGGCGGCGTTTTTCGTTGCCCCGTTCGTCGTCATGGCGGTGGTCAGCCTCTGGGAGCGGATCGGCACCGATCTCGTCGCCAGCTGGAGCTTTGCCAACTACCTGAAGTTCTTCGAGCGCGGCCACTTCCTGGAGGCCATGCTGAATTCGCTGGAGGTGACCGTCATCGTCACCGTCACCTCCATCCTGCTGGCCTATCCCTTCGCCTGGATCATCGCCGAGAAGGTGCCGCCGCGGCTGCAGCGGATGGCGCTGGTGCTCGCCATCCTGCCGTTCTGGACCTCCTATGTGGTCCGCTCCTATTCCTGGCTGCTGGTGCTTGCCAATAACGGCATCATCAACGAGACGCTGCTTTCCATCGGCCTCATCGCCGAGCCGCTCGACCTTGCCAACAGCCGCACGGCGACGGTCATCGGCTTCGTCCACTTCTTCGTCATGCTGCTAACGCTGACGATCTACGCCAACCTCGTCCAGCTCTCGCCGAACTACCGAAAGGCCGCAGCCGATCTCGGGGCCGGGCCGCTCTCCACCTTCTGGTTCGTGGTGCTGCCGCTGACCCTGCCGGGCATCATGGTCGGCGCCTTCCTCACCTTCGTGCTGTGCATCGGCGACTACATCACGCCGCAGGTGCTCGGCGGCAACAACGAACTCCTGATGCCCCAGGTGATCATGCTGCAGATCGGCCGGCGCGCCGACTTCCCGACCGCCTCGGCGCTGGCGATCCTCTTGATGATCGTCGTCACCATCGCCTATCTCGGCTTTGCCCGCTGGATCCGGCTGGAAAGGGCATGACCATGCGCGGCACGTCCTGGCGCACGGCTGCCTCCGCCCTCTACGCCGTCCTCGTCTACGGCTTCATCTTCCTGCCGGTCGTGGTGCTGGTGCTGTTCTCGTTCCAGGATGGGCGGTTCCCGATCCCGCCGTTTGAGGGGTTCAGCCTTCGCTGGTACGAGGCGGTGCTTGCCGACAGCCGACTGATGGAGGCCCTCGCCAACTCCATCGTGGTCGCCGTCGGGTCCTCGCTCGTCGCTGTCCTCCTCGGCTTCCTCGCCGCCTACGGCCTTGCCCGCTTCGCCCTGCCGGCCAAGGGCGTGCAGCGGGCGCTGCTGACGGCGCCGCTCACCGTCTCCTACCTGATCATCGGCATGGGGCTTCTCATCACCTTCAACTTCATCGGCTTTCCGAAGTCGCTGCTCGCCGCCGGGATCGGCCATGTGGTGATCAACCTGCCGCTCTGCTTTGCCATCATCTACAGCCAGATGGGCGACCACCAGGCGAATATCGAGAAGGCGGCCCGCGACCTCGGCGCCTCGGAATGGCAGGTGATCACGCTCGTCACGGCGCCGATGCTGTGGCCGGCGCTGTTCGCCGCATTCTTCCTGTCGATGACGTTCTCCTGGGACGAGTTCATCATCTCGTTCCTGCTCACCCGCTTCGACGTCACCCTGCCGGTGGAGATCTGGAGCTTGCTCCGCTCCGGCCTCAACCCCAAGACCAACGCCGTCGGCAGCCTCGTCTTCGGCATCTCCGCCGTTCTCGTCGTCGTGCTGGAACTGGTCGTCCTCAGAAAGGGGAGGCGCGCATGAGCGCGACCGCCGTCGACGTCAAGAACGTCACCCATCGCTACGAGGCGTTCACCGCGCTCGCCGATGTGTCGCTGACCGTTCCGACCGGCTCCTACACGGTGTTCCTGGGGCCCTCCGGCTCCGGCAAGACGACGCTTCTGTCCGTCATCGGCGGCTTCCTGGTGCCGCAGGCCGGCTCCGTTCTCATCAACGGCGCCGACATGACCGCGGTGCCGCCGGCAAAGCGGCCGACGACGACCGTGTTCCAGGACTACGCGCTGTTTCCGCACATGACGATCGGCGCCAATGTCGCCTTCGGGCTCCGCATGCGCGGCATCGGCTCGAAGGAGCGCATGCGCCGGGCGCACGAGATGCTGGAGCTTGTCGGGCTCAAGGGCTCGGAGGCCAAGCGCCCGCACGAGCTTTCCGGCGGCCAGCGCCAGCGCGTGGCGCTCGCCCGGGCGCTTGCGGTGGAACCCTCCGTGCTCCTCCTCGACGAGCCGCTCGGTGCGCTCGATCTGAAGCTGCGCCGGCAGATGCAGGCGGAATTGAAGGCGATCCAGCGCGAGGTCGGCACCTCCTTCGTCCACGTCACCCACGACCAGGAGGAGGCGATGGCCATCGGCGATACCATCGTCGTCATGAGCCACGGCCGGATCGAGGATATGGGGACGCCGGAGCGGGTGTACCTGAAGCCCGCGACCCTGTTCGCGGCCGGCTTCATGGGCCAGAGTTCGTTTCTGAAGGGGAAGGTGAGATGGCGCACCGGCGGGCGTCTCGATATCGAGACCCCCGTCGGCCGGTTGCCTCTTCCCCTCAACGGTTCAGGCGCCGACACGGGCGACGATGTGGTGCTCTCCATCCGGCCGGAGCATTTCGTCGTCGGTGCCGTGGAGGGTGCGGCGCTGTCGCTTGGCAGCGCCACGGTGGAGGACATGACCTTTGCCGGCGCCCACCACCTTGCCGTCATGCGCCATGAGACCGTCGACAGTTTCCGGCCGATGGTGCAGATGCCGCAGACCGGCGAGACGACGCCGGGCACCACGGTGGCGCTCGGCGTGCTGCCGGAGGACGTGGTTATCCTGAAGGACGACAGCTGATGGCGGAGTTACCGCGGGCGACGGCGGAGGCCTGGTACGAGACGAGGACGGTCGGCGACGACGTCACCTTCATCTCCGAGCCGTTTATTCTGGAGTTCTACCGCTGCAACATCTGGCACGTGCGCGGGCGCGACAAGGACATGCTGGTCGACAGCGGCATGGGCGTCGTCTCGCTCAGGCAGCAGGTGCCGCTGGTCACCGAGCGGCCGTTGGAGGCCGTCGCCAGCCACACCCATTTCGACCATATCGGCTGCCACCACGAATTCGACCACCGCACCGTCCACCGTGCCGAGGCAGAGCTTCTGGCGGAACCGACGCGGGCGAACACGCTCGCCGACCCCTACGTCACCGACGCCATCTTCACCGCGTTGCCGCCGCAGCCGTACCTTTCCACCGAATATGCGGTGAGGAGGGCACCGGCGACGCGCATCGTCGAGGACGGCGACGTCATCGACCTCGGCGACCGGCATTTCACGGTCATCCACACGCCGGGCCATTCACCGGGCGGCATCGCGCTCTTTGAGGCCGCCACCGGCATCCTTTTCTCCGGCGACATCCTCTATGACGGGCCGCTGATCGAGGATACCTACCATTCCGATCTCGGCGACTACATCGCCAGCATGGAGCGGCTCCTCGACCTGCCGGTGCGGCTCGTCCATGGCGGCCATTTCCCGAGCTTTTCCGGGGAGCGCTATCGCAGCCTCATCCGCGACTGGCTGGCGGCGCACGACCGGTGAGGGGGCTTCCAAAAGAAGGCTTGTCGTCATCGCGAGGAGCCGCAGGCGATGCGGCGATCCAGAGGCAACGCGCTCGGAGCGTGCCGCTTCTGGATTGCCGCGCTCGCTTCGCTCGCTCGCAATGACGACACGCTGAGGTCGGCTCTCGTTTTTCGCGTTAGTCGGCTGTCCATTCGACCCGCCCTTCGGGCCAATCCGCCGGACGATCTGCCGCGGAGGAGCATTTCGCGGCGGCGACGGATTGCCCGAAAGTTAGAACATTTGTATATTGCATGCATCAAGTGTTAAGTGCGCGTGTTTCATTCAGAGGTTTCACTCCCATGAAAGCGACATGTCTGAAGGCGCTCGAGGAGCTCGGCGCCGCGCTCTCCCGGCTCGACGACGACGCCATGCGGGCCGCGATCGACGAGATCGCCGCGGCGGACAGAATCGCGCTTTACGGCGTCGGCCGCGAGGGGCTGCAGATCAAGGGCCTGTGCATGCGGCTGTTCCATCTCGGCCTGAAGGTGGCGATGGTCGGGGACATGACGACGCCGCCGCTCGGCAAAGGCGACCTCCTCGTCGTGTCGGCCGGTCCGGGCAATTTTTCCACCGTCTCCGCGCTGATGGGCGTTGCCAAAGAGGCGGGTGCGCGGACGCTCGTCGTGACCGCTCAGCCGGACGGTGCGGCGCCGAAGGCTGCCGATACGGTGCTGCCGGTGCCGGCCCAGACCATGGCCGACGACCAGGCCGGCGAGGGGAGCATCCTTCCGATGGGATCGCTCTTTGAGGGCGCGGAATTCATCGTCTTTGAGGCCCTCGTCATCGGCGTGCGCGACCGGCTGAAGGTGAGCCCGGAGGCGATGCGCGCGCGCCATACCAATCTCGAATAGGCGCGGTTTCCGCTACGGTGTAAGGATTGACGGGGGCGCGAGGAAATGCCGGGCAGAAGGGCCGCATGACGACGTCCCGCAGGAAGAGGCAAGGAATGGCGGACGGTTCCGACGGACTGACAGGCGGTATGGATGCCGAGCACCTCGTGGCCCGGGTCGCCTGGTACTATTACGTCGCGAACATGACGCAGCAGGAGATCGCCGACCGGCTCGGTCTGACGCGCCTCAGGGTCAACAAGATCATCGGCCAGGTCCGCGCCGACGGTTCGGTGCAGGTGGAGATCCGGCTGCCGCTCGCTTCCTGCGTTGCCCTGGAAGAGGAGCTGAAGTCCCGCTTCAAGCTGCAGGACGCGGTGGTCGTGCCGTCGATCCGCGACGAGGTGGCCCAGAAACGGGTGATCGGCGAGGCCGCCGGCGTGCTTCTCAACGGCATGCTGAAGGACGGCCAGACCATCGGTCTCGGTTGGGGCGACACGCTGGGGGCGGCCGTGCGCAAGCTGACGCCGCGCCAGTTCTCGCGCACAAGGGTCGTCTCGCTGATGGGCGGGCTGACCCGCGGCTCCGGCGCCAACACCTTCGAGGTCGCCAGCCAGCTCGCCCGCGCGCTCGGCGCCGAATGCCACTACATTCCCTCGCTGCTCTACTATCCGGACGACGAGAGCTTTGCCGGCCTGATGGCCTATCCGCCGCTGGCCGAGGTGATGGCCGAGGCGCGCCAGGCGGATCTGGTGCTGGTCTCCTGCGGCGACCTCTCCGGCCGCTCGCAGCTCTTTTCCGCCGTTTCCCTGTCGCCGCGCGACATCGACGAGCTGAAGGAAAAGGGCGCCGTCGGCGAACTCCTCGGCACCTTCCTCGACGCCGACGGCAAGGATGTCGACCATCCGCTGAACAAGCGGGTGATGGCGCTGCACCCCTCCGGCCTCGGCAACATCGCCAAGACGATCCTCGCCTCGGGCGATGCCTACAAGCTGCCGATCATCCGGGCGATCCTGAAGCTCGGCAACGTCACCCACCTGGTGACGGACGAGGCGGTCGCGGAAGGATTGATGCGCGGCTAGGCACGTCCAACCAAGAGCGGAAACGTTTCTGAAAAAGGACCGCGCAAAAGACTGACGGCTGAAGGATGTGATGTGTATGGGTTTGGCCGAACGATGCTTCAGAAGTCGCTAATAGGCGCTGTTTTTCTTTATTCATGAATGGGTTACGGGGTGTCGGAAATGCGCTGTTTTGGCGCAGAGATACCTAACCGACAAATCAATTGAAAAACAGAAATTACAAATGTAATGTCCTTTGACCGGTAGGGAAGATCCGCAAGCTCGTTCGAGCGAGTAGGGCGCCATGAACGCCGTAGCCGCCGAACGACCGTGTGAGGGCTTCTCATGCGCGGCCCGGTCCGCGCAGATGGAGTGCCAGCATGTGCTTCCATTACCGGCGGTGAGGAAAAAAGTTCGAGGAACATTCCCATGAAAAAACTCCTTTTGGCGTCAATCCTGGCTGCTGTCGTGGCTGGTCCTACGGTTGCTGCCGCGCAAGACCAAGACCCGCTTCGCTTCGTCATCGTGCCGAAGGTGGTGCATCCGTGGTTCGACCTCGTGAACGACGGCGCCAAGGAAGCGGCAAAGATGCTGACCGAGACCACCGGCCGCGAGGTGCAGATCGAGTATCGCGCACCGCAGAAGGCCGATGTCATCGAACAGAACGACATCATCTCCCGCTCCATCGCCACCCAGCCGGACGGCATCCTCGTCGACCTGCTGGACGGCAAGGGCAACCGCGTCGTGCTTGAAGAAGCCGTCGACCAGGGCATTCCGGTGACCGTGTTCGACTCCGTTCCGCCCGAGGGCATGGCCCTCACCAGCATCGGCAATGACTTCTGCGAGCAGGCCAACATCGCGTCCGAACGCCTCGTCAAGCTGCTCGGCGGCAAGGGCGAAGTGGCGATCATGATGGGCGTGCCGACGGCACCGAACCACGCGATCCGCGCCGAATGCCACAAGAAGACGTTCGAGAAGTATCCGGACATCAAGCTTGTCGCGACCGGCATCGACAATGACAGCATCGAGACCGCCCAGAAGCAGGCCGCGGCCATCATGCAGGCCAACCCGAACCTGAAGGGCTGGGTGGCGTGCGACGCGGCCGGCCCGATCGGCATCGGTCAGGCGATCAAGGAAGCCGGCAAGGTCGGCGACGTGATCCATGTCGGCCTCGACAACCTGCCGGACCTCCTGGCCCTGATCAAGGAAGGCGTCGTCGACTCCTCGTCCTCGACCAAGCCGGAAATGCAGGGTTACTGGGCCGTCATCGCGACCTGGCAGAAGGCCATGGGCAAGCCGGTTCCGAAGTATATCGACACCGGTATCGCCATTATTACCAAGGAAAGCCTGGAATAGTCCTTCGCATGCACCCCACGGTTTCTGGCAACGGAATGCCGTGGGCCCCATGAATGACTTCCAGTGCGGGGCGGACGAGCCGGTATTTCACCGCCTTGCCCGTCCCGCGAGTCCCCACCAGCCGATTTGGTGACACGATGGCTTTCCTCCGCGTCCAAGGCATCCGCAAGGAGTTCCCCGGTGTCGTGGCGCTGGACAATGTCGACCTCGAGATCGAGCGCGGCACCGTCCACGTCTTCGCCGGCGAGAACGGAGCGGGCAAGTCGACCCTGATCCGGGCCCTGACCGGGATCATGCCGGTCGACAGCGGCACCATCCACATCGACGGGCGCGACACCGCCGAAGACAAATCGCTCTTCGACCTCGTCGCCTATGTGCCGCAGGAACTCAACGTGTTCCCGCACATGTCGGTGGCCGAAAACCTGTTCATGCCGTTCGACAAGTCCGGCTTCGGCGGCGCCGTGCTCTCCGGCTCGCGGATGACGCGCGAGGCGCAGGAATATCTCGACCGCTTCGACATCCACGCCCGGCCCGACCAGGCGGTGGGGTCGATCGCGGTCTCCGACCGGCAGCTCCTGCAGATCGCGCGCGCGGCGACAAAGAAGTCGTTTCAGATCCTGATCCTCGACGAGCCGACCACGTCGCTGACCACCAAGGAAATCGAGCGCCTCTTCAAGATCATCCGGCAGCTCCGCGACGAGGGCAAGGCGATCGTCTTCGTCTCCCACAAGATGGACGAGATCTTCGAGATCGGCACCACGGTCACGGTATTGCGCAACGGCCAGACGGTCGGCCACCGGGCGATGGACGAGGTGACCGAGCCGGAACTGATCCGCATGATGTCCGGCGGCGAGATCCGCCTCGACCAGACCTTCCTGCCGGAGACCGAGCCGGGCGAGCCGATCCTGACGGTCGAACACCTTTCCGGGCGCGGCTTCACTGACGCCTCCTTCACGCTCCGGCGCGGCGAAATCCTCGGCTTTGCCGGGCTGATCGGCGCCGGGCGCTCCGAGCTGATGCAGGGCGTCTTCGGCTACAAGAAGCCCAAGCACGGCCGCATCGTCCTGAAGGGCGAGGAATTGCGCCTCGGTTCGCCGGCCGCATCGGTCGCCGGCGGCGTTCTCTACCTTTCCGAAGAGCGCAAGCTGCACGGCATCCTGCCGACGCTCAGCGTGCGCGAGAACATCGGCATTTCCGTGCTCGACCAGACGGCGCCCTCCGGCGTCATCTCCGGCTCCCGCGAGCGCTCGATCGTCGGCAGCGTCATCGACGACTACGACATCAAGACCTCGTCCTGGGAAAAGAAGATCATGTTCCTGTCCGGCGGCAACCAGCAGAAGGCCATCATCGGCCGCGCCATGGCCCGGCGTCCGGACGTTCTCATCTTCGACGAGCCGACCCGCGGCATCGACGTCCGCAACAAGGTCGAGATCTACAAGATCATGAAGTCTCTGGCCGAGGAGGGGGTGGGGATCATCATGATCTCTTCCGAACTGGCCGAGTTGAAGAGATGCGCGACGCGCATCATCACCATGCACGACGGCGAGATCAGCGGCGAATTCGACACGATGACAACGGATGCCGACACGCTGGTGAGCGCCATTATCGGTTCGGGAGAGTTGCGCCATGTCGTCTGAAGTCGCTGCCGAAACGGCATCCCCCGCCAAACGGACCCTCGCCAGCCGCATCGCGGCGGTGCCGCTGCTCGGCGTGTTCACCGCGCTGGTCGTGATCTTCGTCGTCTCGTGCATGCTCTCGCCGCACTTCCTGACGCCCTACAACATGACGATCATATCGCGCACGCTCGCCTTCGTCGGGCTGGTCACGCTCGGCCAGTCGATGCTGATGATCCTCGGCGAGCTCGACCTCTCGCTCGGAGCTATCGCCGGGCTTTGCGGCGTCGTCGGCGGCATCATGATGGTGCAGATGGGCTGGAACCCGTGGCTGTCGTTCGCGCTCTGCCTGGCGCTCGGCACCTTTTGCGGCATGTTCAACGGCTTCCTGGTGGTCGCTCTTCGGCTGCATTCGCTGGTGCTGACCATCGGTATGGCCGGGGTCTATGGTGGCGCCAACCTCGTCGCCACCAAAGGTGTTGCCATCACCGGCATTCCGGACGCCATCCGCGTCCTCGGCAACAGCAAGCTCTATGGCGTGCCGGTGCCGTTCGTGATCCTGGTCGTCGCGCTCATCGTCATCACCTTCATGGCCGTGAAGACGCCGTTCGGGCGCTATCTCTACGCCATCGGCAACAACCCGCCAGCCGCCCGCATGCTCGGCATTCGCGTCGACACCATCCGGGTTCTGGTGTTCGCTGCCGCCGGCTTCCTGTCGGCGCTTGCCGGCATGCTGATGGTCGCCCGCCTTGGCACCGCCCAGCCGTCGATCGGCGAGGGCTGGGTGCTGGCGCCGATCGCCGCCTCGGTCATCGGCGGCGTTGCCACCACCGGCGGCGTCGGCAGCCCGATCGGCGCCATTCTCGGTGCGGCGATCATCGGTATCATCGAGAACATCATCGTGCTGTTCGGCGTCTCGCCCTACTGGCAGTCCATGGTCTCCGGCGCCATCGTCGTCCTGGCCATCTCGTTCGACTCCATCTCGCGCCGCTACCTGCGCCGCGAGGGCTGACGCCGGGAACACCCGGCCGGACGCCGCCCGCCCGGCCGGGAGAGAAAAAAGGGAGTGAAAAACATGAAACTCGGAGTGAATCTCTCCTTCGCCGTCAAACGCTGGCTGGAACCCGAAGCGCTTGCCGCGCTGATCCACGACCGGCTCGGCGTCAAATACGTCCAGTACACCTGGGACCTGACCGATCCGTGGTGGCCAGCGGCCGAGCGCGACCGCCTCGCGGTGGCCTATGCCAAGGCGTTTCGCGACGCCGGGCTCGTCGTTGAGAGCACCTTCGGCGGCCTTGCCTCCTACACCTACAATCACGTCCTTGCGCCGAATGCGGACTTGCGCAAGCTCGGCAAGGAGCACCTGAAGCGCGCCATCGACATGACGGCGGCGATGGAGGTGCCGGCGACGGGTATGCCGTTCGGCTCCTATTCGTCGGCCGATGCGGTCGATCCCGCCCGGCGCGAGGAGATCCTGAAGCTCGCCGAAGAGGCCTGGGTCGAGCTTGCCGCGCACGCGGCCGAAAGCGGCCTTGAGATGCTCTATGTGGAGCCGGTGCCACTCGGCACGGAGTTCCCGTCCACCGCCGCCGACGGGCTGCGCCTGATGCAGGACCTCGACGGCAAGACCGAGGTGCCGGTGCGGCTGCTGGTCGACTGGGGCCATGCCATGTTCGAGCCGCTGTTCGGTATTGAGGCCAACATGGACCACTGGATGAAAACCTGCGGCGACTACATCGCCGCCTATCACATCCAGCAGACCGACGGCCAGCTCGACCGTCACTGGAGCTTTGCCCAGGACGGCCTTCTGAACAAAGGCGTTCTTGAGGACTTCTGGAAGCGCTACGACCTGAAGGAGCAGACCTTCTTTGCCGAATTCGTTTACCCCTTCGAGGCGACCGACGAGTACGTTCTGGGCGACATGGTCGCGTCGATGGCGGCGCTCGACGTCGCCAAAGCGGCCTGAAGGCGAGGGAAAGCTTTACCCATGAGACGCGTGAAAAAGATCCTCAACGATCCGGCCAAGGTGGTCGAAGAGACGCTGGAAGGCATGAACCTTGCCGGCGACGGCGCCACCAGGCTGCTGCCGGGCAACATCATCGTCGCCGACCGCGAGAAGACCGACAAGCCGGCGCTCCTCATCGGCGGCGGCTCCGGCCACGAGCCGATGTTCGCCGGCTATGTCGGGCCCGGTCTCGCGGACGGCGCCGTCTGCGGCCAGGTGTTCGCCGCGCCGAGCCCGGACGCGATCGTGGCAGCCACCAAGGCCGTCGATTGCGGCAAGGGTGTCCTCTACGTCTACGGCAACTATTCCGGCGACAATATGAACTTCGATATCGGCGCCGAACTGGCCGATGAGGACGAGAACATCGCGACCCGCACCGTCCGGGTCCGCGACGACGTCGCCGCGGCGCCGGTCGAGCGCATGGACGACCGGCGCGGCATCGCCGGCGACTTCTTCGTCATCAAGGTGGCAGGCGCGGCTTCGGAGGCCGTCGACACGCTCGAAGAGCTCCACCGCATCGCCGCCAAGGCGGAGGCCAACACCCGGTCCATCGGCATTGCCGTTTCGGCCGGCTCGATCCCGGAGACCGGCGAGCCGACCTTCGAGCTCGGCGAGGACGAGATCGAGATCGGCATGGGCGCCCACGGCGAGCCGGGGGCGAAGCGCCAGAAGCTGGCGCCGGCCGACGAGATCGTCGACCAGATGATGGACCTCCTGCTGGCCGACCTGCCGTTCAAAAAGGGCGACGAGGTCGCGCTTCTCATCAACAATCTCGGATCGTCGACGCCGATGGAGCTGTTCGTCGCCAACCGGCGGGTGCGGGCGCGGCTGGCGGATGCCGGCATCACCGTCCACCGTACGGAGGTCGGCCCGTTCATCACTTCCCAGGAGATGGCCGGCTACTCGATCACGCTCATGCGCCTCGACGACGAGCTGAAAGGGTATCTCGATGCCCCGGCCTCCTCGCTGGCCTATTCGAACTGACGGAGGGTGCGCCCGATGACCACGGAACTTGATGTCGCCGGTGTGCGGGGAATGTTCGTTGCCGCCTGCGACGCGATGCTGGAAAACATCGAGCTGTTGACCCACGCCGACCAGGCGATCGGTGACGGCGACCACGGCGTCGGCATGAAGCGCGGGTTTGCCGCCGCGCTCGCCTTCCTCAACGAGAACGAGCCGGCCAATGTCGGCGAGATCTTCAAGGGGGTCGGCGGGGCCATCATGTCGGCCTCGGGCGGCGCTTCCGGGGCGATCTTCGGCACCTTCTTTAGGGCCGGCAACAAGAGCATCGGCGATGCGGTGATGCTCGACGGCGCCGGCTTTGCCGCCTTCCTGAAGGCGGGGCTGGAAGCGGTCGAAAAGCGCGGCGGTGCGGCCCCCGGCGGCAAGACCATGATCGACGCGCTCGATCCGGCGGCAACGGCTGCGTCGGGCGCCGGCGAGGATCTTGAGGCCGTTCTTGCCGCGGCCGCGGCGGCGGCAAAGGACGGCGTCGAGGCGACCAAGTCGATGATCGCGACGACCGGCAAGGCGCGCACGCTCGGCGAGCGCTCCCTCGGTCATCCCGATCCGGGCGCGATCTCGCTGTCGATCGTGCTCGATGCCATGGCGAAGGCCGCCGCCGGGGCGGACGCCGCCACCGCCTGATCTCCCGAGGCTGCCCCGGAGCGGCGCCAAGACCGTCCGGGCCCGGCACGCCAAGTGCCTGCAGCGTATAGAAAAACACGGACCGGTTGCCGCCGGGCGGATCGCCCGGCGCAGGGAAGGAATTTGTCCGATGACATCCTCGTTCTGGATCGGCACGAGCTGGAAGATGAACAACACCATCGCCGAGACGCGGTCTTACCTGACCGAACTCGTCGCGGCGCCGCTGCCGGAGTCCATGTCGGTGTTCGTCGTGCCGTCGTTCACCGCGCTGCCGGCGGCCCGCGAGACGATCGGCGATGCACCTGTCCATCTCGGTGCCCAGAACATGCACTGGGACGAGAAGGGCGCCCATACCGGTGAGATCTCTCCCCTGATGCTCCTGGAATGCGGCGTGGAGATCGTTGAGCTCGGCCATTCGGAGCGGCGCACCGACCAGGCCGAGAGCGATGCCGACGTCAATGCCAAGGTGCGCTCGGCCATCGCCCATGACCTGCGCCCGCTCGTCTGCGTCGGCGACCACGAGGAAGAGCTTGCGGCCGGCGCTTCGGCCGAGACCGTCATCCGCCAGGTCAAGCTGGCTCTGTCCGGCATCGACACCTCGCAGCTCTCGCGCTGCCTGATCGCCTATGAGCCGGTCTGGGCGATCGGCGAATCCGGCCGGGTGGCGAGCCCGGAACATGTGGCGGCGGTGCACGGCGCGGTGCGCGATCTCCTCGACACGCACGGCCTTGCCGCGGTGCCGGTGCTCTATGGCGGCAGCGTCAATGCCGGCAATGCTGGCGCCCTTGCCGCCACCGCCGGCGTCGGCGGGCTCTTCGTCGGCCGGTCGGCCTGGACCGCGGGCGGCTTCCTGGAGGTCATCGCGGCGGCGGAAAAAGGCCTGGCCGCGCGGAATGCCCTGGCGACCGCATAGCGGCGCCTGCACGCAAAAGGCGAGGGGCGCATTACATGTGTAATTCCGATACGAAAACTTGTTGCGAATATGTCGCGTGCCGTCTGAACATGGCGTCAGGCCGGTGACCGCCGGTGCGTTCGATTATTCGAAAAGAATAAATAATTCAATACGATACTTCGCTAACCGTTCTGAGAACTAATGTATCATCAGATTGACAAAAGTTCAGGCCGAGAATAGCATTCCGGCAATGGATGAGGTCCAGTCCGGCGGCCGGGGGCGCGAGGCATCTCGGGCGTTCCAACGGATACATCATCAAAGACGGCTACTCCGGCGGGTAACGCCGGTGTCAGCGCAGGTCGAGGGCGCCGCTCTTTCCTGGGGACGCTGCCGGCCGGAGGGAACAACGATGGCGATCGCAATCCGTTGCGGCGAGGTCGGTACGGCCTTGAAAGAAAGCCTCAAGCTCTATTTGACGGAGCATGGCTGCGAGGTCGGTGACTTCGGACGCTTTGACGGCGCGGCGGTGCGCTTTTCCAACATCTCCGGCGCCCTTTCGACATCGATTGCGGCGGGGAGACACGCGCCGGGCCGGGGCTGACGACGCCGGCGAGACGGTCGCGATTGTTGACGGTGCCGCGCTTGACCTTGATGCTGGTCGGCCCCAGCCGTTTCATTGGAGATTTGACTTATGGACGACAAGCTCTCCCAGATCCGCCGGCACACGGTGATCGTCGCCGACAGCGGCGACATTGAGAGCATCCGCGCGGTGGAGCCGCAGGACTGCACGACCAATCCGTCGCTGATCCTGAGGGCCGCGAAGATGCCGGCCTATGAGGAATATGTCAGCGACGCCGTTGCCTGGGCCAAGCGCCAGGCCGACGACGACACCTGGGTCGACCATGCACTCGACCGCCTTGCCGTCAATTTCGGCACGGAACTGACCCGGATCGTGCCGGGCGTCGTCTCCACCGAGGTCGATGCGCGGCTGTCCTTCGATACCGAAGGCACGATCGCCAAGGCCGAACGCCTCATCAAGCTCTACGAGGAGGTCGGCGTCGGCCGGGAGCGCATTCTGATCAAGGTGGCGGCGACCTGGGAAGGCATCCGCGCCGCCGAGGTCCTCGAAAAGCGCGGCATCCACTGCAATCTGACGCTGATCTTCAGCCTCGCCCAGGCGATCGCCTGCGCGGAAGCCGGCGCGTTCCTGATCTCGCCCTTCGTCGGGCGCATCCTCGACTGGTACACGAAGTCGACCGGCAAGACCTATGACGCCGACAGCGATCCGGGCGTCCAGTCGGTGACCGAGATCTACAACTACTATCGGAAGTACGGCTACCAGACCGTCGTGATGGGCGCCTCGTTCCGCAACACGGGCGAGGTCGAGGCCCTCAATGGCTGCGACCGGCTGACGGTCGGCCCGAACCTTCTCGGCGACCTTGCCAGCGAGACGGGCGATGTGCCGGTGCGCCTGACGCCGCCGGACGGGCCGCCGGAGACGCCGCCGGCACCGCTTACGGAAGAAGAATTCCGCTGGCGCCTCAACTCAGATGCCATGGCGACGGAAAAGCTCGCCGAGGGCATCCGGCTGTTCCACCGGGACGCCGAACAACTGCGCGAATTTGTGCGCACGCACAAAGCGCCCCAGGCCGTCGCCTAAAGGCGGCCCATGTGGCGGCGCCCTCGGCCGGTCGGCCCTCCTCCCACCGATCGGCCGAAGAGACACACCCGCGTGCCTCAACCGCCGGCGGGCGGCCGCGTTCCGGGTCCTGCCGGACCCGAATGCGGTCGTCCGTCGGCGGACGTTTTTTTAAGGTGCAAATATCCGCACCGATGTTTCGGCGGAATTCTGTGAGAGCCGCCGGGCCCAAAGGGCTCGCAAGGCCGACCGGCCGCCGGCGCCTATGCGCCACCCCGTCGGAGCGGTGCGCGAAGCGCATTCGCGTGAGACATGAAAAATGGTGCGGACGGCGGGACTCGAACCCGCATGGCCGAAGCCGAGGGATTTTAAGTCCCTTGTGTCTACCGATTCCACCACGTCCGCGTGCAAGGGGCCGCAAAGAGTAACCGTGCGGCCCAATCGTTCCTGCAAATATCAAAATCCGTTTGTCGTGCCAAACGCTTCTGTCGTAAAAGCCGCGGCGTGCGGCGACGCGGTGCCTTTGGCGGCGTTGTGGGACGCCGGGGCGTGTTGCGGCCGCGCGTTGCGGCGCTAGATGCTCTGTTTGACTGTTTGTTCTTGCGCGCCTTGACCCGGACCCGGCTCCGACGGGCGCGCTTCGGCACGGAAGGGTGATGCGATGACGCGGCGGGCCTATGTCGACCATCACCAGCGGATCTGCGTCTTCTGGAGCCCGAAATCGGCTTCGCGCACCGTGCTTTCCTGGTACGCCGAGGCGTTCTGCGGCATCAACCGGCTGTCCGGTGGAAAGGCGCGGCGGCTGACCCAGATCGCCAATTACGACGTCGTCAGGGCCTGCTATCTGGCCAATCGCGAGGGCTATTTTTCCGCCGCCTTCGTGCGCCATCCGGCGACCCGGCTGCTCAGTGCCTATCTCAATAAGTTCGTGCGCGCCAAACGGCGCCCGCTGACGGCCTTTTGCGACCTTGTGCCCTATGCGCAGACGGCGGTGCGTCAGATCGCGGCGCTGAAGGGCGAACGGTTCGACGAGGAGGGCTATGAAGGGATCTCCTTCGTCGACCTCCTCGATCTCTGCGAGGCGCGGATCAAGTCGCGCGACGTGGAGCCCGACCTCAACGCCCATTGGAGCACGCAGGTGCCGTTCGTCGCGCCCGTAGTGAAGCTTTCCTATGACCATGTGGTGGCCGTGGAGACGCTCGCCGACGACATGGCGCCGCTCGTAAAGGCGTTCGGCGGCACCGGGCCGACGGAGGCGCGCAACCGCACCGCGCTCGATGCCGGCGCTCCAGGCGGCGTCCCGGATGCCCCGCACAACAGCGCATCGAAGACGGCGGCGGCGGACACCCCCTCGGCACGGCTTGCCGGCGAACGGCTCGATCCGTCCGCCTTCCTTACCGACGCGATGCTTGCCCGCATCGGCGAGGTGTTTGCGCAGGATTTCGAGCATCTCGGCTACGATCCGAGGGCGCCGGACCGACCGCCGGCCATCCGCACCCGCAACAAGCCGGAAATTCATCACGACCCGATGCGCGAGATCTGCCGCCGGCGCGCCAACCGCGCCTTCGGGGCGCGCAAGCTGAAGCGGTTCTATGCCGAGCGGCGCAAGCGGAATGCCGACAATGGGTGAGGCAACGCCGTTCGCCTCCAAAGGCGCGCTGACCGTCGTCTTTCCGGACGCGCTTTCGGAGCGGGCCGGGCGCGAGACGCTGGTCGTCACCGGCTCGCCGCGCGGCGGCACGTCTGCCATTGCTTATGCGCTGCGGCGGCTCGACTATGTCCTCGGGGAGCGGGTCGGCGCCAACAACCACGAGGACCTCGATTTTCTCGATGCCTTCAATCTGGAGCCCGCTCGAAAGCGCAAGGCGGCGCTCGGCCAACTGATCGCGGCGCGCAATGCGGTCCATTCGCGCTGGGGCTTCAAGCTGCCGAAGGCGGCGCTTCATCTTGCGGAATTCGCCGAATTGGCGCGCGATCCCGTTGGCGTCATCATCTACCGCAATCCGCTCGCCGTCGGCCGCTCCATCGTCAATCGCGGGCCGAAATTCCCGCAAGGCTCGGAAGGCCTGCTGAAAGGCGTGGCCGTGGCGGCGGAGCGCATGCGGGCGGCGTCGGACCAGCTCCTGGCGGCGCGGCTGCCGGCGGTGCTGATCGATTTCGACCGGTTCCGGGAGGACGCTCGCGGTAATCTCGTCGCGCTCGCCGACCTGCTGGCGCTCGATGCCGACGGTGCCGCGATCGATGCGGTGGCGCGGGATATCTCCAAGCCGGGCTACAAGAAGATTCCGGGCTGAGTCGGGGAAGGGCGGGTCTTAGCCCACGGGTCCCTTGGCGATCGGCGGCTGGAAGGCGAGGCCCATGTCCCAGGGGAAATAGATCCAGGTGTCCTGGGAGACCTCGGTGATGAAGGTGTCGACCAGCGGCCGGCCCTTCGGCTTGGCGTAGACGGTGGCGAAATGGGCGTCCGGCAGGATGTCGCGGACGACACTCGCGGTCTTGCCGGTATCGACCAGGTCGTCGACGACGAGAACGCCCGCGCCCTTGCCCCCGGCCTTGTCGACGACATCCTTGGCGACCTGTTTCAGGATCATCAGCTCGCCCTGGTCGCGGTAGTTATGGCGCGAGGCGATGCAGATGGTCTCGATCAGCCGGATGCCGAGCTCGCGCGAGACGACGGCGGCCGGGACAAGCCCGCCGCGGGTGATGCAGACGATGGCCTCGAACGGTCCGTCGCCGGAGATCCGCCAGGCAAGCGCCCGTGCATCGCGGTGAAACTGGTCCCAGGATACCGGGAAGATCTTTTCGGGGCTCGTCGGTTCGGACATCGCTCAACTCGTCTTGTCGTTTTTCGCGAGCCCTTCCAGCATCTTCTCGACGTCGGCGGCGGCTTCCTCCAGGAGGTCGGCGTCGCGGGCGCGGATGACGATGCGGGTGGAGAAGATCTCGCCATCGAAATAGGGGTAGGAGCCGATGGCGGTGCCGGGATGGGCATCCTGGATCTCGCCGAGCGGCGTGGCGACAATGCCCTCGGGCCGGTGCGCCTCGATGGTTTTAGACAGCATCTTGCGACCGGTGGCAAGGCGCGGCGCAAGGCCGTCGAACATCGCCTGCATGACGGACGGCACGCCGGCCATGACGAAGACGTTGCCGATGTGAAAGCCCGGCAGGCCGGAGACCGGATTGTCGATGAGATCGGCGCCTTTCGGCACCCTGGCCATGCGCCGGCGGCCGGGCGTCAACTCGCCCTCGGCGTAGCGCTCCTTCATCATGGCAAGGATGCGCTCGTCCTCTACGACGGGGGCCTCGAAGGCTGCGGCGACGGCGTCGGCGGTGACGTCGTCATGGGTCGGGCCGATGCCGCCGGTGGTGAAGACGTAGTCGCAGCGCAGCCTGAGGACGTTGATCGCCTCGACGATGCGTGGCAGCTCGTCCGGCACGATGCGCACCTCGCGCAAATCGATGCCGATCGCCGTCATGTAGTCGGCGAGGAAGCCGATGTTCTTGTCCTTGGTGCGGCCGGAGAGAATTTCATCGCCGATGACGATGACGGCCGCGGTGACGATCTCTTGTGCTGGCGAGGCAGACATGGTCCGCGTTCAGCCCCCGTTGTCGCAAGATTCGTTTCCGCGCGGCCCCTCCGGCAGTCTCGCCGAACGCGCAAGGAGAGGGTAAATCAGGCAGGCTGAGCGCTCAAGCGGGCATCTCGTGCATCTCATGCGGCGGCCGGGCGCGGCGGCTGCCAGCCATAGATCCAGTCGAAGCGCGACAGCAGCCTTTCGGAGGGGATGAGCTGCAGGGCGGTGTCGCGCGCGGCGGCCGGAAATCCGCGAAGGTGGTAGATGCGGTCGTTCTTCAGGGCCGTCGCGATCACCCGTTCCACGCGCTTGCGGCGCAGGCCCTGGTAGCGTTTCAGGACGTTTTCGACGTCGTCGGAGCGGGACAGCAGGTCGCCGAGGACGGCGCCGTCCTCGATCGCCATTGCCGCGCCCTGGGCCATGAAGGGAAGCATGGCGTGGGCCGAATCGCCGAGAAGGGCGACGCGGCCGCTGTACCACGGGCTGCCGGTCGGCATGCCGCAGAGCGCCCATTTCAGCCAGGTCTCCGGCAGCGACAGCAGGTTGCGGACCCGATCCGGCCAGCCGGCAAAGCGCGACAGCAGCACCTCGCGGTCGCCCTCCGCGTTCCAGCCTTCCTCGTTCCAGTCGTCGTTGACGATGGCGACGAGGTTGAATTCGTTGCCGGCGTGGATCGGATAGTGGACGAGGTGGACGCCGTCGCCGAACCAGACGACGGAATCGCGCAGGAAATCGGCCGGTATCTCGCTTGCCGGTACGATGGCGCGCCAGGCGGTGCGGCCGGTGAATGCGGCGCCCGGCAGGCTGAGGCCGAGCTTGCGGACGCTGGACCAGACGCCGTCGGCGCCGACAAGCAGGTCGGCCCGGAACGTTTCTTCGTGCCCGCCGATGTTGACCGTTGCGGATGCGCCGGTGTCGTTCTGGTCGACGGCGGTGAGGGTGGCGCCGAGGTGGATGTCGATGCGCGGCTCGCGCTGGGCGGCCTGGTGGAGGGCGTCCTGCAGGTCGGCCCGGTGCACCACCCAGTAGGGCGAGCCGTAGCGCGGCATCGCCCGGGTGCCGAATTCGATGCGGTTCAGCTCGCCGCCGGTGCGGGCGGAACAGATGCGCAGCCGTTCCACGGCGACGGCATCGGAATGGAGCGGGTTGCCGAGGCCGAGATCGATGAGGACGCGGCTGGCGTTGGGCGAGATCTGCAGGCCGGCGCCGACCTCGCGGACGATGCTGGCGCGCTCCAGGAGGGTCACGGAAAGCCCGGCACGGGCGATGCACAACGCCGCCGTCAGGCCGCCGATACCGGCGCCGACGACAATGGCACTCTTTTCGGACATCGGTGCTTGCGGTCTATTCCGCTGCTTCGGCGTGCCACACGCAGTCGGCCGGATCGGCGCTGTCGGAGGCTACCTCGGGATCGTAGACGTAGCGGGCGCCGCAATAGGGGCAAAGGGCCTCCGAGTCGCCGCCCATGTCGAGGAAGACATGGGGATGGTCGAAGGGCGGCGAGGCCCCGATGCACATGAACTCCTTGACGCCGATGCGGATCGTCTCGACGCCTTGGTCGTTGCGGAAATGGGGGGTGACATGCTGCGCCATGGTGCCGTGTCCGACTTGTTGGATATCGGCCGGACACTAGAGCATTTGCGCGCCATATTGAAGTCATTCCGGGAAACCGGTGAATTGGCTGCGCGGTCCGGCCTGACGCACCGTTGAAAAGCCACCGCCAGGGGCTATGTTGAGGCAGCCTCAGGGCCGCGCCCGTCCGGTGCGCCGGCCCGTTTCCCGAACCCGCGACGAGCCTCCATGACCCATTTCGATTCCGACGGCGTTTCCATCGCCTACTACGAAGAAGGCGAGGGGACGCCGATCCTCCTCATCCACGGCTTTGCCTCCAACGCCCATGTCAACTGGGTCTATCCCGGCTGGGTGCGCGACCTTTCCCGCGCCGGCCGGCGGGTGATCTCCATCGACAATCGCGGCCACGGCGACAGCGAGAAGCTCTACGACACGGACGCCTACGGTGCGCCGACCATGGCGGAGGACGCCAAGCGGCTGCTCGATCACCTAGATATCGAGCGGGCCGACGTCATGGGCTATTCGATGGGCGCGCGGATCACGGCCTTCCTCGGCCTCAACCATCCGGACCGGGTGCGCAGCGTCATCTTCGGCGGCCTCGGCTACGGCATGGTCACCGGGGTCGGCACGCCGGAGCCTATTGCCGAGGCGCTGGAGGCGCCGTCCCTCGACGATGTGCGCCACGCCACCGGGCGCACCTTCCGCCAGTTCGCCGAGCAGACCGGTTCGGACCTGAAGGCGCTTGCCGCCTGCATGCGCTCCTCGCGCCAGAAGATCGCGCCGGAAATGCTGTCGGAGCTGCAGCCGCCGGCGCTGGTTGCCGTCGGCACGCGGGACGCCATTGCCGGTTCGCCCCAGGCGCTCGCCGACCTCATCCCCAACGCCGACGTGCTGCATATCCCCGACCGCGACCACATGCTTGCGGTCGGCGACAAGGTCTACAAGGCCGGCGTCATGGATTTTCTGGCGCGCCAGGACTGAGGCGTCTAACGGCCGGTGAATAGCGGCCGCCGTTTTTCCAGGAACGCTGCACGGCCTTCCGCGAAGTCGGCGCTGTCGAAGCAGGCGTCGGTCATGGCGCGGATCTCCGCCATGTCGACGCTGCCAGGTTCTGCCGTCACCGCGTCGATGGCGGCCTTGGCGGCCTGCAGCGTCAGCGGCGCGTTTTCGGCGATGGTGGCTGCCAGCTTGCGGGTCCCGGCCTCCAGCTCGGCGGCGGCAAAGACGCCTTCCACCAGGCCGATGGCCAGCGCCTCGTCGTGGCCGACCCGGCGGGCGGTGAAGAACAGGTCCTTGGCGCGGGCAGGGCCTGTCAGCTTGACAACGTCGCGGATCGCCTCCGGCGGATAGCCGACGCCGAGGCGCCCGGCGGGGATCGAAAAGAGGGCATCGTCAGAAGCGATCCGCATGTCGGTGGCGACCGCAAGGCCGACGCCGCCGCCGAAGCAGAAGCCGCGGATCATCGCAAGGGTCGGCTTGCGGGCACCGCGGAGCGCCGCGAAGGCCTCGGCATTGGCCTCCTCATAGGCGCGGGCGGTGTCGGCGTCGCGCCGGACGGTCTCGAATTCGGAAATGTCGGCGCCCGAGACGAAGGCGGCCTCGCCGGCTCCGGCAACGACGATGAGGCGGACGCTGTCGTCGGCATCGAGGCTGCGCACGGCGTCCGGGATCGCCTGCCACATGGCGAGATTCACCGCGTTGCGGCGGCGGGCGTTGTCGACGATCAACCAGCCGATCGGCGCCTCCACCCGGCAGACGATGCGCCCCTCCGTCTCGCCGGTCTCGCCTGTCGCCGTTGTTGCCGTCGTTCCTGCCTCGGTCATTTCCGTTGCCCCGTTTTCCTGTGTGCCGGTCCATTCGTCCGCGCCCGAAATTGCGATTTCGCAATCTAATGTGATGGGCCGGTGATGGTATGCTTTGTTTAAAGCTCTATGTTATGGGGAAGAAAATTCCAACGGGGACCGTCGACCATGGCGCAACCAAATGTCCGCATAGAGAACACGCTTGCCACCCACGATCCGGTCTGGACGCGGATTCGCGAAGAGGCCGAGGAGATTGTCGGGCGCGAGCCGCAGCTTGCCGGCTTCCTCTACGAGAGCATCCTCAATCATTCCGCGCTTGAGGATGCGATCATTGCCCGCATCGCCGCCCGGCTCGACCATGGCGCCGTTGCGGCCAACCACATCCGCTCGGCCTATGACGATGCCCTCGGCGACGATCCGTCGCTGCGCGATGCATTCCGCGTCGACATCGCCGCCGTCTTCGACCGCGATCCGGCCTGCAACCGCTATATCGACCCGGTGCTCTACTTCAAGGGCTTCCACGCCCTGCAGACCCAGCGGCTCGGCCACTGGCTGTGGAAGCACAATCGCGAGGATTTCGCGCTCTATCTGCAGAGCCGGTCCTCGGAGATCTTCCAGGTCGACATCCATCCGGCCGTGCCGATCGGGCGCAGCATCTTTCTCGACCACGCCACCGGCCTCGTCGTCGGCGGCACGGCGGTGATCGAGGACGAGGTGTCGATCCTGCAGGGGGTGACGCTCGGCGGCACCGGCAAGGAGACCGGCGACCGGCATCCCAAGATCCGCACGGGCGTCCTGATCGGCGCCGGCGCCAAGATCCTCGGAAACATCGAGATCGGCTGCTGCTCGCGCATTGCCGCGGGCTCCGTGGTCCTGCGCGACGTCCCGGCCGCCGTCACGGTGGCCGGCGTTCCGGCGAAAATCGTCGGCCGGGCGGGTTGCGCCGAGCCGTCAATCATGATGGACCAGACCCTTGCCGAGCGCGACGAGGCCGGCGATTCGGACTGAATCGCCGGAACCTTGCCTTCGCGCCAATCGTTTGACCGACACGTCCGTCCCAAGGGGCGTTCTTTTCAAGAAACCAGGGAGACGGCGCATTGAAGCGCGAAGAAATCAACAAGCTTGAAGCCTATCTGCAAAAGAAATTCGAACTGCCGAAAATGTCGGTGCGGGCGCGGCCGCAGAAGGACGATTCCGCCGAGGTCTATATCGGCGACGAATTCATCGGCGTCCTGTTCCGCGACGAGGAGGACGGCGATCTGTCCTGGAACTTCCAGATGGCGATCCTGGAGTTCGACCTGGAGGAGTAGGGCCGCTACTCCCGTATCCGCATCCTGTCGATGAGCATCCGGATGGCCGGGTCGAGCCTGGCCCAGTCGGCGAGCATCGGCTTGCGGAACCGGTAGGAGACGGCCAGCGCGTCGCCGATATGGATGGCGCGCAGGCAGGTCACCGGGACGATCCGCTCGCCGGTCTTGGAACAGCGGGCCGAGAACGGATCGGTGGAGCCGGGCTCGAAGAACACCTCTTCCGAATCGTAGCCGGAGCCGGGCTGCAGGTCGCGCGAGACGAGGCCTGCGGGTCCCGGCTTGTCGCCTTCCTGGAAGAACCGGGCGTAGAGCCCGATGAGCCGGGTGGTGGAATCGACCTGGTCGCGGCGCGGCTGCAGCGACAGGAAGAGCAGCGGTGCGTTCGGCGTGACGTCATCGAAGGCGGCGGCAAAGCGCTCCGAATAGCCGGTGAGGCTCGGCCAGTGGACGACGAGGTCGAGCCGGTCCCAGCGGCCCTCCTGGCGCTGGTCGGCAAAGCGGATCATGTTGCCCGGAATGGCGAATTTCTCGCCGGCGATCTCCACCATGACCGGCGTCGGATCGGCGGTGAAGCCGGCCTTCTGGGCCTCGCCGCCGAGCCAGTAGACCGCGAAATTGGCAATCCCGATGAAGGCGGCGACGATGCCGGCGATGACGGCGGCCGGCAGCCAAACGCCGCGGGAGGGTGTCGGTGCTGATGCTGTGGCGCTGCTCACGTTGCCCCCGATCGCGACGAGACGGCCGTTTTCGCGTCCCGATGCCGAAAACGTCCCCGGCCAGGCGCTCCAAAACGGCACAGGCCCTATCGTCCTTTTGCCGACGATTGTCCCATTATGGTTAACGATCGCTTAAGGATTGGCGGAAAGGCGCCGATCCGCTGTGTCCGGTACGGCCCTTGCGAGTCCCTTGACGAACGCCGGAACCTGTCCGGAATCGACACGCATGGTGAAGAAAGCGTGAAAGGGACACCGATGATCGCCGGAGAACTCCTCGTCGTTGGCTATGCAACCGCCATCGGCTTCGTCGCCGCCGGAATGCTCGGCAGCTTCTACCAGCTCCTGACCCGGCGCCCGCCGAGCTTCGTTTTGTCGGTCGACACCTGGTGGACGATCTTCTCGTCGACGGTGATGTGCGCCTTCGCCGGGCCGTTCATCATCATGCGCAACGCCCTGCGCGGCCGGCGCATCGAGCATCGCCCGCTCGGCTGGCTTGCCGCCTCGACCGCGATCGCCGCCGGCTGGAGCCTGTGCTCGGGCATCGTCGTCCTGGAGATGACGCTGTCGGTGGTCTCCTAAGGACCCGCATTCCGTCAATGACGTCGGGCCGGATTTTTCCTAGGCTTTCCCTGCGAATCCCAGCCGATGTCCGAGGAGTTTTCGATGCCCCTTTATGCGCTTGGAACCGTCGAGCCGACGTTGCCGGAAGAGGGCGCCTATTGGATTGCGCCGGACGCCCAGGTCATCGGCGCCGTGATCCTTGAAAAAGACGCCAGCGTCTGGTGGGGCGCGGTCTTGAGGGGCGACAACGAGCCGATCACCGTCGGCGAGGGCTCGAACATCCAGGACGGCTCGATCCTGCACACGGACATGGGCTATCCGCTGACGGTCGGGCGCGACTGCACGATCGGCCACGGGGTCATCCTGCACGGCTGCACCATTGGCAACAACAGCCTGATCGGCATGGGCGCGACTATCCTCAACGGCGCCGTCATCGGCGACAACTGCCTGATCGGCGCCAATGCGCTGGTCACCGAAGGCAAGGTGATCCCGGACAATTCGCTGGTGGTCGGGGCGCCGGCCAAGGTCGTGCGCGAACTCGACGAAAAAGCCATTGCCGGGCTGACGGCGTCTGCCCGCGGCTATGTCCGCAACTGGCAGCGCTTTGCCGGCGAACTCAGCGAACTCTGATTTTTCCTGAACAAACCGCCGCTTGACACACGGCAAAAAAGTGAGCCGGCCCGGGGGTAACGGGCCGGCTCTTCAAGACCCGGTCTGGGTGGGGACGGGGAGGGTGGGGACACGACCGGGCCTGAAACTGTTGTCGCTCACCAATTCCCGTTGTCGCGTCAGCGTTTGGCGAGACTGCCGACGGCTGTGACGCGGTTGTCCGTTATGCGTTTCCAGCGGGCACTGTCGGTCTCCGACTGGCGTTTCACGTAACGGTATTCGGTCTCGTTCCACGGCAGCACCGCGCCGACCTGATTGTCGAGCACGAAGTCGCCGCGGTCGGTGCGCACCGTCAGGACGGCGTGTCCGTCGCCGGCCGTATCGCGCACCACGGTGATCAGGAGGGCGCTTTTCGGCCACCCGCGATCGGCGAGAATCCGCGCCTTCAGAAGCACGTAGTCCTCGCAATCGCCCTCGGTCGTCGGATAGGTCCAGTATTCGGCGACCTTGTAGAGTTCCTGGTCCGTCACCGGCTTGATGCGGCCGTTGACGTAGTCGTTGATCTCGATCAGCTCGTTCCAGCGCGACCGGGTGAGCTGCACAACCTTGGCCGTCGTCGACCGGTTGCGGCATTCGCCGCGGTTGGCCTTGCAGAACTGCACATGCCCGATTGGCGCGGTCGTATTGCCCGCGGTCGGCATGAACCGTTCTGCGTGGAGCCGTGCGGCGGATGCAGTGCTCGTACCCAAAAGCAATGCCCCCACTGCCGCAAGAATAATTAAGTGTCCCTGTTGCCTACTTGCCATGATGTTACCCTCCCTCATGGTGGTCACACTATGGCAGAGACATTTTTATCTTGAGATAAGTTTTGTAATACTATTTGAGACAAACTGTAATTGTATTTATATTAGATTTTTATCTTGTTTTACGAAAATTAGATCTGCATTTGAGTCAACTTTGAACGATTTCCGAAAGGCCCTGGAAATGCTTCGAAGCGCCCGGGATTCCGCATGATCGACCGGCCCGATGAGCCGGTGATGGAAGATCTGGGGAAGGGAACGGGACGGAAGGTTTGGCGCCGCGGGTGCGCGTCGTTGCGCGGCTGCCGTCGATCCTGTCGACCGGGCAAGCGCAAACGAAAAACGCCCGCGCGGGTCAGGCGGCGGGCGTTGTCGTCAGGCGCACAGGCGGCCGATGGTGTGGCGCTACATGTTCTTTCGGATGGAATCTTCGCTCTGCACGGAGGCGAATTCGACCGCGATGCCCTTTTCCAGGTGGCGGACGACGCGGGCGCGCATCTTGCCGAGGGTCACCGGGGTGCCGATGGCCGGCTTGACGCCGATCACCACGGCCGCACCGGAGAGCGACACGTCGATCGCCTGGCAGCGATAGGAGCGGCCGTCGTCGAGGGTGAGGTCGGTGATCGGGTTGTCCGGGATGACGCGCTCGTGGCGGCGGTCTTCCGGCAGGTTGAGAATGTAGCGGTTGGCGAGCCAGGTGAGCTGGTCGGCGAGCTTTTCGCGTTTGCGCGGCGTCGCGTCGACGCTCATGGCGAACCCGCCCTCAGTGTAGCGGGTGATGTTGCCCTCGATACGGCCGATATGGTCGATATAGGCGATCACGCGTTCGCCGATATTGCCGATGATCGGGGTGACGAGGCTGGCGCCGCCGGGCGACATGTCGGTCACCTGGCAGGGGTATTCGGTTCGGTTCTCCAGCATGAAGCGGCCGAGAAGGCTGACCTGAACCCGCTGAAACTGGCGGCGTTCGGCCTTGCGCATCGCTTCCAGGCGCTCGTGCGTTTCTATGGAGGCGATCTTCATTGACTGTCCGCGAACCCAACTGCCTCGGTGCACGGCACGGAAAAACCCCTGTCGTGTCCGATGATCTTAGTGGGCAGAGGGTTAACAAGCGGTAAGACCGCCCCGTTATTCGGCCTTTTGGGTTAAATGAATACGGTGCTTACAACAAAGCGTTGTTCAATCTGGGATTATTGCCGCCCGCCCTGGTACAGGGTGAGGTGCCCGAAGCGTCCGAGCATGCCGCGGACGGCCGGATTTATCACGATGTCGTTGTCGTCGATGGCATCGGCCGCGCGCAGGAAATAGGGCTTCTCGTCCGGCCAGATCAGGCGCACCGAGACGATCTCCTGGGTCATGATCGGCTGGATGCCGAGCCAGTAGGGCTGCTCCACCGGCGTGCAGGTGCCGAGCACCCGGCTGTAGGTTCCCGTCATCTCGCCGAAACGCAGCGGCAGCAGCAGCAGCTCGAAATTGAGCGACTTGCCTGTCTCGGTATGGCCCTTGAAGCCGAAGACGGCGGCAGCCGCGTCCTCGGTGACGGCGGCCAGCATGGTGGCGACGGCCTCGCGGTCGCGGCCCTGCCAGAGGCGGAGGAACTCGCGCTCCTTCAGTTCCCGGCAGAAGGCGGCGCACATGCGCGTTCCGGCGAGGCGGAAGGGGTAGGTCTGGCTCCCCGCCGCCTCCAGAATAAAGGTATCGCCGAGGATCTCGCGAATGTCGCTCGGCTCGATGTCCCGGCGTTCCGGCGCCGGCTGGTCCCCCCGGAGCCTGCTCCAGTAATCGTAGAGCCGACGTGTTGCGGCGAGTTTCATTTTGCCACCCCTGGTTCTCGCTGTCCCAAATGTGCCCGTGATGTCCCGTGGCGGAACACCGTGAGCGTGATTTCTCATCCCCGCGGGCTTCGGAGCACGTCGCGTGCCAGTTCGGACGGCGGAACCGGAATTAAGGATAACGGGGTGTTTTCGTTGAAAAATACCGGCGGCTTTGGCACCTTGCGGATATTCCATTGACGCCGCACGGGGTGTCATTGCACCGGAATCGTACGATTCCCGAAAGGGAGTTGACCAGGAGGCACTGGTTACAACCCGCGCAATCGACAGATTGCGCGGGCTTTTTTTCACCTCCGCAGCGCCCCATGGTTAACGTCGAAAGGCTATCTTCCTGATTTTTCGGGCATTTTTCTACGGGAAACACCGTAGGTCCCGGCCTGCGACGCCGTTTTCTCGCCCCACCGGCTTGACAGGGTGGGAAGGAGGGGCACGACATGCGGCGCGGGCGCCGGATGCATGCCCGAAACTTCCTCCGCGCCGCCGCTCCGGCATGCGCAATGAAAGGCAATACGTGACGCACCGTGAGGACGCGCCGTTCGGCGAGGCGCCGAAAGAGCCGATGTTCAACCTGCCGCCGGTGATCCTCTGGCTCAGCGGCGTGATGGTCGTCATCCATTCGATTCGCGCCTTCCTGCTCGACCAGGTGCAGGATGTCGACGTCATGGTGCTCTTTGCGTTCCTGCCGATGCGCTACGACCCGGAGATTGCCGCGCGCACGATCTTTCCCGGCGGCATTGCGGCCGACGTCTGGACCTTCGTCACCTATGGCCTCCTGCACGGCGATTTCGTCCACCTTGCCGTCAACGTCTTCTGGCTCGCCGCCTTCGGCAGCGCCGTTGCCTGGCGGTTCGGGGCGGTGCGCTTCCTCCTGTTCTGCGCGGTGACGACGGTGTTCGGGGCGTTCGTCCATCTCGCCGCCCATTTCGGCGAGGCGGTGCCGATGATCGGCGCGTCGGCCGCGGTCTCCGGGCTGATGGCGGCTGCCGCCCGATTCGCCTTTTCCGGGCAGGGCGCCATCGCCGGCGGGCGCGGCAACCAGCGCCGCTGGCACCGGCCGGCCCCCCCGCTCCTGGCCGCGCTCAGCGACAGGCGGGTGTTTGTGTTCCTTGCCGTCTGGTTCGGCCTCAACATTGTTGTCGGGCTGAACTCCGGCTCGTTCTTCGGCGACGGCACGACGATCGCCTGGGAGGCCCATATCGGCGGCTTCCTCGCCGGGCTGTTGCTGTTCCCGCTGTTCGACCCGGTGCCGAGCAATCCGCAAGGGCCGCAGGGCATCGACCTGCCGCGGCCTTAGAGCGAAGAGTGGCGGCACACAGCGCGCTTTGCGTTCGTCCATCGATATGACATCATTGCGCGATATGCGTCCGTTTGCCGCACTCTGCCGTGCGCGATCGGGCGGGGCGCGCGCGACACACAACGAAAAACAGCGTCGGGGACCACATAGCGCGCAGCCTTCTCGCCACCGGCGCAAAGGAGGAAGGGCTCAATGACCGTAGCCGCCATTCTATCGGACAAGGGACGTGACGTGATCACCGCCTCGCCGGAGGCGACGTTGTCCGAAATCTGCGAAACGCTTGCGGCGCGCAAGATCGGCGCCATCGTGCTAACGGCAAGGGACGGCAGCATTGCCGGCATCGTCTCCGAACGCGACGTCGTCCGGGCGGTGGCCAGCGGCGGTGCCGGGGCGCTGGAGAGCGCGGCCGCCGACCACATGACGCGGTCGGTGATCACCTGCAGCCCGCAGGAGACCATCAACGAGGTGATGGAGCGCATGACGCAAGGGCGCTTTCGGCACCTGCCGGTGATGGAGGGCTCAGGGCTCGTGGGCGTCATCTCGATCGGCGACGTGGTCAAGATCCGCATCGCCATGGCCGAGCAGGAAGCGGCCGAGATGCGCAGCTACATCACCACGGTCTGACGGGGCACGCCCGATGGAGGGCGCCGCAATGCGCCCTCAGGATTTGTCCTTGGTACCGTAGACGACGTCCGGATCGAAGAGGGGGCCGTCCTCCACGACGGTGAGTTCGGTCGCGGGCGTCGGCGTTGCGCCGAGCGGTACGGCGCGGAAGAAGCACGACCGGTAGCCGAGGTGGCAGGAGGCGCCGGAGCCTTCCACGCGGACCCGGATCAGGATGACGTCCTGGTCGCAGTCGGTGCGCATCTCCACGACTTTCTGGACCGAGCCGGAGGTGGCGCCCTTGTGCCAGCGCTCGGCGCGCGACCGGCTCCAATAGACCGCCTCGCCGAGGCGGACCGTCTCGGCGAGCGTTTCCACACTCATATGCGCGAACATCAGCACCGCACCGCTGTCGGCATCGACGGCGATGCAGGGGATGAGGCCGTCGGCATCGAATTTCGGGGCGAAGGTCGTTCCCTTTTCCACCGCGTCCCTGGAGGTTCTTGCGGCAAAGGGGCTGGAGGTCTCGGTCATGTCGGATCCATCGGTTCTGCAATGACGGGACCATAGAGGACACGGCCAAGGATTTGAATCACCTTCCGGCGCCATCCCGTTGGCGGCGAATCGCTTCTTGCCGGGTGCGCTCGAAGGGAGGGGTTGGCGGCCGGCGTGGACAGATCGATTCAATGCTCCGTCGTAACGCCCTCAAGCAGAATCGGAAATCGGGATGGGTGCGGGTCGATGCTCCACCCGCTCTTCACAAAACGATTCAAGTCGATTCAGGAAAGCGTGCGAACGCCCTCGGAATACAGCGGATGTCTTGATCCGCTCACCGTCGGAAATCGATTCAACGCAAAAGCCCAGCCGGTTCTGTCGACTGCATTTTCGGGGCTGTCCTAGGAGTGATCCGTGGTGGCGTCCAGCGACGACGGCAATAACGGCGATGGCGCCGCCGATAACGCTGCATACGTATTCCATCGCGCCGGGCCGATGGGCCCGGCGGGTCGCAGTCGCAGTGTCGATATTTCGGACGGCCTATTTGCCGGACCGGACCAGGGTCAGGAACCGGACCTGCTCGGTCGGGTCGTCCTGGAAGACGCCGGTGAACTGGCTGGTGATCGTCGACACGCCCGGCTTCTGCACGCCGCGCAGGGACATGCACTGGTGCTCGGCCTCCAGCATCACGGCGACGCCGCGCGGCTTCAGGGTCTCGTCGATGGCGCCGATGATCTGGGCGGTGAGGTTTTCCTGGGTCTGCATGCGCCGGGCAAAGACGTCGACGACGCGGGCGAGCTTGGACAGCCCGACGACCCCTTCGCTCGGATAGTAGGCGATGTGGGCCTTGCCGACGAAGGGCACCAGGTGGTGCTCGCAATGGGAATAGAACGGGATGTCGCGCACGAGGACGATGTCCTCGTAGCCACCGACCTCGTCGAAGGTGCGCTCAAGGGCGTCCTCGGCGCGCTCGTTGTAGCCGCGGTAGAACTCCTCGAAGGCCTTGGCGACGCGCTTGGGCGTATCCACCAGACCCTCGCGGTCCGGATTGTCGCCGGCCCAGGCGATCAGGGTGCGAACGGCGGCCTCGGCTTCCTCGCGGGTCGGGCGCCGGACAGGCTCCAGCGCGACTTCCTTTTCGTCCGCGGGACGAAGCGACTTAACGATGGCGTCCATGGGCATGTCTCTGGGCTGACCTATCCGAACCTAGCTACGGGAGAAGACGTCCATTGGACCTGTCGACGGCAGCGGTTTCATTGATATCGCTCCCTCCTCCCACATTTATATGGTCGGTGACCGGAGCGGCAACGACCATTATATTACGTTTCGGCATCCTTGACGAATATGCAATCCCGTCCGTCACCCCGAAACCGCTTCCGTTATATAGGACTTGCTAAAATAATTGGAAGCGCCGAACCGCTGCGAAACGGCATGCTCGATTCTGTCTACAACGAAAAGATCCTGGAATTCGCGGGCAATATCCCGAGCCTGGGGCGCCTTGAGAACCCCGATGCCTCGGCAACTGCCCATTCGCGCCTGTGCGGCTCGACCGTCACCGTCGACATCCGCATGAAGGATGGCGCGGTCAGCGATTTCGCCCATGACGTCAAGGCCTGCGCGCTCGGCCAGGCGTCGAGCTCGATCATGGCGCGGCACGTGATCGGCGCCACCGGCGACGAATTGCGCCAGGTGCGCGACGAAATGCGCGCGATGCTGAAGGAGAACGGCCCGCCGCCGTCGGGCAAATGGGCCGATCTCGCCTATCTGGAGCCGGTGCGCGACTACCGGGCACGGCACACTTCGACGATGCTGACCTTCAATGCCGTCGTCGATGCGGTGGAGCAGATCGAGGCGGCAGAACAAGCCGCAAAATCGTGATCGGGACGCTGCCGCGGCGCGGCGCGCGCGCGCTCATCCGCTTCTACCAGGTGACGCTCTCTGCGCTGATGGGCCGGCAATGCCGGCACCTGCCGACCTGCTCGTCCTATGCCGACACGGCGATCGACCATTTCGGCCTGTGGGCCGGCGGCTGGATGGCGCTTGCCCGTATCCTCAGGTGCAATCCCTGGGGCTCCAGCGGCTTCGATCCGGTGCCCGAAAACCTGCCGAAGGCCGGGCGCTGGTACGCGCCCTGGCGCTACGCGCAATGGACCGGAGGCCACATCGACCCGGCGACGCGGTTAGACGCGTCTGACTAGGCTCGGAACGGGGAGGGCGGTTACCAGCCGGCCTTCACATAGGCGTCGGGCACCGCTTCCTTGGACGCCCACATCTGATCCTCGGCCTCGTTGCGGTAGAGCGGGCCGATGACGCAGGCCCAATAGCCGTTGCGGAAATTCGGGTATTCGTTGGTGGAAACGACCTCGCCGTCGCCGAACATGGAGCAGCGACGGTAGGCGGCGTTCTGGCTGCGGAAGGCGCCGAGGACGACGAAATATTTGCGGGCCGCGGCGACTTGAAAGCTGCCCTCGGGCCGTTCGGCAACGGCGGGCGGCGCAAGAAGCTGTTCGGCGGCCGATCCGGCGGCAAGGGCGCCGGTAGTGGACCCGGCGGCGCAGGCAATGGCGAGCGCGAGCGCGCGAAAAACGGACATGACTTCCCCTCCTCGATACGCGCTTGATTGCGCGTTTTCGCTATAGAAGCACGATATCGTTGGGGAGGTGGGAGATTTTTGCGTCTTCGATGGTCAGGACGTTTCCGTCGCCGAAATCGATCTGCACGTCGTCGCCGACCTCGCTGGCAAGGGCGATGACGTCGTCGATCGTCGTGCCGTCGGCAACATCGATGGCGATCGTATCGATATTGTTCTGGAAGTCCCTGATGCGGTCGCTATCGCCGGTCTCGCTGTCATAGACGAAGCGGTCCGCGCCCCATCCGCCCCACAGCGCATCGTTTCCGGTGCCGCCGTTCAGCAGATCGTTGTGGGCGCCGCCGGAAAGCTTGTCCTCGCCGTTGCCGCCAAAGAGCGTATCGGTGCCGTTGTTGCCGTCGAGGCGGTCATTGCCCTTGTTGCCGCTCAAGAAATCGCTGCCTCGGTGGCCAGCCAGCGTGTCGCCGCCGCCATGGCCGCGGATATCGTCGTCGCCGCGCAGGCCGAGGAGGCGGTTGCGGCCGCTGTTGCCGGTGATGAGGTCGTCGCCGTCGGATCCGGTGACGTTCTCGATCGAATGCAAATCGTCATGGCCGCCCCATCCGTCGATCGCCTCACGGGACGACAGGTTGACGGTGACGCCGTCGGCCGTCGGATCGTCGCGGTAGCTGGCCATGTCGACGCCGAAGCCGCCATAGAGGTCGTCGTTGCCGGCGCCGCCTTCGAGCCGGTCGGCGCCCGGGCCGCCGAAGAGGTCGTCCGAGCCGCCGAAGCCGAACAGCTTATCGTCGCCGAAAAGCCCGAACAGCCGGTCGGAATGGCTGGTCCCGTTGAGGGTGTTGTTGCCGAGATTGCCGACTTTGATCGTCACGGTCGCATCCTCCGTTCGCTGCGGTCACGACTTGGAATCTAGTACCGCCGTGCGGCCGCACGATGGCGGCCGCACGGTGGAGGGTACGTCAGACCAGTACCAGATCGTTGGACAGGTGCGAGACCTTGGTATCCTCGATGGTCAGCACGTTGCCGCCGCCGAAATCGATGGTGACATCGGCGCCATCCTGGTCGGCGCGGGCAATGATGTCGTCGATCGTGGTGCCGGAGCTGACATCGATCTCGATGGTGTCGGTGTTGTTCTGGAAGTCGTGGATGTCGTCGCGGCCGCCGGAAAAGCTGTTGTAGACGAAGCGGTCGTTGCCGCTGCCGCCCCACATGTCGTCATTGCCGGTGCCGCCGTTCACGGTGTCCCTGTGGGCGCCGCCATAGAGCGAATCCTTGCCGTTGCCGCCATAGAGGGTGTCGCGGCCGCCTTCGCCTTCGATGACGTCGTTGCCCTTGTTGCCGGAAAGCAGGTCGTTGCCGCGGTCGCCGAACAGGTGGTCGCTGCCGTTGTTGCCATAGATGTCGTCGTCGCCGCGGGCGCCGTCGAGCGTGTCGCCCCGGCCGTTGCCGCGGATCAGGTCGTCGCCGCCGAGGCCGGTGATGACGTTCCTGACATTGTTGCCGATGAGGTTGTCGTCTCCCCAGGAGCCGGCGATGTCCTCGATGGAAAACAGCTTGTCGCGGGTGCCCCAGCCGTCCGTGGCGGTGCCGGTGACGAGATTGACGGTGACGCCGTCGGCGGTCGGGTCATCCCGGTAGCTGGCGAGGTCCGCGCCGCGGTCGCCGAACAGGTAGTCGTGGCCGTAGCCGCCTTCCAGGTGGTCGTTGCCGCGGCCGCCATAGAGATTGTCGGCGCCGCCATTGCCGTAAAGGGTGTCGCTGGCCCAGTAGCCGTAGATGTCATCGGCCTGCCAGGAGCCCTCGATGATGTCGCTTGCGTTCGTGCCATAGATGATCGGCATCGATCATGTCCTCCGATTGTCCAACCAATGCCCCTTGAGGATGGTGCTATCCGCGCAATATGCGGCCCAATGATGGCAAGGATAGCGGGTGCTGCTGAACCGGCGGTGAACGGCGTATGCAACGGCGACAAAAGCGGTCGCCGGCGCCGGCCGCAAGGCGCGGAACCCGCCAGCCTTGCGAAAACGGGCCCGATTCATTAGGTGATTGGGTCGCAAGAACCGGGCCTTTCTCCCTGTCGGCCGCGATTCGTTTCGCATTTGCCGCCGGCAACAAGGGCCCCGACAGACGACCCCAATCCGCTTACCTGCAATCGTAGGCAGCGAGTGAGCAGGAGAATGCTATGATTTCCCTGACCTTTCCGGACGAGTCCCAGCGCGAGTTCCAGCCCGGCATTTCCGGCCGCGAGATCGCCGAGGGCATTTCCAAGTCCCTTGCCAAGAAGGCGGTCGCCGTCGCGCTCGACGGCAGGCTCGCCGATCTTTCCGAACCGATCACCGGCGATGCGAAAATCGAGATCGTCACCCGCGACGACGACCGGGCGCTGGAGATGATCCGCCACGACGCCGCCCATGTGATGGCCGAGGCCGTGCAGGAACTCTATCCGGGCACCCAGGTCACCATCGGTCCGGTGATCGAGAACGGCTTCTACTACGACTTCCACCGCAACGAGCCGTTCACGCCGGAAGACCTGCCGAAGATCGAGGCGAAGATGCGCGAGATCATCCAGCGCGACGCCCCGTTCACCAAGGAGGTCTGGAGCCGCGACCAGGCCAAGGCCTATTTCCGCGACCAGGGCGAGAACTTCAAGGTCGAGTTGATCGATGCGATCCCGGACGGCGAGGACGTCAAGATTTACCGCCAGGGCGACTGGCTCGACCTTTGCCGCGGCCCGCACATGCCGTCGACCGGCAAGATCGGCCCGGCCTTCAAGCTGATGAAGGTCGCCGGCGCCTATTGGCGCGGCGATTCCAACAATCAGATGCTGTCGCGCATCTACGGCACCGCCTGGACCAACGAGAAGGACCTGAAGGCCTATCTGCACCTCCTCGAAGAAGCCGAGAAGCGCGACCATCGCCGGCTCGGCCGCGAGATGGACCTGTTCCATTTCCAGGAGGAGGGGCCGGGCGTCGTGTTCTGGCACGCCAAGGGCTGGCAGCTCTTCCAGAGCCTCGTCTCCTACATGCGCCGCCGGCTGGAAGACGACTATGACGAGGTCAACGCGCCGCAGATCCTGAACAAGGAGCTGTGGGAGATCTCCGGCCATTGGGAATGGTACCGGGAGAACATGTTCCAGGTGGAATCGGCCGGCGACGACGCCGAGGACAAGCGCATCTTCGCGCTGAAGCCGATGAACTGCCCGGGCCATGTGCAGATCTTCAAGCACGGCCTGAAGAGCTACCGCGACCTGCCGCTGAGGCTTGCCGAATTCGGCGTCGTCCACCGCTATGAGCCGTCGGGCGCCATGCACGGGCTGATGCGCGTGCGCGGCTTCACCCAGGACGATGCGCATGTTTTCTGCACCGAGAACCAGCTCGCCGACGAGTGCATGAAGATCAACGATCTGATCCTCACCACCTATGCCGATTTCGGCTTCGACGAGATTGTCGTCAAGCTATCGACCCGGCCGGAGAAGCGGGTCGGCTCGGACGAGAGCTGGGACCACGCCGAAGAGGTGATGACCGAGGTTCTGGAGCGGATCGCGGCGCAGTCGGACGGGCGCATCAAGACCGGCATCAATCCGGGCGAGGGCGCCTTCTACGGCCCGAAGTTCGAGTACACCCTGCGCGATGCCATCGGCCGCGAATGGCAGTGCGGCACCACCCAGGTCGACTTCAACCTGCCGGAACGGTTCGGCGCCTTCTACATCGACTCCGACGGCGAGAAGAAATACCCGGTGATGGTGCACCGGGCGATCTGCGGCTCCATGGAGCGCTTCCTCGGTATCCTGATCGAGAACCATGCGGGCCACTTCCCGCTGTGGCTGGCGCCCAAGCAGGTAGTCGTCACCACCATCACCTCGGACGCCGACGACTACGCCCGCGAGGTGTACCAGCGGGCACGGGCCGCGGGCCTCAGGGCCGAGCTCGATCTTCGCAACGAGAAGATCAACTACAAGGTCCGCGAGCACAGCCTTGCCAAGGTGCCGGTGATCCTCGTCTGCGGCAAGCGCGAGGCCGAGGAGCACACCGTCAACATCCGCCGGCTCGGCTCCAAGGACCAGACCGCGCTGCCGCTCGCCGAGGCGCTTGAGGTGCTTGGCGAGGAGGCCGTGCCGCCGGACCAGCGCGTCGACCGGAAACTGGCCGCAGAGTAAGGCAACGCACCGCATTTCGCGGCTCGTGCGACTGACATGAGGCTGTCGCACAAGCCGCGTTAGGGTGCCTTTTTGTCCTTACCTTTCGAATCGTCCCGGGCCGCCATGGCCATCTGGGGCGGCTTTCGGGAGCGCGCCGGTGAAATTCAAGGAATTGAGCTACGCCTCGCCGTCCGATCCGCGGCTGAAGCGCTGGGTGATCCACACAGTGGAAGGGTTATCGGGCCGCGGGCGCCTTGTCGCGCTCTACGAGACCTGGCGCCGCGACATCGTCGGCAGGTCGAGCCGGGTGATGGGCGATCTCCTCAATCTCATCGGCGTGGAGCTGGAGATTTCCGGCGCGCCGTGGCCGCCGGCGGATCTGCCGGCCGCACCGCTCGTCATCGTCGCCAACCATCCCTTCGGCATCGGCGACGGCATTGCGGTGCTCTCGCTCGCCGAACAGCTCGGCCGGCCGTTCCGGGTGCTGATCCACAACGACCTCCTGAAGGTGCCGGAGATCCGGCCCTATTCCCTGCCGATCGATTTCTCCGAGACCCGCGAGGCGATGCTCCTCAACATCGCCACCCGCAAGGAGGCTCTGCGGCTGCTGAAGGAGGGCGTCACCATCGTCATCTTCCCGGCCGGCGGGGTGGCGACGGCACCGAGCCCGTTCGGCAAGGCGGTGGAACTGCCCTGGAAGACGTTCACCGCGCGGATGATTCTCGACGCCCGTGCCGCTGTCCTGCCGGTCTTTTTCGAGGGCCAGAACAGCCGGCTCTTCCACCTCGTCAGCCGGGTCAGCCAGACGCTCCGGCTGTCGCTGCTGGTCCGGGAGTTCCGGCGCTTCATCGGCTCGCGGCTGCCGGTCCGGGTCGGAGAGGTGATCGACCATGCGGAGCTTGCCCACCTGAAAGACCGGCAGGCGCTGATGCAACGGCTGCACGACGAGGTACACGCGCTCGGCCGCAACGAACGGCGGTCGCGCCGGCGCTTCGATTTTCCAAGGGCTGCTTGATTGTAGGCGTTCAAGCGCCACGCAGGCTTTGCGGCGCATGGGCGCCGGCGCCCGCTTGGGCTTGCGACGCCTGGCGGCGTCGATTGAGCGATCCGGCGGGGCTGTCCAGACGTGGCCTCAGTTGCGCTTCAGCGCCAGCACCTCGACCTCGCGGTCGATGCCGCTTTCCACGGAGAATTCGCGGTTGAAGATCTGGTCGTGGTTCTTGGCGACGACGGCGTAATCGCCTTCCGCCAGGATGAAGGAGGGAAAGGCGCCGACGCTTTCGGCAAGCTGGTCGCCGCCCGGCGTCAGCAGCGACCATTCGGTGTTGGCCAGCGCCTCGCCGCCGGGCTCGTTGACGAGCTTCAGCGTGATGCGGGCGGCCTTGTGGTAGACGGTCGCCTCCGTCAGCTTGCCGGGCTGCACCTTGATGTCGGCGCGCACCACGGCATTGACCGCGCCATATTTGCTGACCACGTAGTAGCTGCCGGCGTTGAGCCGCAGCATGGTGCCGATGCCGGCCTTGGACGCAACCAGGCGCCGGGCGCCGGCCGCGCCGGTCTCGCCCCTTGTCTCGTTGGCATAGACGTCGAATTTGACCTCGTCGGCATCGAGCGGGCGGTTCTCGGCGAGTTCGGCATCGAGCTTCAGGCCGCCGGCATCGAGCACGATGGTCCGGGTGTTGACGCGGCCGGGCTCGACCTGGATCCGCGTCGTGGAGCCGGCATAGCCGAAGCCGGCATGGACCAGGTAGGTGCCGGGATCGAGGCGGAATTCGGCATCGCCACCGGTGGCGTTGGCGACCAGCGTCAGCTTTCCTTCCGTATCGCGCTTGTCGGAATAGACCCGCCACATCATGCCGCGGTCGAGGGGATCGCCGTCCTTGACGAGGCGCGAGACCAGATAGACCGTGCCCTCGTTCTCGTCGGCCGGCGTGCCGGTGTCGGCATCGAGCGGCGGCGCATAGGGCGTGGCGCTGTCGGGCACTTCCGGCTCGGGCGAAAAGCCCGGCGGCAGCGCGGCTTCTTCATCCGGAGAGGGTTTTGGCAACGGCACCGGCGGGCGCTTCAGCGCTTCTGCGGTCATGGCCGCGGCATCGCTCTGGGCACGGGCCGGCGGCGAAGACATGAGGCAAAGGGCGACGGCGGCAAACATGCCGGCGACGGCGCCGAGACGGGTTGCCCCGCGGCGTCCTGTTGAGCTGAAAGCGGCGTTTCGCCCGGGCATGATCGCGCGCCCCTGCATGCTGACCTATCCTCGGCGGAATCCGATTGTCCTTGTTCCTACCAGCGATCCCCGAAAACCGTGGCGATTTCAAGTCCGAAACGACGCAAGGTGCAAACACAGCGTTCGGATCCGGGGTGTCCGCGCGTTATTGACAGGACCGGCCGGCTTCTGTCCTCTTGGCGCCAAACCGTTTCGAACGTCCAGACCCGATAAATTCCGACGAAAGCAAGAACATGCCCGACGCACTCGACCTCCTGACCACCCGCCGGTCGGTTCCGGCCGTCAACCTCGCAGAGCCGGCCCCCGACGCCAAGACCCTGAAGGCGCTCTTGACCATCGCCAGCCGGGTGCCCGACCACGGCAAGCTGTCGCCCTGGCGTTTCATCATCTATGCCGGCGAGGCGCGCGCCAGGGCCGGGGAACGGCTCGCCAAGATCGTGGAGACCCGCGACGGCGTTACCGATGCCGAACGGCTCGCCCATGAGCGCAGCCGGTTCACCCGGGCGCCGCTGGTCGTCGGCGTCGTCAGCCGGGCCGCGCCGCACGAGAAAATCCCGGTTTGGGAGCAGGAACTCGCCGCCGGCGCCGTCTGCATGAACCTCCTCAATGCCGCGCACGCCTGCGGCTTTGCCGGCCAGTGGCTGACGGAGTGGTGCGCGTTCGATGCCGATGCCGGCAAGGCGCTCGGCCTCAAGGACGGGGAAAAGGTCGCCGGCTTCGTCCATATCGGCACGCCGACCGAAAAGCCGGAAGACCGGCGCCGGCCGGACATCGACAAGCTGACGACCTACTGGACCGGAGCCTGAGGCGCCATGTTCTACGAGACGGAAGGCGGCGGGCACGGGCTCGCCCGGGATCCCTTCAAGGCGCTGATCGCGCCCAGGCCGATCGGCTGGATTTCCTCGGTCGACGGCAAGGGCCGGGCGAACCTTGCGCCCTACAGCTTCTTCAACGCGGTCTCCTCCAACCCGCCGGTGGTAATGTTCTCCAGCGACGGCAAGAAGGACTCCATGACCAATATCGAGGAGACCGGCTGCTTTGTCTGCAATCTCGCGGTCTATGGCCTGCGCGACCAGATGAACAAGAGCTCCGCGACGGTCGCCCACGGCGTCTCGGAATTCGAGCTTGCCGAGCTGACGCCGGCGCCGAGCCGGCTGGTTGCCGCGCCGCGCGTCGGCGAGGCGCCGGCGGCGCTGGAATGCCAATATCTGAAGACCATCCCCGTGCCGACGGTGGATGGCGGCGAGTCGGGCAATTTCATGATCCTGGGGCAGGTCGTCGGCATCCATATCGACGACAGCCTGATCGTCGACGGACGCGTCGACATGATCCGGCTCGCCCAGCTCTCGCGGCTTGGCTACATGGATTATTCCGTCGTTGGTCAGGTGTTCGCCATGGACCGGCCGGAGGTCTAACTCAGATTTTCCCGGCGAGTCGGGCACGCTCCAGCAGCTTTTCGGCGCGGCGCAAATGCGGCCGGTCGACCATTTCGCCGTCGATGCCGACGACCCCGACGTCGCCGGCCCCGGCAAACGCCGCGGCGATCCTTTTCGCTGCCGCGATGTCTTCGTCCGACGGTGTGAAGACGGCGTTGATCACCGGCACCTGTGCCGGGTGGATCGCCATCTTGCCGGTGAAGCCGTCACGGGCGGCCGCGCGGCATTCCGCTTCCAGCCCTTCGGTATCGCGGAACGCGGTGAAGACCGTGTCGATGGGCGGGACCTCGGCCGCGACCGCGGCAAAGAGCGCGAGGCTGCGGGCGAGGCGGAACGGCTCGAGATAGGCACCGGTGCCGTCGCGGTTGGCAGCAGCGCCGATATCGGCGGAGAGGTCCTCCGCGCCCCAGGTGAGACCGGCAAGGCGCTGGCTGCACTGGCGGTAGGTTCCCATGTGGAAAAGCGAGGCGGCGGTTTCCGTGGCAACAACCACGATCCGGGTCGCGCCGTCTTCGGTCCCGAAGGTCGCCTCGCGGACGGCGAGCTTGGCGTCGAGATGGGAGACGTCGCGCCCGGAGATCGCCTTCGGCAGCATGATGCCGTCGGGCGTTGATGCCATCACCGCATCGAGGTCGGCGTCGGTGAGGCCGGTGTCGAGGGCATTTACCCGCACGTAGAGCAGCGGTCGGTCGGCGTCGCCAAGGTGGGCGGTGAGGAAATCTGCGACAGTTTTTCGGGCGCCCTCCTTGGCCGACAGCGCAACGGAATCTTCAAGGTCGAGCAACAGGACGTCGGCACCTGAACCGAGCGCCTTTTCCAGCTTCCTGGGGCTGTCGCCGGGAACGAAAAGCAGCGAGCGCATTTTTGTTAGACCTCGATCTGATCCGGAGCGTCGCGCTTCTGCATCAATGCCTGACGCCTGCATATGGCGACCATCTCTCCGGTCTGCTTGAAGGCCTTGTGCTCGAACTCCACGATACCGGCATTGGGCCGCGATTTGGAGCCCCGTGCTGCGACGATCTCCGTCGTGCAGGAGACCGTGTCGCCGTGGAAGAGGGGGGCGGGGAAGCGCACGTCGGTGAGGCCGAGATTGGCGATCAGCGTGCCGATGGTGGTGTCGTTGACGGAGATGCCGATCATCAGGCCGAGGGTGAACATGGAATTGACCAGCGGCTGGCCCCATTCGGTCTCGGTCCGGCAATAGTGGTGGTCGATGTGCAGCGGCTGCGGGTTCAGCGTCATGTTGGAGAACAGCATGTTGTCGCTCTCCGTGACGGTACGCCGGAGTTCGTGGGCGATCACCCGGCCGACCGCGCAGTCCTCGAAATAAAGCCCCGGCATGGCGCCGCTCCCTCCGTCCCCGTTTTGCCAAGTGGTAGCGCCAATGGTGCGCCGGCGGCAACTGTTGCTATCTCAATTCTGCAATCGATGCGCGCCGCTTTACCCTTCATTAACCACGATTTGTGAGGCTAGACGACCAGACATGCGGCGTCCTGCGCCGCCGACGCCACTCCGGGGAGGGCGCGAGAGATGAAGCCCATCCAACCGCCGATGATCAGCGATCGTATCGAGCGCGCCTTCCAGGTGGCGAGCCGGGCGACGGGCACCCCGTTCGACTATCTCCTGCAGACGGCGGGAACGGAATCCAGCTTCGACGCCGAGGCCAAGGCGCCGACCTCCTCGGCCACCGGGCTGTTCCAGTTCATCGAATCCACCTGGCTGGAAACCATGAAGGAATCCGGTCCGGCGCTCGGCTACGGCAATTACGCGGAACACATCGAGCGCACGCAGTCCGGCGACTACCGGGTCGCCGACCGGCGGATGCGGGCGAAAATCCTCGACCTGCGCAACGATCCCAAGGCCTCGGCGCTGATGGCCGGGGCCTATACGGAGAAGAACCAGGCGCAACTGAGTTCCTCGCTCGGCCGCGAACCGACCTCCGGCGAGCTCTATATCGCCCACTTCCTCGGCGCCAACGGTGCACAGAAGCTGATCTCGCTTGCCGAGGCTCGGCCAGAGAAGAACGCGGCCGCCGTGTTCCCGGCACAGGCGCGGGCCAACCGCTCCATCTTCTACAATGCCGGCGGCCGGCCGCGCAGCGTCTCGCAGGTCTACGACACCCTCGTCAGTCGTCATGGCGCGACTGCCATCGCCAGTGCCCGCCAGCCGGCGGCAACGGCTCAGCAGCAGGCGACACAGGTTGCCGCGAACGGTGCGCGGTCCGTCGACGAGGCGTTCGAGATGACCTCGGCGAACCTCGTCACGTCCTTTGCGCCGACCCTTGATACCGGCAACCGGGTGCAGCGGGGCTGGCAGGCGGCGGAATCGAACGCGCCGTTCAGCGTGCTTTTCCGCGACAACCCGAACGCATCGACCGATCCGGTCGGGCCAACCTTCTGGGGCGCGTTTGCCGCCGCGCCCGATTTCTTCGGCAACCGCGACGCCAAGCCGGCTCCGGCAGTGCCTGCCCAGCCCGCCACGCGCACGCCTGCGGCGGCGACCGAGACCGACACTGCCGAGCGCGCGGAAGCGCGGGCCGAACAGAGCGCGCGCGATGCCGCCCGCCTGCGCAGCCGCGCGCGGCGCGCCCGCGGTCCGCTGAACCTCACCAGTTTCCTCGACACCCAGTCCGGGCGCGGCCCGAAGAACCTGTTGCCGCCGTCCTGAGCGACAGGCCGCTGCTGCTGTAAAACGCCCTTGGCCGCCTCTTGCAGCCGGTTTCTGACGGCTGTTGCGGGCCCCTCTTCAGGGCCCTTTTCACGACGCCGAACTCCTTAAAATCGTTAATAGAATCCTGCCAAACAGGGTGAACCGATCGTTAAGCACTTCGTGCGAGGCTTCGATGATCGGACGAGGCCGGCATGCGCGGCCTGGCGTTCCGACAAGTCTTTCCGCGTGGAGTCAGTCATGGTTGTCAGAGCGTTTCTTCACTGGATGCAGACCGCCCCGGTCGAGCAGCGAGTCGCTGCGGCAAGTGCGCTCGCCCGGGCATGGCTGCAGTCCGAGTTGAAGGGCGCGGAGCGCGAGGACGCGGAGGCCGCGCTCTCCGTGCTTCTCGACGATCCGGCGCCGCGTGTGCGCGCGGCGATGGCGGAACATCTGGCGCCGAGCCTCGACGCGCCGCGCCAGGTCGTGCTCGGTCTCGCCAACGACCTTCCGGACATCGCCGAGACGGTGCTCCGCCAGTCGGCCGTGCTCCTCGACGCCGAACTGTGCGACCTCATCGCCACCAACGAGGTGCGCTACCAGGTGGCGATCGCGTCGCGGCCGCACCTGTCGCAGCCGGTGTCCTCAGCGATCGCGAACGCCGGTGAAGCGGCGGCCTGCGTTGCCCTCGTGGAGAACGACGGCGCCGACCTTTCGGCGGCCGCCATGCGCCGTATTGCCGACCGGTTCGGCGACGAGCCGGCCGTGCGCGAGGCGCTGCTGGCGCGGCCCGACCTGCCGGTCCCGACCCGCCAGGTGCTGATCGCCCGGCTCGGATCCGTTCTCGGCGGCTTCGTCACCGAGCGCTCCTGGATGCGGCGGGAGCGGGCAGACCGCATCGTGCGCGAAGCCTGCGACAAGGCGACGGTGGAACTCGTCATGGGAACGGGCGAGGGGGAACTTCGCCCGCTCGCCGAGCATTTGCGCGACAGTGGCCAGCTCACCGCGGCGCTGCTCTTGCGCATGGTGTGCTCGGGCAACATGGCATTCTTTGAGACCGCGCTGTCGGTGCTCTCCGGCGTTCGTGCCGCGCGGGTCGCCTCGCTGATCGCGGAGGGCCGGGTCTCCGGCCTCAGCGCGCTCTACCAGAAGGCCGGCCTGCCGAAGGCGGCGTTCCCGGCGTTCTCCATTGCGCTGGATGTCTTCCGCGAGATGGATTTCGACGGCGAGCGCGGCGACATCCACCGCTTCTCGCAGACCATGATCAACCGCATCCTCGATGAAAGCAGCCGGTTTGCTCCGAACCAGTCGGACCACCTGATCGTGCTCTTGAGGCGGTTTTCCAGCGAGGCGGCGCGCGATGCCGCTCGCGATTTTCTGGCAACGACGATCGCCGCCTGACGCGTTCGGGCGCCTTGCAGCCAGTCAGCGGGACCGGGCGGAGAACCTTGCGGCCCGTTCGCCGCCGAGCTTGCGCAGCTCCGCGACGAGCTGGCGGCCGACCGGGTCTTCGGCGTTCTGGACCTTTTCCTTGACGATCGCCTTGATGGCATAGACGTGCTGCTCGACGAAGGGCAGCGGCGCGGCGCCGGGATCGCGCTCGAAGTCGTCGAGCAGAAGGCAGAGGGAATCAGCGATATCGCCGATCAGCGGATATCCGAAGGTGGCGGCCTCGCCCTTCAGGTCGTGGGAGACCGAATAGAGCTGCTCGAAGGTCGTCTTGTCCAAGCCGCCGTCGGCCGAGATCGTCTTCCACACCCGGTTGAGCCGGCCGATCTCGTCGGTCATCCAGTATTCGAAGGTCTTCGACAGCTTGCCGAGCGCCTGTTCGGCGCGCGACACGGGGTCGAACGCCGAGCCGCGCGGCAGGTCCGGCACCTTGCGATTGAGGTTGACGGGGTTCTGTATCTTCACCCCGGGCGCGTTCGCCATGTCCGTCCTCTTGCCTCGAACACATTCCGCAGCAATGTGTGCTGCAACCGGTTAAACCATTCCAAATCCGACCACACACATATTCGTTTTCTTCTATCGTCGTTCAGGACGCCATGGAAGGCCTGACGACGTGGTCGGTCGGCTCCTGCTGGCGCCGCTCCTCGCCCTGGTAGTTGCTGCTTTCGGCGCGCCGCCGGTCCGGCCCGAAATAGGTCCGGGTCTCGATGAACGGGCGCGGATTGACGATGGTGTTGGCGATCCTGAGATAGAGCGATTTCGCCGAGATCGGCTTGCACAGGAACTCCGTGATGCCGGCGTCGCGCGCTTCCACCACACGCTTCTTTTCCGAATGGCCGGTCAGCATAATGATCGGCACGAAGGGGTTGGTGCTGGTCTCGCGATTGCGCAGCATTCTGGACAGTTCCATCCCGTCGATGATCGGCATCACCCAGTCGGTGATGACGATGTCCGGCGAGGTCGCCTGGAACGCCTCAAGGCCGGCCGCGCCGTCCTCGGTCTCGACCACGTCGCGGGCGCCGAAACCGGTCAGCAGCATGCGGATGATGCGGCGCATGTGCGTGTTGTCCTCGACAACAAGGAACCTCAAATTCGAGAGGTCCAGCTTCATGATGTCTCGGGTCGCTGCCAACGGTCTTTCCCATGCGCAGATCACAAGATCGCTGTGGCCACGGCATCACGCGCAGCGGTCAGCGAACCGCATCCTAAAACACGTGCAGTCGATTCGACCGACGCCACATGCCTTAGCCGTATGTTTTTGCGCGTTTTTTCCCCAAAACCGGTACGTGCTTCCGGGGGACACGCTTAAGCGGCAATAATCCCTGAGTCTTGCCGAAAGGGGCAAGACGTAATTGGCCGTCATCCAAAGGGTTATCGGGCAAAGGGTTATCGGGCAAAGGGTTGTCGGGCGCGCGGCCGGGGATCGTTATCGGCCCCTTGCCGATCAATAGCGGAACTGCTCGGTCAGGATGCGCTCATCCCAGCTATGGTCGGGGTCGAACATGATGATGCCTTCCGACTTGCGGTCCTGCTGGATGGTGACGCTGGCGACGTCGCGGATCTCGTTGTGGTCGGCGGCGGCGCTGACGGTGCGGGCCTCGGCCTCCAGCACGTCGATGGTGACCCGGGCGTGATCGGGAAGCAGCGCGCCGCGCCAGCGCCGCGGCCGGAAGGCGCTGATCGGGGTAAGCGCCATCAGCGGCGCGTAGATCGGCAGGATCGGGCCGTGGGCGGACAGGTTATAGGCGGTGCTGCCGGCCGGGGTGGCCAGCAGGATGCCGTCGCAGATCAGCTCTTCCAGCCGCATCTTGCCGTCGATGGAGATGCGCAGCTTGGCGGCCTGGTAGGTCTGGCGCAGCAGCGAGACCTCGTTGATGGCGCGGGCGACATGCGCGGTGCCGGAGGTGTCCGTCACCGTCATCTTCAGGGGATGAATGGTGGTCCTGACGGCCTCGCGCAGGCGTTCCTGCAACCCGTCCTGGCGGAACTCGTTCATCAGGAAGCCGACCGAGCCGCGGTTCATGCCGTAGATCGGCTTGCCGCTGTCCATGAACTCGTGCAGCGTGCGCAGCATCAAGCCGTCGCCGCCGAGGGCGACGATGACATCGGCCGCACCGGGCGCCACGTCGCCATATTCCTCGATCAGGTGCTCCTTTGCCGTGCGGGCCTCATCGGTCGGGCTGGCGGCAAAGGCGATGGCGAGAGCTTTCGGCTCTGATGTCGGCGCAGGGAATGTCGCCATGGCTGGTTCGATCTGTCCCGGAATCCGCTCTGGAAAGACGTCGGCAGGTGGCGTAGCACGAAGACCGTCACCGCACCAATACGGGAGCGCCCGAATGCGGCTCATCCGCAATCCGGCATGCGCCCGGCGGCAGAAGGGACGGAGAGGGACGCCATGACGCAACCGGTTTTCATCTATGCGACGTTTCCCGATACCGCCAGTGCCCGCAAGACCGGGCGGATGCTGGTGGAGAACAGGCTGGCGGCCTGCGTCAACATCCTCGACGGCATGGTCTCGGTCTATCGCTGGGACGGCGAGATCGCCGAGGACGACGAGGTGGTGATGATCGTCAAGACGCGGAGCGACCGGGTCGCGGCGGTGACCTCGGCGATCACCGACGAACACCCTTACGACGAGCCGGCGGTGGTGGCACTGCCGATCGTCGGCGGCAGCGACAGCTTCTGCAGGTGGATCGTCGAGGAAAGCAACGCCCAGGGCTGATCGCGATCACGCCGCCGCGCGGCAGCAAGCCCGTCGATTCACGCCGAACGCCCGCCCGCATGCGAGAGGTGCCATGCCATTTGCCTGGGCCGGTCGTTCCGGCGCGTGCCTTGCCCCCGGTCGATACCGCTTCAGGGGAGACGCCTCAGAACAGGATCACCTCCAGGGCGGCGATGCCCCAAAGCGCGGCGGCAAAGACGAGGCCGGCGAAGATGCCCCTGGCAAATCCACCGTCAAGCGAGGCGACGCGGCCGGCAGGCCGCCCGGATTCGAATGTGCACGCCATCTTTCCGCTTCCCTTTCGTCGCAGCCGATGGGTGACGCAAACACTGGATAAAGCCTAGCACAAATGCGTATTCCGCGGGAGCGCGACGGAATGCACGGACCGACACATTGTCGTGAGCCGCGCCCCATCTGGACCTGCGCCGGCGCGGCGCCCGGCCGGCGCGCCTCTGCGGCCGGCGGCTATTTCTTCTCCACCCGGCCGGTGTCGTTCCTAAAACGTGTCGTTGGCGACCCGATGCCCGGGGCCGCAGTAAAATCATATTCAGGGAATCGATAGCGTCACAATCGAGGGCGCCGACACGCCTTCGTGAGGCGGCGCCTTTGCGGGGCCGGGGAGGCGCGCCCGCCGCCGGCGATTTCTCCGCCCGTGCCCTTTCGTTCCGGGCGGCGGGGGGGTACAAATTTGCCGCCCGCTGCGCCTCATGCGCGGCGGGCACATTGCATGAAGAAACGGTATCAGGGAGAGAAAAAAATGACCGCAGAGATCGGGCATTTCATCGGCGGCAAGACCGTATCCGGTCAGTCGGGGCGGTTCGGGGACATTTTCGACCCCAATCTGGGGACGGTTCAGGCGAAGGTCGCGCTGGCCTCAAAGGCCGAGGTCGAGGCGGTGATCGCCAATGCCGAGGCGGCGCAGGTCGAATGGGCGGCGCAGAACCCGCAGCGGCGCGCGCGGGTGTTTTTCAAATTCCTCGAGCTCGCCGAGAAGGAAAAGCCGGAACTCGCCAAGCTGCTCTCCAAGGAGCACGGCAAGACCGTGCCCGACGCCATGGGCGACGTGCAGCGCGGGCTGGAAGTGGTCGAGTTCGCCTGCGGCATCCCGCATCTCCTGAAGGGCGAGTTCACGGACGGCGCCGGCCCCGGCATCGACATGTACTCGATGCGCCAGCCGCTCGGCGTCGTTGCCGGCATCACGCCGTTCAACTTCCCGGCGATGATCCCGATGTGGAAGTTCGCGCCGGCGATCGCCTGCGGCAATGCCATGATCCTGAAGCCGTCGGAGCGCGACCCTTCGGTGCCGATGCGGCTTGCCGAACTGATGTTCGAGGCGGGGCTTCCGGAAGGCATCCTCAACGTCGTCAACGGCGACAAGGAGGCGGTCGATACGCTGCTCACCGATCCGCGCGTCAAGGGCGTCGGCTTCGTCGGCTCCTCGGCGATCGCCCAATACATCTATTCGACCTGCGCGGCCAACGGCAAGCGCGCCCAGTGCTTCGGCGGTGCCAAGAACCACATGATCGTGATGCCGGACGCCGACCTCGACCAGACGGTCGATGCGCTGATCGGCGCCGGCTACGGCTCGGCCGGCGAGCGCTGCATGGCGATCTCCGTCGCCGTGCCGGTGGGCGAGGGCACCGCCAACGCGCTGATGGAAAAGCTGGTGCCGCGGGTTGAAAGCCTGAAGATCGGCCCGTCGCACGACCCGGAGGCCGACTACGGCCCGCTGGTCACCCGCCAGGCGCTCGACCGGGTACGCGGCTATGTGGACCTCGGCGTCAAGGAAGGCGCCGACCTCGTCGTCGACGGCCGCGACTTCGTCATGCAGGGCTACGAGGACGGCTATTTCATGGGCGGCTGCCTGTTCGACAAGGTGACGCCGGACATGCAGATCTACAAGGACGAGATCTTCGGCCCGGTGCTGTCGGTGGTGCGCGCGCACGACTATGACGAGGCCTTGAGCCTGCCGAGCACCCACGAATACGGCAACGGCGTTGCCATCTTCACCCGCGACGGCGATGCCGCCCGCGATTTCGCCTCCAAGGTCAATGTCGGCATGGTCGGCATCAACGTGCCGATCCCGGTGCCGCTCGCCTACCACACCTTCGGCGGCTGGAAGGCGTCGGGCTTCAACGACCTCAACCAGCACGGCCCGGATTCGATCCGCTTCTACACCCGCACCAAGACGGTCACCTCGCGCTGGCCGTCGGGCGTCAAGGAAGGGGCCGAATTCGTCATCCCGACGATGTCCTGATCGGGACCGGCCCGCGATTCCGGCTCGCGATTCCGCAGTGCGCGGCGGCCCTCTTCGGACGGCCGCCGCCATTGTTGATGACGCGGGCTCTTGCCGCACTGCAAAAAAACAGTAGTTTTAGAAGCGTTCGACCGGCAAAGCCCCTGACGTTGCACCGCAGCACCCGGTGCCCCGCAGCTTTGGAGCACGCGTCGGGGAATCCAAGGGAAAGGCAGGTCCGATGTTTCTGGCAATGAACCGATTTCAGGTGATCAAGGACAAGGCGGGCGACTTCGAGGCGATGTGGCTCGGCCGCGACAGCGACCTGCCGAACAATCCCGGTTTCGTCGAATTCCGCCTGCTGCGCGGGCCGGAGCACGAGGACTACATCCTCTACGCCTCCCACACTTTCTGGGAGAGCGAGGCGGATTTCGTTACCTGGACCAAATCGGAGAGCTTCCGCAAGGCGCACAAGAACGCCGGCAAGGCGTCCGATCCGGTAACGATCGGCCATCCGAACTTCGAGAGCTTCGAGACGTTGCAGACGATCGGCAAGTCCGGCGGATAGGGGAGGTCTTCCCAAAAATTCGGCGGCGCAGCGTCAGGAGGGTTTCCCACCGACTGCTTTCATTTTATAATCATTCTGAACTGTCCGCCTCCCGGACCGTCGCGTCTTCGGACAATATCATCTTCGACCTTTCGCCGGATCGTTCGATCCGGCTTCACATGATCAGATCCCAACCCTGTCAAGGAGTGAACCCATGCCTGTGGTCAACACTGTGCCCCAGACCGTTTTCAAGACCCGCGTGCGCAACGAGGCGCTCGGCGGCCCGAACCCGTTCGAGTGGAAGGACGTCAGCACCGACGATCTGTTCAAGGGCAAGCGCGTCGTCATCTTCTCGCTGCCGGGCGCCTTCACGCCGACCTGCTCGACCAGCCACCTGCCGCGCTATGAGGAGCTCTACGACGAGTTCAAGGCCGAGGGCATCGACGAGATCGTCTGCATCTCGGTCAACGACGCCTTCGTCATGTACCAGTGGGGCAAGCACCAGGGCGCCGAGAAGGTGTTCCTGCTGCCGGACGGCAATGGCGAGTTCACCCGCAAGATGGGCATGCTGGTCGACAAGTCGAACCTCGGCTTCGGCATGCGCTCCTGGCGCTACGCCGCGGTGATCAATGACGGCACCATCGAGAAGATGTTCATCGAGGCGGACTACAGCGACAACTGCCCGTCCGATCCGTTCGAGGTCAGCGACGCCGACACCGTTCTTTCCTGGCTGAAGAACAGCACGCACTAGTTTTCCTGGGTGTTCGGCGCAAAGGTGCCGGCGCGCATTTGCGCTTGCCACGAACCGTCGCGCGACGGTTCGTGGAGGAGCACGCACGAAAAGCTCAAAAAGGAGGCCCGCGCCGACATCGGC
>NZ_NPEV01000119.1 GCF_003258835.1 Rhodobium orientis | reverse complement strand
CGAACGCGCGATCGCTTTTGAACACGCCGTAATGAGTTCGAACCGCAATCGGCCGAGCTGAAATAGGGACGACAGGGCCATGCGCCCGTCGTTATCGCTCGCAAACGCCCCCACTGAAATATACGCCTCAGCGAAGAGCGCTGTCTTCAACAGTATTCCCGGGCGTTTGACATCTGCCAACGGCTTGCCGGCTCGCTTCGCGACCGGTCTCTCCCTCTTTCCCAGCCGATGGCTGGGGAGTCAGCTAACCATCTTCGTCAACTCCATGGGCGACCTGTTTCAGTTTCTATCCCAGCCGATGACTGGGGAGTCGGCCGACTCCAGGTCGCGCAGGTTATTCTGACCAAGTGCGCTGCCCTGCGCGATTTTCTATCCCAGCCGGTGGCTGGGGGGTCAGCTGCCGTGTACTTCTGCACCACTGTCGAAATTATCGACGTTTCTATCCCAGCCGGTGGGGGGGCAGCTGGCTTCCTGATCGCCTTGTGGCTGGGCTGGCTAGAGTTTCTGTCCCAGCCGATGGCTGGGGGCCAGTTGACTACTGCGCTGGGCATGCGGATAAGGCGTTTCAGTTTCTATCCCAGCCGATGGCTGGGGAGTCGGCTGACGTCATCGGCGACGAGGATGACGAGGTCAAGCGTTTCTATCCCAGCCGATGGCTGGGGAGTCGGCTGACTGCAGGGAACTCTCTCACAGACGGCTCAGGAGTTTCTATCCCAGCCGATGGCTGGGGAGTCGGCTGACGTCGTCGAACCGGGGCTCGGCTTCAAGGTGCCGTGTTTCTATCCCAGCCGATGGCTGGGGAGTCGGCTGACGCCGCCGATACCCTCATTGAGACCTCTTGGCAGGGGGGTTTCTATCCCAGCCGATGGCTGGGGAGTCGG
>NZ_NPEV01000118.1 GCF_003258835.1 Rhodobium orientis | reverse complement strand
GTCTCGCTCGACGGCGCGACGGCGCAGTCCGTGGCCATCACCGCCTCGGACGCCGACACGCTGAGCCTGACGCTCGATGGCGGTTCGGCCGTAACGTTCGACGTCGCCGACGTTGAAGCCGTGACGGCGACCGAGCTTGCCGATGCCGTGAATGCCCTGTTCGATGCCGAGTCGGTCGACATCACCGCCAGCACCGACGGTGGCGAACTGGTCCTCACCGCGGACACGGCTTCGAGCTCCGACGTCGCTTCGGTTGCCGTCTCCAACGTCGCTGAGACGCTGGCCGGCGCGAGTGACTCCGGTCTCGCCGGCGGTGCCGAATCCCTGACCAACGTTGAGGCCAAGACGGTCGATACGCTGGTCTCGGAGATCAATGCGAGCTCCAGCCTCGATGACAAGGTCCGGGCGTCTAACGACAACGGCAGCCTGCGCATCGAGAACCAGTCGACCAACGACCTCACCGTCACCGGCGTCACCTCCAGCACCATCGACGGCGGCTCCGGCACCGACACCATCGACGGCAACGAGGTCCGCAAGGATCTGGCCACGCAGTTCAACGACCTGCGCGACCAGCTCGACAAGCTGTCCGACGACTCCTCGTTCAACGGTATCAACCTGCTGCAGGGCGACCTGCTGACGATTACCTTCAACGAGACCAGCACGTCGACCCTCGACATCCAGTCGGAAGACGGCGAGACCATCAACTCGGCCTATCTCGGCCTCAGCACCATCGACGCTGACGCCCTGGATGCCGACACCGATATCGACTCGCTGATCGACACGGTGAAGTCGGCCCTCGGCACCATCCGCTCGCAGGCCTCCACTTTCGGTTCCAACCTGTCCATGGTCGAGAACCGCGAGGACTTCACCAAGAACATGATCAACACGCTGGAAACCGGCGC
>NZ_NPEV01000117.1 GCF_003258835.1 Rhodobium orientis | reverse complement strand
GTGCGGCCGCCCTCGCGGATGGCGAAGCGCAGCTTTTCTTCCATCGCGATCGGCACGATCAGCGTCACGTCCATCGTCACGTTGTCGCCCGGCATCACCATCTCCGTGCCCTCCGGAAGCGTCACCACACCGGTCACGTCCGTCGTGCGGAAATAGAACTGCGGGCGGTAGTTGGTGAAGAACGGCGTGTGACGGCCGCCCTCTTCCTTCGTCAGGATGTACGCTTCCGCCTTGAACTTGGTGTGCGGCGTGACCGAACCCGGCTTGCACAGCACCTGGCCGCGCTCCACGTCCTCGCGCTTGGTGCCGCGAAGCAGAACGCCCACATTGTCGCCCGCCTCGCCCTGGTCGAGCAGCTTGCGGAACATCTCGACGCCCGTGCAGGTCGTCTTCGTGGTGTCGCGGATGCCGACGATCTCGACTTCCTCGCCGACCTTGATGACGCCGCGTTCGACACGGCCGGTGACCACGGTGCCGCGGCCCGAGATCGAGAACACGTCCTCGATCGGCATCAGGAACGGCTGGTCCTTCGGACGCTCCGGCGTCGGGATATAGTCGTCGACGGCCGCCAGCAGCTCGCGGATCGAATCCTCGCCGAGCTTCTTGTCGCCCTCGTCCAGCGCCACCAGCGCCGAGCCCTTGACGATCGGAATGTCGTCGCCCGGGAACTCGTAGGACGACAGCAGCTCGCGAACTTCCAGCTCGACCAGCTCCAGGAGCTCCTCGTCGTCGACCTGGTCGCACTTGTTGAGGTAGACCACGATCGCCGGGACGCCGACCTGGCGGGCAAGCAGGATGTGCTCGCGGGTCTGCGGCATCGGACCGTCGGCGGCCGACACCACCAGGATCGCGCCGTCCATCTGCGCCGCGCCGGTGATCATGTTCTTGACGTAGTCGGCGTGGCCCGGGCAGTCGACGTGGGCGTAGTGCCGCGCGTCCGTCTCGTATTCCACATGCGCCGTCGAGATCGTGATGCCGCGCGCCTTTTCTTCCGGCGCAGCGTC
>NZ_NPEV01000116.1 GCF_003258835.1 Rhodobium orientis | reverse complement strand
GGGTCTTTGCCCTGGCGCTTCGCCTGTTGCCATTCGGCGAGCGAAAAGTTACGGGGGTCGCGAGCCTCGCTTTGGGCAAGGCCACGCGGCATTGTCCAACCGTGTTCAAGAAAAAGCTCCCGTGCCATCCCCATGAGAGTCTTCTTGGTATAGGAAAGCTGAATGGCCTTCATGTCGTGGGTCTTGATGCGGCTCCACACCGCATGGCCATGACGACGCCCTTCCTTCTCATGAAAGACAATCGCCCGCGGCTGGCCATCGAGGCCAAGTTCGTTTTCGATCCGCGCGATTGCCGCTTCGAAATCCGCCGTCCCGACGACCGCCGAGGGCGGAGGATTGAGGGAAAGCGAAAAGAGATACTGCTTGCACCGTGTGCCACGACTGACCGCGTAGGCTTCGTTCAGGGCGCCGCCCAAATCCTGTGCGAGGAAACCGCGAAGTTCGTAAACCTGAACATGGTCATTTTCCTCCTTCAGGAGATGCAGGGCGAGTTGCTTCCCGCCGCCGCGCTGATTGCCGACGAGGATCATTGACCATCGTCCGGCCTGATCCCGAGCGCTTCCATCAGCGCATCGCGCATGGTCCGGATTTCAGCACAGGCGCAATGAAGCTCGTCGACCAGCTCCGGCGTCACCGGCAGGGCCCCCATCCTTGCGGCCTTCGCTATGTCCTGGAGACTGCGCGCGAGCTCCGACCGACCCAACGCAGCCAGAACCTGGGCGAGAAGGGCCTTGTCCGTGCTCGGACGCTGCTGCTTCCGCGAGGGGCGCTTTCCCCGTCGCGGCGATGCTGTCTCGCCGAAGAGCTTCCGCCGGATATGCGAGGCGAGTGACACCTTGCCGGCTTCCCGCAGCAGCATCTTCCGCTCATCGTCGCTCAGGCGGATGGAGAACGGTTTGGCGACCGGCTTGCGCCGTTTGGTGCCTCTCCCCGCTTTCTCCTGAAAATCCTCTCGCAGTCCGTCCGGCTTTCCCGCCGCCGTCACGGCGTCGGCCCCCGGCGGGTCGATCCGCCGGGTGATCTACCTTCTTGTTTTA
>NZ_NPEV01000115.1 GCF_003258835.1 Rhodobium orientis | reverse complement strand
CCTTGCGATTGATCTGAATCGATAGGGGATTCCCACCGGAGGTTTTGTCTGATTCACTTTCCTTGAGGAGGAGAGTGATGGGCAAGCCGTATTCAGAGGACCTTCGCGAGCGGATAGCAGCGCATGTTGCGGCAGGACATTCGTGTCGCGATGCCGGTCGGGTGTTTGGTGTCAGCGCGGCGACAGCGGTGCGGATTGCCGCCGATTATCGGACCCGCGGCGACGTCTCCTGCAAGCCGCAAGGACGTCCGGCCGGCCGATTTGGCAAGTTGGCCCCGCATATGGGCTTTCTCATCGAGATCGTCCGGGCCGAGCCGGATATCACGCTGGCCGAGCTTGCCAATGCCCTGGAAGACACGTTCGGCCTGACGGTCCACATCTCCTCGATCCACCGGGCCCTGCAGCGCGCCGGGTTCTCATATAAAAAAAGGACTTATCGCCAGCGAGCGTGACCGGCCGGAACTGCGACGGCAGCGCGCCGAATGGATCGGTCGCCGGCAACCCTATATGCGGACGCGGCCACATCGATTGGTCTTCATCGATGAGACGGCCGTGAAGACCAATCTCACGCGCCTGCGGGGGCGTGCCCCCATCGGCGAGCGGCTTTACGGAGCCGCGCCGTTCGGCAAATGGGGCACGCAAACCTTCATCGCCGGCCTGACCCACGACGCTTTGATCGCGCCATGGGTCATTCCAGGAGCCATGAACGGATCAGCCTTCCAAACCTACATCGAAACGCAGCTGGCACCCGCTCTGGCGCCGGGCACGGTGGTCGTTCTCGACAATCTGTCGACCCACAAGGTCCCGAGGGCCTCACAAATCCTGAAGGATCGTGGATGCTGGTTCCTGTTCCTGCCGCCCTATTCGCCCGACCTCAATCCGATCGAAATGGCCTTCTCCAAGCTCAAAGCCCATCTCAGACGCATCGGCGCAAGGACATTCGATGCCCTCATCTCCGCCCTCGGCGACATCTGCGACCTCTTCGACCCCGAAGAATGCTTCAACTTCCTCAAAGCGTCAGGATATGTCGCAGATTAAACGCAAA
>NZ_NPEV01000114.1 GCF_003258835.1 Rhodobium orientis | reverse complement strand
GCAAAACGATCTATCGAACGGCAGTTCTGGAATGGGAGTTTGAGACGATGACGGATCTCGCACGGGTGGTCGAAGCGGTCCGCGCCTTCAAGGAAGGCCAGATCGTGGTGGTGACCGACGACGACGACCGGGAGAACGAGGGCGACCTGATCCTTGCCGCCGAGCACGCCAGCCCGGAAAAGCTCGCCTTCATCGTCCGCCACACCTCCGGCATCGTCTGCACGCCGATCACCGCGGCCGACGCCAGGCGCCTCCACCTGCAGCCGATGGTCGCCCACAACGAGGCGCCGCTGTCGACCGCCTTCACCGTCACCATCGACTACCGCGAGGGCCTGACCACCGGCATTTCGGCGGAGGAGCGCTGCAACACCGTGCGCGCCATCCTCAATCCCAATGTCGGCGCCGAGGACTTCGTGCGCCCAGGCCACATCTTCCCGCTGATCGCCCGCGACGGCGGCGTGCTGATGCGCTCCGGCCATACCGAGGCCGCCATCGACCTGTGCCGCCTCGCCGAGCTCAATCCGGTCGGCGTCCTCAGCGAGCTCGTCAATGACGACGGCACGGTGATGCGCGGTCCGCAGGTGACGGATTTTGCCAAAGAGCACGGCCTTGCCATCGTCTCGGTCGCCGAGCTCATCGCCTATCGCCAGCGCAAGGAGCGGCTGGTGGAGCGGGTCGAGGCCTTCGACGTCGACACCCCCTACGGCCCGGCCCGCGCCTACACCTATTCCACGCCCTGGGACCCGATGCAGCATCTCGCCGTCGTCTTCGGCGACATCCGGGACGGCGTCGACATCCCGGTGCGGCTGCACCTCGAGTCCGTCGTCGGCGACGTCTTCGGGCGCGACTCCACGGTCGAGCCGTTCCTGAAGCGGATTGCGGCGGGCGGCCGCGGCATCGTCGTCTATCTGCGCGAGGGTTCGGTCGGCGTCGGCAAGGTGCCGAGCCAGCGCCGGGCGGCCAATGACGACGAGGGCCACGACACCGCCAAGGTGCGCCAGGAGGAATGGCGCGAGATCGGCCTCGGCGCCCAGATCCTCACCGACCTCGGCGTCCACTCCATCCG
>NZ_NPEV01000113.1 GCF_003258835.1 Rhodobium orientis | reverse complement strand
TGTCTTCTTAAGCTTCTTTCCGTGCTATATTTCACTGACGGGAGGAAGCGATGGCACAATCAGGAAAGAGGTTGGGAACGGGCAAGCGGGATGCTGCGACGAAGCTTGCCGAGCATCGTCTGAGCGTTCTGGAACTGGCCGGGGAACTCGGCAACGTCGCCGAGGCGTGCCGGCGGCGCGGGCTTGACCGAACGAGTTTCTACGAGTGGAAGCGGCGGTTCCAGACGCAGGGCTTTGAGGGCCTGAAGGACCTGCCACCGGTCCACAAGTCGCACCCGATGACGACGCCGCCGGCGACGGTGGATCGGATCAAGGACCTGGCGCTGGAGCATCCGGCCTATGGCTGCAACCGGCTCGAGGCGCTGCTGGCTCTGGAAGGCACGCGGGTCTCCTCGATCACCATCCAAAAGATCCTCAACGACAGCGGGCTCGGCAGCAAATACGACCGCTGGCTGGCGCTGGAGGAGAAGACCGCCGGCAAGGCGATCGACCTGACGGGCGAACAGGCCGCCTTCATCGAGAAGCTGAACCCGTGCTTCCGCGAGCGCCATGTGGAAAGCGGCGCGCCTGGCGAGCTCCTGTCGGCCGACACCTTCTTCGTCGGCAACCTCAAAGGCATCGGCAAGGTCTATCTGCATGCCGTCGTCGACACCTACGGCTCCTATGCCTTCGGCTTCCTGCACGTCTCCAAACAGCCCGAGGCGGCCGCGGCCGTGCTGCACAACGACGTGCTGCCCTTCTACCGCAACCTCGACCTGCCGGTGACGGCCGTGCTCACCGACAATGGCCGCGAGTTCTGCGGCACCGACACCCATCCCTATGAGCTCTATCTGGACCTCAACGGCATCGAGCACCGGCGAACGCGGGTAAAAACGCCAAAGACCAACGGCTTCGTGGAGCGCTTCAACGGCACCGTGCTCGACGAGTTCTTCCGGGTGAAGATGCGTGAGACCTTCTACGAGAGCGTCGACGCCCTCCAGGCCGATCTCGATGCCTGGCTCGTCCACTACAACACCGAGCGGCCCCATCTCGGCTACCGAAACCAGGGCCGCAGACCCATCGAGACAATCAACTTATTCGTAAGCCAAGAAGCTTAAGTGGACA
>NZ_NPEV01000112.1 GCF_003258835.1 Rhodobium orientis | reverse complement strand
TGTATGTCCCGGGGAGATGGCTTACAGCGTTCGGGGAGATGGTTGACACTTTTGGCATGGATAGGCGGAGGAGGCCGACATGCCATGGCGGGAGATGTCGATCATGGATCAACGAATGGAATTTGTGCTTCTGGCGCGGTTGCCTGGGGCGAATGTGAGCGAGTTGTGCCGCCGCATCGGGATCAGCCGGCAGACGGGCTACAAATGGCTGCGGCGCGCTGGCGATGAGGTACAGGATCTTCGCGCGGCCATGCGGGATCGTTCGCGGCGCCCGCATGTCAGCCCCGGCCGGACATCGGCGGCACAGGAGCAACGCGTCCTGGCGGTGCGCGATGCGCATCCCGCCTGGGGCGCACGCAAGATCGCCCGCCGTCTGCAAGACCAGGGCGAAAGCACGCCGGCGCCCTCGAGCGTTCATGCCATTCTCGCCCGCCACGGCCGCATCGAGCCGCCGGCCGGCGGGGCGCCGGCACACGGCCGCTTCGAGCAACCGGCGCCGAACCTGTTGTGGCAAATGGACTTCAAGGGCCGCTTCGCCCTCGGCGACGGCACCAACTGCCATCCTCTGACGGTGGTCGATGACCATTCGCGCTATGCGCTCTGCATCGAGGCCTGCACCAATGAGCGCACCGCCACGGTCCGACCGCTGCTGGAGCGCACGTTCCGTCTCTTCGGCCTGCCTGCGGGGCTCTACGTCGACAACGGCTCGCCCTGGGGTGGCGGCACACCGGGCCATTGGACGCCGCTCGGCGTGTGGCTTTTGAAGCTCGGCGTGCGGGTGATCCACGCCCGCCCCTATCATCCGCAGGGACGCGGCAAGAACGAGCGCTTCCACCGCACATTGAAGGCGGAGGTTCTGGCGCTCACAGCGCTGCGCGACTGCGCCCAGGCGCAGGCCGCCTTCGACAGCTGGCGCCCGCTCTACAATGCCGTCCGCCCGCACCAGGGGCTGGGGCTGGCAACCCCGGCCAGCCGCTACCACCCCTCGCCGCGCCGCTTCCCCGACCGCCTCCAGGAGCCGCATTACGAGGCCGGAGAGATCGAACGGCGTGTCTCCACATCAGGATGTTGCGTCAGCTTCAACGGCCGGCTGTGGAAGCTGCCCAAGGCCTTCCGCGGCGAACCTGTCGCCCTCAGGCCTACAGATCGCGATGGTCGCTATCGCGTCTGCTTCGGTGCAACGCATATCGCAACCATTGACCTCAACCATACCCGAAACGATCATCAATGACTGT
>NZ_NPEV01000111.1 GCF_003258835.1 Rhodobium orientis | reverse complement strand
AAGAAGTTGGTCGGATTGTCGAGGGCGGAGTTGACCTTCTTGCCGGTGGCCAGACGGCTCTGCGTGGTCGCCATCATGTCGGCGGTGTTCTGCAGAGAGAGGAGGTTCTGACGAACGCCGGCGGAGAGGGTGATTTCAGATGACATGTTGTGGATCCTTCCTGGTCCAAAGCTACGTAGAAAAACGCCTCCTTCTGAGACGTCGACGCCACTTAGGCACAGCAGGTCCTAAGTCTTCGTAAAAGCAATTCTTACAATTATATGGTTATTGAGAGTCTTGCATATTTTTTTGAGGAGGTTTATTTAAACCGTAGTAATAAGGTCCTTTTTAAACCGTAGTAATTCACTCCATATTACTTAGTAGGAAACATTTTATACATGGCCTACAATGGTGGTAGCGGAGAGCGATGCGGATCTCGCCGCCCTTGCGGCGGTCCCCGGGGCGCTGGCTCCGGCGAGGGCCGGCGGATCATGCATCGGTCCGGGGGTGCTGAGCCGCGCTGGGTATCCAGAGAGTGTCCTCCGCAAGCGGGTTCATCGACGCGGCGTGATCGGAGTCAATCTCCTGGAAAGGAGATCGCCATGCGTCGCCTCGAGGCGACCGATGGGGAATGGGGCGTCATTGAGCCGCTTCTGCCGCGCAACAGCCGCGGTGCCGCCCGTGTCGACGACCGGCGGGCAATGGACGGCATTCGCTGGCGCTTGCGCGCCGGCTCGTCCCGGCGGGATGGCGCCGAGCGCTGCGGTCGACGCACGACGCTCTACAATCGCTTCTCTCGTTGGGGGGCAGTGTTTCGGATCGCCTTATGGCGGCGATCTCTAAGGCCCATGACGGTGACGTCGTCATGATCGACAGTTCATGCGTCCGCGTCCACCAGCGTGGTGCCGGCGCTAAAAAGGGGGGCTGCCGATCCTTGCATGGGACAGTCCGGTGGCGGCCCGACCGCCGGGATCCGTGCCCTCGTCGATGCCGAAGGGCGTCTGCTGCGCCTTGAACAGACCGCTGGGCATGCCGGCGATGCTCCCATGGCGACGCAACTGCCCAATGACGTCGCCCCTGGCGCCATCGTCATTGCCGATCGGGCCTGCGACACCGACGGCATCCGCTCCTTCGTCCCGGCCGCAATGCCTGCGCAAACATTCCGGCGCGGTCGATCCGCAAGGGCACCGTCGCGTTCGGCCGCCGGGTCTACCGTCGGCGCTCTCCGGTCGAACGCTTCTGCAATCGTCTCAAGCAAAAGAAAAAGCGGCGGAACCGTTCTGGTTCCGCC
>NZ_NPEV01000110.1 GCF_003258835.1 Rhodobium orientis | reverse complement strand
CCACTACTGTCCGGTTTAGATTGGGGCGAGGTCGAGGGACATCTGGTTGGGGTTGGTTGGCGGCGGTTTTGGCTGTGTGTTGAGTGCGTTGATGGGGCGGAGGTGCATGAGGTTGAGGCGGACGAGGGTGAGGAAGGCGCGTGGGGCCTCGATGGCGTTCTGGGCGGCGTGGGCTTTGCGCAGCAGCAGATAGGCGATGAGGGCGACGAAGATCTGGATGCGGACGGCGTTTTCCGAGGTGCCGAGGAAGCGGCGGATCTTCAGGTTCTGCTTGATCCATTTGAAGAACAGCTCGATCTGCCAGCGCTGCCTGTAGAGATCGGCGATCTCCTCGGCGGGGGCGTCGAGGTCGTTGGTGACGAGGCGCAGCACCTTGCCGGTCCGGATGCGCACGGTGACCTCGCGCAGCGGATCGGCAAAGGGATTACGCCGCGAGCGGGCCATGCGCTGCGGCAACAGCCCGATGCGGTCGGCGAGAATGTTGCCGCCCTTCGGCACCGGCAGTTTGGCGGTCACCGAGAGTTTGGTGTTGGTCTTCAGGCGGCTGACGAAGCGGCAGCCGGCGCGATCGAGTTTGGCCCACCAGGCGTAGTCGTAATAGGCGAGGTCGAAGACATAGGTCAGGCCCGGGACGATCGGCTCGGCCTTGGCCGGGGTGATGTCGTTTGTCTTGTGGCCGGTGATCTCGGCGCTCAAGGGAATGCCGAGGTTCGGATCGTAGCCGATATGCAGCTTGATCGCCCGATGTCCCTTGACGGCGGTCAGCCAGCCCGCGCTCAGCGACGACAGCTCGATGCGGGTGGCATCGAGGATGCGCACGGCGTCGCCGATGTGGCGGCGGGTGGCGCGGCCGGCGGTTGCCGCCATGTGGGTGAACAGGTCGGCATAGAGCGCGGCGGGCCGGCGAGCATTGGCATCGGCGAGCGTGGTGCGCGCCACGGGCCGGCCACCGAGGTGATAGAGCCGGGCGGCATGGCTGGAAAGCCCGGCCTCGATCTCGCGCAGGCTCGTCGCGCCGGCCAGCTGGCCGAACAACAGTGCCAGGAACTGGTCCCTTGTGCTCAGCCGGCGGACCCGGCGGTCGGCCTTGTGGGTGTCCACAAGCTTGTCGAACAGGCCCCAGGGAACATGCTTCAGAAGGCCGTGAAAGACGCTATTGTGATGCCGCATGGCATTGCTCCTCCGCTTGGTGTCTCAAACGCCGCGAAACGTCTGAAACCAAGTAGAATCAATGCCATGCACCCTGTCTACAAAATTAGACCGGACAGTAGTGGG
>NZ_NPEV01000010.1 GCF_003258835.1 Rhodobium orientis | reverse complement strand
CCGCGGGGCGGCGCATCGGCGCCGGCGGGCGGTCGCCCTTGCGAAGCCTCGTGGCTTCGGGGTGTCTCCCGGCCGAGACGTCTCCCTGCATGAAGTTCCGCCCTTATCGATCTAGGCGGTTTCCTCCGTGCCGATGAGGCTTTCCATCAATTCGGAAAGCAGGTCCTCTTCCGTCGCCTCACTGCTGGCTTCGCTACCGGAAGACAGCAGATCGGTTATCGAACCGGACGAGGACTCTTCCTGCACCGACAGCAGGCTGGAGAACGTTTCGGACGAGAACTCGCCCGGGGGAGGTCCAGGAGGCGGACCTTTGGGGGCACCTTCCTCGAGTTCGGCCTCGGTCACCTCGCCGTCGCCGTCGGTGTCGAGCTGGGCAAACATTTCCTCGACAGACGGGCCGCCGGCAACTTCTGCCGATCCCTGGGGACGGTTTTCGTGGGCATCGGTGAATTCTTCAATCGAAAGCCCACCGCTGCCGTCGGCATCGTCTTTGGCGAAGCGTTCGGCTCGGGCGTCTTCCATCATGGCTTTCATGGCGGAAAAATCGGGCATACTTCCCGAAACTGCACCGATTGACATTGATGTTACTCCTCTCATCCAATGTCAGTCATTCCGATCCTGGAATGACCATCGGTTGGTCCGATGGCGGATAACGGGTAGCAACGGGCGAGCCAGCGTTGTTTCAAACAACCGTTTGAAACAACGCTGACACGGTTCTTGCGCGAGGCGATCAGTGACGCGTAACCATTCGGGAAAAGTCAGAGATGCCGCGCAGCCCCTATACCAAGGACACACGCCAGCAGATCCTGGAAGCGGCGCAGAAGAGCTTCGCCGAATACGGCTATGACCGCACCAGCATCCGCCAGATCGTCGCCCGGGCGGGCACCAACATCGCCTCGGTCAACTACCATTTCGGCAGCAAGGACGCGCTATACCGGGAAGTCCTGGCGGCCGCGATCTCCGATCTCACCGATGATCTCGGCACGGCCGTCGACGCCCTCGACCTCGAGGGCCTGACGGTCGGTCACGTGCACGACTTCGCCATACGGCACATCCTGACGGGGATTTCCTCCAAGCGCTTCGAGCCGCCGCGGGTGATCGGCTGGGAGATCATCTCGCCGAAGATCGACATGCCGGCGCTGATGAATGGCAAGATGGCGGAGACCGAGGCGCAGATCGTCCTGCTGCTGTCGCCCGCCATCACGCTGGGCGCGACCGCCGGACAGAAGTCGTTTGCCGCGCGCTGGTTCATGACGGCGATCCTGCCGCCGCCGCCGATTGCCGATTGGCTGACGGAGCTGCAGTCCTCCGGCGACCGGACATTCGAGATCGCGGTCTCGCAGCTTGCCGATGCGGCGATCGCCGGCGTGCGGGCGCTGACGGCCCCGGCGGCGGCGAAGGCAGAGGACGAGGGCTGAGCCGGCTCAGCGCTTGCGCTCGGACGTCGTTTCCGCGTCCCAGTCGCCGGTTGTCCAGAGCCGCTTCAGGCCGCTGCGATAGTCCGGATAGCGCGGCTTCCAGCCGAGAACGGACTTCGCCTTGTCGTTGGAGACGATCTTCGATTCGCCGTAGAAGGAGCGGGCCATCGGCGACAGCTCCGCGGTGGCGAAGTCCTCCTCCGGCGGCGGCTCGACGCCCATTAGTTGGGCCCCGAAGGCAACGACGTCCTGGGGCGGGGCGGCCTCGTCGTCGGTAACGTTGAAGATGCCGCCGCAATCCTCGGCGATGGCCGCGGCGACAATCGAGGCGATGTCGTCGACATGGATGCGGTTGAAGACCTGGCCGGGCTTGACCAGCCGCCGCGCCGTTCCCTTCATCAGCCGGACCATGACGTTGTGGCCGGGGCCGTAGATGCCGGCAAGGCGGAAGATGGCGGCCGGCACGCCGATCTCCTCGGCAAGGTCGGTCCAGGCGGCTTCCGCTTCCAGCCGGCGGCGCGAGCGCGGGCTGGCCGGACGGCACGGGGTCTCCTCGTCGATGACGGCGCCGCGATGGTCGCCATAGACGCCGATGGTGGAGAGATAGCCGACCCAGCGCAGCCCTGGGGCCGCGGCAATGTCGGCGGCATGGTGGGCGAGCACCGGATCGCCGTCCTCGCCCGGCGGCACGGAGGACAGCACATAGGTCGCCGACTTGAGGGCATCTGCAATGCCCCTGCCCGGCTTGGTGCCGTCAAAGACGAAGGCGTCGACGCCCAACTCTTCCAGCGCCTCGGCGCCCTCCGGACTGCGGGTGGTGCCGGCGATCGAGGCAAAGCGGTCGGCGGCAAGGCGATTGAGCGCCTTTGCTGAATTGCCGAACCCGAACACGAACAAACGCTCCCCTGCCCCGCTCATTGCCCCGTTTCCTCCTTACGCTCGCGTTCTTTTTCTGCCGCCCATTCTGCGCGCACATCGGTGTCGGTCTCAAGCGCCAGTCTCTGCGTGCGCGTCGTTTCGATCGCGCCCGGCGCGGCAAGGCGCCGAAATGCCCAGGCGGCAGCGCCGCGCACCAGGGGCGATTCGTCGGCCAGGAGCGGCCTGACCGATTGGAGCAATGCGGTGTCCCCGGAGTTGCCGATGGCGATGAGGACGTTGCGCACGAAGCGGTCGCGGCCGATGCGTTTTGCCGGCGAGCCGGAAAAGAACGCCCGGAAAGCCGCGTCGTCGAGCGCTGCCAGGTCGGCGAGTCGGGGGGCTTCCAGATCGTCGCGGACGGCAAGCTTCATCTCCCTGGTGGCGCTGGCATATTTGTTCCAGGGGCAGACGGCGAGGCAGTCGTCGCAGCCATAGATGCGGTTGCCGATAGCCGGGCGCAGATGCCGCGGGATCGGTCCCTTCATCTCGATGGTGAGGTAGGAGATGCAAAGGCGCGCGTCGATCCGGTAGGGCTCCGGCAGCGCCCCGGTCGGACAGGCGTCGAGGCAGGCCCGGCACGAGCCGCAATGGTCGGCGAGCGGCGGATCGGGGGCAAGGTCGAGGGTCGTATAGATCTCGCCGAGGAACAGCCAGGAGCCGTAGTCGCGCGAGACGAGGTTGGTGTGCTTGCCCTGCCAGCCGAGACCGGCATGGGCGGCGATCGGCTTTTCCATCACCGGGGCGGTGTCGACGAAGACCTTGACGTCGCAGTCGGCACGGGAGGCGAGCCAGCCGGCGAGCTGCTTCAGCCGTCCCTTGACGATGTCGTGGTAGTCGCGGTTGCCGGCATAGGCCGCGATCGCCCCGCGGTCGGGTTTTTCCAGGATCTCGCGCGGGTCGCGCTCCGGGCCGTAATTGAGGCCGAGGACGACAACGGAACGCGCTTCGGGCCACAGTGCCCGCGGGCTCCTGCGACGGTCCAGCGTCATCGCCATCCAGTCCATGGTGCCGTGGTGGCCGGCAGCGACGAAGTCGGCAAGGTGTTCGCCCGGCGTTTCGCCGATATCGGCGGGGGCGATGCGTACCGCGTCAAAGCCAAGAGCCTTTGCGCGCGCCTCGAGCGCGGGTCTTAGCTTGTCGGGCATCGACCGGGCCTCACACAACAATCGGGACGGCCTCGCCCGCCATATCCTCCGCGCATCCTGGAACGAGGGTCGTCGATGCCCTCCGGAAAACGGTTGCGACCCGGCCTCAAAAGTCCAGGTCGGCGTATGTCCGCGACGGCGGCATGCCGCGCACCTTTTCGTTCAAGAGCGGGCGGAAGATCGGCCGCGACTTCACCCGCGCGTACCAGGTCTTTGCGGTCTCGTCCTCTTCCCATGGCACCTCGCCAAGGTAGTCGACGCAGGAAATCCCCGAAGCGGCGGCAAGATCGGCGTAGGAGAAGCGGTCGCCGGCCAGCCAGTTCCGGATCGATGCGAGATAGCCAATATAGCGCAGATGCGGGCGGATGTTGGCGCGGGCCGCGCGCAGCATGGCCGAATCCGGCGCGCCGCCGCCGCAGCGCTGCGGCATGTCCTGCTTGAACACCTTCTCGTGGACGAAGATGCCGCCGACCTCGCGGTCGAACTTGTCGAGGAACCAGTCGACGAGGCGGCGCATCTCGGCGCGCTTTTCCGGGTGGTCCGGCATCAGCCGGCGGCTTTCCTGCATATAGCCGCGGGTCTCGTCGAGATATTCCATGATCGCCCGGGCGCCAACGATCGGCGGGCCGTCGTTCTCCACCAGCACCGGCAGTTCGCCGGCGGGGTTGAGCTTGAGGAATTCCGGCCGGCGCTCCCAGAACGGCTCGACGATGAGATCGCTTTCGGCGTTGTGCTCGGAAATCGCGAGACGGACGAAGCGGCAGGCAGGCGAGAAGGGCTGGTGGTAAAGGGTCAGCATGGCATTTCGTTCAAAGCCCGGCGCCACATGCGCCGGGTATCGTGAACCGGGGAAACGTCTATAGGGGGCAAACCGGTTCCACTCAACCGGAACACTCGCGCGAGACGTCGCGCGGATTCGGTCAGGCGGGCGGCGCCACCCCGGGGATCCAGCCGTAGATAAGGGCGAAAAGTGCCAAGGCGAGGGCAAGCCGGTAGATCACGAACGGCAAAAAGCTCATCCGCTTGACGATGGCCATCAGGAAGGCGATCGCCGCCAGCGCCGAAAAGAAGGTGAGCCCGGCGGCATAAAACGCATCGGTCGGGATCGGCTCGCCGGTCTCATAGGCCTCCAGGAAGGTCAGGAGGCCCGCCGCGGAGATCGCCGGCACGCCGAGCAGGAAGGAGAACCGCGCCGACTCGTCGCGCCTGAAGCCCATGGCCCGGGCCGCCGTCATGGTGATGCCGGAGCGGCTGGTGCCGGGCACCAGCGCCAGCGACTGGGCGATGCCGATGATGATCGCCGGCCCGAACCGCATCTCCGCCATCGATTTCAGGCGCGGACCAAAAGCGTCGGCGACATAGAGCAGGATACCGAAGATGACGGCGTTCCAGGCGACGATCTCGACGCCGCGAATATAGTCTAGGAAGCCGGTGAGCTTGAAGATCAGGCCGACGACGACCGCCGGAATGGTGCCGACGATGATGTAGGCGGCAAGCCGCGCGGCCCATGTCCAGCGCAGGCGGGCAAGGTCGACGCAGCCCTTCAGGATCGTCAGCACATCGCGCCAGAAATAAACCAGGATGGCGAACAGCGAGCCGACATGGACCATGACGTCGGTGATCAAGCCCTGGTCCGGCCAGCCGGTCAGCGCCGGGATCAGGATCAGGTGTCCCGACGAGGAGATCGGCAGAAACTCGGTGATGCCCTGGACGATGGCCAGGACGACGATCTGTTCAATGGACATGAAAGAGGCATCCTGGCGGGCGATCCGGGGAAGCGCCCCGCTCGGCCATCGATCGGAGGGGCGTCAGGCCGTGCGCGGCATGTTGAACTGGCCGCGCGGCCGGAACCGGGTCAGGTAGGTCGGCAGGATCGCCTCCAGCGTGCGACCCTCGATGCCGAGGCCTTCCAGCGTGCGGCCGGCCGCCTTCGCTTCCTCGGAGACGACGTTGTCGCGGGCGAGCATCCTGACCTGGTCGCGGGTCAGCATCGGCTTCGGCAGCTTCTCCAGCAGCCAGGCCTGCATGCTGGCGATGCGGAGCGGCAGCGAGACGATGGCGCGCTTGCGGTCGATGACCTCCAGCATCACCTCGATGCATTCCCGGAACGTCTTCACCTCCGGCCCGCCGAGCTCGTAGACGCCGCCCGGCTCGGTCTTGCCCTCAAGGGCCATGGCGACCGCCTCGGCGACGTCGCCGACGAAGACCGGCTGGAACTTCGTGCCGCCGCCGATCAGCGGGATGACCGGCGACATCGTCGCCATGGAGGCAAAGCGGTTGAAGAAGTCGTCCTCCGGCCCGAAAACGATGGAGGGCCTGAGGATCGTCGCGCCCGGCACGGCGGCAAGGACGCCGGCCTCGCCGGCCGCCTTGGCGCGGCCGTAGCCGGCGGCCGATTCGGCATCGGCGCCGATGGCGGAGATGTGCGCCACATTGGTGATGCCGGCCCTGGCCGCGGCCTCGGCAATCTGTTTCGCGCCTTCGGCCACCAGAGCCTCGAAGGTCTGCTTGCCGCTCGGCACCAGGATGCCGACGGAATTGACCACGGCGTCGGCGCCGACGAGCGCCCGTTCGATCGATTCGGGATAGCGCAGATTGGCCTGGACGGCGTGGATCTGGCCGACCGCACCGATCGGCTGCAGGAAGAAGGCGAGATCGGGCCGGCGCACCGCGACGCGCACGCGCCAGCCGCGGGCGACCAGCGCCCTGACCACATGGCGGCCGACGAAACCCGATCCGCCGAAAACCGTCACCAGTTTGGAGTTCTGCGAGACTGCCATTGGAATCCACCGCCGTTCGAAGCCGAATGCAAAGGTTCGCATTTCTCTTACCCGCTCGCCCGAAGCCTGTACAGGGGCGGCGGCGGGGCATCGATGCTGCCGCGGCCGCACACACCGATTGACAAGCCGGCAAGCGACCCTTAAAGCTCCTTCGCCGTTGGCCCAGGTGGCGGAATTGGTAGACGCGCTAGCTTCAGGTGCTAGTGCTCGAAAGGGCGTGGAGGTTCGAGTCCTCTCCTGGGCACCATCCGGAGCGTTTGAAAAAACGCCCGGCCGCTTCATTCGGCGCCGGCGCCCGGGAAACGGGGCGGCCGGCGTTTTCGTTGGACGGCCGGAGGGATGAGCAGCCCGCCCGCAAGACCACGGGAACACCGATGACCATCCGGCTCCACAAAGGCGACCTCCCCGATCTGTCCCGCTACACGGGCTCGGTCGCCATCGACACCGAAACCCTCGGCCTCAATCCCCATCGCGACCGGCTCTGCGTGGTGCAGCTCTCGCCCGGCGACGGCACCGCCGACGTGGTGCAGATCGCCCGCGGCCAGAGCGAGGCGCCGAACCTCGTCCGGCTCCTCGCCGATCCGGATGTCGTCAAGATCTTCCATTTCGCGCGCTTCGATGTCGCCGTGCTCTATCACGCCTTCGGCGTCATGCCGGAGCCGGTCTGGTGCACCAAGATCGCCTCCAGGCTGGTGCGCACCTATACCGACCGCCACGGCCTCAAGGACATCTGCCGCGAATTGCTGAACATCGACCTGTCGAAGCAGCAGCAGAGTTCCGACTGGGCGGCCGAGACCCTCAGCGACGCCCAGCTCTCCTATGCCGCATCGGACGTGCTGCACCTGCACCAACTCCGCGACAGGCTGCAGACGATGCTCGCCCGCGAGGGGCGCACGGAGATGGCCGAGGCCTGTTTCCGCTTCCTGCCGACGCGGGCGAAGCTCGACCTTGCCGGCTGGCCGGAACAGGATATTTTCGCCCATTCCTGATGCCGCGACACAGGCGGCACGGCCCGGCGACTGGCGATCCGCCCGAAATCCATCATATTGTTGTGGGAACCGGATGCGGCGCGGACGGCAGATGACGCCCGTGCGCGCATTTCTTTTCCTTGATCCAGGCGACAGGACCGCCAAGCCCCAGTGACCGCGCACCCGACCACGGCCGACAGCCCCGCGCCGCTTGCCACGCGCCAGCGCGAGCGGGCGCGTGTCGACGCCGTGCGCCACAGCCGGCGGGTGCGGCGGCTGAAGATCGTGCTGCCGAGCGTTGCCGCGGTCATCGTCGCGGTGATTGCCGGCATGGTGGTGATCTCCACCTTCGCGCCGGCCATCGACCTGTCGGCGCTCAGCTTCGGCGGCGACGGCATCGTCATGGCCAATCCGCGGCTGTCCGGCCACGACAAGCAGAACCGGTCCTATGAGGTCACCGCCGACCGGGCCGTGCAGAGCCTTGCCAACCCGAAGGTCATCACCATGGAAAAGATCGGCGCCCGGGTCGAACTCGGCGACGGCTCCTGGGCCACCTTCAAGGCGGTCGAAGGCGTCTTCGACGGCAGCAGCGAGACGCTCTCGCTGACCGACCGGATCACCATCGATTCCAGCCTCGGCTACCAGGCGACGCTGAACGGCGCCGAGATCAACCTGAAGGACGGCGTGGTGACCAGCGCCGATCCGTTCAGCCTGACCTCGGAAAAGGGGACGATCGAGGCCGGTCGGCTTGAGGTCAAGGACGACGGCCAGACCATCCTCTTCGGCGACGGCATCAAGATGACGCTCAATCCGGCGGCCGGGAACAAGCTGCCGAAAGAGGTTTCCTCGCAGTTGAAGGACGCCGCCAAGACAAAACGGCCGCGCGCGGAAGGCGCCGCGGCCCCCGCCGCATCCGGCGGCGAACAAGGAACCGGCCAATGACCCGCTTTTTTTCAACCCCTGGGACGACTGCGCGCCTCGCTGTCGCGGTCCTGTTCGCCGGTGCGGTGCTGTATGCGCCCGCCGCCTCGGCCCAGACGTTCACCGAATCCTTCACCGGCCTCGGCGTCAATTCCAACGATCCGATCCAGATCGAGGCCCGCGAACTGGAGGTGCGCGACAAGGAGCGGGTCGCGATCTTCCGCGGCGACGTCAATGTGCGCCAGCAGAACGCGGTGCTGAAGGCGCAGAACCTGAAGGTCTTCTATACCGGCGGGCCGGGCGCCAAGGGCGGCGCGCAGGACATTTCCAAGCTGGAGGCCGGCGGCAAGGTCTATGTCTCCTCCGGCGACCAAGTGGCGACCGGCGACAAGGCCGTCTTCGACCTGAAGGCGGAACAGCTTACCGTGAGCGGCAACGTGGTGCTGTCGAAGGGCCCCAATGTGATCCAGGGCGAGGTCCTTGAGATCGACATGAAGACCGGCCAGGCGAAATTCCGCAGCCCGTCGCGCATCCGCATGCTGATCCAGCCCAAGAGCCTTGGCAAAGAAAAAACCCCGCCCGGGAATTGACGGGGCGCACCGGAAGGTCCGCTCGACAGATGCCGGCGAGACGGATATGACGCCCCCATGAACGATTCACGCTGCATACTTCGGATAATCGGACTGCCGTTTTTTTTGCGCGCGGCGGCAGCGAGTTGCCTCGGGAGGAGCCGAGCTTGAAGATGCGCGGGCTAATGGGCCGACTGACCGGCCGAGGAGCACCGGCGAGGCCGCGGCGCGCGCGCCGCGACGGCGATGCGGCGATCGAGCCCGCCGGGCCGCAGATCGTTGCCGCCGAGGCGGCGGCGCCCGGCGGCGACGTGCTGGCCGTGCGCAGCCTCGCCAAGAGCTATCGCCAGCGCCAGGTGGTGAGCGATGTCACGCTGGCGGTCGGACGCGGCGAGGCCGTCGGCCTCCTCGGTCCGAACGGCGCCGGCAAGACCACCGTCTTCTATATGATCACCGGCCTGATCCGGCCCGACCACGGCGCCATCGAACTCGGCGGCTTCGACATCACCGGCCTGCCGATGTACCGGCGCGCCCGGCTCGGCATCGGCTACCTGCCGCAGGAGGCCTCGATCTTTCGCGGCCTCACCGTGCGCGACAACATCCTTGCGGTGCTGGAGGTGACGGAGCCGAACCGCAAGAAGCGGATGGCCGAGCTCAAGGAACTGCTTGAGGAGTTCGGCATCTCCCATCTCGCCGATTCGCCGGCGATCGCGCTGTCCGGCGGCGAGCGGCGGCGGGTGGAGATCGCCCGGGCGCTGGCCAGCAGGCCGGCCTTCATGCTGCTCGACGAGCCGTTCGCCGGCATCGATCCGATTGCCGTCGGCGACATCCAGGCCCTCGTCCGGCACCTCACCCAGCGCGGCATCGGCGTCCTGATCACCGACCACAACGTGCGCGAAACCCTCGGCCTCATCGACCGCGCATACATCATCGCCGCCGGCGCCGTCCTCACCGAAGGCCGCCCCGACGAGATCGTCGCCGATCCGGACGTGCGCCGCCTTTACCTCGGCGAGCGGTTTACGCTTTAGTCGGAACATCCTATTAAAAAGGGGCAAGGCAAGAAACGGACCAACCGGCCGGACAGGGACAGGGGCAGCTCTCGAGCATGGCAATGACGCCGAAACTCGAAATGCGGACGAGCCAGGCGCTCGTCATGACGCCGCAGCTCATGCAGGCGATCAAGCTCCTGCAACTGTCCAATGTCGATCTCGTCGCCCATGTGGAGACCGAGCTGGAACGCAACCCGCTGCTGGTGCGCGACGAAAGCGACGAGCGCGGCCCCGGCGAGGGCAATGAGGGGACCGACCGGGGCGACACCTCGTCCGATGCGGGCAATTCCGACAACTCCTCCGACAACAGTTCCGACAGCGACGGGCCGGACCTTGATACCGCGCCGCTCGCCGATGCGCTGACCTCCGGCGCCGATGCCAACGTCTCCGACCTCGATGCCGATTTCGGCTCCGTCTATGCCGAGGACGGGCCGAGCGACAGCCCGGCCCCGGTCAGCGATCCCGGCGCCCTTGCCGGCAGTAGCTGGTCGCAGGTCTCCGGCCGCGGCGGTACCGGCGACGACTTCGACCTCGATTCGGTGCTGGGCGCGGAAAAGTCGATGCAGGACCACCTTGCCGACCAACTCGTGCTGGCGGTGAGCGACCCGGCCGAGCGGATGATCGGCCAGTATCTCATCGACATGATCGACGAGGCCGGCTACCTGACCGGCGACGTCGAGACCATGGCCGAACAGCTCGGCACCGAGCCTGAGACGGTGGAGCGCGTGCTCGGGGTCGTCCAGTCCTTCGATCCGAGCGGCATCGGCGCGCGCAGCCTCGCCGAATGCCTCGCCCTGCAGCTCAAGGAGCGGGACCGGCTCGACCCGGCAATGAAGGCGCTCGTCGACAACCTGGAGATCCTCGCCCGGCGCGATTTTTCGGCCCTGAGGCGGATCTGCGGCGTCGATGAGGAGGATCTCATCGACATGATCGGCGAGATCCGCGCGCTCAATCCCAAGCCCGGCAACGCCTTCGGCACCACCGTCGTGCAGACCGTCGTGCCCGACGTCATCGTGCGCCCGTCCAACACCGGCGGCTGGATCATCGAACTCAATACCGAGACGCTGCCCAAGGTGCTGGTCGACCAGACCTACTACACCACCGTCTCCAAGGCCGCCGTCGACGAGAAGGCCAAGACCTACCTCTCCGACTGCCTGCAGACGGCGAACTGGCTGGTCAAGAGCCTCGACCAGCGGGCCCGCACCATCCTCAAGGTCTCCACCGAGATCGTCCGCCAGCAGGACGGGTTCCTGGCCAACGGCGTCGCCCATCTGAAGCCGCTGAACCTCAGGACCGTGGCGGAAGCCATCAGCATGCACGAATCGACGGTGAGCCGGGTGACGTCGAACAAGTATATGGCGACGCCGCGCGGCATCTTCGAATTAAAATACTTCTTTACCTCGGCGATATCGTCGTCCGAGGGCGGCGAGGCCCATTCCGCCGAGGCGGTGCGCCACCAGATCCGGCGCCTGATCGATGCGGAAAACCCCGAGGCGATCCTTTCCGACGATACGATCGTCAAGATGCTCCGGGATTCCGGCGTCGATATCGCCCGGCGCACGGTCGCCAAATACCGGGAATCCATGCGCATTCCCTCCTCGGTCCAGCGGCGCCGCGAAAAGCGCGCCCTGCAGCACGGCGCGGCCTGACGCCGGACCCGTTTTCCCTGCTATGCCAGCGACTTAACCGCCGGTAGTTTTTCGGCTTTGACGGCGGCCCTCAACGGGCGCATGATCCTTTCGTGACAGTGTTGCGACCGTTCCTGCGGCCGCAAGGAGGACGGGCCAGAGCCGGCCATGACCTTTGGGGTGATGGTCTCCGGGTTGAACGCGGAACGGGAAAACCGGTCATTGACTTCGGCGCGGCAGGGCCGTAGAAGTCCGCGCGCGACAGGACGAGGCGATATGACATCGCATTGTGAGCAGCGCATTTGCTCGACGTCGGCGCATATAACAGCGGCGCGCGGACCCAAGCGACCAGCGAGCCGCCGGCGGATACGATCCCAGAGGACCTTATGACACTGCGAATCTCCAGTAAGAACGTCGATATCGGCGAATCTTTGCGTACCCATGTGGAAGCCCGCATCGACGATGCCGTCGACAAGTATTTCGACGGGAATTATTCCGGTAATCTGGTGTTCGAACGCGAAGGCTCCGGCTGCCGCGCCGACTGCAGCATCCATCTCGATACCGGCATCGTCCTGCAGGCCTCGGCCCAGGCCCAGGAACCGCAATCGTCCTTCGACCAGGCCGCGGAGCGCATCGAAAAGCGGCTCCGGCGCTACAAGCGCAAGCTCAAGGCCCACCGGGCCGAGCCCAAGGGAGAGGCCTCCTACGTCGTCTTCGCCTCCAGCGAGGAAGAAGACGAGCTCCCGGAAGATTTCAATCCCGTCGTCATCGCCGAGACGTCCACCAACATGAAGACCATGACGGTCGGCATGGCGGTCATGCAGCTCGATCTCATCGAGTCGCCCGTCGTCGTTTTCCGCAATGCGGGCAATGGCGGCATCAACGTGGTCTACCGCAGGGTCGACGGCCATATCGGCTGGGTCGACCCGTCTCTCGCCGGCAACGGCGCGGCAGACTGACGGTCCGGTGTCTTTCGGATCGTCGTTTCATCCTGAAACGCCTCCCGCGGAGCGGCCTTCCGGCCGCGGGAGTAGATCGGATGTCAGTCAAAGGACTCTTCGCCATGGATCTGAGCGATCTTCTCAGCCCGGACTCCATCGTTCCGGCGCTGAAAGCGAATTCGAAGAAGCAGGTGATCCAGGAACTGGCAGGCCGGGCGGCGTCCCGGGTGCACCTGCCGGAACGCGATATCTTCGACACGCTGCTGCAGCGTGAGCGGCTCGGCTCGACCGGCGTCGGTCACGGCGTCGCCATCCCGCACGGCAAGCTGGTCGCCCTCGACCGGCTGGTCGGCATTTTCGCGCGCCTGCAGCGGCCGGTCGACTTCGACGCCCTCGACGACGAACCCGTCGACATCATCTTCCTGCTGCTGGCGCCCGAGGGCGCCGGCGCCGACCACCTGAAGGCGCTGGCACGGATCGCGCGGCAACTGCGCGACCCGACGATCATCGCCAAATTGCGGGCGACCTCCGACCCGGCGGCGCTCTATGCGCTGCTGACGCAACCGCTCGCCTCCAACGCGGCCTGACCGGGCCGCGCACAAACGCCCTTCTGAACGACGAACGGCTCCGCAAGGCCTCATTTCCGAGGACCGGCGGAGCCGTTTGTCGTTTTACCGCTGACGTTGCGGCGGGATCAGTGGACGCTGACCGCGTGGATGTCGTTGCTCATGGCGTTGGCAACGGCTGCATCGCGGCTGTCGGCGATCAGGATCGGGCTGCCATCGGCGGCGAGCAATGCCCACAGCTTCAGGCCCGGCGCCACCTCCGGCGCGTCCGGGAACATGGTCGCCAGGTCTTCGGAAGCGACCGGGCGCACATAGGCGAGCTGATCGCCGCCCAGCTTGGCGAACACGTGGGGCGGCATCAGGGGGTGTTTCTGGGCATCATGGTTCTTGGTGTCATTCATGGCTTACGCCTCCTCATACTCACATGTGGCGCGAGGCACGCTTCGGCAAGGCTTTGCCCGCCATCGCAGCGGCCTGAGCCGGCAGGGGACTGCCGTCAGTCGTGGGCCGTGATTTCGATCTTGCGAACGATGCGTTCCGGCTCGGGACGCGCAAGATCGATCGAGAGGAGGCCGTCCTTCAGGTCGGCACCGAGGATTTCGATGCCCTCGGCAAGGACGAAAGTGCGCTGGAACTGCCGCGCGGCAATGCCCCGGTGCAGGAAATCGCGCTCCTTGTCTTCGCTCTGAAGGCCGCGGATCACCAACTGGTTTTCTTCCACAGCCACGTCGAGCTGCTCGCGCGTGAAGCCCGCCACCGCAAGGGTGATGCGAAGCGTCTCCCCGAAGCCGTCGGAGGACGCGATCCGCTCGATGTTGTAGGGCGGATAGCCGTCATTGGTGGCTTTGGAAACGCGGTCGAGCACGCGCTCGATATCGTCGAACCCCAGGAGATAGGGGCTGGAAAACGCCGACATTCGTGTCATGTCAAAGTCCTCTCGCGAAGCGACCTTGAGGTTCCGGACCCGTTACTGGCATCCGGTGCGGCATCTGCGCCGTCGACGCCAATATGGTGAGACTGTGGCATCCGTTCAAGCAGCGGGGCTCCGGGGCCCCGCAAACCCGGGCCTTCCCGGTCCGGCAGGCATGCGGAAAGTCGACTTTCCTTGAAGGACTTCAATGCAATCCGTGACGTTCCTGTCTTTGAATATGCGCGACGCGATGACAGGCGGGCCGACGGTCCGCCGCCGCAGCGAGCGGAGGACCCACCACATGAAAACGCTTTTCGCACGGCCCGGCCGATGCGTGGCCGGATGCCTTTCCGCCACGCTTCCCGCCGTCCTTTGCGCCCTTGTAGCCGGCACCCTGACGGTCGCCGCACCCGGGGCACGGCCGGCCCTTGCCGAGGACACCCGCGAACTGGTCGAGGTGGCGCCGGAGGTCCGCGACCAGTTCCTGGAGGAAATGCGCCAGGACCTTATCAATCTCGACGCGGTGATCACCGCAATCGCGGAGGACGACCTGGAACTGGCGGCGCGGATTGCCGAGCGCAGGATCGGCCTCGGCCATATGCGCATCCTGCGGATGGAGGAGATGGGCGCCCAGGACGCCAAGATCGCGGCCGCGATCAGGGAAATGCGGCAGATGGCCGAGGACCTCGGCACCGATATGCCGAAGGAAATGGCCAGGCGGGGCCTGGAAGGCGGGCGCGGCGTCGGCCGCTTCATGCCGGAGGAGCTGGTGGCGATCGGCCAGTTGTTCCACAAGACCGCCTATCCGCTCGCCGATGCGGCCCGGGCGACCAAGGCCGATCCGAGCGCGGAGAACTACAAGAAACTCTTCATCGCGCTGTCCGACATGACCAATTCGTGCCTCGGTTGCCACGAGGTCTTTCGTGTGAAATAGCGGGTAGCGTCCCCCCTCCTTCGAAGGAGCCGTTCCGATGCCCGACTATGCCCGCTATCCGAGCCTTGAGGACCGCGTCGTCTTCATCACCGGCGGGGCCGCCGGCATCGGCGGCGACATGGTCCGCCAGTTCGCCGGACAGGGGGCGAAGGTCGGCTTCATCGACCTTGCCGAAGAGGCCGGCAGGGAAACCGTTGCGGCCTGCATTGCGGCCGGGGCCGCGCACGCGCCGCTGTTCATTGCCGGCGACCTTCGCGACATCGACGCGCTGAAGGCGGCGATTGCCGAAACGGGCAGGCATTTCGGCGACATCACAGTGCTGGTCAACAATGCCGCCAATGACGACCGGCACGACTGGTCCGAGGTGACGCCGGAATACTGGGACGACCGCTTCGCGGTGAACCTCAGGCATCAATTCTTCGCGATCCAGGCCGTCGTCCCGCAGATGCGCCGGGCCGGCTTTGGCTCCATCGTCAACATCGGCAGCTCGTGCTGGATGATCAAGGAAGACTTCTTCCCCGGCTACGCCATCGCCAAGTCGGCGGTCCAGGGCCTCACCCACACCATGGCGCGGACCTTCGGACCCGACAACATCCGGGTCAACGCCGTCCTGCCCGGCTGGGTCGCGACCGAGCGGCAACTGCAGAAATGGTGGAGCCCGGAGGGCGAGGCCGGCACCATGGAGATGCAGTGCCTGAAGCGGCGCATCACTGCCGAAGAGTTCAACCAGATGGTCCTGTTCCTCGCCGCAGACGACGGCGGCGCCTGCACCGCCCAGAGCTTCGTCGTCGATGGCGGCCGCGGCCCGCTCTGAGTGCCGGCCCCCGTTTACGCGGGCCGGTGGCGGTAAGCCATGCCCGTTGTGCATCTGCACAAACCGACCGTGCGAGCCCTACGAGAAGGAGTCCGGACGCGACCTTGCACGCGAGGGTCGGTTTTCTGGATTGTATTTTAGGTATTTCTTCATGCTGTTGAAATTGTTTGCGGAAGTGTCTGGTCAATCATCAGTGAACTGACTGTATCGGAATAAAAAATTCACACTCATTCGCTATGCTGCAGCGCATTATCGAAGAGGTTTCCCCGTGTTCTCGCTTGCCGGAAAAAAGGCGCTCGTCGTCGGGATCGCCAACGAAGAGTCGATTGCCTATGGCTGCGCCAAGGCGTTTCGCGACCAGGGCGCCGACCTTGCCATCACCTATCTGAACGACCGTGCCGAACGCTTCGTGCGTCCGATTGCGGAAAAACTCGGTGCCGAAATCTGCCTGCCGCTCGACGTCCAGCGCGACGGCGAGTTCGGCGAGGTGTTCGACGCCATCCGCCAGCGCTGGGGCCGCATCGACGTCTGCCTGCATTCCATCGCCTTCTGCCCGAAGGAGGATCTGCACGGCCGGGTGCTCGACTGCTCGCGCAGCGGCTTCACCTCGGCCATGGACATCTCGGTCTATTCCTTCATCCGCATGGTGCGCCGGGCCGAACACCTGATGCCGAACGGCGGCACCTGCATGACCGTTTCCTTCTACGGCTCGGAAAAGGTCGTCGACCACTACAACATCATGGGCCCGGTGAAAGCCGCGCTGGAATCCACGTCGCGCTACCTCGCCGCCGAACTCGGCCCCAAGGGCATCAGCGTCCATGCGCTGTCGCCGGGACCGCTGAAGACCCGCGCGGCATCGGGCATCGACCATTTCGACGAACTGATGGCGCGCACCGCGGACCGCACGCCGACCCATCACCTGGCGACGATCGAGGATGTCGGCGCCTATGCAGCCTTCCTGGCCAGCCGCGAGGCCGCCAACGTCACCGGCGGCGTCCACATGATCGACGGCGGCTACCACATCGTGGGTTGACCCAATGACAAACAACGACACGTCCAGCAGCAGCAACACCTCCCCCTTTGCGGCCTTCGGCAACGGATGGGGCGACCTCGGCAGCCAGTGGCGCCTGATGGGCGAACTAACGCTCCACCACGCCAATGCGCTGCGGGACAGCCAGGCCAAGGCCGTCACCGGCACGACCGCGGCGATGCGCGCCCTTGCACCGCAGTTCTGGAGCGGCAATCCGGCGACGGCCTTCCAGGACTACGCCACCGACTTCGCCGAGCGCTCGCTCCTCTTCCTCGACACCCTGCGCCAGCGCGGCGATTCTTATATCGAGCGCGAGGAGGAAGGCTTCAAACCGGTCCTCGTTTTCGACTACGACCTCATCCTCGACGGCCGCGAGCTTCCGAAACCCGTCAACTACGCGCTGGTTCGCATCCTGCCGCCGGAAGGCTCGCCGCCGCAGCGCGAGGACGGCCGTCCCTTCGTCATCATCGATCCGCGCGCCGGCCACGGCAGCGGCATCGGCGGCTTCAAGAGCGAGTCGGAGGTCGGCGTCGCCCTGAAGGACGGCCACCCGGTCTATTTCGTCATCTTCTATCCCGACCCGGAACCGGGCCAGACCCTCGGCGACGTCTGCGAGGCCGAGGCGCTGTTCCTGAAGGAAATCCACGCCCGGCACCCGAACGCGCCGCTGCCGCTCGTCACCGGCAACTGCCAGGGCGGCTGGGCCTCGATGATCCTCGGTGCCATCCATCCCGATCTGATCGGGCCGCTGGTCATTGCCGGCGCGCCGCTCTCCTACTGGGCCGGCGAAAAGGGCAAGAACCCGTTCCGCTATTTCGGCGGCGTCATGGGCGGTGCCGTGCCGGCGCTGTTTTCCTCCGACCTCGGCGGCGGCAAGTTCGACGGCGCGCATCTGGTCATGAACTTCGAGAGCCTCAACCCGGCCAACACCTGGTGGCGCAAGAACTACACGGTGTTCGCCGACGTCGACAACGAGGCCGACCGGTTCCTCGATTTCGAGAAATGGTGGTCCGGCTTCTATTTCATGAACGACAACGAGATCCGCTGGATCGTCGAGAATCTCTTTATCGGCAACAAGCTGACCCGCGGCGAGGCAACCCTGCCGGACGGCACGCCGATCGACCTTACCCGCATCCAGGCGCCGGTGGTGGTCTTTGCCTCGCACGGCGACAACATCACGCCGCCGCAGCAGGCACTGAACTGGATCCCCGACCTCTACGATTCCGTCCAAGAGATGCAGGCACGCGGCAACGTCGTCGTCTACACCCTGCACGACAGCGTCGGCCATCTCGGCATCTTCGTCTCCGCCAAGGTGGCGAGCAAGCAGCACAAGCAGATCACCTCCGTCGTCAAGACCATCGAGGCCCTGGCGCCCGGCCTTTACGAGATGAAGATCGGCAAGGAGGACGGCGTCTATTCCGTCTCCTTCGAGGCCCGCACCATCGACGACATCCTGGCGCTCGACGACGGCCGCGAGGAAGAGGAGGAGTTCGCCGCGGTCGCCCAGCTCTCCGAATGGGCAACGAAGACCTACGAGCTGACCGTGCGCCCCTTCGTGCAGAGCATGGTGACGCCCGAGATCGCCGAGGCCAGCCGGGTGATGCATCCGATGCGCACCCAGCGCTACCTCTTTTCCGGCGCCAACCCGGCGATGCGCAGCGTCAAGGCGATGGCCGACCGGCGCCGCCGGACCCGCACGCCGATCGCCGCGGACAATCCGTTCTTCCAGGCCGAAAAGCTGATGGCCGACATCGTGGAGTGCAACTGGAACCTCTTCCGCGACACCCGCGACGCCTTCATCGAGCTTGCCTTCCACGGTATCTACGGCACGCCGTGGATGAAGCGGCTTGCAGAAAACGGCGCCCGCAAGCATGAGGTGCGCGACGCTTTGCAATACCCTCAGGTCAAGGAAGCACTGGCCAAATCGGGCGTCGGAGGGTATGCGGAAGCCATCATCCGCATGCTGATTCTGATCGCCCGGGCACGCGGGTCGGTACGGCGCGACCGCCTCGAACGCTCCAACCGCATCCTGCATTCCCGGCCGCCCTTCGACACCATGACGCCTGAACACCGCAGCCGCCTCATCCACGAGCAGACGATGATCGTGGAATTCGCCGGCAAGGAGGCGATCGCCACCCTGCCGGAGCTTCTGCGCGACGACGTCGACCGCATGAGGGCGGTCAATCTGGTGATGGAAATCGCCGGCGCGGTGGAAGAAATGGACCCGCCGACGATCGCCATGTTCAAGCACATCCAGCAGGTGCTGAAGACGATGGCGAAGGACTGGCACGAACCGCAGCACGAGGTCGAGGGCCACATCCCCGGCACCGTGCCGGATGCTGCGACCGCGCCGACCGCCTGAAACGTCGCCTGAGACAGAGAAAAAAGGCCCACTCCGGGGACGAGGAGCCGAAAAAATGATCCGCGAGAACAAGCTTTTCGACGAACTGACAGTCGGCGACAGCGCCTCCGTCAAGCGCGTGTGCACCGCCAACGACCTGTTCGTCTTCGCCCACGCATCGGGCAACCTCAACCCGCTGCACCTGCCGGAGGACGAGCACCACAACGGCAAGGCAAACGGCGAGACGTCCGAGCCGGTGGCCCCGTCCATGTGGGTCGGCGCGCTGATCTCCTCGGTCCTCGGCAACATCCTCCCCGGCGCCGGCACGCTCTACAAGACCCAGACGTTCCGCTTCGTCGACCGGGTCCATGTCGGCGACGAGCTGACCGTCACCGTCACGGTCGCGGAAAAGCGCGCCAACAACACCGTCGTCCTCGACACGGTGATCACCGGGCGCGGCGGCGACGTGGTCGCCGACGGCGTTGCCGAAGTGCTCGCCCCGACCCGCAAGGTGGCCCTCGACGACGACCGGCTGCCGGATCTCCTGATCCGCCGGCATCAGCATTTCGACCGCTACCTGGAAGCCTGCGCCGGCATGCCGAGCGCGGCGACCGCCGTGGTCGCGCCGGAGGATCCGGCCTCGCTCGGCGGCGCGCTGTTGGCGGCCAAGCGCAACCTCATCGTGCCGATCCTGATCGGCTCGGCCGAGGCCATCAAGGCGGTCGCCAAGAAGCACGGCGAGGACCTTTCCGGCATCGAGATCATCGACGTTCCGAACCATGACGCCGCCGCGGCAAAGGCGGTGGAAATGGCCCGCGCCGACCAGGTCCAGGCGATCATGAAGGGGCATCTCCACACCGACCAGTTGCTGCGCCACATCGTCAAGCGCGACGGCGGCCTTCGGACCGGGCGCCGGCTCAGCCACGCCTTCATCATGGACGTCCCGGGCCTCGACCACGTGCTGATCGTGTCGGATGCGGCGATCAACATCGCGCCGAGCCTTGAGGAAAAGATCGACATCACCCAGAGCGCCATCGACCTCGGCCGTTCGCTCGGCATCGGCCAGCCGAAAGTGGGCGTGCTCTCCGCCGTGGAAACCGTCAATCCGGCGATCCCCTCGACGCTCGATGCGGCGGCGCTCTCCAAGATGGCCGACCGCGGCCAGATCACCGGCGGCCTCGTCGACGGACCGCTGGCCATGGACAACGCCATCGACCTGCAGGCAGCCCAGTCCAAGGGCATCACCTCGCTGGTCGCCGGCCGCGCCGACATCCTCATCGTGCCGAACCTGGAAGCCGGCAACATGCTGGCCAAGGAACTCGCCTTCATCGCCCATGCCGAAGCCGCGGGCGTCGTCCTCGGCGCCGCCGTCCCGATCATCCTGACCAGCCGCGCCGATGGCGAAAAGGCGCGGCTCGCTTCCTGCGCCATCGCCGCGCTCTTTAAAGCGTGGCAGGTGGGGGGTCGGTCCATGATCGCGGAGACAGCGGAATAATGCATCACATCCTGACCCTCAATTCCGGATCCTCCTCCATCAAATTCGCCCTGTTCGCGGTCAACGGCACGCCGGTGGAAAAGGTCCGCGGCCAGGTCGAAGGCCTCGGCAGCATGCCGCGCCTGAAGGCGCAGACCGGACAGTCCGTGCTGGCCGACGAGGTGCTCGACGAGGCCCGGGTCAACGACCATGCGAGCGGCCTTGCCGCCGTCCTCGGCTTCCTGCAGGCGCATTTCGCCGCCGATACGATCGCCGCCGTCGGCCACCGCATCGTCCATGGCGGCCCGGATTATACCGAGCCGGTGGTCCTCGACGACGCCCGGCTGGCGGAGCTGGAGGAATTCCGGCCGCTGGCGCCGCTGCACCAGCCGCACAACATTTCCGGCGTACGCGCGGCGAAAAAGGCGTTCCCGAATGCCGTCCAGGTCGGCTGCTTCGACACCGCCTTCCACCGTGCCCACCCCTGGGTCAACGACACCTACGCCCTGCCGCGCGAGCTCTACGACCAGGGCGTTAGGCGCTACGGCTTCCATGGCCTGTCCTACGAATATGTGGAGAACCGGCTGCACGAGGTGGCGCCGCACCATGCCGACGGCCGGGTCATCGTCACCCATCTCGGCAACGGCTCGTCCATGTGCGCCATCCAGGGCGGCCAGAGCGTCGGCTCCTCCATGGGCTTCACCGCCCTCGACGGCCTGCCGATGGGCACCCGCTGCGGCCAGCTCGACCCCGGCGTCGTGCTCTACATGATGAGCGAGCTCGGCATGTCGGCCGAGGAGATCGAGGACGTGCTCTACCGCCGCTCCGGCCTCAAGGGCCTGTCCGGCATCTCCCACGACATGCGGCTGCTAGAGGCCGCCGGCACGCCGGAAGCGCTGCAGGCGATCGACTACTTCGTCTACCGCATCCGCCGCGAGATCGGCGCCATGATCGCCATTCTCTCCGGCCTCGACGCGCTGGTGTTCTGCGGCGGCATCGGTGAGCACGCGGTCAGGATCCGCGAGCGCATCTGCCAGGGCTTCGACTGGATCGGTATCGAGCTCGACGAGACCCGCAACCGGCACGGCAGCACGGTGATTTCCTCCGACCGCTCGCGCGTGCGCGTCTTCGTCATCCCGACCAATGAAGAGGCGATGATCGCCAGCCACACGGCGCGGCTGATGGCCGAGGCTTCCTCGCCGGCAATCGGCTGAGCCGCCGGCCCGCTCTCGCTCTCACCAGTTCTTTCGCGCGGCGCCCGCTGCTGTCGCGGCGGCCGGGCCACCTTCCAGTGCACGGAAGCGGGCGACGGTTTCCCTGACGCCGTCGGCGAGCGATGTCGCCGGCCAATCGCCGATCACCCGCTTCAGGGGCGCGTTGTCGAAACCGTCCGTCGGCGAGGCGCGGTGGATCTCGGCCGTGGTGACAGTTGCGCCCGGCACGATCATGCGGATCGCAGCAAGGAGATCGTCGGTGGACGCGACCTCGGTGGTGAGGTCGGAGACGAGCGCGCCGTCCCAGTGCGCCTCGGTCGCGCGGGCAAAGATCTCGGCCACCTCCCCGGCATACTGGAAGCAGCTTTCCGTGCGGAACGGCAGCTCGTAGGCATGTCCCAGTGCGGCGGCGCGGATCGCGCGCGTGATCGCCGAGGTCTCGCCGTCGTCGCGCCCGACGCCATAGACGATGAAGGGGCGGAGCCCGAGGCTGGAGATGCCGTGGTCCTCCCAGTAGAGCCGGGCGATCTCCTCGTCGGTCTTCTTGAAGACGCCGTAGAGATTGGCCGGCGCATTGGCCGGCCCGCGCGGCTTTGCGGCAATCGAACTCGTGTAGACGAGGTTGCCGACGCCGTGCTTGCGGGCGGCCTCGAAGACGTTGATCTGGCCGATGATGTTGACCCTGGCGCAGGCGACGGGATTGGCCCGGCAAGCCGGGATCTGCAGGGCGGCGAGATGGATGACGGCGGCCGGCGCGACCTCGGCGAAGAGGGCGTCCACGGCATAACCGTCGGAGACGTCGCAGTGCCGCCAGTCGATCGCGCCCTGGTCCGCTGGCGGTACCAGGCTGTCGATGCGGCTGCGGTCGTCGGTAACGTCGGTCGCCACCACCTTGCTGCCGGTGGAAAGCAGCCGGGCGATGATCCAGGAGCCGAGAAAGCCGGTCGCACCGGTAATGAGGACGGGGCGGGCATCGGCTGTCATTCGGAAGTCCAGTCCATGTTTTTCGTATTGGCCTTGCCGCGTCGGTCGAGCGCCCAGCGGATGGGCGGCCATAAGAGGATCGCGGCAGTCAGCACGAAGAGAGCGAGTGCGATCGGGCGCTCGAAGAAGGCGAGGAAGTCGCCGCGGGTGATCAGCAATCCCTGGCGCAGGGAGTTCTCGATCATTTCGCTCAGCACCATGCCGATGACCATGGGCGCGAGCGGAAAGCCGTTCTTGCGGAACAGGAACCCGACGACGCCGAAGACGAAGGCGATGATGAGGTCGATGGGATTGCCGCGCACGCCATAGGCGCCGATCAGCGAGATGACGACGACTGAGGCCATCAGGATCGGTTCGGGAATTCGGAGCACCCGCGTGAACGCCTGTGCGCCGACGGCACCGACGACGAACATCAGCAGATTGACCGCGATGAGGATGAAGAACACCGCATAGACGAGGTCGAGATGTTCGGTGAAGAGGCGGGGGCCGGGCGCAAGACCATGGACGACGAAGGTGCCGAGCATGACGGCGGTGACCGGGTCGCCCGGAATGCCCAGCGCCAGCGTCGGCACCATGGCGCTGCCGGTGACGGCGTTGTTGGCGCTTTCCGCCGCGACCAGCCCGTCGGGCTCGCCGGTACCGAGCCTGTCGCGGCGCGGTGAGGAGCGCTTGGCCTCCGAATAGGAGATGAAGGCGGCTGTCGCCGCGCCCGTGCCCGGAAGCGCGCCGACGAAGGAGCCGATGGCGCAGGACTTGAAGAGAATTCCGAGCCGTGGCTTCCACTCCGACCAGGGCGGCAGGCGGAAGCCGACCCGGAACATCGACGTTTCCTTCAGGACGTGGGTTTCCGAGGCCCGCACGAACACCTCCGACAGCGCGAACAGGCCGACGATCGCCGGCACCAGCGAGATGCCGGCGGTCATCTCGAAATTGTCGAAGGTGAAGCGCATGTCGCCGGTGACGTGGTCGACGCCGACGGTGGCAACGAAGAGGCCGATAACGCCGGAGAGCAACCCCTTCAGCATCGCACCGCGCGAGACGTTGGCGATGCAGATGAGGGCAAAGACGCCGAGGGCGAAATACTCGATCGCGGTGAAGTTGAGCGAGAAGGCGGCAAGCTGGGGCGCGGCGACGATGAGGACGGCGACGGAAAAGAGCCCGCCGATGACGGAGGCGGCCGTCGTCCAGCCGATGGCAAGGTCCGCCTCGCCGCGCCGCGCCATCGGGTAGCCGTCAAGCGCGGTCGCCGCGGCCTGGGGCGTTCCGGGCGTGTTGATGACGATGGCCGAGATGGAGCCGCCATAGACCGATCCGCAATAGATGCCGAGCATCAGGGCGAGCGCCGGGATCTGGCCGAGGGTGAAGGTAAACGGCAGCACCATGGTGATGCCGACCACCGAGCCGAGCCCCGGCAGCACGCCGACGATGACGCCGAGCACCGTGCCGGCAAAGACCGAGACCAGAACCGGCAGGGTCAGGAGATGTCCGATACCGAGGGAAAGGGCGTCCATGGGCGGCCTTAAAAGCTGTCGAACCAGGGCGAGGACGGCAGGATGATCAGGAACACCTTGTCGAAGACGTACCAGACCGTCAGCGGGTAGATGGCGGCGACCGCACCGATCACCGGCACGTTGCGGTAGCCGAGAAGGAACGGCAGGGCGAAGACGTAGACGACGGTGGAGATCAGGAATCCGGCGCTGGTGATGGCGGCGATGTAGAGCCCGGTGAGCGCGACCGCGGAGACGACGATGAGCGCGGTTCGGCCGCTGAAGAAGCGGTGCGGCAGGCGAAAGCCCTCGATCGCCACCGCAAGGGACAGCACCAGCATCAGGGCGAGCAGGATGCGCGGGAAGAACACCGGTCCGCGCCCGGCGGTGACGATGGAGACGTCATAGACGGGATCGAAGGTGTGGTAGAAGAGATAGGCCGCGATCAACAGCGAGATCGCGCCGATCACCGTCGTCCAGGATACGCGCGTCATCGAAAAACCTCACGCCGTCGGGAAGGCCGTGCGGCCTTCCCGGGCCATCCGCGCACTCAGTTCTTCTTCAGGCCGGCCTTGGCGAGCAAGCCCTCGTTCCTTGCGAATTCGGACCGGACGAAGGCCTCGAAGTCGCTGCCGGACATGTATGTGACAGGCATGCGGAGCTGGCTCATGCGCTCGCCGAAGGCGTCCGACTTCATGCCGGCCTCGCAGGCCGCTTCCAGCTTTTCCTTGGCCTCGGCCGGAATCCCCTTCGGCGCGACGATGCCGCCCCAGATCGGGAAGTTGAGGTCGAAGCCCTGGTCCTTGGCCGTCGGCAGGTCCTCGGCGGTGGCGACCCGCTCGTCCATCAGCATGGCGATCGACTTCACCTGGTCGGCGTTCTTGGTCAGGAACGAGATGTGGGCAACGAACATGTCGACGGTGCCGTCGAGCATCGCCTTGAAGGTCGGCGCCGAGCCCTTGAACGGGATGAACTGGAAGTCGGCGCCGGAGGCCTCCTTGACGCCGAGGCCGGCGACATGGGGGATCGAGCCGACCGCCTGGATGCCGTAGTTGAGCTTGCCCGGATTGGCCTTGGCGTAGTCGATCATGTCCTTGAGCGAATTGAAGGGCGAATCCTTGCGCACAACCAGCGAGGACGGCGCGGAATAGGCGAGGCAGATATAGTCGAAGGAGTCCGGACCGTAGGGCAGGCGGCGCAGATGCGGCTGCGTCGTCATCGGGCCGACCGGCATCATGCCGACGGTGTAGCCGTCGGGCCGGGCGCGCGCCGTTTCCGCCGCGCCGATGGTGCCGCCGGCACCGGCCGTGTTCTTGACGACGATCTCGGTGCCGAGCGCCTCGGCCATCGGGCCGGCGAGCGTGCGGGTGGTGATGTCGGTGCCACCTCCGGCGCCGAACGGCACGATGATGGTGACCGGTTTTTCCGGAAACGCCTGGGCGTCAACGCTGAGCGCGGCGCCAAGGCCAAGGGCCACGGCGCCGGCGAGAACGGCATGCTGAACGGACGTGCGAACCACTGATATTCCTCCCTTTTTCTTGTTGGCCTCTTGCCTTTCGGCCGGGCCCTCGGGCGCATTTTACGCCACAAGATTTCCCTACGATACATTTTTAAAAACGGTTTTCAATTTCGAAATTGAAATTAAATTCCAAAAAAATTACGCTTGCTGAAAAGACGACAAGAACGACCACAAGGGAGGAGACCAGCCATGACGCGCAAGACGCGCCTGTCGGATGCCGAGATCGAGACCTACCACCGCGACGGCCTCGTCATTCCGGACTACCGCCTGCCGGAGGAAACGCTTAGCGGCCTGAAGGCCGCCGTCGACCGGCTGATCGCCGACCACCCGAACGTGCGTCCGGAGCAGCTTTCCGGCCCGCACAATCCGTGGGGCCAGTCGGCGAGGATGATCGGCAATTACGACTTCCTCAGCTTTTGCGGCTTTTCCGAAATCCTCGACATGGTCGCGCAGGTTATCGGCCCGGACATCATCCTGTGGGGCAGCATGCTGTTCGCCAAGCCGCCGAAGGAGGGAAAGGCCGTGCCCTGGCACCAGGACGGCCAGTACTGGCCGATCTCGCCGCTCGCCACCTGCACCGTGCGCATCGCCATCGACGGCTCGAGCGTGGAGAACGGCTGCATGCGCTACATCCCCGGCTCGCACAGGAAAAAGACGCTGGAGCGCCACGCCGTCGCCGACCGGGACGACTACGCCATCAAACAGGAGATGGAGGAGATCGACGAGGCACAGGCCCGCGACGTGGTGCTGGCGCCCGGCCAGATCTCCCTGCACGACGTCTACACCGTGCACGGCTCCAACCATAACCGGTCGGGCACGCGCCGCGCCGACTACGCCATCCGCTACATGCCGGCGACCTCGCTCTACGACCGCAGCCCGGACCATCCGGCAACGGCCTACGCCATGAAGGTCTCGCCGACCATGAACTATCCCTTGAGGCCGATCTGGCTGATGCGCGGCACCGACCGGGCCGGCAACGACTTTTCGGTCGGACACGGCAGCCACGCCGCCTGATCCGCCACCTCCGGCATGCACTGATATCTCCAATAAAAACAACACAATAAAATCAACGAGGAACCATGACCAAGACAAACGAACGTGTCGTCGACACTCTGATCGAGGCCGGCGTCACACGGGCCTTCACCTTGCCGGGTCTCGGCGTCACCTGGTCGCTGCCGGCCTTTTACGACCGTCGGGACGAACTCGACGTCGTCCTGACACGCAACGAATGGATCGCCTCCATCATGACCCAGGTGACGGGGCGGCTGACCGGCCGTCCCGCCGTCCTGATGGGCCAGGGCCCGTGGCTCACCACCATCGGCGCCATCGGCATCCTGGAGGCCCATTTCGCCGGCTCGCCGATGGTGGTTTTGACGGAGACCTCCGACTATGACGGCTACGGCCAGCTCGGCGTCTACCAGACCATGACCGGCGACTATGGCGGCGCCGACGCCATGGCGTCCCTGAAGCCGATCACCAAATACTGCACCTATGCGACGACGCCGGAAGAGGCCGTCTTCGGCACCCAGATGGCGGTCAAGCACGCCAGCCTGCCGCGCACCGGCCCGGCCGCCGTCATCATGAAGACCTCGATCATCCGCCAGGAGATGCCGGAGGCACCCAAGCCCGGCCTCTACCCGTCCAAGGGATACCTCTCCTACACCCCTGCCCGGCCCGACGCCGGCGCGGTGGCGCGGTTGAAGGATCTGCTCGACAAGGCGAAGAGGCCGGTCTTCATCGCCGGCAACGGCGTCCTTGCGTCGAACAGCGGCGCCGCGCTGCAGGCGCTGGCGGAGGCGGCCGGCATTGCGGTCGCCACCAGCTACAACGCCAAGGGCGCGATCGCCGAGACCTCCGACGTCGCCGCCGGCATGCTCGGCACCTGGGGCATGCCGACCGCGAACCGGGCCGTCGCGGAAGCCGACCTCGTCGTCATGCTCGGCGCCTCCATGGGGCCGGACTATACCCGGTTCAGGGACCCGGACCTGATCCGGCCCGGCGACCAGACGCTGGTGCAGGTCGACATCGACCCGCGCAATGCCGGCTGGGTCTATCCGGTCGACCTGGCGATCACCGGCGACGTCGCCGACGTGATTTCCATGCTTGCCGAGAGCGGGCTCGACGCCGGCCCGCGCGCGGCGCGGCTCTCGGCCATCGCCGACCTCAAGGACCGCACCGACTACCACGTCCTGCCGGACCTGCCGGCGGCACAGGGCAGCGTCCATCATGTCGACCTCGTCAGGGCGATGCAGGGTTTTTTGGGTCCCGACGATATCCTGGCGCTCGATGCCGGCTCCAACCGCATCTGGTCGACCTTCGGCTTGCGCATGCCTTATCCGCAGCAGCTCCTCGTTCCGGGCGGCACCGGCGTCATGGGCTGGGGCGGACCGGCGGCGGCGGCGGCAAAGCTGGTGCACCCGGACAAGCGCGTCACCTGTCTTTCCGGCGACGGCGGCTTCATGATGACGCTGCAGGTGATCACTACCTGCATCCAGCAGAACCTTTCCACCGTCTTCGTCGTCAACAACAATTCCGGCCTCGGCATGGTCCGGGACAATCTCGGCGAGCGGCGCATCGCGGTCGATTTCGAGGACATCGATTTCGTCACCGTCGCGGAGGGCCTCGGCGGCAAGGGCATCCGGGTCTACCACCCCGGCGAGATCCGCGACGCCATCGAGACGGCGCACAGGATGGGCGGGCCGGTCGTCGTCGACGTCAAGGTCGACCCGGATGCGAGCCACCACCAGGCGGTCGACAATGGACCGCTGTGAGGGACGCTTTGCGGGCCGCGTTGCCCTGGTCACTGCCGCGGCAAGCGGCGTCGGCCGGGGCGTCGCGATGCGGCTCGCCGCCGAGGGGGCGTCGGTCACCATCTGGGACCGGGACGGCGATGCGCTCAGCGAGGCCGCGGCGGAAGCGGAGAGCAAGGGGCTCTCCCTTGCCACCCGATCCCTCGACATGACCGACGGCGAGATGATCGCGGACGCGGTGGCAGAGCTTGCCGCAACGACCGGCCGCATCGACGTGCTGGTCAACAATATCGGCGGCTCGCTGCACACCCCGTTCCGCTTCCTGGAGCAATCGGACGCGGACTGGCAGCGCGTCATGGACGTCAACGTCACGGCGTGCGTGAGGACCACGCGGGCGGTGATCCCGCACATGGTGACGGCGGGCTACGGCCGGATCATCAATATGGGCTCCAAGGCCGGCCGCTACGGCAGCCTCTTTGCCGGTGCCAACTATGTGGCGGCCAAGGGCGCGATGCAGGCGCTGACCCTGCAGATCGCCCAGGAATTCGGCCCCGCCGGCATCACCTGCAACAGCGTCTGCCCCGGTGCCATCCTGACGCCCAGGGTGCGCGGACTTCTCGCCGAACGCCAGTCGGAGGAGGAGCGCGAGCGGGTGCTCGCCACGATCCCGGTCCGTCGCCACGGCGAGGTGGAGGACGTCGCCGCGGCGATCGCCTATCTCGCCTCGGAAGAAGCCGGCTTCGTCACCGGCGCCTGCCTCGACGTCAATGGCGGCCAGGGCATGACGATCTGAGGGTGCGGCAGGGTGACGACGTCGTTGGATGAGCGACGGTTCACCCAAATGAACGTGGCGCCTGCTGCCGGCACCACATGGATTGCCGCGTCGGCCTGCCGGCCTCCTCGCAATGACGTTGAAATCACTGTGAAAAGCGTCATTGCGAGCGCAGCGACGCAATCCAGATCGGCGGTGACGGCAGAGTTGGCCTATGTGTTGAAGGCACGTTCTCTTGCATTTGCCCTTGCCATAACTCCGCGTCATTGCCGGGCTCGACCCGGCAATCCATAGGGCCTTTGATTTCAAACTGATAGGCTGGATTATGCCGCACGTCATCATGGACCACCGGATCACGTCCGGTGGTGACGCAGAGTGTGTGGGACCCGGAGTGCAAGAGCCTTGAACCCGAGGCCATTGGTTCAAGCCCGTTGACGGCGCCGAAGCGTCGGACGGCCCACCCTCACAGCAGGCCGCGGGCGACCAGTTCGATCTGGCGGGCGACGCCGAGGACGCGGGGGCCGAGGTCTTTTTCCAGCCGTTCGCGGGTAATGATCGACCTGAGCCCGCCGACATTGATGGCATAGGCCGGGTAGCCGTCGGAGCGGCGGATGGCGGCGCCGGCGGAATTCGCCTCCGACACCCATTCGCCGATGGCGAGCGAAAAGCCGCGCTCGCGCGTCTCCTCGATGCCCCGGGTCATGCCCGGCTCGACGGTCTTCCAGTCGTCGCCATAGGAGACCTTCAGGCGCGCGATGAGGGCCTTGCGGTCGGCCTCGGGCAGCGCCGCCAGATAGGCGCGGCCCATGCCAGTCGTCGGAAGCGGAATGCGCGAGCCGACGCCGAGGCGGATGGCCATGGAGGCCGGCGCCCGGCAGGCCTCGATATAGATGATCTCAAGCCCGTTCGGCACGCCCAGATAGATCGAGGCATTGGCGTAATTGGCGAGTTCCTGCATGTAGGGCCGGGCGATGTCGCGGATTTCCATCTGCGCCAGCACGTCGTAGCCGAGGGTCAGGATCCCCGGCCCGAGCCGGTAGCGGCCGGAGTCCTCCACATAGTCGAGATAGCCGAGCTCGGTCAGCGTGAAGGTGATGCGCGAGACGGTCGGCTTCGGCAGCCCGACCCGTTCGGCGATCTCGCCATTGCCGAGCGGCCGGTTGTCCGGCCCGAAGGCGCGCAGCACCGACAGCCCGCGCGCCAGCGCCGACATGAAGCGGTAGTCCTTTTCGCCGGTGTCCTTTTGCGGCGCTTCTTTCCGTCTCGACAAACGGCCTCCCTTCGGGCCTTTTCGCTGCCCGTTTTGCCGGTGCCGCACGTTAACGGCAACGGCCCGGCAAATCGATAGCCGGGAAAGACTTCGCTGTTCAAGAATAGGCCGGCGCTTTTTTTGCCGCCACCCGCGAGAATCGGGAGCGGGCCGGACCGAAGACGCCGAAGGACTTCTGTGCGGCCGTTGCGGCGAAGGTGGTGCGCCGGCCGGCCGGCACGGCGGCGACATGCGGCAGGGAGAGCGTGGCACGGGTGCGGCGGATCACCGGTCGGGCCGCTCAGGCCGCGAGCGCTGCAGCGACATCGGAGACGTCCTCGGCGAACCGCAGGTCCAGGCCCTTGCCTCCGGCACCGGAGACGGTGGCGGAGACGATGCGCCCGCCCATCATCTCGATGCCGACGACGTCGCCGGCCTCGATACCGTCGACCGCCCCGATGCGCCCGCCGGTCGCCGTCACCTCGGTGAGCGAGGCGTTGAAGTGGCGTCCGTCGCCGTCGATGACGACGACCTCGCGCAGCTTCTCCCTGAGGGCGGCGCGGCGGTCCTCCACGTCGCGGCTGATGTTGCCGAGGATGTCCTCGATGTTGCCGGAAAGCAGCTTCATCGCCTTGAACAGCTCGTCGGAGAAATCGTTAACCGACTGGGCCTCGTGGGCGGTCTCGCCGATCGCCGCGGAGACAGAGCCGACATTGCGGGCCACTTCCCCGGTGCCGTCCGACGCGGCCGCGACCGAGCGGGCGATGTTGCCGGTGACCGCCTGCTGCTTCTCCACGGCGCCGGAGATGATCGCGGTAAGGTCGCGGATCTCGCCGACCACGTCGGTGATGCGGCCGATGGCGGCAACGGCGCCTTCCGTCGACTGCTGGATGCCGGTGATCTGGGCGGCGATTTCCTCGGTCGCCCGGGAGGTCTGGTTGGCGAGCGACTTGACCTCGGAGGCGACGACGGCGAAGCCCCTGCCCGCCTCGCCGGCACGGGCCGCCTCGATGGTCGCGTTGAGGGCCAGCATGTTGGTCTGCTCGGCGATGCCCTGGATCAGGGTGATCACCTCGCCGATGCGCTCGGCCGCCTCCGACAGGGCCGAGACGTCGCGATCGGTGGCGGCAGCGGTCTCGGCCGCGGTCGAGACCAGGTCGGTCGCCTTGCCGGTCTGCTGGGCGATCTCGTGAATGGCGTGGGTCAGCTCGTCGGCCGCGACAGCGACCTGCCCGACGTTCTCGGCCGCATTTCCGGAGGCGGCGTCGGCCTCGGACGCCTTTCCGGTCGCCGTCTTTGCGACGTCGACGAGGCGGCCGGCGGAACCGCTCATTTCCTTGGCCCGTTCGCAGACCTCGCGCATGGTCGTGTCGATGCTGTGCCGGAAGGCGGCGACGATTTCCTCGATATGGCCCTGGCGATCCCGCTCGCGGTCGCGCTCGCGCTTCGCCCTTGCCTCCAGGTCGAGGCGGGCAAGGGCGTTGTCCTTCAGGATCGCCACGGAGCGCGCCATGGCGCCCATTTCGTCGGCGCGGTCGCTGTCGCCGAGGTCGACGTCGTAGTCGTGGCTGGAAAGCCGCCGCAGCGTTTCGTTGAGGCGTTTCACCGGATCGATGATCGACCGCGCCACCACGTAGGAGACGACGAGAGCACCGGCGAGCAGAACGACGAGGGCAATGGCCAGGGCCCAGAACTCAAGACGCGCTTCGCCGCCAGCGCTGCGGGCGGTCGCGGCAATGCCGTCGGCAAGCCGATCCTCCACCGTCTTCAGCGCGTCGATGCGCGCGGTCGAGGTCTTGAACCACTGCGGGCCGGTGACGCCGGAAATGTCGGTGCCGAAGGGCGCTCCGGTGGCGAGCTTGCGCAGGGCAAGGACGTCCTCCTCGACCGGCCCCTTCAGCGTCTCATCGAAGAAGGCGACGTCGGCGGGCGCGCTGTAGCGCCGGAACAGGGCGAAATAAGTGTCCTGCATGGCGCCGAGGCGGATGAAGTTGCGGTAGATGCCTTGTTTGAAGGTCCCGGCGCCGAAGCCGGCGGCGCCCATGGCGCGCTCGATGCCGGCCCGCTCCTTGGCCTGCAAAAGGGCGGCATAGCCGAGCACCGGGCGCAGGGTCGAGCCGTCGCCGATGACGCCAACCGTGCTTTCGATCATGTCGAGCAGGTCGGTGATCAGCGGCGTGTAGAAACCCGCCATCTCCGGCACGGTGAGTGCGAAGCTGTCGACCTCGCCGCGCTTTGCCTGAAGCTCGGCCAGGCGCTCGCGCGCCCGCGCGAAGGGGTCCGTAAAGGACGGCGTGTCGAGCTTGCCAGTCGGCTCGGAGATGCCGGACCGGAACCGGGCCAGCGCCCGGTCGGTGTCGGCGCGGCGGGCTCCGATCGTGTCAGAAAAGGCCTTGCCCTTGGAGCCGATGAAGCCGGCCGAGGTGCCGCGCTCCTTCTGCAATTCGTGCACGAGGCCGGAGATCGCCGGGGCCAGTTCCACCACCTTCGCGACGAAGGCGGCCTCTTCGGCGGCTTCCCGTTCCTCCATGAGCTCGACGATATCGATCCCGACGAAGGCGATGATCGGAACCAGACAGAGCGCGGCAATGCGCGGACCGATGGATATCCGCTGGAGAAGGCGTTGGATCATGGGTCGTGCAGCCTGAAGCAAGAGGAAGACTCCGAACCCTTGCACTACGCTGCAGCAGCATTAACGGTTGGTGAAAATGCCGCTCAAGCGGCAATATTTTACTTCGTATAACTTGTATTTACTTATGGATAGACAGTTTTTCGGGAATTAAGCCGGAGTATTTCCGGGCAATTCGGCAAGGCCAAGAGACGATTGCATGACCCCTAGGCCGGAAAGATCGCGCGCGTGACGAGGTAGCCGGCGAGGGCCGAGACGCCGGTCAGGACCGTGCCCCAGACGATGTCGACGGCGGTGATGACGACCGGCCAGTTCTTCAGCGTCGCATAGTTGGTCATGTCGTAGGTGGCGTAGGCGAAAAAGCCGAACAGCGCGCCGTAGAGCGCGGCGGTCGTTGCGCTGCCGCTGCCCTTCAGCGCCGGGGCGACGGCGAAGATGACGATGCCGACGACATAGACCGCATAAAACAGCGCCGCGGCGCCCATTTTCGGCTTGTCGAGGACCATGTCGCCGAGCCGGTCGAAATAGAAGCTCTTGGCGACTTTCGACAACCAGACGTAGTCTATTCCGAGAAATACGATCGCAGTGACGACATAGGCGGTGATCATGCGGGCCATGGACATCCTCTCCTTCGGACTTTCGTAGAAATACGTAGAAATGGGGCATGCGGATCACCGGGTGACAACGGCGCTAGACAGGACCGGTGGAGCCGGCCGGGGCCGAAAACGCTCCTCCAGCCGGTGATCCGGATCGGGAAATGCGACGTAGATCAAGGGTGTGCGCGGGCAAGTCGGGAGTAGCCATGCCAGAATTGACAATCGCCGTTGTCGGATCCGGAATTGCCGGACTGTCCGCAGCATGGCTGTTGGCAAAGCGCCACCGGGTCGCGCTCTATGAGGCGGACGGACGGTTCGGCGGCCACGCCAACACGGTCGACGTCAGCGGGCCGGACGGCAGGCACCCCGTCGATACCGGCTTCATCGTCTACAACACCCGCAACTATCCGAACCTCATCGGCCTGTTCGATGCCCTCGGGGTCGCGACCGAGCCGACCGAGATGAGCTTTGCCCTGTCGCTCGACGGCGGGCGCTATGAATATGCCGGCGCCGGTTTCAACGGCTTCTTCGGCCAGCGGCGCAATCTCGCCCGGCCATCCCACTGGCAATTGCTGCGCGACATCGCCCGCTTCTTCCGCACCGCCGAGGCGCGGGTTGCCGCCTATCCGACGTCGGTCAGCCTCGGCGAGTTCCTCGAACGGGAGGGCTTCGGCGACGCGTTCGTCAGGAACCACATCGTGCCGATGGGCGCGGCAATCTGGTCGACGACGATGACGGAGATGCTGGCCTTTCCGGCGCAAAGCTTCGTGAGGTTCTACGCCAATCACGGCATGCTGCAGTTCCGCGACCGGCCGGCCTGGCGCACCGTCAGCGGCGGCAGCCGGACCTACGTCAAAAAGCTCCTCGACGATTCCCCGATCGAGCGGTTGCCTGGCACCCCTGCTGCCCGCATCGAGCGACGCCCCGGCGGCGTGACCGTCGTCGATGCCTCCGGCGCCGCGCGCGGCTTCGACCATGTGGTCATTGCCGCCCATGCCGACCAGGCGCTCGCGCTCCTCGACCGGCCGAGCGCGCTGGAAGCCGATCTGCTGTCGCGCTTTTCCTACCAGACCAACCGCGCCGTGCTGCACCGGGACCGCTCCTGGATGCCGAAGCGGCGCCGGCTGTGGTCGAGCTGGAACTACCTGAAGAGCACCGCCGGCGACGACACGGACCTGTGCGTCACCTACTGGATGAACCGGCTGCAGAACCTTGACGCGGCCGACGACTATTTCGTCACCCTCAACCCGACCTCGCCGATAGATCCGGACCTGACGGAACGGGTGATCGACTACGATCACCCGGTCTTCAACGGCCCGGCGATGGCGGCCCAGGCGGCGCTGCCGGAGCTTCAGGGCGCCAACCGGACCTGGTTCTGCGGCAGCTATTTCGGCTACGGCTTCCACGAGGACGGGGCGGCGAGCGGCATCGCGGTCGCCGAACGGCTCGGCGGTCTTGCCCGGCCCTGGACCGTCGAGGGCGCGGAGCGGGTCATCGCGGTCGCCCCGCCCGCGGCAGAGGCGGCGCAATGACGGCCGCCGCGTTTTTCGAAGGCATCTACAACGGCACCGTCGTGCACAAGCGCGTTCGGCCGACGCGCCATGCGCTGTCCTACCGCGTCTTTTCGTGCCTCTTCGACGTCGACCGGCTCGGCGACCTCGACCGGCGGCTGCGCCTCTTCTCCTACAATCGCTTCAACCTCGTCTCCCTCAACGACAAGGACCATTCGGGCGACGTCCCACTTGGCGATTATCTTCGGCAGGTGGCAGAGGAAAGCGGCCACGGCGACGGCGTCACCCGCTTCCTGATGCTGTGCTATCCGCGGGTGCTCGGCTACGTCTTCAATCCGCTCACCGTCTATTACGGGCTCGACGGCGACGACCGCGTCCGACTGATGGTCTACGAGGTCAGCAACACCTTCGGCGAGCGCATGACCTATGTGCTGCCGACGGAACCGGATGCGGGCGACGTCATTTTCCAGGAGTGCGAAAAGCGGTTCTACGTCTCGCCGTTCAATGCCGTGGAGGGCCGCTACCAGTTCCATGTGACGCCGCCGGGCGACAAAATCACGGTGGGCGTTGCGCTGCGCACCGGAGATGGCCCGCTGATGACGGCGCATTTCGCCGGCGACTTTGCCCCGTTCACGGACGGAAAGCTGTTGAAGGCGCTCGCCCGCACCGGCTGGATGACGGTCAAGGTCATCGCCGGCATCCACTACGAAGCGCTGCGCCTGTGGCTGAAGGGGCTTTCCCTCAAGCCGCGGCCGGCGGCGCCGCAGCCCCCGATCACCTTTGTTCGGCACCCCAGGGAGGAAGGCCAGGAACGATGATAACGGAGTTGACGGCGGGACCGCCGACCCGAACCGACATTTTGACCCGGGCTCTGACGCCCCTCGTCACGAGCAGCGCGCGGCGCATGCTGCGCTGGAACCCGAAGGGCTCGGTGCTGGTGGAGCTTCCGAACGGCCACAAGGCCCTGTTCGGCACGCCCGGCATCGGCGCGGACGCGCATCTTCGCATCAACAGCTACCGGGTGATCGGCAAGGCGCTGAGGCGCGGCACGCTCGGCTTTGCGGAGGCTTATATCGACGGCGACATCGACAGCGCCGACCTTACCGCGCTCTTCCGCTTCTTCGTCCACAACATGGAGGGCTTTGAGGAGGCCGGGCGCGGGCTCTTCAAGCGCCGCATCGCCGACAAGCTGGCCCACCGCATGCGCCGCAATACCAGGCGCGGCAGCCAGCGCAACATTTCCGAGCACTACGATCTCGGCAACGATTTCTACCGGCTCTGGCTCGATGCGGACATGAACTATTCCAGCGGTATCTATCCGGAGCGGGGGAAGGTCTCGCTCCAGGCAGCGCAGGAGGCCAAGCTGGACCGGGTGATCGACCTTCTGGAGCTTGCCGGCGGCGAGGAGATCCTGGAAATCGGCTGCGGCTGGGGCGCGTTCGCCCGGCGCGCCGCAGGCCGTCATGGCGCGCAGATTACCGGGCTGACCCTGTCGCGCGAGCAGCTCCAGCATGCCGAAGCGGCGGCTCATGCGGCCGGGCTCGGCAGTTCTTGCGAGTTCCGACTGGAGGATTATCGCGACACCGGCGGCACCTATGACCGGATCGCCTCCATCGAAATGATCGAGGCGGTCGGCGAGGAGAACTGGCCGCGCTATTTCCGCACCCTGCACGACCGCTTGCGGCCGGGCGGCACGGCGGTCGTCCAGGCGATCACCATCGCCGAAGCGCGCTACGAGCGCTATCGCCGCAAGCCGGACTTCATCCAGCGCTACATCTTTCCAGGCGGCATGCTGCCGACGGCGACGATCATCGCCGGCCAGGCGCGGCGCGCGGGCCTCACCCTCGACCGGATCGAGCGCTTCGGCGCGTCCTATGCCAGAACGCTCCGCGACTGGCGCGACCGCTTCGAGGCCGCCTGGCCCCAGATCGCCCGGCTCGGCTTCGACGAAGCGTTCCGCCGCAAGTGGCACTACTATCTCTGCTATTGCGAGGCGGGTTTTTTGGAGGGGACGATCGACGTCGGCCTCTACCGGATGCGGAAGGCATGAGGATCGTATGGTTGGGAAGGCCGGGCGGCGCTCGGCCCCCGGCTATTTGTTGGCGTTCTTCAGGATGAAGTTGCGCACGACCCAGAAGTAGAGTGCGTTCGGCAGCAGCCTCAGGAGCTTCATGCCCATGACGAAGCCGGTCGGAAAGACGATCTCGTAGCGGCCCTTTTCAAGGCCGTCGAGCAGCGCGCGTGCAGCCTCCTTTGCCGGGATCATGCCCGGCATCGGGAACGGATTGTCCTTCGTCATCGGCGTGTCCACGAAGCCCGGATTGACGACGGAGACCTTGATGCCGTGCGGGGCAAGCTCCGCCTTGAGCGTCTCGGCAAGGTTGATCAGCGCCGCCTTGGTGGGCCCGTAGGCGACCGCCTTCGGCAGGCCGCGATAGCCGGCGACGGAGGCGACGATGGCGATATGCCCGCTGCCGCGGGAAAGCATGCCCGGCAGCAGCGCGGCGACCGCGTTGGCAACGCCCATATAGTTGACCTCGACGCCGGTGCGGATGCCGGCAAGGTCGAATTCCTCCGCATCCATCAGCTTCCAGGTGCCGGCGCCGAGCACGGCAAGATCGATCGGGCCCGCCTGTACGGCAATGCGATCGACGCAGTCTTTCACGGCATCGGCGTCGGTGACGTCGAGCGGGAAGGCGGCAAGCGCCGCGTGGTCCGCCGCGGCCGCTTCCAGTTGATCGGCGGAGCGGGCCGAGATCGCCACATGGTCAGCCTTGTCCGCCATCAGCCGTGCCAGTTCCAGGCCGATGCCGGAGCTGGCGCCGGTGATCCAGACGGATTTCCAGGTTTTTTTGGTGTCGGCCATCGCGTCAGATGCCGAGAACGGGCTGCAGCAGGCGGCCGATCAGGCCCTTGAAGCGGACCGGGGTTTCGGAGGCGACGACGCTGATGCAGGGCGCACCGGGATCGACATGGGGCCGATGCTCCAGATCGGCATCGAGGTCGGCGACGTCGCCCGGGCCAAAGCAGCCTAGGTGGTCGCTGTAGGAGCCCGACAGCACCATCGTCAGTTCGGTGCCGCCGTGGCCGTGCTCCGGCACCCGCTTGCCGGGGGCGATCTTCAGAAGGAACAACCGCCCACGGCTGCCCTTCGGCGTCGGCAGGTCGTGCTTGGCCACGCCCGGCGCGATCGATCTCCAGCGCACGGCCGAAAGGTCGTCCCCGATCATCGCATCGAGCGGTGCGGGCACCGTTCCCGGCTGCAGCGCGATCGGCCGCTGCGCCGGCGTGGCGGGCGTTTCCGGGGCCGTGTCCAGGGCCGCCAGTGCGCGCTCGCGCAATGTGGCGGACACGGGCTCCGGCGCGATGTCGTCGAGGAACACGCCGCCGGCGTCTTCGAGGGCGGCGAGCGCGCCACCGCACTCCGGGCAACAGGCGATGTGGGTACGCGCCACCAGGGCCAGCACCGGGTCGAGACTGCCGCCGGCGAGCCTCAGGATCGTTTCGGATTCCAGATGATGAGTCGTCATTACGCTACGTCTCAACGCTTGTTCGTCGACCCGGTTCCCCCGCCGACCGGCCGCCGCCGCAGCCGGCCGGTCATTGGCGGGGGTGCCCCCGCGTCGGTTCGCCCGCTCCGGCGGGAGGAAAACCGGAGATGCGATCCAAAGGGGCCTTCGGGTCTGTTACTGTCTCCTGATTACGCGCGAACGGCGCCATCGGATCAGTTTTCCACCGGGTTCCGCAGACCACTGGCTCCGCGGCGGTCCCAGAGACGTTTCAAGTTCCCAAAAAAAGCCGCCATCGCGGCGGCGCGGCGGCCGGTCGATTTGCATACTTGTCGATTTCTGACTAGGTTTCGTCGCAATCAGACAACTAGAGGGAAATCTGTCATGGAGCCGAACAATCCGCTCTTGAAGCGCGCCTATGAGCTCTCCGGCGACCCGGAAGAGATCCGCCGCCTCTATGCCGACTGGGCCGACGCCTACGATCGGGACACGCTGGAAGGGATGGGCTATGTGGCGCCGGCGATTGCCGCGGACGTGCTGGCGAAATCCCTTTGCGACAGCGACCGTGTGCTCGATGCCGGCTGCGGCACCGGCCTCGTCGGGCAGGAGCTGGCCAAGCGCACCGATGCCGACCTTCACGGCATCGACCTCAGCGCCGACATGCTGGACGCCGCCGCGAAAAAGGACGTCTACAGCACGCTTCGCGAGGCCGACCTGACGCGGCCGCTGGAGATCGCGGACAACAGCTTCGACGGCGTCATCAGCGTCGGCGTCTTCACCAGCGGGCACGTGCGCCCGGATGCGCTCGCCGAACTGGCCCGCGTTGCCAAGCCCGGCGCGCCGGTCGTCGTCACGGTGCACGAGAACGTCTGGGACAAGGACGCCTACGCAAGTCAGATCGAGGCCATGAAGGCGGCGGAACATATCCGCGCCTGCGCCATCACCACGGCGCCCTACCACGACAAGGAGAACTACTCCTGCAAGCTCTGCGTCATGGAAGCCGCCTGAGCGAGCGGCGGGACGGCTTCCTGCCTGCCCGATCAGCGTGGCCGGCGCTTGAGCGAACATTCATGAAGCGCGTTCATGACCTCATGCATGGACGGAGACTAATCTCTGCGCGCCCTATCCGTTACCCTCGTCGCGAAACATCGGGTCCGGCCGGCAGATAGACGCGCCGCACCGGCGAACCTTTCAAGACGTAGTGACAGGGAGCACGACATGGCTGACATCTTCCGCAAACTCGCCGCTGTGGTGCTGGTCGCCGGCCTCACCTTTGCCGGCGCATCTGTCTTGTCGGCGCAAAGCCAAGACAGCAGCGAGGTCGTCGGCACCGTCGTGCAGTTCAGCTCCGAAAAGACCTCTGTCGACGTGACGATCGGGGCCGACACGCCGGCGGTGCGCGATTTCCTGTCGATGCTGCCGCTCACCATCGACTTCAAGGAATATGCCGGACGCGAAAAGATCGGCTATCTGCCGCGCAAGCTGAAGCTCGAGGACACTCCGGGCTCCGACCCGGAAGACGGCGATCTCATCTATTTCGTGCCCTGGGGCAATCTCGGCTTCTACTACAACGCCTCCGGCACCGCCTTCTCCAAACAGACGCCGCATATCGGCAAGTACGATGCGTCGGCGGAAGAGCTCAAAAAGCTCGAAGGATCGGTGACGATCGACGTCGTCCGCTGACCCGGCACAATTTCCTCGCGCGAACGCAAACAGCCGCCGAAGCACGATGGCTCCGGCGGCTGCGAGGCTGCGGTCTTCGGGTCTTTTGGCCGTGGGAGGAGGCGACCAAAGACCGGTCCGCCTCTTATTCGGGCTGGACGGTCGGGCGGAACAGGATTTCGCTGACGTCGACATTCTCCGGCTGGGAGATGGCGAAGGCGACCATGTCGGCCATGGTGGTCGCCGGCACCGCGATCTTCTTGACGAGGTCGCGCACATTGTCGCCGAGTTCCGGCTCGGAGATGTGCTGGGTCAGCTCGGTGTCGACCGCGCCCGGCGAGATCACCGTCACGCGCACATTATAGGGCTTCACCTCCTGGCGCAGGCCCTCGGACAGCGAGCGCACCGCGTGCTTGGTCGCGCAGTAGACGGCGCCGGTCGCCACCGTCTTGTGCCCGTAGACCGACGAGACGTTGATGACCTGGCCGGACTTCTGCTCCTTGAAGATCGGCAGCACGGCGGCGATGCCGTAGAGCGTTCCCTTCATGTTGACGTCGATCATCTGGTTCCACTCGTCGATCTTCAGGCTTTCCAGAGGCGACAACGGCATCAGGCCGGCATTGTTGAAGATGACGTCGACGCGGCCGAAGGCTTCCTTGGCGGTGTCGACGAGCTTCTGGACCTCGTCCAGCTTGGTGACGTCGGTGGCGACGGCAACGGCCTCGCCGCCGGCGTCCTTGATGTCTTTCACCAGCGCCTCGAGCCGATCGGCGCGGCGGGCGCCGAGCGCGACCTTGGCGCCCTTGGCGGCGAGGTCACGGGCGGTGGCCTCGCCCATGCCGCTGGACGCGCCGGTGATGACGATGACTTTTCCGGTGATGTTGTCTGTCATGGGTGTCTCCTGTGTTTCTGATGTCCGCCGCCCTCATTCGGGCAGCGGCAGGGCCCGGTTCGACGGCGCGAGCGTGACGCGCGCGCCCGACCGGGAGGATTCTTCGATGGCATCGATCAGCCGCTGGACGCCGACGCCGTCGTCGAAGGTCGAGGCGCTGCGGCTGCCGGTCTTGATGTCCCGGGCCATCCGGGCGTAGTTGCGGGCGACGTTGCCGGGAACCGGGTCCGGGGTCAGGCCCTCGGCACAGGCTACCGGCACCTCGATCGGCGACAGGGTACCCGCCCCGGTCTTTGCGCCGGCGAGCGAAAGCTTTGCCATCTGGCCGTGGCCGAAGGACGCCGTGACGCGGATGTCGCCCTCCGTGCCGTGGATGTCCCAGACGAAGCCTTCCGTGCCGTTCGGCATGCCGCCCTGGTAGTGGACGGAGAGCGGCGCACCGCTCTCCAGCCGCGCGATGAGAAGGATCTGGTCCGGCGCGGTCATGGTCAGCATGCTGCCGTCATCCTCGGAGCGGACCTCAGGCACGCGGGTATCCAGCAGCGCCGAGACCTCAGTGACGTCGCCGAGCACGTCGCGCAGCGCGGCGAGCGTATGGCCGAGCGGGATGGTCAGCATGGTGGCGCCGTTGGCATTGTCGAGCAGGTAGCCGAGGCGGGCGACGTTGCTCGTCGTCTGGCCCCAGTTGCCGCCCCAGCCGGAAAGGCTGGAGGAGAGCACGCGGCCGACATAACCGTCATCCAGGAGCTTGCGCAGATGGAACACCTCCGGCGCGACGCGAGCCTGCAGGCCGACGACGGCAACGACGCCCTTGTCGCGGGCGAGCGCGGCCATTTCCTCGGCCTCTTTGAGCCCGTTGCCGAGCGGCGCCTCGCAATAGACGTGCTTGCCGGCCTCAAGCGCGGCCTTTACCACGGCGAGATGCTGCGGCACCGTGATCGTCACGGTGACGGCGTCGATTTCCGGCGAGGCGATAAGATCGTGTGCATTGGCGAACGCATGCGGGATGCCGAGCGCCGCTGCGGCGGCCTCGCTGCTGTCGAGATTGCTGTTGGCAACGCCGGCAATGACGAAGTCGTCGGCCAGCGCCTGCAGCGACGGGACATGGGCGACGCCGGCCCAGCTCGAGCCGGGCTTGAGGCCGATGATCCCGACCCTGATTTTCCCCTGTGTCACGTATGTGCTCCTTGTTTTTCTCGTTTGCACCGGCACGCCGGCGCACCAATCGGTCAGTCGGCCAGTTCGATGCGGACCGGGAAAGGCTCATCCCTGACCAGCACGTCGATCGGCCCGTCGAAGCTGCCGAGGCGGACAAGACCGCTCGATGCCTGGAAGGGTTTGTAGAAGATCGCGATGTTGCCCCAGGGCGCGTAGAGCGTGATGTCGCCGGTCTTGGCGGCATAGCGCGGCGGCGCACCGGTGGTATCGAGATCCCGCGGCAGGTCCGCGATCTTCTCGTTGCCGTGGAAATCTCTCAGGGTGAGGTCGAGGGGCAGGAGCTTTGCAAAGTCGCGCCCCGCGGGCGTGTCGTCGAGGGTCGCGGTGAGCGTGTCATCGCCAACGGTGACGGTGATCTTCGTCATGCCGGTCTCCATCGCTGTTTCCGAATCTGCGGCCTCAGCAAACGCAAGGCCGGGAAGAAGAAGGACAGCCGCAAGGGCCATCCGGATCGGGCTTCTCCGCTGCTGGGACATCTCTGAAATTCCTTTGCGGTCCGCTTGTGTCAGCAAATGTAAGGCCGATTGCGCAGGGGATTAGCCCCCGCGCATGCCTTTCGCTCATGAGTCATGCTCATTAATCGCCGGCGACCGGAATTCTTCGACTGATGAATCGTCTTCATGAGCGCTTCCCGGCCGGGCGGCATTAAATCCCGCGGCGGCAACCCCAGCTAGACCAAATGGCACGGAACGACCCGCTGCCGGAGGCCTCCAGGCCGATCAACGACCTCAGGAGACACATCGTCATGACCCGTATCTTTGCAGCAGCCATCGGGCTCAGCCTGATCGCCCCCGCCGCCCTCACCGCCCCGCCGGCCATGGCCCAGTCCATGGAAGTCACCCGAGCGGGCGACCGGGAAGGCTTCATCGGCCCGTCCGACAAATTTTCCGGCACCGCCTATATCGAGGCGGTCTTTCCGAACACAGAGCCGTTCGTCGTCAATGCCGGCAAGGTGACCTTCCTGCCGGGGGCCCGCTCCGCCTGGCATACCCATCCGGCCGGCCAGATGCTGGTCGTCACCTCCGGCACCGGCTGGGTCCAGGAACGCGGCCAGCAACGGCAGGTCATGCAGGCCGGCGACGTCGTCTGGTGTCCGCCCGGTGTGGAGCACTGGCACGGCGCTACCGACAAGACCGCCGTCTCCCATATCGCGGTCCAGCAGTTCAAAGACGGCAAGAACGTCATCTGGGGCGATCTCGTCACCGACGCCGAATACGCCGAGTAGCCCCGGTGCCGGCCGGAGGAGCGTTGGGCGGGTCCCTCCGGCCCGCCTCTCGGCCGCATAATGAGGTGGACCCATGACTCTTGCGCATATATCTTGAGGGGAGCCGAATATGATCATCGACGCCCAGATCAAGGCTTCCCTCATGCTCAAAGAGAACATCAACGACCTGATCGCGCTGGCCACGGTCGCCGAGGAGCGCAGCTTCACCCGTGCCGCGGCGCGCCTGAACGTGTCGCAGTCGGCGCTCAGCCACACCATCAAGGCGCTGGAGGAGCGCATCGGCCTGAGGCTCCTGACGCGCACGACCCGGTCGGTCGCCCCGACGCTCGAAGGCGAAGACCTGCTGGCGACGATCAATCCGTGTTTCGAGAAGATCGAGGCGCGGCTTCAGGCACTGAACGACCGCCGCGCCGAGCCCGCCGGGACGGTGCGGATCGCCGCGACCGAATATGCCATCGAGACCCTGCTCTGGCCGAAGCTGTCGCCGGTGCTGAAGGACTATCCCGCCGTCAATGTCGAACTCGTCATGGACTACGGCTTCACCGATCTTGCCACCTCGCAATGCGATGCGGGGGTGCGCTATGGCGAGCAGGTCAGCGACGGCATGATCTCCGTGCGCATCGGGCCGGAGGAGCGCATGATCTGCGTCGGCGCCCCGGACTATTTCGCCGACAAGGGCATGCCCCAGACGCCGCAGGATCTCGACGACCACGCCTGCATCAATCTGCGCCTGTCGACCCACGGCGCCCTCTATGCCTGGGAGTTCGAGGACGAGAACGGCCAGGAGATCCGCGTCAAGGTCAAGGGCCAGACCTGCTTCAACACCATCAATCCGGTGCTGCGCGCCGCGCTCGACGGTCACGGGCTCGCCCTGGTGCCGGAACGCCTCGCGGCGGCGGACCTTGCGGCGGGCAACCTTCGGATCTGCCTGGAGACATATTCGCCCTATTTCCCCGGCTTCCATCTCTACTATCCGAGCCGGTTGCGGCCGTCCTCGGCCTTCGAGGTGGTGCTCGGCGCCCTCCGGGAGCGCGGCTGACGGCTCTTCACCGGTTTTTGCGACCGCCCCCGGGCTTTCATGAGCCAGCCTCATGAGTGCTTTGGGAGATCGGCGCATTAAGCTCGGCTCCTCCACACCCCAGATAAATCGGGTCACCGTTCCGCACCAAGGAGACCCCGATGAAAACGCAACTCGCCGCCTCCGTTCTCATGTTGATGAGTTCGGGCGCCTTTGCCGAGGAGTTGACCCGTACCCTGCCCGGCGAAGTCGGCCGCGTCGCCCCGGCGCTTGAGGCCTATTCCGAGAAGGCCCTCTTCGGCACCGTCTGGCAGAAAGAAAACCTGTCCGCGCGCGACCGCGCCCTCGTCACCTTCGCGGCGCTGATGACCCGGCACGAGACCGAGGCGCTCGGCACCCACGCCGCGCTGGCGCTCGATGCCGGCGTCACGCCGGCCGAGATTTCCGAGACCATCACCCACCTTGCCTTCTACACCGGCTGGGGCAACGCCACCGCCGCCGCCACGGCCGTCGCACCCGTCTTTGAGGAGCGCGGCGTCAAAGCGGAAGACCTGCCCAAGGTCGAGCCGGATCTGTTGCCGCTCGACGAGGAGGCGGAGTCCAAGCGCCAGGAATTCGTCTCCAGCACCTATGGCGAGGTTAGCCAGGGCATCGTCGACAACACCCAGGAACTCCTGTTCCTCGACCTCTGGCTGCGCCCGGCGCTGGCGCCGCGCGACCGCAGCCTCGTCACCGTCGCCGCGCTGATCGCCGCCGGCCAGCCCGAGCAGATGACCTTCCACCTGAACCGGGCGATGGACAACGGCCTCAGCCAGGAAGAGGCCGGCGCCATGCTCTCGCACCTGGCTTTCTATGCCGGCTGGCCGAAGGTCTTTTCCGCCCTTCCGGTCGCCAAGGAAGTCTTTGCCTCGCGCGCCAAGTGAAGCGGGATTGCCGGCGGGAAGACCCATTCCCGCCGGCTGGCATTGACACAGATACCCTCACGGACATCGATACAGGGAAGACAGATGAAGATCGGCATCCTCGGATCGGGCCTGATGGGCGCCAAGCTCGGCCGGCTCTGGGCCACCTGCGGTCACGACGTGACCTTTTCCTATTCGCGCAGCCCGGCAAAGCTGGAGCGGCTGGCACGCGACTGCGGCGGCGCCCACGGCAGCGTCGCGGAGGCCGTCACCGACGCCGATGCGCTGCTTCTCGCCGTCCACTGGTCGCGCATCGACGACGTTCTGGAACAGGCCGGCGATCTTGCGGGAGCGGTCGTGCTCAACTGCTGCGTCCCGCTCGACGAGAGCAACACCGACATCGTCGTCGGCATGACGACGTCCGGCGCCGAGGAGCTTGCCCGCATGCGGCCGAAGGCGCGCTGGGTCGCCTCATTCAACACCAGCCCGTCGGAGAGCTTTGCCGGCGTCTTTGCCCGCAAGGCGGAAGAGCCGCGCCCGCACCTGCTGATTTACGGCAACGACGCGGGCGCCAAGAAGATTGCGGGCGAGCTCATTCTCGACATCGGGTTCGAGCCGCTGGAAGCCGGCGGCCTGCATACCGCGCGGTTCGTCGAACCATTCGCCATGGTGACGGCGGAACTTGCCTATGGTCAGCCGGGAGGTCCGGCCCTGACCTATCGTTTTGACAAGCTACGTGCCTAAAGCATGGTGGGTTTTTCCTGAAACACGCACCATGCTTTAGGCCGTTGTTTTCACACGATTTCTTATCCAAAAAGTCTATCAACTTTTTGGGAAAGCGCTTTAGCCACACAGGAAAGGAGAGAAAATGAAAATTGTCAGATCAGGAAGCAATCCTTCCAACCCAGGCCCGGACGACTATTTCTCCGGAACGGCGCGGATCGATCCGCTGTTTGCCGCCGAGGAGCCGGGGCGCACGAGCTGCGCGCTGGTGACCTTCGAGCCCGGCGCCCGGACGGCCTGGCACACCCATCCGGCAGGACAGACGCTGATCGTTACCTTCGGGCGCGGCCGCGTCCAGCGCCTCGGCGGCCCGGTGGAGGAAATCCGCCAGGGCGACGTGGTCTGGTTCCCGGCCGGCGAAAAGCACTGGCACGGCGCGGCCCCGGAGACCGCGATGAGCCACATCGCCATCCAGGAAAGCATCGACGGCAGCCCCGTCACCTGGATGGAGAAGGTCAGCGACGAGGACTACAACGGCTGACCCCCAAGGGCAGACCCCGACCATGAGACGCCGGGCGGGCCGCCGCCCGGCGCTCAGTCCATCATCCGGTCGCGGGTGAAGACGTAATCGTTCGCCGCTTCCGATGCGTGACAGGATTCGCAGCGCTTGCCGTCCTCGGCCGCATTCGGCGTCCCGTCGGGCGCGAATTCCCGGTACATCCAGCTTCCGGACGCCGACCGGTCGGCCCATTCGGCCCGTTTTTCCATGACCAGGATGCGGGTCAGCTTGCCGCCCCGGAAATCGTCCATGGTGATCACCGTCCCCTCGGCAAACGGCCTTCCCGCCCGCGCCGCGGCAACGGCCTCCGCAGAGGTGTAGATCTCCTCGGTGATGCCGCCGCGCCGGAACGTCGTGTAGTGGACGCCGTCGCGGTAGCCGTCCGGGAGCGCGACCTCGTCATTGTGCATCTGGGCAAGAACCGGCATGGCAAAGACGATGCCGGCAAGGACGATGAGGGCTTTTCTGAAAGTCATGGCTGTCTCCTCAGGATCGAGGCCCAAGACTACCCGCTGATGCGCGCAAGGATTATCGGGTCATTGGCGAAGCCGGAGATGAGCGTTGCTCATCAATAACCCGAACCGGTCCGGCCCATTCATGAGATGGCCTCATCAGTGCCAGCGACCACGGGCCCATTCCGCTCTCCGCGCCGCCGCTCTATGTCACGCCTATCGCGGCGCCCCTGCCGGCGGCGCGAGCGACCCATCGAACCAACGAGCATCCACATGCCGAGACCGGAAATCATCTGCCACATGGTCACGTCGCTGGACGGACGGCTGCTGCCGGACCGCTGGCCGGTTTGCCAGGAGAGCCTCGCGAGCCTCTACGACGGCGTTGCGGAGCGTTTCGGCGCCGACGGTTGGATCGTCGGCCGCAAGACCATGGAACACTACATCGCCACCGGACCGTGCTCGACGATGCCCGAGGCGCAGCCGCGCGCGGACATCGTCGCCAACGCCAAGGGCCGTGCCATCGGCATCTGCTTCGACCGGCGGGGACGCCTGCGTCCCGAAAGCGGCGAGGTCGACGGCGACCATCTCGTCCTGGTGCTGTCCGAACGGGTCTCCGCCGAACACGCAGACGATCTTGCCGCGCGCGGTGTCTCGGTGTTTTTCGCCGGACCCGACGGCGAGGACATCGCCGGCGTGCTGCCGCGGATCGCGGAAGCCTTCGGCGCCAGGCGCCTGCTCCTGGAAGGCGGCGGACAGCTCAACGGCGCCTTCCTTGCGGCGGACCTCATCGACGAGACCAGCACGCTCATCCTGCCGGTGATCGACGGCAAGAGCGACGTCCCGGCGATCTACGATACCAAGGCCGACGCCAAGGCGCTGCATCTCGATTTCATTTCGGCCGAAGACCTCGACGACGGCACCGTCTGGCTGCGCCACCGCGTCAAGCGCGCCTGATTGGTGCGGCGCTTTCCCAACAAGGACCGATAGATGCATTCTTCCGGCAACGACCGCCCCTCGAACGGACCGCTGGTGATCGTGGCGCTCGCCACGCTGCTGGCGCTCGTCGTCTTTACCGCCCCGCTGACGACACTGGAGGCGATGACGGCGACCTTCGACATGTCGTCCGGACTGCAGGCCTGGGTGATGAGCGGTACGCCGCTCGGCGCCGCGGCGGGATTGCTCACTGCCGGCGCCCTCGGCGACACGCTCGGCCGCAGGCGCACCTTCGTCGGCGGCATCTGGCTGACGGCCGTCGCCTCGGTGGTCGCGGCCCTTGCGCCGGAAGCGGCGATCCTCATCGGCGCGCGGATCGCGCAGGGCCTCGGCACGGCCGGCGTGATGGCCTGCGGGCTCGGCCTCCTAGGCCAGGTCTATAGCGGCGAGGCACGGCGGCATGCAGCCGGCGTCTGGGCCGCCGCGATCGGCGCGGGCGTTGCCATAGGTCCGATCCTTGCCTCCGTGATGATGGGCATTGCCGGCTGGCAGACCCTCCACTGGGTGATTGCCGCAATCTGCGCGGCGCTTGCCATCCGGGCGGTCTCCATGCTGCCGGAAAGCCCGAGGGCGGACGAGCGCGTCGATATCGCCGGTAGCGTCCTCTTGATGACCGGCCTTTCCGCCTTGCTGGCGGCGCTGATCGAGGTGCGGTTCGGCCTCACCGTTCCGGTCATCTGCCTGGTTGTCGGCGGCGCCGTGCTCATTGCGCTCTTCCTCAGGGTCGAGCGCCGCGTCGCCAATCCGATCCTGCGCCTCGACCTGTTCCGGCGCAGCGACTTCACCGGCGCGACCGTCGCCGCCTTTGCCTCCGGCGCCGGGGTGCTGGCGCTGATGTCGATGGTGCCGACGCTTCTGGAGCGCGGCTACGCGGTCGAGCCGCTCGTTGCCGCCTTCGTACTCCTGGCCTGGTCGGCCGTGACGATCTTTTCCGCGCTCGGCGCGCGCTATCTGCCCGACACGCTGTCGGCCCGCAGCCTCACCGTCGTCAGCATTCTCGGCTGTGCGGCGGGCCAGCTCCTGCTCATCCTTGCCGAGCGCGGATCGGGCTGGGCGGTCGTGCTGCCGGGCCTCTTCGTTGCCGGCGTCTCGAACGGCATCCTCAACGCCTCGCTCGGCCATGCCGCCGTCGAGACCGTGCCGGCCGAACGCGCCGCCATGGGCTCGGCCGCCAACAACACGGCGCGCTATCTCGGATCGGCCATCGGCATTGCGCTGATTTCCATCCTGATCGCCGGGACTGACGGTAAGGGCCTCTTCACCGGCTGGCACGAAGCGGTCGTCGTCACCTCGGCCCTGGGCGTTCTCGGCGCCGTGGCGATGGTTCGGCTCTCCGGCGCCGAGGCCGACGCCAGAGCGTCCTGAACCGGTGGGGGAAACGCGGCGTCCCTTCCCGGCAAGCACGCCTGGGAGCGGCGCCCGACTTTTTCGCGTCGGCCGTCACGCCTGGCCGCGTTTTTCTGCGATGAAGTCGATGAACGCGCGCAGCGCCGTCGGCATGAAGCGGCTGGAGAAATAGAGCTTCGGGCCGTCAAAGCCCTGCCACCAGTCGGCGAGGACGGGAACGAGCGCGCCGCTTTCCATGTGCGGCTCCAGCCAGTTGCGGAAGATATGGATCAGGCCGTGCCCGGCGATTGCCAGGTCGATCATCGCCGCTGCGCCACCCGCGGCCATGACGATCCGTGCCGGAGGATCGACGAAAACCACCTCGCCGTCGCGTTCGAACTCCCATTCGGCAAGCGCGCCGCTGGCAAAGCGGGTGCGGATGCAGTCGTGGTCCATCAGGTCGCGCGGGTGCCGGGGCGTGCCGCGCCGTTCCAGATAACCGGGCGCCGCGGCCAGCGCAGCCCACTGGGTCCGCGGGCCGATCGGCACGGCGATCATGTCCTGGGCCAGGTGCTCGTCGTAGCGAATGCCGGCGTCGCAGCCGACCGCGGTGATGTCGACGAGGCGGTCGTCGACCATGACCTCGACCTGGACCTCGGGATGGCGGACGAGAAAGCCGTCGAGCAGCGGCGGCAGGATGTCGACCATCACCGCGCCGGGCACGTTCAGCTTGAGGCGGCCACGCACCTCGCCCGTCGAGCTCGCGGCCGCGTCCAGCGCCGCACGGGCTTCCGACATCACCGGTTCGATCCGCTCGGCCAGGGCACGTCCGGCGTCGGTGAGTTGCACGCTTCGGGTGGTTCGCGTGAAGAGCGGCACGCCGAGACGTGCCTCGAGCCGCGACACCGTCTCACTCACCGTTGACGGCGACACGTGCAACCACCGCGCCGCAACGCGAAAGCCGCCCGCCCGGCGCACGGCGAGGAAGACGGCGAGGTCGTCCATCGGGGGAAAGGGACTATTGTTCGGCATGGCGAACAAATTATTCGGCAAAGTGCCGGTTATCAATGTCGGATCGATCAAACATCTAAGGGGGGACCAGAGAAGGAGCCCCCATGACCGATCATTCCCCCGCAGCGGCCGCTGGACGCTTTACCCTTGCCGGCACCGACATCACCGTCAACCGCATGGGCTATGGCGCCATGCAACTCGCCGGCCCGCAGGTCTTCGGCGAACCGAGGGATCCCGACGAGGCGCGCGCCGTTCTGCGCGAGGCTGTCGAACTCGGCATCGACCATATCGACACCAGCGATTTCTACGGACCCCACGTCACCAACCGGCTGATCCGCGAGGCGCTTCATCCCTATCCGGACGACCTCGTCATCGTCACCAAGATCGGGGCGCGGCGCGGCGACGACGGATCCTGGCTGCCGGCCTTCGCGCCGTCGGAGCTTGAACGCGCGGTGGAGGACAACCTGCGCAATCTCGGGCTCGATATCCTCGACGTGGTCAATCTGAGGATCATGTTCGACACGCACGGACCGGCGGAGGGCTCGATCGCCGAACCGCTGACGGCTCTTGCGGGCCTGCAGGAAAAAGGCCTCGTCCGTCACATCGGGCTCAGTAACGTGACCGAAACGCAGATCCGCGAGGGCCGGGGTATCTGCGACATCGTCTGCGTCCAGAACCAGTACAATCTCGTGCACCGTTCCGACGATGACCTGATCGATGCCCTGGCGCGGGACGGCATCGCCTATGTCCCGTTCTTCCCGCTCGGCGGCTTTTCGCCCTTGCAGACCGACGAGCTCAACGACGTCGCCCGCGAGATGGCTGAGACGCCGCAGAACGTGGCGCTCGCCTGGTTGCTGCGGCGCAGCCCCAACATCCTGCTTATTCCCGGCACCTCGCGGCGCGCGCATCTGAGCGAAAACATCGGCGCCGCCGCGCTGACATTGAGCGACGCGCACATGAAGCGGCTGAACGGCATCGCCGGGATGCAATGACGGAGCCCGAAAAAAGAGCGGGCCGCCCCAGGGGGCGACCCGCGATCGGGGTTTGCCAGCGAACGGCGGGGCCGGTTCCGGCCCTTTGCGACGCGGCTATTGAGCCTCGCCGCTGTCTTTCGCCGTGCAGGAGAACTTTGCCTTCAGCGTATCGAGCAGGACGGCGCCGGCCGGCAGATGGCGGCGGTCGTAGTCCTCGTTGACGTAGCGCATGAAGGCCCAGCGGATCTCGTCCGGCAGGTTCAGTTCCGGCAGGCAGATGTCGTGGCCCGGACCGGTCATGCCGGCGAGCTCAAGGGCATCGACGAAGCCGGAGATGTACTGCTCGCACTCGGTTTCGGCGTAGCTGCCCCAGCGGGCGTCGTTGTCTGCTTCCATGCAGGGCGCGAGCAATCCGCCGGCCGAATAGGGCAGGCCGGCCTTGCCGTCGTCTTCCTTGCCGTTGTCCTGGGCGGCGGCCGCACCGGCCAGACACAGACCGGCGGCGGCGGCCAGGATCAAGGTTCGAATGGGGACCATCGGGATGTCCTCCCTTCCTCGGTTGTCGCCCCGGGGATGCCGTTTCAGGCGGTCGCGCGCGGGGCACCGGAATGACGGGGCCGGGGCATCCTCCCATGAGAGGATCTGGGGGAAGAGGATGCCCCGGCTGCGGTGCGTCGTGGCCGGCCTATTTGGTGCCGGCCTCCTTCTCGGCGGCCTTCTTCTCGGCATAGGCCTGCAGCGCCGCGTTCATGACCGCCTGATGCTGGTCGTTGTTGACGAAGGTCGGCGAGTTGACCTTCGACCACATCTCCTCATTGGTCATGTTCTGGTGACAGCCCATGCACAGGCCGGTGCGCTCCATCTTGTTGCGCATCTCCTGGGGCAGCGGGCCGGTCAGCGGCCAGTGCGAGCCGATCGTCACCAGTTGCTTGCCGTCGCGCGTCACGATCTGCGACAGGTCGTGGTCGAGCTTCGGTATCGGCTGCGACTGCATCTGGGTCTTTTCCGGGATGATCTCGCCGAGCGCCGTTTCCAGATCGACGGTGAAGCCCTTGTCGTAACCCTTCAGGTAGCGGCCGTCCTGGATGCCGTACCCGAGCGTCTTCGGGTTGTTGTGGCAGCTTTCGCAGTCGCGGGCCTTGCGTCCGGCGGTGTGTGGCTGCACGGCGGCGTGGTCGAGACCCTTGGTGCCGCCGGCATCCGGCGTCATCCAGATCTCGTTCTCGGCCACCGTGTTGCCGTCCTTGTCGATCACCGTGGTGATGACCTGGCAGCCGGGCATCAGCGGGCTGACGCGACCTTCGCCATTGATGCCGAGGATCGGCTCTTCCCAACGCAGGTAGGAGCGGGTCTCGGACACCTTGCCGGCCGACTTCAGGCCGTTGGTGCCGAGCTTGTTGTCCTCGGTCAGGCCGTTCTCCTCACGCGAATTGGCGTTGTGGATCCAGTCGACGTCGGTCTTTCCTTCCGAATAGTCGACGGTGATATGGCAGCCATAGCACTGGGGGGCCCAGTCCGCATGGCAGGCATAGCATTCCATCGATTCCATGTGCTTGCCGACATTCATCATGGCGACCTGGGCTTTCAGGTTCTTCCAGGTGTTGTCGGTGGCGATCTGCTTCAGCACCGGGATCTCGAAGTCGAGGCCGGATGCGGAATGCAGGATCACCTTCTTGCCGCTCTTGACGACGTTGCCGAACGGGTTGCCGCGGGCAGTCAACAGATAACCGTCCTCGGGCTCGTAGACTGTGGCGTTGTACATGAAGTCCGGCAGGTCTTCGGTGAGGCCGCGGCCCTTGTCGCCGACATCCTTGTTATGCTCCTCGCCGTAGCCGACGGGCAGCTCCCAGGGATATTTCGACACCGTGCCGTGGCAGTCCTCGCACTCGATCTCGACCTGGGCGAGGGTCGTGCCCGGCAAATTGCCGTCGCCATGCATGTCGATGGACGTATGGCAGTCCTGGCACAGCAGCCCGCCCTTCGGGTTGCCCGGCCGGCTCTCGATCTGGTGGTGCAGGTCGTCCTTGATGAACAGGTAGTTCTTGGTGTGCAGCTTCGGCTGCTTGCCGCCCTTGGCGTCATAGGGAGAGCCGTAGGGGAACTCCATGATGCCCTGGTAGCTGACGCCGATGCGCTTGCCCCGGTTGTGGCACGAGTTGCAGCTTTCCGACGGGATGCCGGAATATTCCACATTGGCGTGCTTGACCTTGGTCTTGCGGGTCGCCTGCATCTTGTGGATCAGCAGCTTGCCCGGCTGGTCCTTGGCGATCGTCGGGTCCTTGCCCTCGTAGAATCCGTCATTGGAATAGGGCACGTGGCAGGACGAGCAGCCGGAGCCGCGGAAATCGCCGCGCTTCTCGCGGCCGGTGACGCCGACATGGCAGCGCTGGCACTGCTGGCGCGAATAGGTGATGCCGGCCATTTCCGGATGCTTGGAGATGGCGTCGACGTCGACGTCCGGCACCTGCTCGACCTCGCTCGGCATCTGGTCCGGATGGTCCGTGGCGAACTTGGTCATGTACTCCTTGTAGACGTCGGTGCCGACCACCGGAGTCTTGCCATCCTCGTCCTTCAGGTTGTAGTTGGCCCAGACCACCTTGTGGTCCTTCTGCACCGACCAGGACCACAAATTGCCCTGCAGCTTGCCGGCCTCGGTGTTCATCAGGGCCTTGGAGAGGCGCTCCGAATAGTCGCCGTGGCACTGGCCGCAGGCGCGCTCCGAGGCGCCCCAGAGCGCGCCCGGATCGGGATAGAACATGTGCGGGCCGCCGGCTTCGGTGAGTTCCGCGGGGGCGCCTGTATGGGCCGCCTTCTTGGTCGTCGCCGCCGGATCGCCGCCATGGCAGACGACGCAGCCGCCCGGATCGCCATAGTCGACGCCGGTCGCCTCGATGGTCTCCATCATGTCACCCTCGGAGAACCGCTCGATGCCCTCATGGCAGGACTGGCAGCCCTTGTCCTTGGCGAGCTCGGCCGACACCGTCTCGAATTTCGGCTTTTCAGCCGGTGCCTCGTCGGCGGCAAGGGCGGGCCCCGCCATCATCGCCGTCAAGACACAAAGAAGCGCAAGTTTGCGTATCACGTCTTTCCCTCCATGCCGGAGTTCGCGCGCCTGCATATGAGCGGAGGCGTGCAAAGAGCCGATTCCACGGAAGGAAAGGCTAGAGAGGGTTCGCGCAAACGACCCTGACGTGGGTCAGGAATTGACGATTCTCAATATGTGAATGGGAGGGACTGTTGGCTTGCGGACGCGGCGGCACGATGCATTCTGACGGTTCAGACCTGACCCGGCGTCATCGCGAGGAGGCCGCCAGGCCGACGCGGCGATCCAGAGCCACTCGCTCGGAGCGCGCGGCCCCTGGATTGCCGCACTCGCTCCGCTCGTTCGCAATGACGGCTGGTCGGGCCGATCCCTATTGCGGGAACCAAGGCGTCCTGCACCATTTCTTGCCGAAAGTGCCGTTGTAGATCAGTTGATGGTGGATCGTGAAAAGGTCCGTCAACATGATCGACGTCCGTTCTGGACGTTCCTTTTTGACCGCGGCCCAACGCTCGGGATAGAGGGCCGTCATCAGTTCCTCACCCTCCATGGCCAGGCGCTGTTCGCCGTTCTCGCCGAATGTGAGTACGACCTTGCCCGGATTGGATGGAACCCGGTGGAACCGGACGTCGCCGTTGCCGACATACAGAACCCGCCCGGAGCCGTCCTGCAGCCTCATCGCCGGCGGCCATTCCTCGCCGTCGGAAAAATCCAGCACCGAGGCAAAGCCGATGCGAGCACCACCCGGGAGCTCCGTGCAGGCGTGGCGCCTGGCGACGAGAACGACAAGGATGTAGAGGCCGGCGAGGATAACGAGGACCAAGGCCGTTTTGATCAAAAGCCTCAGGATGCGAAGCGGCAGGGACCTATGACGCCGTGAAGCGGCTCTTGCCTTTGTCATGACTGACCCTTGCCGAAACGGTAGCACTCCAATCGTCGACGATTGAATATGGCGTGCCACCCGGAATTTCGCGCAGATCCTTAACTTCCAGAACGTCAATAGCGTTCTTTCGGCGGCGTAAGATTTCGCGTTTCACCTTGTCAGAAATATAATCGCGAAGGAAGCGATCAAGCTTGCCAATCTCTTTCTCGACGTTTGAAGCAACATCGTTGGCAATCTCGATAGCATATACAGCCGCATCGTAGGTCGCGTCTGCTATATCCTTGACCATTTCGGAAATTTTCTCGTCAATCTTTGCAATTCGCTCTGGCAAAACCGTTCCGATGTCAAGAGGGTCTCGAAATTCGTCACGAATTCTAAAGTTAATACTTCCGCTGATTTCAAGCATTCCATTTATTTCGTCACATATGCAACTATAATCGCCTGAGATATTCGTATCTCCAAGGGAGAATACGATGCTTTGCATTGCGTAAGATCTTCCAAATTCTGCTTTAAAACTCTCCCCAATGTTTTTCCGAGCGGCATCGGCGATTTGCCCAGACAACCTCGTTGGATCATCGATCACAATTCGTTTGTGCTCGGCAACAACTTTGACCAAATGCCCCGTCTGCCGAACGGTTACGCTCGCTCCCTGGCCTTGAAAATAGTGCTTGATAAAATCCCAACTGCCCCATGGCGGCCCAATATCGAACACGTTCGTCAATGCAATGTTGAAATATTCGGCGACATCTTGGTCGTACGGTTCAGCCCAACAGCGACACCCATATTCTTCCCCAGGATGGCCGGTCGAGGGAGGATCGTCCCAGGCAAATATTTTGCCGTTATTTTTCGCATGACTTGGTCTGACTTTTCGATCCCCGCGTGTACGCCAGACGTAATGGGTCGTGGGGTGTGTCTCTTTGAGAGTCAACGCGAAGGGCGTTCCTTTGCGCATATATGCTTCGAAAGCTTTACGATAAGCGATGGCGCCCCTATCCATGGAACCCTTTCCGAATTTCAGATGATCCTCCCAATGATGAGGACCATACGTTGTCATCGTCGGGTGTTATTCTACCGCGACTTAACGGAACGAGGATAAGTTCGAGCTATCGATCCATTTGCCTTCAGTATGACTCGGTTGAAAAGCACCGGGCGTGACACCCCTCCCTACTCCCCGATCCCCAACTCCCGCGCCGTCTCCTCCAGCGCCGCCAGCACCGTCTTGTTCCCCTCGAAATGCCCCCGCGCCTTTTCAAGCGCCGTGGCGGCCCGTCCAGGCTCCTTCAGGACCGAGTAGGAGCGGATGAGCATGATCCAGCCGTCGGGGTTGTCGGGGGTTTCGCCGAGTTTGGCTTCCAGGCCCTCGACCATGCCGTCGATCATGGCCGCGCGGGTCTCGTCGGTCATTTCGGATGCCGCGGCGATGTCGGTGGCGGTCGGGCCTTTGACGGCCGGTTCGGCGCTTTCCAGGTGGTCGAGGCCGAGGCTGCGGGCGGTGGCGTCGAGCTGGCTGAGGATGAAGGGCGCGGCGGCGTAGCGGGTTCGGGCGGCGTTGAGGGCGTCGAGCGCCTTGTCGTTGGCGCCGGTTTCCGCGCGCAGCGTCGCCAGCTCGATCCAGCCGCGGAAGTCCTTCGGCTCGGCCGCGAGTTTTTTCTCAAGCTCTTTGATGCGCGTGGAGGCGTCCTCGCCGCCCTCGTCGGGCTTGGACAGGGAGCCGGCGCGGGCAAGTTCGGCCTCGGTGGCGTCGGGCATCAGGGTTTTGAGGTCGCGCTTTAAAAACCGCGCCATGTTGGCGATATCGCGGCGGACCAGCGGCAGCCAGGGCGCGCCGGGCGCAGACTCCGCCTTCAGCGCCATCCAGTCGCGTAGCGCGCCGTCGAAATCCTGCCGCTGTGCCTTGGCGAGGGCAAGGTAGTAGCGGGCGCGGGGGTCCTTCGGGCGCTTTTCGCGGACCTTGTGGAAGCTGATCTCGGCGATTGAACTGACCTTGTTGCCGTTGGCGAGCGTCACGGCCTCCGCATAGGCGGTCAGCACCCCCGGATCGTCGTCGGAAAGCTCCACGGCGTGCTTCAAGGCGCCGGTCGCCTCCGTCGGGTTGTCGAGGGCGAGGTAGGCGCGGCCGAGGGTCCACCAGGTCTCGAAATCCTTGGGGTCGGCCTTGGTCCGCTCGATGAGGAGCGCGACCTGGGCCTTCATGTCGCCGCCGGCCGCGCGGCGCTGCAGCACCTCGGCCTTGCGCTCGGCAAGCGGCTGGTCCGCCAGTTGCGGCACGCCGAGGAGGAGATAAAGCCCGAGGGAGCCGCCGGCGACGAGGAGCATGACGAGGGTTCCGGCCACCGGCGCCCGCCGCGCCACATGGGCGACGGGGTCGAGCCGTTTGGCAGCTTTGAGCGTGCGCGCCTCGATCTCGGCGCGGGCGGCCTCGGCCTCGGCGGGGGCGATGCGGCCCTCCGCCTCGTCCCGGTCGACCTCGTCGAGCTGGTCGCGATAGACGGAGATGGAAAAGTCCGCCTCGCCGACAACGCCGGCGGAGCGGCGCAGGAACGGCCGGCAGAGCCAGAGGACGGCAAGGGCGAGGCAAAGGCCGATGGCGATCCAGAGCGTCATGCGGCATCTCCCTTCAGGATTTTTTGGGCCCGCGCGCGTTCGACGTCAGAAAGCCCCGACCCGGATGCGCCGGCGCGCCGCTTCTGGGCGCTGAGCACGCGGTGGCCGAGGAACAGGGCAAGCACGAGGAACAGCACCGGGGCGAGCCAAAGCACATAGGTCAGCGGCTTCACCGGCGGCCGCAGCAGCACGTAGTCGCCATAGCGGGCGACCACATACTGCTTGACGCTGTCCGCGTCGTCGCCGGCCTTCACCCGTTCGCGCACCAGCATGCGCAGATCGTGCGCCAGGGTGGCGTTGGAATCGAAGATCGACTGGTTCTGGCAGACGAGGCAGCGCAGCTCCGTTCCGATCTCGCGGGCCTTTTCTTCCAGCTTCGGGTCGGCGAGGAACTCGTCGGCCTGGAGCCCGGCGGCGTTTGCGGGCGGCGCGGCAAGGACGGCAAGGCCGATGGCCAGGGCGGCAAGGGCGGTGGCGGCGGCAGCCGCGCGGGCCTTGCGGCGCCCCAGTTTCGGGCGCGCTCCCTGGCCCGTGCCAGGCCGGGAGGGCGCACCGACCCTGAGGCGCCGGTCTGTCAGGGAGATGAGACCACCGAAGGCCATGAGGACGGCGCCGAACCACATCCAGGCGACGCCGGCGTTGTAGTAGTAGCGGGTGACGAAGCCGCCCTTGCCGTCGGGCTCGCCGATGACGGCGTAAAGGTCGCCGTGCCAGCGCGTGTCGATGGCCGCTTCCGTCGTCGACTTGGCCTCGACCGGGTACCAGCGGCGTTCCGGCCTCAGCACGCCGCCGATCTCGCCATGGCGCGCGACCTCGATGGTGGCGATCTCGGAGCGGTAGTTCGGGCCGCTTGCGTTCTTGACGCCGAGCAGCGTGAAATCGTAGCCGCCGACGCTGACCGTCTCGTTCGGTCGCTGGACCTGGATCGCTTCCTCGGACCAGGTCGAGACCAGGGCGATGCCGCATATGGCGATCGCCAGGCCGGCATGGCCGAAGAAAAGGCCCCAGGCGGTGCGCGGCAGGCCGATCAGCCGCCTGAGGCCGGTGAGGACACCGACCTTCATGAAGCCGGCGCGGGAGAACAGGTCGAAAAGGGTCGCCAGCAGTAGCCAGACGCCGACGGCGAGCGCGGCAACGCCAAAGGGTTTTCTGAACCCGTCGAGGAGGGCGACGACGATGGCGCCGATGACGACGAGGCAGAGGAGTGCACCGAGGCGCTGGGCGAGCGGGCGAAGGTCGGCGCGCTTCCAGGTCAGGAACGGGCCGATGCCGGCGACGAAGGCGACAGGAACGAACATCGGCACGAAGGTCAGGTTGAAGAAGGGTGCGCCGACGGAGATCTTGGCGCCGGTCGCCATCTCCAGGAACAGCGGATAGAGCGTGCCGATGAAGACGGCGCCACAGGCCGCCGCCAGCAACAGGTTGTTGAGGAGGAGGCCGCCCTCGCGCGAAATTGGCTGAAAGAGCCCGCCGCCCCGGATCTCCGATGCCCGGTAGGCAAAGAGGCCGAGCGAGCCGCCGATGGCGAGCGCGAGCAGCGCCAGGATAAAGACGCCGCGTTCGGGATCCTCAGCGAAGGCATGCACGGAGGAGAGCACGCCGGAGCGGACCAGGAAGGTGCCGATGAGGCTCAGCGAAAAGGTCAGGATGGCGAGCAGGATGGTCCATTTCTGCAGGGCGTCGCGCTTTTCGGCGACGATGGCGGAATGGAGCAGCGCGGTGCCCAGGAGCCAGGGCATGAAGGAGGCGTTTTCCACCGGGTCCCAGAACCAGAAGCCGCCCCAGCCGAGCTCGTAATAGGCCCACCAGGAGCCGAGCGCGATGCCGAGCGTCAGGCCGGCCCAGGCGATCAGGATCCAGGGCCGCATCCAGCGCGCCCAGCTCGGGTCGATGCGGCCGGCAAGGAGCGCGCCGACGGCGAAGGAAAAGGCCGTCGAAAAGCCGACATAGCCGAGATAGAGGAAGGGCGGGTGGAAGGCGATGCCGGGATCCTGCAAGAGCGGGTTCATGCCGCGCCCGTCGATCGGCGGGTTGGCAAGGCGCAGGAACGGGTTGGAGGTGATGAGGATGAAGGCGAGAAAGCCGACGCCGATCATCGCCTGGACGGAAAGCACCCTGGCGCGCATGGAGGTCGGGATATTGCCGCCGAACAGGGCGATCAGCGCGCCGAAGAGCGCGAGCATGAGCACCCACAGCAGCATGGAGCCCTCGTGGTTGGCCCAGACGCCGGAGATCTTGTAGATGAGCGGCTTGGTGGAGTGCGAGTTGGCGGCCACCGTCGCGACGGAAAAGTCCGACTGGACGTAGGCCCATGTGAGCGCGGCGAAGGCGGCGGCGATCGCCAGGAACTGGATCTCGGCCGCCTTGTCGGCAAGCTGCATGGCGCCGGCATGGCCGCGGGCGACGCCGATGAGCGGCACGACTGCCTGGGCGAGCGCGACGACGAACGCCAGGCACAGGGCGAAATGTCCGAATTCGACGATCATCGGGGGGCTTCCTCTGCCGGGTCGGGGGCGTGCCAGCCGAACAGGATGCGCCCGAACAGCCACTCGGTCGGCTGGGCCGAGGTCGGCAGGCGGCGCTCCAGCGCGGCGAGGTCGTGGACGATGAACTCCGTCGGCGAGATGAAGGTCACCAGGCGGGTCTTGCGGATGCGGCTGAAGAGCCGGCTGACGGTCTCGGAGTTGAGGCCGAGATAGTCGGCGATGTCCTCGCGGCTCATCGGCAGGTCGACACGGTGGCCGCCGGTGCCCTCCCGGCCGAGCCGCCGCGTGATCTCGACGAGGAACTGCCAGACCCGCTCCATGCCGTCGAAGCGGCCGAGCATGACCATGTTTCCGTTGTGGCGTTCGAGCTGGCGGTGGGTGTGGCGGAACAGCCCGGCCATCAGGCTGTGAGCGTGGCCGTTCAGCGCCATCAGGTCGGCGAGGGCAACCTGGCAAACCACCGATGGCCCGAGCGCCTCGACCCAGCTTTCCGTGCCGGTGAGGGCGCCGACCGGGCAGATGACGTCGCCGGGCGCGCTGAGGTCGGTGATCTGGCGCCGCCCGTCGGGCAGGACGGTGGCGAGCGCGACAAGTCCCCTGACGACGACCCAGATGCGCTTGCAGGCCGGGCCGTCTTCCATGATGCGTTCGCCGCGGGAAATCGCGTACTGGTGCTGCGGACGCACCGTCCGGCGCGCCGCCGCCTCGGCAACGACCGCGCGGAAGCTGCAGCCCTCAAGGGGACAGGCCGGACAGTCGTGGCCGGCCGTCACCGAACGGGCAAGCCGGTCTGGCCCTTCCTGCGGCACGGCGGTAACTCCAAAGATTTTTGTTCTGGTTGGCGCAGCGATGCGCGTTGCGGCCGGACCCGTTGCCGGCACCTGGCGGCTTTTCGGAACATTTTGAGAGCGTTCCGGAGAGACGACGATCCGCCGCCAGGCGCCTGCTGCTGCGGGGGGAGGCAACGGAAGTTATGCTAGGTCTTGCATGTAACGCCGGTTTTTCCGGCGCGCCGCCGAATTGTTAAAAAGTGTTACGGGCGGTTTCGCCGGAGCCGCGGGGCCGCCGGGTCGGAAGCATCGCCAGGTCCCTGGGCCTCATCGAGGAGGGCACGCAGGGTGCGGGCAAAGACCGCCGGATCCGCCGGCTTTTCCAGGAACGCCACGTGGCGCCCGGCCGCCTCGCCCGGCGTTTCGGGGTGATAGGCGGAAGCGATCAGCACCGGGCAGTCGGGCCTGAGACGCAGCACCTCCTCGACCACCTCCTCGCCCGACATTTCCGGCATCACCATGTCGGTCACCACTGCATCGAAGCGGCCAGGCACGGCGGCGAAGGCGGCCATGGCGACCCTTGGCTCGGTATAGGCCTCGACCTGGTAGCCGAGGCGGATGAGGATGCGGCGATAGGTGGAGACGACGTCGACCTCGTCGTCGATGAGGAGCAGGCGCTCGCGGCCTCCGGGCAGCGCCGCGTTGCGGCTCTCGGCCATGGCCAGGGCCTCGCATTGCGGCAGGTAGAGGGAAAACACCGCCCCCTCTCCCGGCCGGGTCCGAAGGGTCACCCGGCTTCCCATCTCGCGGGCGAGCGTCGCCACCATGGACAGGCCGAGGCCGGTGCCCTTGCCGACGGGTTTTGTGCTGTAGAACGGCTCGAACACCCTGGAGGCGACGTCGTCCGGCATGCCGGGTCCGTCGTCGGCGACGCTGAGCCGGACCCAACGGTCGCAATCGGCGGGCAGGCTGTCGACGAGGACCGCGGTATCGGCCTCGTGGTCGCCGGGGTCCGGATCGGGCCGGCCCGACGTCTCGGCGGTAATGGCGATGGTTCCCTTGGCCGTGCCGATCGCCTCGGCGGCGTTGCGGCACAGGTTCATCATCACCTGGTGCAGATGGCTCGGATCGACCATCACCGTGATGTCGGGATCGGCAATGCGCACGTCGAAGCCGACATTGACGGGGATCGAGGCCCTGAGCAACCGCACGTCCTCCTCGATCGCCTCGCCGAGGCGCAGGCGCGTCGGCGTCGCCGGCTGGCGGCGGGCGAAGGTCAGGAGCTGCTTGACGAGGCTCTGGGCGCGCTTGGCGGCGAGTTCGGCGTGTTCCAGCTCCTCGTCGAGGCTGCCGTCTTCAGGCGCATCGAGGCGGGCCAGGTGCAGGTTGCCGAGGATCGAGGTCAGGATGTTGTTGAAGTCGTGGGCAATGCCGCCGGCGAGCAGGCCCACCGCTTCCATCTTCTGGACCCTTGCGATCTGCTCGCGGGCGCGGCGCTTTTCGGTGATGTCCTCGCCGGTGCTGATGAAGTTGATGATCTGGCCGTCATCGTCCTTCAGCGGCAGGATGGTGGTCTCGACCCAGTAGTGCTCGCCGGACTTCTTGCGGTTGCGGAAGATGCCGCGCCACTCCTTGCCGGACAGCAGTTGCACGCGCAGGCGCCGGTAGGTCTCGTCGGCCGTGTTGCCGGAGCGCAGCATCCGCGGCGTCTCGCCGATGACCTCGGCGCGGGAGTATTCCGTCAGGGTCTCGAACTTGGCGTTGACGTATTCGATGCGCCCGTCGGTGTCGGTGATGATGATGGTCGCCGGGCTCTGCTCGATGGCACGCGAGAGCTTGCGTTCCGCCTGTTCCGCGCGCCGCCGCTCCGACAGTTCCTCGGTCAGGCGCAAGACCGTTGCCTGCAGTTCGCGAAGCAGCGCAAAGAGGAGCCCGATCAGCACCAGGGCGACGACGCCGAGCGCGGACAGGAACATGAAACCGATAGTGATCAGCCGCTCGCCCTCGGCAACGGCGGTGACGATATCGCGGGTGGCGTCGGTGCGCTTGGCGGTCCAGATCGCCTCCAGCCGGGCCAGCGCCGCGATCGCCGCCGTATCGTCGACCTTGACCAGCCGGTCGGTTTCCGTCACCGGCCAGTTCTCGCGGTCGGCCTGGCGGGCGATCGGGATCTTCGCCTCGTAGCGGCGGATGGTCTCCTCGATCGTGGCAAGGGCATCGCGTTCCTCGCCGGGCGGCAGGCTCTCCCGATAGGCCCGCATCGCGGAATGGAACGGGACGAGCTGGTCTTCGAGCCGGTCGAGATAGGCCTCATCCTTGCGCAGGACGTAATTCTTGAAGTTATGGATGATACCGCCATAGCCCATGAGGCCGCGGATCTCGCTGATCCAGGCGCCCTTGCGGTCGGCTTCCTCGGAAAACTGCACCCAGCTTGTCTTGATCGCCTGCAGGCGATGGTTGGTCTCAAGGCCGAGATAGAGGCCGAGCAGCACGGTCGAGGCCAGGAGGAAGGTGGCACCGCCGACGATCAGAAGCGAGCGCAGGCGCCGATTGGCGACAAGGGACAGCCAGGCCATGCCGGTTCCTTCCGTGGATCGCAAAAGGATCGCATGCGTCGCACGCGAATGCCGCTGAAGGTATCGGACCCGCCCGGCGGGCTCGCCAAATCCTTTGCCGGATTTCACCGGCTGCGGTTATCCTCGCAAGACGGGGCGGAAATGCAAGCCTGCCGGCAACACGACCAAAGCGCGCAATCATCGAATACAATGCGCGTAAAAGGGGCAAACACCTGAATGGCCGACCATATCCTCGTCGTCGACGATGATCCGCAGATCACGGACTTCCTGCAGCGCTATCTGACCAAGCTCGACTACCGGGTGACGACGGTGGCCACGGGCGAGGCGATGCTGGAGGCGTTCGAGGCAGCGCCCGTCGACCTCGTCATCCTCGATATCGGCCTGCCGGACCGGGACGGGTTCGAACTGACCCAGGAGTTGCGGCGGCGCTCGAACCTGCCGATCGTGGTGCTGTCGGCTCGCGACGAGGCCTTCGACCGGGTGATCGGGCTGGAATTCGGTGCCGACGACTATGTCACCAAGCCTTTCGAGCCGCGCGAGCTCGCCGCCCGCATCAAGTCGGTGCTGAGGCGCTACCGGGCGCCGGAGCATGAGGCGCAGGAGAGCACCGCCAACGCGGAGCAGGCGTTCGGCCCGTGGGCGTTGAAGCCGGTCCAGCGCGTCCTCGTCAACCGGGAGACCGGCCTCGACGCCGGCCTGACGACGGCGGAGTTCGATATCCTCGCCGCGCTGATGGAGCATCCCGGGGCGGTGCTGAGCCGCAACCAGCTCCTCGACATCGCCCGCGGCCGGGCCTCCTATGTGGGCGACCGCTCGGTGGACGTCCACATCATGCGGCTTCGGCGCAAGATCGAGGACGACCCGGCCAACCCGCGCTACGTCAAGACGGTGCACGGGGTCGGCTACGCCTTTTCCGGCGCGGGATAAGGACGACCGGGGCCGGCCACGCGGTCTCTATATCGCCCTCTGGTTGACCCGGCGCGACAGCTCTTCGGCGCTCTCCTTGCGCTCGCTGAAGCGGTCGACGAGATAGGGCGCCACGTCGCGGGTCAGGAGGGTGAACTTCACCAGTTCCTCCATCACATCGACGATGCGGTCGTAATAGGCGGACGGCTTCATCCGGTTGTCGTCGCCGAACTCCAGGAATGCCTTCGGCACCGAGGACTGGTTCGGGATCGTGATGCAGCGCATCCAGCGCCCGAGGATGCGAAGCTGGTTGACGGCATTGAAGCTTTGCGAGCCGCCGCAGACCTGCATGACGGCAAGGGTCTTGCCCTGGGTCGGGCGCACGGCGCCGAGCGCCAAGGGAATCCAGTCAATCTGCGCCTTCATGATGCCGGTCATGGAGCCGTGCCGTTCCGGCGAGCACCAGACCATGCCCTCCGACCACATGGCGAGGTCGCGCAATTCCTGAACCTTCGGATGGTCTGTCTCCGCATCGTCCGGCAGCGGCAGGCTCGAGGGATTGAAGGTCCGGGTCTCCGCTCCGAGCCTTTGCAGGATGCGGGCGGCCTCCTCCGTCGCCAGGCGCGAGAAGGAACGGGTGCGCAGAGATCCGTAGAGCAGCAGGATGCGCGGCCTGTGGGTCGACCGGCCGACGGCGAAAAGCCGTTCCGGGTCGATCTCGCGAAACGCCGCTTCGTCAAGCTGAGGGGTGGGATCGGACGCGTCAGCCAACGCGGTTTCCTTCCGCGTCGAGGATCATTGCGCCGTCTTCCTTGTAGAGCGGGCCGGGCGGCATCCGGTCGAGGAGGTCGAGCACGGTCTCGCTCGGCCGGCAGAGGCGCACGCCCTTCGGCGAGCAGACGATCGGCCGGTTGACCAGCACCGGGTGCGCCAGCATGGCGTCCAGCAGGGCCTCGTCGGTAGCGGCGGGATCGAGCAATCCCAGCTCCTTTGCCGGCGACTTGGTGGTGCGCAGCGCCTGGCGCGGCGTGATGTCGGCGGCGGCAAAGAGGGCCAGCAATTGCGGCCGGGTCCAGCCTTCCTTCAGGTATTCGATGACGACCGGCGCGTAGCCGGCCGCCTCGATGGTGGCGAGCACGTTGCGCGAGGTGCCGCAGTCGGGGTTGTGGTGAATGACGATGGCCATCGGCTAGGCGCTGAGCCATCTGGCAAGGTCGTCGGGCTTCGGCAGCCCGCCGGCATGGACGAGTTTGCCGTCGACGACGATGCCCGGCGTCGAGGCGACCCCGTAGCCGGCGATCTCCGCGTAGTCCGTGATCTTTTCCACGGTGACGTCGATGCCGAGCCGGTCCGCCTCGGTGCGCACCATCTCGGCCGTGGTCTCGCAGCGCTTGCAGCCTGGCCCCAGGACCTTGACCTCTTTCATCCGTTCTTTCTCCGGTCTCTTGCCTATCCGAAGGCGGCGTTGAACAGGAACCCGACCGCCAGGATGCCGGTCGCGACGACGGCGACGAACACCGCCACCAGTTTGACGGTCAGCACCTTGCGCAGGATGATCATCTCCGGCAGCGACAGGGCGATCACGCTCATCATGAAGGCGAGCACGGTGCCAAGCGCCGCGCCCTTGCCGATCAGCGCCTCGACGACCGGGATAATGCCGGCAGCGTTGGAATACATCGGCACGCCGAGGACGACGGCGGCCGGCACCGACCACCAGGCCTCGCGGCCCATGATCTCGGCAAGGAGGCCGGCCGGCACGTAGCCGTGGATGAGGGCGCCGGCGGCGATGCCGACGATGATCCACTTCCAGACCTTGCCGACGATGTCCCGCACCGCGTCGATGCCGGCCTTGATGCGGTCGACGGCGGTCAACTCGTTGGCGGGAAGCTCGGCGGTTCCGGCCCGCACGTTGCGGACCCAGTCCTGCAGCCAATGCTCCAGGTGCAGCCGGCCGATGACCCAGCCGGCAAGGATGGCGACGCCGAGGCCGAAGCCGAGATAGGCGAGCGCGATCTTCCAGCCGACGAGGGCAAAGAGCAGCCCGACGGCCACCTCGTTGACCATCGGCGCGGCGATCAGGAACGAGAAGGTGACGCCGAGCGGCACGCCGGCCGAGACGAAGCCGATGAACAGCGGCACGGCCGAACAGGAACAGAAGGGCGTGACGATGCCGAGCGTTGCCGCCGCGACGTTGCCGGCGCCCTCGCGCCGGCCGGCGAGCAGAGCGCGGGTGCGCTCGGCGGAAAAGAAGCTGCGCACAATGCCCATTGCGAAGACGACGAGTGTCAGCAGCAGCAGCACCTTCGGCGCGTCGTAGAGGAAGAAGGCGGCGGCCTCGTATGCGTGGCTGCCAGGCTCAAGCGGCAGCAGCGACACGGCCCATGCGGCGAACGGCGCAAGCTGGGAATAGACGAGGACCCACCCAACGACGAAGAGCGCGGTGCCGGCGAGCCAGAGCCCGGTTCGCGGCGACGGCCGCGTCGGCAGAAGGTCGACGGTGCTCACGCCGCGCTCCTTCCGCCGACGACGCTTCGTGCCGTCTCCGGCGCGGCCAGCACGGCCTCCAGCACGACTTTATAGCCTTGATCGAGACTGGCGTTGCGCCGGTAGCGCACCCACTGGGCATCGCGGCGGTCGATCACCAGGCCGGCAGTCTTCAGCGCCGTCATGTGGCGCGACATGCTCGACTGGGCGATGCCGAGCCGGTCCATGAATTCGCACAGGCACATTTCGTGGCCGTCCATCAACAGCCGCATCGCCTCCCGGCGAACGGGGTTTGCAAGGGCGGACAGCACCTGCTCGATCGTGCTCATATCAAGAAAGCCAATTGGAATTGTCGATCCACAGTCATATGTCGTCAAAAGCATATACGGACGGGTCGGGCGGTCAATGGAAAAGCCATAACCCAGCGGTTTTTTGAGGGATGGGCGGCGTTCTGCCGCATATGGTCGGCCGGGCATATGCGGCAGAGCACATTCGCCGGCCGCGCGCTCCGTCGCCCTTCCGCCGCGGCCGGGCCCTGTCGGGCGCGCTTGGACCGGGCTCGATCCGTGTCCCGAACAGTTCAGGCACCGATTTTCGATTGCAGATCGAAAATATTTTTTCGACGTGCCGTTTGCCAAGCAGGAAAACATGAAGTTTCCCTGTCGGACAATTTCGCAATAGCCCGTCAATCTTGACTTTTCGCGGTCTGCGGTCCATCAATAAGAAGAATTTTCTCGTTTTTGCGCGATCCATCCGGCGCGCCGGGCGTTGTTTTTACGAGATATTTTCTTGAAAGGCTGCGCCCGGTCATGTGGGCGCGGAAAAACCAGGCGGTCATACTTTCCGGCACATCGACACGCGCCGCCTGGCCGTCACAGGGAACGACAATTCGCGACAGGCGCAATCCCTGCCGGGCCCGCACGTTCCGGGCCGTCTTCGCGCGACCTTACGGGCATCTGGCGTGCCGCGCGGGCGCGATGCTACGACACACAGGAGGCGGCCTTACAGAACGGGCCGGCGGAAACGATGACGAGCTTCAATTTTCTTGATCCGGCCGAACTCTACACCACGGGCAAACGCCGCGTCGGCCAGAATGCGATGACCTACAGGCGGTTCGACTCGCTCGCCGAGGCGGTGCGCTATTCCATCGAAGAGCTGTCCGCCGTCCGGCTGAACGGCGCCATTCTCGAAGTCAATGGGGAGCGGTTCCGGCGCGAGGAAATCCGCCAGATCTACGACAGCAGCACCTACCCCCTGAAGCGGCAACCGGGAAAGGCCGACGATGCCACGTAAACCGAATTACAGATTTGAACGGTCCGAGCGGGACAAGTCGAAAGCGGCCAAGAAGGCCGAGCGGCTTCAGGCCAAGGCAGAGAAATCCGAGGCACGAAAAGAAACGACCGACGAGGCCGAACAGGACGGCGCGCGGGAGTGAGGAATTTCGCCGGGAATGGCGCGGGCGCACCGCCGCGCGGCGCCATCTGGCGGCCTCAACGGGCCGACGCCGCAGTCCGAGCTTGTGAAATGCGCCAAACGGCCCTATTTAGGCGATACGGATTTTGGCCGGACGGCTGGGTCGCTTCGCTCCATTCTATTGGAGCGCGCTCGTTTCAGACTTTCTCTCCAAAACACAGACATCCGGAAATTGGCCGCGAGCCTCGTGTGCCAGTTCATATGCAGACTGTATTCGAAATCGAAAAGGGTACGCCGTGACTACGGGAATCGTTAAGTTCTACAATGACCAAAAGGGCTTCGGCTTCATCCAGCCGGACAATGGCGAGCGCGACGTCTTCGTCCACGCCACTGCGCTGGAGCGGGCCGGAATCTCGGGCCTGCGCGACGGCCAGAAGGTCTCTTTCGAGACCGAAGTCGATTCGCGCAACGGCAAGACCGCCGTCAGCACGATCGAGCTCGTCTAGTTCGCGAGAGAGCCCTTCGGGGCTCTCGTTGCGATATCGAGGCCGCGGCCTGCCTTGGCGGCTGCGGCTTCATCTCACCGGCGCGCCCGCGCAGTAGAAGTCGCGGCTTTGGCGCGCAAATGGTCGACGTCCCGGCCCTCGGGTCCGGACGCGACGGCCGGACGCCGGCCCGGTGGCCGCCACCGGACTGCTCCGGCAGTGCTTACCAAAGTTAGGATGAAATTTGCAGATCCTCGTCAGAGACAACAACATCGACCAGGCCCTTCGCGTCTTGAAAAAGAAGATGCAGCGTGAGGGCCTTTTCCGCGAAATGAAGGCCCGTCGCGCCTATGAAAAGCCGTCCGAGAAGCGTGCGCGCGAAAAGGCCGAGGCGATCCGGCGCGGCCGCAAGGCAGCGCGCAAGCTCGCGCAGCGCGAAGGCCTCATCCCCGGACGCAAGAAGAAAGCTCCGGCACGACGGGCCGGCGGCGCTTCCTAAGAGCCTGTCTCGCGAAAGCGGGAACCGGTTTTGGGAAAAAGACACGCGCAAGAACACACGGATAGAGACCGTCTGGTGAATTCGTTTCGACGAGACGTTCTCTGACTGCGGGCGCGGCGGACGCCAGGGCTTGTCCCCGGCGCCGCCCCCGAAGGCCGGTGCATCTATTGCCGTTTCCGGCGATGCCCCGCCATTTATGTTCAGCATTCATAAATCAAATCAGTTTTGACGCGATTATCCGGCCGGTCCGACTGCATTAGATTGCAGGTCATGGATCCGGCGGGCATCGCGTCCGCTTCGCATCGCATCGCGTCGCTGCCGCGCTGTTCCCGAACGCGCCGCGCGGCGGCCGTGAACGTTCCAATGCCGCGTCCCGGCCAGACGGTCCGGCGTGACGCAGGCAGCGGGCCTGCCCGATCCGGCACGACACGCGGTCAGAAGCCGCCCCAGATGAGAGACAGTCACATGATCCTGAAAGAAACCTTCACCCTTGCCAATGGCGTCGAGATCCCGAAGCTCGGGCTCGGCACCTGGATGATCGACGACGGCGCGGTCGCGGACGCCGTCCGCACGGCCGTCGAACTCGGCTATCGCCACATTGACACGGCCCAGGCCTACGGCAACGAGAACGGCGTCGGCGACGGCATCCGCAATTGCGGCGTCGCGCGCGACGAACTGTTCGTGACGACCAAGCTTGCCGCCGAGATCAAGGACTATGAGGGCGCCAAGGCGGCGATCGACGGCTCGCTGAAGACGCTCGGCCTCGATCACATCGACCTGATGATCATCCACAGCCCCAAGCCCTGGGCCGAATTCCACGGCGACGATCACCACTTCGCCGGCAATGCGGAAGCCTGGCGGGCGCTGGAAGAGGCCTATAAGGCGGGCAAGCTGCGCTCCATCGGCGTGTCGAACTTCCAGAAGGAGGACCTCGACAACCTGATCGACAACGGCTCGGTGACGCCGATGGTCGACCAGATCCTCGCCCATGTCAGCAACACGCCGTTCGACCTGATCGACTACGCCACGGGCAAGGACGTTCTCATCGAGGCCTATTCGCCCATCGGCCACGGCAAGATCCTGAACAATGCCGAGATCGGCGCGCTCGCCGAGAAATACGGCGTCGGCGTCCCGCAGCTCTGCATCCGCTACGTCCTCCAGCTCGGCCTCGTCGCCCTGCCGAAGACGGCGAACCCGGAGCATATGAAGACCAACGCGGCCGTCGACTTCGAGATCTCCGGCGCCGACATGGAAACGCTGAAGAATGCCGAGCCGATCAAGGACTACGGCGATGCCAGCGTCTTCCCGGTCTATGGCAAGGTGTAAGGCAACGGCACCCTTCGATCGCTGGCAGCTGCCGCCGGCGATCGCCCCATGCGCCGGAGCGCCTTCCGGTCCCTCCCCTCACCGCACCATGGTCGCCCGGTTCCAACTGGCATAGTCGGGCGCGTTCTCGGCCCACAATTTGCCGTCATGGCCGAACTCGACCATGTGCACCGTGACGTAGTCGTCGGCGACGAAGGCGACGCCGTAGGCGGGCGGCAGGTCGGAACCGGTCAACAGGGCGGTTTCGGGAAAATTGGCAAAGCCGGCGTGGTTGGTGCCGCGCAGGCTCGTCACCGGCACGCCGCCGGCCGAGCCGGTCACCGGCAGGTGGCAATGGCCGAAAAATATGTGCCGGACCTTGTCCCTGTGGCGGGCGACGATCTGCCGGAACGCCGCGTCGTCCTTGAGGCGGATCTCGTCGAGCGGCGCGACATGGGTCGGCACCGGATTGTGGTGCATGAAGAGAAACACCGGCCCCTCGCTCGCCGCCAGTTGTCCTTCCAGCCAGGCCTGCCGGGCGGCGCAATAGTGGCCCTCATGGGTCTCAGGCCCCCAGGTGTCGAGGAACAGGCAGCGCCCGGCCGACGTCTCATGGACCGTCTGAACGAATCCCCCCTCCCCTGCATATTCCGGAAACACCTCAAGGAAGGTCGGCCGGTCGTCGTGGTTGCCGATGCACAGCGCCACCGGCACCGGAATGCGCTCGATCAGGACCCGCAGACGCTCGTAATCCTCGCGGTCGCCCCAGTCGGAGAGGTCGCCGGTAATCGCCATCAGCTCGGCGTCCGGATGATGCTCCAGCGCATGGGCGACGGCCGCCTCGAAATTGGCATTGGAGTCGCGGCCGGCGATGGTCTGGCCCGGCGTGGTGAGATGGATATCGGTGAGGTGCAGCAGCTTCATCGGCATGACGGCAGTTCATTCCATGTCGTGCGGGCGGAAACCCGCCGGTCAATCGACGGTCGGAGGATCGGTCAAGGGGGCGAAGAGGAGCGCGGGCGCGTCAGCGTGCGGGGCCGGCACAATCCGGCCGGCCCCGTTGTCGTTTGTTCCGCTGGCGCAGGCGCGGCCTACTTCTTCGGCAGCAGGTCGGAGACTTCCTCGACCAGTTCCTGCTGCAACTCCTCCATGTCGTCGTTCTCGCCGGTGACGATGCCCTCGATGCCGTCATAGATCACCTGGGTGATGGCGAGGCCGTTGTCTCCCGGATAGGCGATCCAGTCCTTCAACAGGTCGGCCTGGCGCACCGCCGTCTCCTTGCTGGGGTTGTTCTTGTAGAAGTCGGCAAGGAGGTCGTTGGCGGCCTTGTTCGGCGGCATGTAGCCGGTGGTCTCGGCAACGACGGAGGCGCCGACGCCGGAGGTGATGAACTTCAGGAACGTCCATGCCGCCTGCAGCCGGGCCGGGTCGTCCGAGGTCGAGACCAGCATCGCCGCATTGCCGCCGGCCGGCAGGCCCTTCGGCGCTTCGCCGATGCCCGGGAACTCGTGGGTGACGAGGGGGAAATCGCCCTTCGTGCGCTCGATCGCGCCGACCGAGGAGGTCGACCAGTAGTACATGGCGATTTCGCCGGCCGCGAAGGGCAGGCCGGCCTCGGTCCCCGACAGGTTCTTCATGTGGCACTCGCGGAACAGCTTGTGCATGGTCTTGAAGGCGGTCAGGCCGGCCTCGCCGTCGAAGTTGACGCTGCCGTCGGCGTTCAGGATCGGCTCGCCCTGCGACCACATAAGCGCCTGCAGGAACCAGTTGCCGGTGATACTCCAGCCCCAGAACAGCGGGTTCTCGATGCCGGCCTCGTGGAACTTCTTGCAGTTGTCGGCGACCTCGTCCCAGGTCTTCGGCAGTTGCGAGGCCTCGGTGATGCCGATCTTGGCCATCAGGTCCATGTTGTAGTAGCCGACCGGCAGCGACACCGCGAAGGGCAGGCCGTAGACCGCGCCATCGAAGGTGCCGAGGTCGAGCATCGCCTGGTGGTAGCCGTCCTTCGCAAAGTCGGCCTCCTTGGCGATGAACGGCTCGAGCGAGCGGGCGATGCCCTTGTCGACGAGGATCGCCTGGCGGTTGAGGCCCTGCATGGTGACGTCCGGCAGGGTGCCGGCGACGGCCTCGCGCAGCACCGTGTTGGTGCCGTCCTCGTAGTCGTCGTAGGTTGCCCGGAATTTCACCTCGATGTTAGGGTACTGTTCGTTGAACATCGGCATGATCTTCTCGAACGTCACATCGAACAGGGCCGAATACGGATAGCCGACTTCGATGGTGACCTTGTCCTCCGCGAGCGCAGTCGAGGACAGGGCGGCTGCAAGGATTGCAGCGATCGTCAAACGCTTCATGTGTTGCTCCTTCGCTGTAAAGAGACCCTGATTGGCTTGCCGGCGGTCAGGGTCTCGTCGTTCAGCCGCCGATGACGGCCGATTTTCTGTGCGCCCGGGCGGGGCGCGTCACTTCATGCCAGTCAGCGTGATGCCTTCGATGAAGCGCCGCTGGGCGATCAGGAACGCCACCACCAGCGGCGTGACGATCACCGTGGCGATCGCCATCATCGGACCGTAGTCGTTGCCGTCGAGGTCGCCCCGGAAGTCGCGGAGGCCGAGCGGCGGGGTGAACAGATCCTGGTTTCCGGTGATGACGACGCGCGGCCAGAAATAGTCGTTCCAGTGCGCGACCACCGAGAAGATGGCAAAGGCGAGCAGCGCCGGAACCGCCGTCGGCAGCATCACCCGCCAGACGATCGAGAACTCGCTCATGCCGTCCATGCGCGCGGCGTCGATCAGCTCGTCCGGGACCGTCAGGAAGAACTGGCGCATCAGGAAGATGCCGAAGACCGAGATCGTCCACGGCACGATGAGAGCGGCGTAGGAATTGATGAGGCCGACCTTCGACAGCATGATGTAGAGCGGCAGCGCGATCGCGTGGACCGGGATCAAGAGGCAGAACAGCACCAGCGAGAACACCACGTCGCGGCCGTAGAAGGTCAGCTTCGACAGCGCGTAGGCGCAGGGCAGCGCGACGACGACCTGGATCAGGAAGATCGAGACGGTGACGACGACGCCGTTGAGGAGGTAGCGCAGCAGCGGCGCCTTGGAGAACGCGGTGACGTAGTTGTAGACGGCCGGGCGCACCGTGCACGCGGTCTCGGGATTGCCGAGCTTGACGCAATACTCGTCGACGAAGGGCTGCTGGCTGCCGGCGAACCCGCCCGAGTTCGTCTGGATCTCCGAGGGACTTTTCAGCGAATAGCTGACCATCATGTAGAACGGCGCGATGACGATCACGACGCCGATCAGGAGCACCAGGTGCTTGAAGGTTTCACCGATTCCGGACCGCATCATGAGTAGTGCACCCGCTTTTCGACGTAGTGGCGCTGGATCAGCGTCACGGCCATGACGAAGATGAGGAACACCACCGTGATCGCCGCGCCGATGCCGATGAGGTTCTGCCGGATCGCCTTTTCGTAGATCGCGTACATCATCACGTAGGTCGACTTGGACGGGCCGCCGGCGGTCAGCGCCTCGACGGAGTCGAAGACCTGGAACGAGCGGATCGTGGTGATGGTGACGACGAAGACGGTGGTCGGGCCGAGCAGCGGCCAGGTGACCAGCCGGAAGCGGTCCCAGGCCGAGGCCGCGCCGTCCATCTCGGCCGCGTGGTAGAGCTCGCGCGGGATCGCGGTCAGGCCGGCGAGGTAGAGCACCATGTTGAAGCCGAAGGCCTGCCAGACGCCGATGAAGCACAGCGATCCCAGTGCGTAGGCGCGGTCGCCGAGCCAGAGCGGAAAACCGGTGGCGCAGGCATTGCCGTACCAGCTCGTCGCCGGGTCGACGCCAAGGAAGGCGCCGGACAGGAGCCCGTGCCAGAACGGGCTGGCGCAGCCGGCCGAGAGCAGCGCGTTCACCGAGCCGATGGTCGGGTTCAGCATGAATTCCCAGACGATCGCCATGGCCAAAAGCGCCGCCATGGTCGGCAGGAAGAACACCGCCTTGTAGAAGTCCTGGGCAAAGCGCAGCGAGGAAATCAGCAGCGCCGAGCCGAGGCCGAGGCCGATGGAGGCAGGAACCACCACGCCCACATAAATGAGCGACGAGGCGATCATCTTGGCGTAGGTGCGGCGGCTGAAAATATCCTCGTAATTGTCGATGCCGACGAAGGAGAAGTCCGCATTGCCGAGGCTGTAGTCGGTGAACGACAGCAGCGCGGCAATGGCCACCGGCACTAAGAGGATGACCACCATCAGCGTCACCGCCGGGGCAACGAAGAGATAGGGAACCGTCCTTGCCTGCGCCCGGCCCGTCATTGCGCGGCCCCGGCCGGAGCGAGGGCGAGGTCGGCCGCGCCGATCCCTCGCAGCTCGTCGCTCGCATAGATGCGCCGGTTGTCGCTGCTGAACACCACCGCCCGGTCCTCTACCGACCAGATCTCGGCCGCGCCCTGCAGCGGCAGGCTCTGGGCCGTGTGCGGCTCGGTGCGCACGATCATGGTGTGGCCGGTGTCGCCGACATTGGCGTGAATGAAGAAGTCGGAGCCGAGGTTCTCCTTGTGCCGGACGGTGACCGGGATGGCGCGGCCGTTCGGCGCCTTCGGGGCAATCGCCAGGTGCTCCGGGCGCAGCCCGACCGTGACCGTCTGCGGCGGCCCGTCGAAGGCGCGCGCGAAGGTGTAGCCGCCGACCGTGGAGACGGCGCCGCCGCTGCCGAGCGCACCCGGCAGGGTGTTCATCTTCGGCGAGCCGATGAACTGGGCGACCCGGAGGTCCGCCGGATCGTGATAGACCTCGTCGGGCGAGGCGAACTGCAGCACCTCGCCGTCCATCATCACCGCGATGCGGTCCGACATGGTCAGCGCCTCGGCCTGGTCGTGGGTGACGTAGACGAAGGTGGTGGCAAGGTCGCGATGCAGTTCGGCGATCTCGGCGCGCATGTGGACGCGCAATGCGGCGTCGAGGTTCGACAGCGGCTCGTCCATCAGGAAGGCGACGGGCTTTCGGACCATCGCCCGGCCGACCGCGACGCGCTGGCGCTGGCCGCCGGAAAGCTGGCCGGGCTTGCGGGCCAGGAGATCGCCGATCTTCAGGGTCTCGGTGGTCTCCTCGACCACGGCGCGGATGCGGTGCATCTTCTGCCGGCGGCCCGGCATCAGGTGGCCGAGGCCGGGAAGACGTTCCATCCGGTTCAGGCGGCGCAGCTTCAGCGGCACCATCAGGTTCTCTTCGACCGTCAGATGCGGATAGAGCGCGTAGGACTGGAACACCATGGCAAGGTCGCGCCGGCTCGGCCGGATGTGGTTGACCACCCGCCCGCCGATGGCGACGTCGCCGCTGTTCTGGGGTTCCAGGCCGGCGAGGATCTTCAAAAGGGTCGACTTGCCGCAACCGGACGGGCCGACGAGCGAGACGAACTCGCCGTCGGCGATGTCGAGCGAGACGCCCTTCAGCACCTCCGTGGTGCCGAAGCTCTTGCGGATATTGCGAAGGGTGACGGTTGCCATGCTGTCCGATCCGTTGTCGCCGTTGCTGCGATCGCCGGTGTGGTAGCAAGTACGATTGACATTCCTGTGAAGTGTTATTAGCCGAACTAATGTCTGGCCGGACCACGGCTTGTCCGCCGGCTGCCCCATGCACCCGCCGGCGACGGGGCACCGGCACGCAAGCCCTTGGAGGACATGGTGAAAGTCAGTTCGCCGCAGATCGCCGCCTTTACCCATGCGGCCCGCGAACGCAGTTTTTCAAAAGCGGCAAAGGTGCTCGGGATCACCCAGTCGGCGGTGACCCAGCACGTCGCCCGGCTGGAGCGGGAGATGGGCACGCAACTGTTCCTGCGCACGCGGGGCGGCCTGGAACTGACCAAGCCGGCGCTGGAGCTCTTTGCCCTGTCGGACCGCATGCGCACCGCCGAGCAGCTCATCGCGGAAAAGATCGCCGCCTACGGCACGCTGTCCGCCGGCCATCTCGACGTCGTCGCCAACGCACCGCGGCCGGCACTGCCGCTGATCCGCAGCTATTGCCGGCGCTTCCCCGACGTCAAGCTGACCTTCACGCTGGCAAGCTGGACGCTGGCGATGGACAAGCTGCGCCGACGCGAGATCGATATTGCGGTCATCACCGAGCCGGACCTGACCGACGACCTCGTCGCGGTCGAGCTGGCACGGGTCCGCTACATGGCCTATATGCGCGCCGACCACCCGCTCGCCGGGCGCCCCGAAATCTCGCTGCGCGAGCTGGAGACCGAACCGCTGGTGCTGCCGGAAGCCGGCTCGCTGACCCGGCGCATCGTCGGCGAATGCCTTGCCGCGCACGGGCTGCAGCTGAGGCGGATGATCGAGATGACGACCTTTCCGGTGGTCAAGGAAGCGATCCTGCACGGGATCGGCGTCGGCATTCTCCTGGAGGAGAGCTTCTATCCGTCCGGCCAGCTTGTGATGCGGCCGATCCGCGAGCTGTCGGAGAGCTACCGGACCTGCCTTGTCGCCGCCGCCGACCGCAGCGAATTGCGGACCGTGCGCGAGTTCATCGACCTCGCCGAGGAAGCGCCGTCCGCGGAATGACCGCCGAGGGACGACAGCAGGCGATGGTCGATGCCGACCGTTGCGCCGATAACGAACACCTTCGTCGTCACCGCTCCTCTAACGCTGGTCATACCGTGTGCCGGGCGGCTCAGGCCGGGGCCCGGCGCCACCACAGGATCGCAAGGCCGGCCAGAACGATGAGGCCGCCGGCGATGGGCACCGCCCCATATCCGAGGCCCCAGCCGATGGTCGCGCCGCCGACGGCCGCACCGACGGCATTGCCGAAGTTGAAGGCGGCGATGTTGAACGAGGCCGCAAGGCCCGGCGCGGCCGTCGCCGCCTGCATGGCGCGGACCTGCAGGGCCGGGACGGAGGAAAACGCCGCGACGGCCCAAACGAAGAAGCCGATCACGGCGCCGGGGCCCGAGGTGGCCAGAACCGGCAGGGCCAGGGACGACAGGCCGAGGGCGAGGAGCCCTATCGCGGCGCCCTTGTCGATCGACCAGTCGGCGAGACGGCCGCCGAGCCAGTTGCCGACGGTCAGCCCGACCCCGATCAGTACCAGAACCAGGATGACGAACGCGTCGTCCGCTCCGGCGAGCGTGTGCAGGAGCGGGGCGACATAGGTGTAGACCGCAAAGAAGCCGCCGGCGAAGGCCACCGTTGTCACCAGTGTCCATAGCATGTGGGGGCGACCGAGGGCCTTCAGGCCGCTCCAGGGGCTGGCGCTTCCGCCGCCTTCCTCGGACGGCACCGCCAGGGCAACCGCGACGATGGCGACGACGCCGATCGCGCCGGCACCGGCGAAGGCCATGCGCCATCCGATATGGGTGCCGATCCAGGTCGAGGCCGGCACGCCGCCGATATTGGCGATGCTGAGGCCCATGAACATGGTGGCGACGGCGCTGGCATGCCGCTCCGGCGGCACGACGCTGGTCGCCACCACCGCGCCGATGCCGAAGAAGGCGCCCTGGCACAGGCTGGTGATCAGGCGCCCGGCGAGCAGGCTCCAGTAGCCGGAGGCGACCGCGGAGATCAGGTTGCCGAGAACGAAGATCGCCATCAGCCCCATCAGCGCGGCCTTCCTGTCGAACCGCGACAGCAGCAGCGTCATCACCGGGGCGCTCAGCATCACGCCGATGGCGTAAGCGGTTACGAGTTGGCCTGCCGCCGGGATCGAGATGTCGATATCCGATGCGATTGCCGGCAGCAGCCCCATGGGCGCGAATTCCGTGGTGCCGATCCCGAAAGAGCCGATGCCGAGGGCGAGCAGGGGCAGGGCCGAGGCCGCGGAAGAGAGCGGGGAATGCCCGTCCATTGTCTTTTTTCCAGTCTGGTGGAGCACATCCGGCCCGCACGGCGACGCGGCGCCCTGCCCGCCGCCCGAATGCCGCGGGACCTGTTGCCGATGTCGATGCCGATGGGTCGGTCGCGACGGGGAGGCGGGCGACGACCCTCCTGGGAGGCGGATGGTCCGTGGTGTTCGACGGCAACGGGCGCATGACGCGCACCGTGCCCTAGGGCTTTTACTTATAAGCCCGTCTCCGACCGGGAACTATGCCCCTTTGCCGCAAAGACTGATGAGCCGGCCTCATATATCCCGGCATTGATCACCCGATGCCGTCGAGCCGCGGCGCTGCGACGGACTGCGGCAGAATCTCTCACCCAGCTCGAGATCTCTTGCCGGAGCCCTGACACGCCGAGGCCCGCGGTCCGCTTTCGCACGGCCGCTCGCGCATGCCTGGTGTTGCCGAAGGTCGATCCGTCGCAGTGACAAACGCCAACTTGTCTGATGAGTAGACAAGTTAACAAGAAAATCTTCACCGTGCTTGTAGCCTGGGAGGGGTGACAGCATGGAACCGGTCACCAGGATCAGACTATCGGAAAGTGCGGTCGACGCTATCAAGCAGATGATCGCGGACGACGGCTTTGCGCCGGGTGACAAGTTCTATTCGGAAAACGACCTCAAGGCCCGCCTCGGCGTCAGCCGGTCGTCCGTCCGCGAAGCGGTCCGCATTCTGGAAGCCCGCGGCCAGCTTTCGGTGAAGCACGGCAAGGGCATTTTCATCACAGACAGCGAGAGCCAGTCCTTCGACGCCTTCGTCGAGTGGCTGAAGACCAACGAGGTCTCGCTACGCGAGAACTTCGAGGTGCGCCTGATGATCGAGCCCCAGGTCGCGCGGCTGTCGGCGATCAACGCGACGCCCGAGGATATCGCGCAGCTCGCCTGCGTCCACGAGCAACTGCTGCGCACGGCCAATGAGGGCAATGCGGCCGAGACGATCGTCCACGACCGCGAGTTCCACCGGCTGCTCAGCCAGGCAACCCGGAACAAGGTGCTGTTCGCGCTCATCCGCTCGCTGGTGCGCTCGCAGATCGACGGCTGGATCTCCAGCCTGCACATACCGAACCGTCTCGAAAAGACCATGGTCGAGCACAGCCGCATCCTCGACGCCGTCAGGAACGGCGATGCGGAGGCCGCCATGGTGGAGATGACCACACATCTCAACAACGCATTGGAGGACGTCATCGCTTCGTCGAAGCGGTGACCCGTCCGGTTTTGGAGGATTGCATGATCCAGATTACCACCGTCGTCGAAAACAGCCCGGGAGAGCACAAGGCGCTCCGGCACGAGCACGGGCTCTGCTTTCACATCGATACGGGCAGCGACCAGATCCTGTTCGACACCGGCGCCTCGGACGCGCTCCTTCACAACGCGCAGCACCTGCATATCGACCTGAAACGCGTCGGCCGGGTCGTCCTCAGCCACGGCCATTACGACCACACCGGCGGGCTGCGCCATCTGGCCTCCGTGAACGAGGCCTTCGAGCTCGTCACCGGCAAGGGTTTCTTCGTTGAAAAATACGCCGCCCTCGATGCGGCCTACGAATTCCTCGGCAACGATTTCGACGAGGACTGGCTGGCCGCCAGGGGCATCGGGCACACGACCGTCGCCGGACCGATCAGCGAGCTAGTGCCGGGCATCCATATCATCACCGATTTCGAGCGCACGCATGAGGACGAGGCGGTCAATCCGCGCTTCAAGCTGCGCACGGATGACGGCTTCGTCAACGACACGTTCTCGGACGAGGTGATGCTGGCCATCGAGACGCCGCCCGGCATCGTCGCCGTCGTCGGCTGCTCGCATCCGGGCATCAAGAACCTGCTCGACACTGCCGAGAAGCGGCTGGGGCGGCCGATCCATGCCGTTCTCGGCGGCACGCACCTGATGGAGGCGACACCCGAACGACTCGCCCTGACGCTCGACTATCTCGACCGGAAAGGCATTTCGGTCATCGGCGCGTCGCACTGCACCGGGCCGGTGGCCACGGAAAAGATGCGCGCGCTCGGCGCACGCCACTACCACAATCACACCGGCACCTCTCTGGTCTTCCACTAGGTGCCGGAAAAGGCGCCGCACGAGAAAGCCTCGGCGGCAACAAAGACAGCATGAAAAACTGGAGGAAATACAAGATGCTGACGAGAAAACAATTTCTGCGTTTCGGAGCCCTGGCCGGTGCCGCGCCGCTGGCCGCACCCTTTGTCGTCACCGCCAAGGCGGCGGACAAGATCACCTGGCGGTCGTCCGGACACGGCCCCGCCTCCGATCCCTCGCAGATCTATCATGACATGCTCTGCAAATCGATCACCAAGGCCAGCGACGGCCGCCTGACCGTCAAGCCGTTCGTCGGCGGCTCCATCGTCCCCGCCTACCAGGAACTGGACGCGGTCGAGCAGAACGTCCTGCAGATGGCCTACACCTGCCCGATGTACAATCTCGACAAATGGCCGGCCGCCGGACTGATCAGCTCGCGTCCGGGCTGCCTTGCCGGCAACGCGCTGAGGAGCTGGTTCGACTTTGCCGGCGGCGCCGACCTGATGAACAAGATGATGGGCGAGAGCTACAACGCCATGACCTTCCCGGGCGCGCTGTCGCCCCTGCCGCCGGAGGTCTTCTTCCACTCCAAGGTCGAGTTGAAGAGCATGGACGACGTCAAGGGTCTGAAGGCCCGCTGCATGGGTGACGGCGGCGAGATCTTCAAGCGCCTCGGCGCGGCAACCGTCATCATTCCGGGCGGCGAGCTCTACGAGGCCATGCAGCGCGGCACCATCGACGCCTTCGAATATTCGACCCTGGCCTCGAACTGGAAGATGCACTTCAACGAGGTGGCGAAATACGTCTACGTCTCGCCCGCCCGCGCGCCGAGCGATCCGCAGGTGTTCTTCGTCAACAAGGAGGCCTGGGCGGCCCTGCCGGACGACCTGAAGGAACTCGTCCAGGGTCTGGTCGCGCGCTTCACCCAGGACCAGCACGAGTACCTGGAATACGAGTCGATCAAGGCCGTCGAGGAGTTCCGCGCGGCCGGCAACGAAGTGCGGCAGGTGCCCGAAGACATCGTCGCCGCGCTGACGGCCGAGGCCGACACGTTCTACGCCGAAAAGAGCGAGAAGGAATCGCCGATCTTCAAGGAGATCTACGATTCCATGACGTCGTATCGCACGGCCTACGAGGCCGCCCACGCCTGACGCGCTTTCGCAGAAAGCCGAGAGGCTTTTCGGGACAAGAAATCGCGTGAAACCAACGGCCTGAAGCGTGTTGCTCGCTCCCGACGGAAGGCAACCCGCTTCAGGCCCGCAAGCCAGCCAATAAAACAACATCCGATAAGGGCAGGGAGGACTACGTGACCTTCGTAAGAAAGCTACCGCGAATGATCGACCGCCTGAGCGCGGCCTCGGGCGCCGTTGGGAAGTGGTTTGCCGTGCTCCTGGTCCTTATCGGCACCTTCGAGACCATCTCCCGGCACTTCTTCAACGCCCCGACCATCTGGGCCTACGATTCCATGTGCATGGCCGGCGGCGCGATCTACCTGCTCGGCGCGTCCTACACCTACATGAAGGACTCCCACACCCGGGTCGACCTGCTCTACAGCCGCTGTTCGGACCGGACCAAGGCGCTGATCGACGTGATCGGCGCCGCCGTTTTCCTGTTCCCGCTGATGATCATCATGTTCGAGATGTCGGTGACCTGGGCGATCCGCGCCTGGCGCATCAACGAGGTCATGTTCAACAGCTTCTGGTATCCGCCGGCCGCCCCCTACCGCACCCTTTTTGCGATCGGGTTGTTCCTGCTTCTCTTGCAGGCCGCCGCGAAATTCGCGCGCGACCTCTACTTCTTGGTAAGGAACGAGACCCTTGATTGAGCTCAGCCCCGAACTCGTTGCCATCCTCATGCTGGGTGGCGTCTTCGTTCTCGCCCTGACCGGGTTTCCCATCGCCTTTGTGATCGGCAGCATCGCCTTTTTCATCGGCCTTGTGACCTTCGGCACGACGACGACCTTCCACATCCTCTATTCCCGCTTCTACGACCTGTCGCTGAACTACCCCTATCTGGCGGTGCCGCTGTTCACCTTCATGGGGGTCGTGCTGCAGAAGTCGGGGATCACCAAGGAGCTCTACCAGCGCCTCTACGAGGCCCTCGGATCGTTCCGGGGCGGATTGCTGCTCGTCACCATCATCTTCGGCACCATCCTCGCCGCATGCCTCGGCGTCATCGCCGCGTCGGTGACGATCCTGGCGCTGATCGCGCTCAGCCCGATGGTCAGCCGCGGTTACGACCGCTCGCTGGCGGCCGGCACCATCGTCGCGTCCGGAACGCTCGGCATCCTGATCCCGCCGAGCATCATGCTGGTGGTCTACGCGCCCCAGGCGGGCCTGTCGATCGGCCAGATGTTCATGGGCGCGGTGTTCCCGGGCCTCATCCTGTCGAGCCTCTACATCCTCTATGTGGTCACCCGCTGCCAGCTCAATCCGGCCCTCGGCCCGCCGATCCCGGCCGACCAGGTGACGCCGTTCACCGTCGACAAGGTCGGCAAGCTGCTGATGGCGCTGGTGCCGCCGGTGGCGCTGATGGTCGCGGTGCTCGGCACCATCTTCGCCGGCATCGCGCCGCCGACGGAAGCTGCGGCCGTCGGCAGTTTCGCCTCCATCCTGCTGGCCGTCGTCTACGGCAAGTTCAGTTGGGGCATGATCCGGGACGCCAGCATCGAGACGCTGAGGGTCAGCGCCTTCGTCGTGCTGATCGCCGCGCTGTGCTACGCCTTCGTCGGCATCTTCATGAATGCCGGCGCCGGCGACGTCGTCGCGGAAATGATCCTCGCCGTTCCCGGCGGACGGTGGGCCTCGTTCCTGGTCATCATGATCATCGTGTTCATGCTCGGCATGTTCATCGAGTGGATCGGCATCGTCTTCATCATCGTGCCGATCTTCTCGCCGATCCTGGCAAAGCTCGGCTTCGATCCGCTGTGGGCCGGCATGATGATCTGCATCAACCTGCAGATGGCCTTCCAGACGCCGCCGATGGCGATGTCGATCTTCGTGCTGAAGGGCGCGGCGCCCGAGGAGGTCGGCCTGACCATGGGCGAGATCATCCGCGGCGTTCTGCCGTTCGTCGGCATCATCGTGTTCTCGCTGATCCTGTTCACCCTGTTCCCGAGCATCATCACCTGGCTGCCGGCCCAGATGATCGGGCCGTCCCACTAGCGCGGCTTTGGCGACGAGCCCGCTGCCTGTTCGCTACCGCATGTACCGCGCCGGAACGCTCCGGCGCGGACATCGTCCGGCCGGTCAGGCGAACATGTTCTCGTCGGAATAGTGCGGGTTGAGCCGGCTGAGGACCGGCAGGATCGCCGCGCCGCGGATCACCGCGTCGGCGCCGAGTTCCGCCTTCATCAGGCGCGGGATCTTGCGGCTCACCTGGGACACGGACGGATAGAGCGGCTGCGTGCGCTCGATGAACGCATCGATCAGCCAGGCCGGGGCGTCGCCTCCGAGCATGATGGTTTCCGGGTCGAACAGGTTTTCCAGCGCGTTGACGCCGATGCGAAGGGGTTCGGCGCCGATGTCGATCCATTCGGAGACGGCCGGCATCTCCGCTGAAAGGGAGTCCAGCTCGCCGATGTCGGCGATGGCCTGGCCGCGCTCTTCCAGGAACCGCCTCAGCGAGTCGATCGACACATAGGTCTCCAGGCAGCCACGCTTGCCGCAGATGCAGGGGTGGCCGTCGGTGATGGCGATGGTGTGGCCGAGCTCGCCGGCATTGCCGTTGTTGCCGCCGAAGGCCGCGCCGTCGACCATGATGCCCGTGCCGAGGCCGTTGCCGAGATAGATGTAGACGAAATTGCCGAGGGTGCGCGCCGTCTCGCCGAACCGCCCCTCGGCCGAGACCGCGCACTGGCCGTCATTGGCGAGCGCGACGGGAACGCCGGCGACGGTGCGCAGGTGTTCGGCGAGCGTGACGCCGTCCCAGCCGGGCAGGCGCGGCGGGCTGATGCCGGCGACGCCGAAGGGGCCCGGAGTGGCAAGGCCGATGCCGTAGAACCGGTCGCGGTCCATCTCCACCCGCTCCAGCAACCGCTGGGCGATGCCGGCCAGCTTTTCCGCCACCCGGTCCGGCGCGAATTCGGTCAGCGAGGCGCCCTCGCGTTCCAGGATCCTGCCGCCGAGATTCATGGCGACGCCGGACATGCGGCCGTAGTCGACATGCAGTCCGATGGTGAAGGCGCCGTCGTCGTTGAGAAACACCGGTTTTGGCGGTTTGCCGACCCGCCGTTCCTTCGATTTTTCCTCTTTGACGAAACCCAATTCCAGCAACTGGTCGACAAGCACCGACGCGGCCTGCTTCGACAAACCCGTGACTTCGGAAATCCGGGTGCGCGACAACGGGCCGTGAATCCGGGCCGCCTCGAACACAACCCAAAGGTTGTTGAGCTTGGCCTGGACGTTGTTGGTGCCTTTGAGCATCGCAGAAAACCGCCTTTTCGATTTAATATGTCATAATGACAGACAAACTATTGACAGGGATTAATTGCCCGCCTCAAGATCGTCAATGTCTGGTTCCGGTACGATGGAGAGCATGCAATGTCCTTGAAGCTTACACGTAGAAACGCCCTGACGGGCGCCGCGGCCCTCGGGGCTGCGAGCCTGTTGCCAAACGGTTTTTCCCGCCCGGCCGCTGCCCAGGATAGCACCCTTGGCGTATTCGGCCCGTTGCCGCCCGATCCCGCCCCTCCGGGGGCCGCCAAGTTCGCCGGCGCAGAGTTCGATGCCTGGAAGGCGGCGAACGGTGCCGACGTGAAATACGACCTCGTCGCCTGGCCGCAGCTGCACGACCGCATGGCGACGGCCTTTGCCTCGGGCTCGGCCCCGTGGGACGTGATGTACAATTGCGGTTGGGTCCCAGAGTTCGAATCCTTCCTGTTGCCGTTCGTCGACGATTTGCCCAAGGAACTGGTCGACGACATGCCGGGCTCGAGTTTTTCCACCGTGACCTGGAACGGCAAGCGCTACGGCGCAATCTTCACCCTGTCGCTGCTGACCCTCTTCTACAACAAGGAGCACCTCGATGAAGCCGGCCTCGGCGCACCGCCCAAGGACTGGGACGAGTTCCTGCGCTACACCAAGGAACTGACCCGGGACGGGCGCTACGGCTTCGTGTCGAACTACGGCGATCCGGCCGGCATCGGCGGTACCGCGTCCTACTGGATGGCGTTCCTGCAGCAGGCCGGCGGCACCATGTATGCCGAGGACGGCAGCCCCGCCTTCAACACCGAGGCCGGCGTCGCCGCCCTGCAGATGATGATCGACCTGCAGGCGGCCGGCACCGATCCGGGCTCGATCTCCTATGTCGGCATCAACGACGCGACCAATGTGCTTCTGTCCGGCCGCGCCTCGATGATGATGAACTGGCCGTTCATGTGGAAGCCGGCGCAGGACCCGAAGGGTTCGCAGGTCGTCGGCAAGCTCGCCGCATCGGTCCTGCCGGCGGGCCCGGCCGGCACCGCCTCGATCGACGGCACCGATGCCTGGACCATCGGCAAGTCGACCAAGGATGCCGAAAAGGCGCGCAAGCTGATCGAGTTCTATCTCGATCCGGCGATCCAGAAGAAGCAGGCGCTCGACACCGGCTGGCTGCCGATCCGTCTGTCCGTCCTCAACGATCCGGACGTGCAGGCCACCATGCCGCTGGCCAAGGTCGTGCTCGACCAGGCCCAGCACCCCTATGACAGCTTCGTCACGCCCGACTACAACGAGATCAGCCAGGCGGTGGGCACGGAGATCCAGAAGGCGTTGCAGGGCCAGAAGACCGCGGCCGAAGCCATCGCCGAGGCGGAGACCCTGGCCTCCGCCATCATCGCCCGGCGCGGATGATCCATGTCGTCGACCAGCTTTGAACGACGCCGGCGCAGGGCCGGCCTCTTGTTCGTGGCGCCAGCAGCCATCGTGCTGCTGGCGATCCTCGCCTATCCGATCGTGGAGAGTTTCATCCTGTCCACGCAGAGCGTGAGGCTGGTCGCCGGCGGTGTCACCAAGGAATGGAATTCGTTCGCCAACTATATCCGCCTCGCCGGCGACGAGACGTTCCGCCGGGCGGTGGTCAACACCATGATCTTCTCCTTCGGCGAGGTGGCGCTGGTCGTCAGCATCGGCCTCGCCGTCGCCCTCCTGCTCAATCATCCGCTCGGGCGCTGGGGCTTTTTCCGCATCATGCTGGTCGTCCCGTGGGCGATCGCGCCGGTCGCCAACGCGGTGCTGTGGAAGTGGATCCTCAATTCCAACTACGGCATCCTCAACGGCCTTCTGAAATCCCTCGGCCTCATCGAGTACTACCAGGTCTGGCTCGCCCGGCCGTGGTCGGCCTTCGGCTTCCTCCTCCTCATCGACGTCTGGAAGTCGGTGCCGTTCATCGCGCTGTTGCTCCTTGCCGGCCTGCAACGGGTGCCGCAGAGCCTCTACAAGGCCGCCTATATGGACGGCGCCGGGCGCTGGCAGGCGTTCCGCCACGTCACCCTGCCGACCATGCGCAGCGCGCTGGCGATTGCCGTCGTCCTGCAGACCATCTGGTCGCTCCGGGTGTTCGAGATCATCTTCGTCCTGACCCGCGGCGGGCCGGCCGACGCCACGGTGCTGATGAACTTCCTCGCCTACCGCGTCACCTTCAATTTCCTCGACATCGGCTATGGCGCCGCGATCGCCAACATCATCTTCGCCCTCACCTTCCTCCTGGCGATCACCTATGTCTGGCTGATGCAGCCGCGCAAGCGTAGGATCTCGTCATGAGCTTTGCCTCCGCGCGCAGCAGGGATCGCGGCTTCAGGGTCCTCGTCGTCGTCGGCCTGATCCTCTTCGTCGTCTGGTCGGCGGCGCCGATCCTCTGGCTCATCGTCTCCAGCCTGATGCAGCAGCAGGCGCTGATCGTGCAGCCGCCCGATTTCTCGCTCGGCAATTTCACCCTGGAGAACTTCACCGAGGTGATCGTCTCCGCCGCCGCCCTCGGCCGCGGCATCCTCAACTCCTTCATCGTCGCGCTGTTTTCCACGGCGGTCGCGCTCGTCATCGGCGCGCCGGCCGCCTATGCGCTGGCCCGCCTCGCCGTGCCGCGGGCCAACGCGCTCGCCTTTCTCGTCCTGGCGACCCAGATGCTGCCGGGCATCGCCATCGCCATCCCGCTGTTCCTGGTGATCAGCCGCCTCGGCCTGATCGACAACGTGCTGGCGCTCGGCCTCGTCTACCTGTCGTTCAACCTGCCCATCGTCATCTGGATCCTGCGCGGCTTCTTCCTCGCCATCCCTGAGGGAATCGAGAAGGCGGCGGCCGTCGACGGAGCGGGGGTCGTCGGCACGTTCCTGCATATCGTGCTGCCGATCTCGATCCCGCCGCTCGGGGCGGCCGCCGTCTTCGCCTTCGTGGAGGCCTGGAACGAGTTCTTCTTTGCGCTCATCCTGACCCGCCAGGACGCGCAGACCGTGCCGCTGGTGATCGCCCAGTTCGCCGGCCAGTACCAGACGCTGTTCGGGCAGATGATGGCGGCCGCCGCCATCAGCATCGCGCCCGTCATCGCGCTCGCCATCATTTTCCGCAACCAGATCGTCCGCGGCTTTGCCGACGGCATGATGAAGGGTTGAGCCCCCATGTCCCAGATCGAACTTCGACATGTCGACAAATCCTTCGGCGCCGTGGGTGTCTGCCACGACATCAACCTGACCGTGGAAGAAGGCGAGTTCGTCACCCTGCTCGGCTCGTCCGGCTGCGGCAAGACCACAACGCTCAACATGGTCGCCGGCCTGGAGGACCCGTCCAAGGGCGACATCCTGATCGGCGGGCGCCGGGTCAACGACCTGTCGCCGGTGCAGCGCGACGTCGCCATGGTGTTCCAGAACTACGCGCTCTATCCGCACATGACGGTGGCCGAAAATCTCGGCTTCACCCTGAAGATGCGCAAGATGGCAAAGCCGCAGATCGCCGAGCGGGTCGCCGCGGTCGCCGCCTCGCTGGAGCTGACGCCACTCCTGGAACGGCTGCCCTCGGCGCTGTCCGGCGGCCAACAGCAACGCGTCGCCATCGGCCGCGCCCTGGTGCGCGAGCCGCGCGTGTTCCTGTTCGACGAGCCGTTCTCCAACCTCGACGCCTCGCTCCGGGTAAAGATGCGCGCGGAGGTCAAGCAACTGCACCAGCAGCTCGGCGTCACCACCCTGTTCGTGACCCACGATCAGGAGGAAGCGATGTCGATCTCCGACCGCATCGCGGTCCTCAACCGCGGCAAGGTCGAGCAGTTCGGCACGCCAGAAGAAATCTATTCGCGCCCGGCAACGCGCTATGTCGCCCGGTTCATCGGCAATCCGCAGATCGATCTCGTTCCCGGCGAGCTGGAGCCTGGCGCGGATGGTGCGGTGTTGCGGCTGGCCGGCGTCGCGCTGACTCTGCCGGATTTCGTCCCGCCGCCCGGCGCCGGCCCGGCCGTCGAGGTCGGCGTCCGGCCTGAACATGTCCGGCTCACCGAGGCCGGCATTCCGGCAAAGGTACAGCTCGTCCAGCCCGTCGGCGCGGCAACCCATGTGGTGCTCGGCTGGGAGGGCGGAGACCTCATCGCCAGCGTCCCCGGCTTCGTGCATCTCAGCGTCGGCGCGGCAATCCATTTCGAAATCGATCCCCGGCACGTGCTCGTCTTCGACGCGCAAAGCGGGGACAGACTGATGTGACCTACGGGAAAGAAAAAGACATGAACGAAGCACTCCGTCCCAATTCCATCGCCAAGCGCGACGTCGCGGTGCACCTGCACTCGCAGACCAACCCGAAATACCTCGCAGAGCACGGGCCGCTCGTGGTTTCCGAAGGCTACGGCGTCCACATCACCGATAGCGACGGCAAAGAATATCTCGACGCCATGGCCGGGCTGTGGTGCGCGACCCTTGGCTTCACCAATGAGCGCCTCGCCGCGGCGGCGAGCGAGCAATACAGCAAGCTCGGCTTCTACCACACGTTCTTCAACCGGACGATGGACAAGGCGACCGAGCTCGCCGAGAAGCTCGTCGAGCTGACCGGCATGGCCGGCGGCAAGGCCTATTTCGCGACCTCCGGGTCGGAAGCCAACGAGACCATGATCAAGCTCGCCTGGGTCTACCACACGGTGCGCGGCAAGCCGACCAAGCGCAAGGTGATCGCCCGCGAACGCGCCTTCCACGGATCGACGATCGTCGGCGCCTCGCTGTGCGGGCTGACCTTCATGCACCGCGAATTCGGCCTGCCGCTGCCCGGCTTCCTGCACACATCGGCGCCGTTCCCCTATCGCGGCATGCGCAACGGCGAGGACGAGGCGGCCTATGTGGCGCGGCTCTGCACCGACCTGGAGCACCTGATCGTCGCGGAAGGGCCGGACACCATCGCCGCCTTCATCGCCGAGCCGATCTACGCCGGCGGCGGCATCATCCTGCCGCCGCAGAGCTATTTCGCCGAGGTGCAGAAGGTCCTGAAGAAATACGACATCCTCGCCCTTTGCGACGAGATCGTCTGCGGCTTCGGGCGCACCGGCAACTGGTTCGGCAAGGAGACGGTCGGTTTCGAGCCGGACATGATGGCGCTCGCCAAGGGCCTGTCCTCCGGCCATTTCCCGATCTCGGCGGTGGTCGCCAAAGGTGAGATCTACGATGCCGTCTACGCGTTCAACGAGGCCGGCGGCAATTTCGGCCACGGCTTCACCAATTCTGGCCATCCGGTCGGCCTCGCCGTGGCGCTGGAAGCGATCGCGATCTACGAGGAGATGGACGTCGTCGAGCACGTGCGAAAGATGGGCGCGCGGCTCTCCGGCCATTTCAACGAGCTTGCCAAGACCTCGCCGATCATCGGCGAGGTGCGCGGCGCAGGCCTGATGTGGGGCATCGAGCTGGTCGAGGACAAGGCGACGAAGGCGCCCTTCGCCCCGGACCTCAAGGTCGGGCTCTCCTTCGACCACATCGCTTATGAGAACGGCCTGATCTGCCGCTGCATGGACGACACGCTGGGCTACGCCCCGCCGCTGATCGTCGGCGAGGCAGAGGTCGACGAGATCGCCGAGAAGACCGAAAAGAGCCTGAAACAGCTCGAGGCGCAGCTCGGCGTGCGCTAGCCCCTTAAAGCCGGAAGTCCTCCAGCAAAACCGGCCATCGAGGGGGAAGACGCGGGTCAACGGCGCCAGGACCCATAGATCACCGGCGCAACCACGGCCGGGGGCGTTTGACGATGCCCCCGGCAACCCGCGCCCGGCGGCGATACCCCGTGCGGGCGCAGCGGCACGGCCAAGGTCTCGACAGGTCTGCCGCCGCATGAAACGCTCGCCCACAACATGACGGTAGGCACCGCCACCAAGCATTCACCCGACAGGCAGCAGCAGACCTGCCCGTGCGGAGGCGGCATACCCGAACCTTGACGGCAGAAACCTCCCGGTCAAAGTCAAACGCTCTGAGACATGGGAGGTCTGAATGTTTGCTTTCGTCCTCAACGCGCTCCGCCTGCTGAAGGCCACCCTTGAAATCCTGGGAAGACCCGCATTTCAACGGCGGCCTGTTGCTGTGCCTGATGTTCCTGGCGTCGGGCACGCTCTTTTACAGCAGCGTCGAGGGATGGCACTGGATCGTCGGGCTCTTCGCCCAGTTCGCCCGCGCCCTCCTGCGCGACCTGAAGTGACGGAGGGTGCCGTTGGCGCATCTCTATTTGGCGGCGTCTTTTGCGGCGCGCCATGCCTCGATGACCATGTCACGATCCCTGACAGCCTGAAGCTGGTCCAGAGCAATGACCCTGATATCGGCCATATCCGGCAAACCGGCGATCGCTGTGACGTCGACGGCCGTGCTGACCGGGCGCCGGAAGGTCGCCCGGCTCAGGTTTTCGAGACTGAACGGCCCAGTGCAGCACCGGCCCCCTGGTATGGGTGACCGCGGCAACCAACACGATCCGGACAGGAAGAAGCAAGAGCATGACAAAGCCAAGGACGGTGCCGCCCACCCACATGCGGCTTCGCATGAGACCCTTTTGCGTGCCTGCGCTGCCATTGAACGCGCCGTGAAGGAGCGCCGCGCCTCGAAACATGCCTGAACTGGAAAGAAAGATGGGAAAACCAGACAACGATCTTCGCCGGATCGTTTCGAATGGCGGTCTTGCCCGCGTGATGGCCGCGCATGACCCCTTGTCGGCGATGCTTGTCGAGGAAGCGGGTTTTGACGGCATATGGGCCAGTGGTTTTGAGTTTTCCGCCGCACAGGGCCTGGCGGATGTCTCCCTGGTTTCGATGGCCGAACACCTGAACAATCTGCGAAACATGGCAGCGCGCACGACGCTGCCCATCATTGCCGATGTCGACACCGGCTATGGCAACGCGATCAATGTGCTGCACACCGTCGAGCAATATGAGGCGGCCGGCGCGAGCGCGATCGTCATCGAAGACAAGATGTTTCCGAAGGTGACGTCGCTGGTCGCCGGCGGGCGGCAGGACCTCGTTCCGATCGAAGAGTTTCAAGGGAAGATCGAAGCCGCCAGATATGCGCGCCGGAATTCCGATCTATTGGTTATCGCACGGGTCGAGGCGCTGATTGCCGGCCTTGGCGCGGACGAGGCGCTGAAGCGCGCTCATGCCTATGAACAGGCCGGTGCCGACCTGATCCTGATTCACTCCAAGCAAAAGACGCCCGACGAAATCGAAAGCTTCATCAATGCCTGGGATGGAAATATCCCGATCACGATCGTCCCGACAGCCTATCCACAGATGACCGAGGCCCGCGCCAGGGCGCTCGGAAAGGTCGGCATTCTCATTTACGGCAATCACGCGATCAGAGCCGCGGTAACGTCGATGCAGAAGGTATTTGCGCGAATTATCGAGGATGGCGGCATCCAAAACGTCAACAACGATATCGTCCCGGTGTCAGAGATCTTTCGCCTGCAACGGATGGAAGATGTGAAGGAAAACGAAAAGAAGTTCCTGCGATAGACCCGGGGTTAACAGGTCAGAAAGCACGCACGCTGCGGCGCAGAACGGCCGCGCGAGAATTTCGGACCGTCGAGGAGAGCTTTAAGGCCGGGGACGGCGTTTCGGAGGTCGTCCGGCGCAAAGGCGTCGCCCCCTAAACGGCCCCGATCTGATTGAAAATATCGGCGAACATGCGAATTGCGGTGACGCCGAGAAAGGCCGCGAAGGCGTAGCTCAGCATCCTTCGCGGAATTGCGTGCGCCATCTTCGCTCCGAGCGGCGCGATCAGCATGGTCAACGGCACCAGCGCGACGAGTGCGATCAGGTTCACGTAGCCGATCGAGCCGGCCGGCAGCCCTGCCTCGCCCCACCCCGCCAGCGCATAGCCGAGCGTGCCGGGAATGGCGATGATGAAACCGATCGCCGCCGCGGTGCCGACCGCCTTGCGGATATCGAAGCCGAAGGCGGTCAGGATGGGCACGCTCAGCGTGCCGCCGCCGATCCCCATCATCGCGGAGAACAGGCCGACGAAGACGCCCACCGCCGATTTCACGCCGGTATTCGGAAAATCCTCTGTCAGGGCCGAGTTGTCGGCGCGCACCACCATGTTGACGGCGACCAGCAGCGCCACGACCGCGAACACCGACGTCAGCACGAGCCCGTCGACCTGGCCGCCGATCGCCGTGCCGCAGACGACGCCGATGAAGATCGGCAGGCCCCACGATTTCAGCAGCGCGAAGTCGACCGCGCCGCGCTTGTAGTGACTTCGCGCCGACGACAACGAGGTGAAGACGATGGTCGAGAGCGATGTGGCGACGGCGATCTTCATGCGGACCGTGTCGTCGACGCCGACCCCGCCGAGAACGAAATAGAGCACCGGCACGATCACGATGCCGCCGCCGACACCGAGAAGCCCGGCGACGAAGCCGCCGACGACGCCGGCGAATACCATCGCCGCGATCCATATGCCGTAATGGGCGAGAAGGTCCTGCATCAGCCTTGTCCGTCGTTGCTGTGGGCGCCGCCGCTTCGCGGGATCGCGGCAAGCAGCTCGCGCGTATAGGGGTGCCTGGGATTGGTGAAGAGCTCCGCCGTCGGGCCGGTCTCGACGATCTTTCCCTGCCGCATCACCGCCAGCCGGTCGCAGATCTGCGCCGCGACGTGCAGGTCGTGGGTGATGAACAGCATGGCGAGGTCGAGGCGCTTCCTGAGGCCCTCCAAAAGGTCGAGAACCTGGGCCTGTACCGTGACGTCGAGAGCGGAGACCGCTTCGTCGGCGACCAGCACGTCGGGTTCGAGCGCAAGGGCACGGGCGATCCCGATGCGCTGGCGCTGGCCGCCGGAAAACTCGTGCGGCAGCCGGTCGGCCGCCTTCGGATCGAGCCCGACCAGCACCAGAAGGTCCCGCGCGTCGCTCAGTGCCTTGTTGCGGGGCACACCGTTCGACATCGGTCCGTCGGCGATGGCCAGCCCGACCTTGCGGCGCGGATTGAGCGAGGCGAACGGATCCTGGAACACCATCTGGATGCGGCTGCGCCGTCGCCGCAGCTCTTCGCCCTTCATGGCGCCGAAATCCTCGCCGCCGAGACGGATCTGGCCGGAATCCGGCTCGTCGATACGGGTGACCAGCCGGGCCACGGTCGACTTGCCGGACCCGGACTCTCCAACGAGGCCGAGCGTCTCGCCCCGGTGAATCTGGAAGCTCACATCGTCGACGGCGCGCACGACCCGGTGGTCGCCGAACATGCCGGACTTGGAGCGGTAGGACTTGTTGAGCCCGATGACCGAGCAGGCGATCGGGTTGGCGCCCAGTTCCGCGCGCTTGGGCGGCACGCCCGTCGGCACGGCGGCAAGGAGCGCCTTGGTGTAGGGATGGCGCGGATGCTCGAGAACCGCTCGGGCCGTGCCGGTTTCCACCACGTCGCCCTCCTGCAGTACCAGGACGCGGTCCGCGATGTCGGCGACGACGCCGAAATCATGGGTGATGAAGATCACCGACGTGCCGCGCCGCTGCTGGATGTCGCGGATCAGCCGCAGGATCTGTGCCTGCGTCGTCACGTCGAGCGCGGTGGTCGGCTCGTCGGCGATGATGAGTTTCGGCTCCAGGGCGAGCGCCATGGCGATCATCGCCCTTTGCCGCTGTCCGCCCGAAAGCTGGTGCGGAAAGGCGCGCACGATGCGTTCGGGATCGGGGAGCCGGACCTCCCGGGCGAGGTCCAGAACCTTGCGCTGGCGCTCGGCCCTGGTCAGCATCCCGTGCGCCTCGAACACTTCGGCGATCTGGTCGCCGATGCGCATGGACGGGTTCAGCGCGGTCATCGGCTCCTGGAAGATCATGCCGATGGCACGGCCGCGCATGTCGCGCATCGTCTTCGCATCCACCTTGAAAAGGTCGCGTCCGTCGAACAGCGCTTCGCCGCGCTCAACATGGATGACAGGGGGCAGCAGGCCCATCAGGGTTTGGGCGCAGAGCGACTTGCCCGACCCCGACTCGCCGACGATGCAAAGGATCTCGCCTGCCGGCAGGTCGAAGCTGAGGTCGTTCAGCGCATAGGCGCGATCGGCGTCGCCGGGCAGCCGGAGAGCCAGGTTCCGGACCGAGACCGTGGGCGGGGCGATGGTGTCGGCTTCAGTGGTCATCCTCAATATCCCAGCGCGATGCCGTCCTTGCGGTGGTCGGAAGCGCCCCACAGAACACCGCGCTCGCGGTCGATGCGGACCGCCTGGCAGCCGCCGAGCGGTTCGTCCGCCCAGCGCGTCCGGTGGCCGCGCGCTTCCAGCTCCGCCCGCACCGTATCGTCGATGGTCGGCTCGAGCGAGATCGCGCCTTCGGTGAAAAAGCTGCGGGGCTGGTCGGAGGCCATCTGGATGTCGAAGCCGCGGTCGATCACCTCAGAGATGAAATGGGCGTGACCGGTCGCCTGGTACTGGCCGCCCATGACGCCGAAGGACAGGACCGGCTTGTCCTTGTCGAAGAGCATGGCCGGGATGATCGTGTGGAACGGCCGCTTCGACGGGCCGATCTCGTTCGGGTGGCCCGGCTCCAGCGAAAACCCGCATCCGCGATTCTGAAACAGGACGCCGGCCTCCGGCGCGTAGATGCCGCTGCCGAAGGCAAAGAAGACGGAGTTGATCAGCGAGATGACGTTGCCGTCGCCGTCCGCCACGCTGACATAGACGGTGTCGCGATGGACCGGCATGTCGAGGTCGGCGGGATCGGACGCTGTGTCCATGGAGATGCGGTCGCGAAGCGCCGCGATGCGCGCTTCTGCCAGGAGGTCGCCCACCGTGACGGTCATGGCGTCCGGATCGGCGACAAAGGCATCGCGCTGCCGGTAGGCGGTCTTGGTCGCCTCGGCGAGAATGTGGATGCGGTCCGTCGCCGACAGAGACGGATCGGCGAGATCGAACCCGTCGAGGAGGCGGGCCATGATCAGCGCCGCGAGGCCCTGGCCGTTGGGCGGGCATTCGTGCAGCGTGCAGCCGCGATAGGGCGCGGAGATGGTCGGCGAGATCGTCGTCGCCGTCGCCGCGAAATCCTCCGCCGTGTGCAGACCGCCGAGGCCATTGAGGACCGCGAGCATGTCGTCGACGGCTTCGCCGTCGTAGAACGCCTGCCGTCCGGCGCGGGCGATAGCGCGCAGTGTCCGGGCGAGGGACGGATTGGCGAGCCGGTCGCCGGTCACCGGGGCGCGGCCGCCGGGGAGGAACTGCGCCACGGAGGCAGGGTACGGGGAAAGCCGATCGGCATAGCGCGCCCAGTCGAGCGCCACCCTCGGCGTGATGGTGAAGCCGGCCTCGGCTGCGGCGATGGCCGGCTGCAGGATCCGGTCGAGCCCTGCGCGGCCGTAGCTATCGCTCAGACGGCACCAGGCGTCGACCGCACCCGGAACGGTCACGGCATCGGCGGTCCCGTCCGGGATGCCGGTCATCCCCTTGTCGCGATAGTGATCGGCGGTTGCCGCGGCCGGCGCGCGGCCCGACCCGTTGACCGCGACCGGTTCGCCGCCGGCCGGCGTGTAGAGGGCAAAGCAATCGCCGCCGATCCCGGTCATGTGCGGGTCGATGACGCCCTGCAGCGCAACGGCGGCAATCGCCGCGTCGACGGCGTTGCCGCCGGCGCGCAGGATATCGAGGGCGGCGAGCGTCGCCTGCGGGTGCGATGTCGCAACCATGGCGTCGGCGGCCAATGCCACGGATTTCCCCGGTTTCATGAAATCGCGCTCAACCATCGGCGGTCTTTCGCGAGAAGGACAAGAGCCGCGCGGCGTCGCGGTCGCAAATGACCGTGACATCGGCATGCAGACGCAGGAAGGAGGCGGGATTTTGCGGTGTGACCGGCCCTTCCAGGGCCCCGGCGAGCGCTTCCGCCTTGGCCGCACCGGTTGCCAGCAGCAGGATGGTCCGGGCCGACAGGATCGTCGCGATCCCCATCGTGACCGCATGGGTGGGCACGGCCTCGCCAGCGGGGAAGTCGCGCTCGTTGGCGGCGCGGGTTGCCGCGGCCAGCTCCACCACGCGCGTGCGGCTGGTGACGGGCGCGCCGGGCTCGTTGAAACCGATATGCCCGTTGCGGCCGATGCCGAGGATCTGCAGGTCTATGCCCGTCTTCGCGATGGCGGCCTCAAAGTCCGCGCAGCCGTTTTCGTCGGGCAGATGCGCCGAACCTGGCGGCATGTCCACATGGGCGAAGAAATGCTCGCGCATGTAGGCGGCAAAGCTCGCCGGATGGCCGACCGGCAGGCCGCAATATTCATCGAGATTGAAGCTCGTTGCCTTGGCAAAAGACAGGCCATCCTTGCGATGCATGCCGACGAGCGCCCGGTAGACGCCGATCATCGAATTGCCGGTCGCAAGGCCCAGAACCAGGTCGGGCCTGAGGCGCAGTTGCGCGGCGATCCGTGCCGCGAGTTCCGTTTCCGCCGACTGCCTGTCGGGCCGGACGTCGCAAACGGTAATGTCGTATTGTTGCGCGGACATCATTTTGGGGCCTCGGGAACAGCCTGCATTTCCAGGGGCGCGTAGCGCGGGAGTTCGAACAGGTTCTCGCGCATGTGGTCGATGCTGTTGGCGAGCGTTCCGTAAAGGCCGGCGCGGCTTCCGAGCTGGCTGATCGTGCATTCCGGCGGCGAGGGCATGCACAGCGGCAGGGCGGCGCGCACGCGTTCGAGCAGTTCGGGCCGCGCACCGATGCTGCCGCCGAGGATGACGCGTTCCGGATCGACGATGGCCGAGACCGCCAGGATGGCCGCGGCGATGTTGCGCGCGACTTCGCCGACCGTCGCCCTGGCGCGCTCGTCGCCGGCGTCGATCCTGTCCATGATGTCGCGGACGCTGAGGCCGGGGGTTCCGCCATAGCTCTCGTAGCGGTCGCGGATGGCCGCGCTTCCGACCATCGTTTCCAGCGCGCCGGAGTGGAAGGTGCGGCTGTCGAACGGGTCGGCGCCGATCGGCAGCGTCGCGATCTCGCCGGCCGCACCGCGCGCGCCGTTGAGGATCTGGCGTTCGTTGATGATGCCCATGCCGATGCCGGTGCCGAGCGCGATGAAGACGAAGTTGCTGAAGCCCTTGCCTTCGCCGAGCCACTGCTCGCCCTTGGCCGCCATGTTCACATCGTTTCCGATATGCACCATGCAGCCCATCCTCTCGGTGAGGATCGCCTGCAGCGGCACGCCTTCCAGATCCGGAATGTTGGGCACCATGATCAGCTTGCCCGTTTTCCGGTTGTAGGCGCCGGGGATGCCGACGGTCCCGACCATGACGCGTTCCGGCGCCAGGCCCGCCTTTTCGGCCAGCGAGGCGTTCAGCGAAACGAGCTGCGACATCACGTGCTCGCCGCCGCGCGGATCGGTCGCCTCGACGCTTTCGGCAACGATCTTGCCGTTCATATCGGCCAGCGCGGCCTGGATCTTGGTGCCGCCCACATCGGCGCCGAAGACGAGAGCGCGGTTCGGAGTGATCTCGTAGGTCGCCGCGCTGCGGCCGACGGCCCCTTGCGTGCGGCCCGTCACTTCCAGCCAGCCGTCGTCTTCCAGAAAGCGGAAGACCTCGGACATTGTCTGCTTCGACAGCCCCGTGATGCGGGCCAGTTCGGCGCGCGAAATCGGCCCCCTGTCCATGACCGTCCGCATCACGGTGCGAAGCGTGATCTGGCGAGACATCGGGACGGATGAAAAATCAATCATGTGCAGCGGCACCTAATTAGTCAGTGTGCCGAACAAATAGGCGGCTTGATCGGCGTGGTCAAGCGGCATACGGGCAAAATAGCGATAACTCGTGTGAGTTTTCAAGCTTTATCAGTCTTGTTGGTTCGGAAACTTTACAAATAGAAAATCCTGTGGTTCGCTTACCTCTGAGGTGAAACGGGAGGCGACGTGGCCTCCGTGCCGAGAGGAAATGAAAAAATGAAACCTTCAGCAAAATCCATGGTTCTGGCCTGCATGCTGGCGTTGGGGACCTCCGCCGCCAGCGCTGAGACCCTGCGTGTCGGTATGCAGGACGATCCGGACGCACTGGATCCGGCGATCGGCGGAACCTATGCCGGCCGCATCGTGTTCGATGCGATGTGCGACAAGCTCGTCGATATCAACGAGACCCTCGAAATCGTGCCGCAGCTCGCCACAAGCTGGAAATGGAACGACGACAACACCGAACTGACCATGTCCTTGCGTGACGGCGTCACCTTCCAGGACGGCACGCCGTTCAACGCCGAGGCCGTCAAGGCGAACATCGAGCGCATGAAGACGATCGACGAGTCGCGCCGCAAGTCGCAGCTCGCGCCGATCACCGATGTCGAAATCGTCGACGATCACACCATCGTCCTGAAGCTCGACGCGCCGTTCGCGCCGCTCCTGTCGATCCTTACCGACCGCGCCGGCATGATGGTGTCCCCGGCCGTCGCCGGTTCCGCAGACGCGTTCGCCGCCAATCCGGTCTGCTCGGGCCCCTACAAGCTGGTCGATCGCAAGGCGCGCGATTCCATCACGCTCGAAAAGTACGACGGCTACTGGAACGCCGGCGAGATCGGCTACGACACAATCGTCTACGAGATCATCCCGGATTCCACCGTGCGCCTGTCGCGCCTCCAGGCCGGCGATCTGGAAGCCGCCGAGCGCATCGCGCCGACCGACCTGGCAACCGTCCGTTCGGATGACGGCCTGGCGCTGCACACCTCCCCGGGTCTGGCCGTCTCCCACCTCTTCATCAGCCAGAAGGCGGGCGCCGGCGTTCTCGCCGACAATGCGGACCTGCGCCATGCGCTGGAGCTTTCCATCGACCGCAACATCATCAACCAGGTTGCGTTCAACGGCGAGTTCACGGCCGACAACCAGATGATCCCGCCGTCGAGCGCCTTCTACAGCACGTCGCATCCGATGCCGGCGCGCGATCTGGACGCGGCGCGCGAGCTGATCGCCAAGTCGGGCGTAGAAAACCCGACCATCGAGATCACCTACGAGAACTCGCTGACCGATGGCCGCGTTGCCCAGATCATCCAGTCGATGGCGGGCGAGGCGGGCTTCACCGTCAACCTCTTGCCGCTGGAGACCTCGTCGGCGATCGATCGCTACCTGGCGGGCAATTTCGAGCTCTATATCGGCAACTGGAGCGGCCGCGCCGACCCGGATCCGACGCTCTACACCTTCTTCGGCAGCGACGGCAGCCAGAACCTCAACGGCTACAGCAACCCGAAGCTGGACGAGGTGCTGATCGCCGCCCGCAAGGAACTGGACATGGACGCCCGCAAGAAGCTCTATGACGAGGCCGCGGACATCTATCTGGCCGATCTTCCGACCGTTCCGCTCTACCACCCGACGTGGTTTTATGCGGCGCAGGCGAATATCGACGGCATCAAGATCTACCCGGACGGCATCCTGCGCGTCACCGGCTTGAAGCCCGCCGGCGAATAGGCCACCAGATCAGGCCGCATCCGCCTTGCTGCGGGTGCGGCCGCCCATCGGAAACCAGACGAACATGTTGAGCTTCGTACTCCGGCGGCTGCTTGTCGCGATCCCGACCCTCCTGATCGTGTCGGTGTTCGTTTTTCTCCTGCTCAAACTCCTGCCGGGCGATCCCGCGCTGGCGCTCGCCGGCGAGGAGCGCGATCCGCTGGTCATCGAGACCATTCGCGTCAAATACGGGCTCGATCAGCCCCTGCCGGTCCAGTATCTCCGCTGGCTGGGGGGCGTGCTGCAGGGCGATTTCGGCGTCTCGATCCGCACCCGTCTGCCGATCGGCGAGATGATCGTGGAGAAGCTGCCGGTGACGTTGCAGCTCTCGCTGCAGGCGATGATCATCGCCATCCTCATCGGCATCCCCGCCGGCGTCCTGGCGGCGTTCAAGCGGGGCACGCCCGTCGACTATCTGGTGTCGATGCTGGGCCTCGGCGGGCTTTCCATTCCAAGTTTCTGGCTCGGCATCATGCTGATCCTCCTGTTCGCCGTCTCGCTCGGCTGGCTTCCGAGCGGCGGCTATGTCGGCTTCTTCGAGTCGCCGCTTGCCAACCTGCGCTATTCGCTCATGCCCAGCCTGGTGCTCGGCACGGCGGCCGCCGCGATCATCATGCGGCACACCCGGTCGTCGATGATCGCCACGCTGCAACAGGACTACATCCGCACAGCACGCGCCAAGGGCCTCAGGGAATACGTCGTCGTCACGCGCCACGCCCTTCGCAACGGGCTGATCCCGGTGGTCACGACCGCGACGCTGCATCTCGGCCAACTGCTGTCCGGCGCCGTCCTCACCGAACAGGTCTTCGGCATTCCCGGCTTCGGCAAGATGATCGTCGACGGCGTCTTCAGCCGCGATTACGCCGTCGTCCAGGCCGTGGTCCTGTGTGCCGCGGTCATGTTCCTGCTGATGAGCCTGATCGCCGACATCGCCTATGTCATCCTGAGCCCGAGGCTGCGCGCATGACCGATGTGTCCCTCCCGGCGGACCCGGTCGTAGGCGGCGGGCATCGCAAATCGGCCCTCCAGCAGGTTCTTTCGCAGCCCAGTGCCGTGATCGGCGGATCGATTGTCGTCTTCTTCGTGCTGGTCGCCATTTTCGCGCCTCTGCTGTCGCCGTTCGATCCCAATGCGTCGGACTGGCTGGCGATCCGCCAGGCGCCGAGCGCCGTGCATTGGTTCGGGACGGACGATCTGGGGCGCGACATCCTTTCCAGGATCCTGTTCGGCGCGCGTGCCTCGCTGCTGGCCGGCGTCATCGCGGTGGCGATCGCGATCGCGATCGGCGTGCCGCTGGGATTGATCGCCGGCTATTTCGGCGGCCTGCTCGACGCGGTGATATCGCGCTGCACGGACGCGCTGCTGGCCGTTCCGTTCCTCGTTCTGGCGATTGCCCTTGCGGCCTTTCTCGGCGCCAGCCTGCAGAACGCCATGATCGCGATCGGCGTTTCGGCCGTTCCCATCTTCATCCGGCTGACCCGCGGACAGGTGCTGGTGGTCAAGGGCGAGGACTACATCACCGCCGCCCGCGCGGTCGGCGTGCGCGACCGCAACATCATCGTCTCGCATGTGTTTCCGAACGTGCTCGCTCCGGTCGTCGTGCAGGGCACGATCACCATGGCCGTGGCCATCCTTGCCGAGGCCAGCCTCGCCTTTCTCGGCCTCGGCCAGCGCCCGCCCGCGCCGTCCTGGGGCAGCATGCTCGATGTCGCCCGCCAGTTCCTGACCGAAGCTCCGTGGATGGCGGTCTGGCCGGGCCTGGCCATCGTCGCGATCGTGCTCGGATTCAATCTGTTGGGCGACGGATTGAACGATGCCCTCAACCCGCACCGCGACACCGAATAGCCAAAACGCATCGTTGCAGCCTTATGCCGACCCGCGCGGCCGAGGTCCATCAGCGTCAGGCGTTGGTCGCTCGCAATATTCTGGCGGGGCCTTTGCCGGATACGATCTCGGAAAGCGCGTCCAACGCACAGATCAGTCGTCGCTTTGAACGCCACGTGTTCGCGACTTCTGTTCGGGCGGTCACGCGACACCTGCCCTGATCTGTTCCTTGATGGAAAAGTTGAGCACCAGCCCGGCCGGCGTAACCAACAAGGGGCGGCCTTTGAGCCCCTTCGGCAAGATCGCGTGCCGTACGCGCGCATCTTGCCGAAGGGCCCGAACCGGGGATTTCGACCCCCGAAAACCACCTTACCATTCAAGCTGTTAGGAGAGCCGAACGCGGGAAAATGTGAAATGGCGGAGAGGGAGGGATTCGAACCCTCGGAACGCTTGCGCGCTCAACGGTTTTCGAGACCGCCCCGTTCGACCACTCCGGCACCTCTCCGACGGTTAAAAGCAGCGGGGCTTTTGGCAAAACGCGGCGGACCATACACGCAAGTTCTTTCCCGGACAAGCACCGATCCGAGCGCCTCGTCGGCGCTCCATCGGCGCTAGGCCAGCTCCTCCACGGAGCGCCATTCCGGGGCGACGAAATTGACGATCAGCGAGCGGCGGATGCCGTTGATCGGCCGCTTGCGGAAGCCGTGCCAGCTCGTCTCGGAGGGAATGAAGATGAAGCCGATGCCTTTTCCATACGGCGACGTGGCGACGAGGTTGAGGTCGGTGTCGTAGACGTCGGTGCCGGCATCGGCCAGTTCCGGCTCGCCGGAGAGATAGATCAGCATGGTGAACTGCTTGACGGCGATGTCGGTGTGCGGCTCCAGCCAGAAGCCGTCCCTGTCCATGCAGTATTCGATGCGGAGCTGGCCCTGCGACAGGTCGACGTCGCAGGTCGCCTGCAGCGCCGCGACCACCTCTTCGTCGCCGAGGGCGGCGGCAAGGTCGGCGGCGACCGCATGCTCCTTCTGCACCTCCTTGCCGAAGAAGATCCGGGCCTGATTGTTGGCCTCGCGGCGGCCGTCGAAGACGGCGTCCTCGGGCGGGGCGAAGGGCAGGCCGACGATGGCCTCGACGACGTCGTCGGGGATGGTCGCCTCCAGGTGCCAGTGGGGATAGGGTGCGGCCGCACCGTCGGCGGCGGCGAGCGCCGTCAGGAAGGTGCTCTTGATCCTCTGGCTGCGGGCGGTGTCGAGCATGGCAAACATCCTGCCGCGCGGGCGGCTTGTGCGAGCAACCTGGCCGCCGGAGCGACTCAGGAGAACGGATTGAGACGCTTCAGCGCCGCCGACATGCGGTGGCGGGCGAGTTCACGGTTCATCGCCGCTTCGCTGGCGATCCAGTTGAACATGATGTAGCGGCGCCGGCCCTCATAGGGCCTGTGGCCGTGATAGGAATTGTCCGAGCGCCGGAAGGCGACGAGCGTGCCGCCATTGGGCGGAATCTCGACGATGGCGTCGTCGATGTCGTCGGGATTGCGCAGCAGGCGCAGCCGGCCGCCGGATTCCTCCCAGGGCTCGTTCAGATAGAGCAGGCAGGTGACGACCTTGGACTCGGTGTCGGTGTGGATCTTGCCGTCGCTCGCCCGGCAGCGGCCGCGCACGGTGATCATGATCGGCTTGCCGGAAAGGTCGATGTCGAACTTTTCCGACAGGATCTCTTCCAGCTCCGGCGAACGGATCTCCTCGATCAGCTCGGCGAAGGCCGGCCCGTAGGAAAGCTCCGACAGCGGGAAAATGCCGGCATTGCGGATCACCGGAAAATCGGCCTGGACCCGGCACAACGCCGTTTCGGGCAGCGCCTGTGGCACGGCAAAATAACGGAATGGCTCCGTTGCCGCCTGAACGCTGCGGATCAGATGGTAGTTGAGCATCGTTCCGTCTTTCCACGCCCTTGTCGTTTCAAGCCCGAATTGTCGTTTTTTTGGTTTGAATTCTTCTTAAATAGAACCTGCGGCAGATTGCCTTGATATGAATCAAGCGAGAATTGTCGACCCCCCGCGTTGACTTCACGCGCGCGGTCCGTATATTGCGCGGCTTGTGAGCGAAATGGCGGGAAACCGCCCAATGCGCAGCCCGAGGCTCCCGACCATCGAGGTCCTTGAAAAGTCCGCGGATTTTCCGCGGCGCCACAGGGCGCGGCACAGCAGGAATTGAGACAATGTTCGCAGTCATCAAGACCGGCGGCAAGCAGTATCATGTTGCCCCGGAAGACGTCATTCGAATCGAAAAGGTTGCCGGCGATGCCGGCGAGACCGTCACCTTCGGGGAAGTGCTCCTCGTCGGCGGCGATGGCGAGCCGCAGGTCGGCGCGCCGATGGTCGAGGGTGCCAGCGTCACCGGCGAGATCGTCGAGCAGGCGCGGACCCGCAAGATCATCATCTTCAAGAAGCGTCGGCGCAAGAATTCGCGGCGGCGCAACGGTCATCGCCAGCACCAGACCGTGGTGCGGATCACCGACATCCTGACCGCAGGCGCCAAGGCCAAGAAGGCAGCCAAGCCGGCCAAGGAAGAGACCGAAACCGCCAAGCCGGCGACAGCCGACACGGCAGAGGCCGCCCCGGCGGCGAGCGAGTAACCAAGGCCAGAACGAGGAGACTACGCCATGGCACATAAGAAAGCAGGCGGCTCGTCGCGCAACGGCCGCGATACCGCGGGCCGACGCCTCGGCATCAAGAAGTTCGGCGGCGAACACGTCATTCCCGGAAACATCATCGCGCGCCAGCGCGGTACCAAGTGGCATCCGGGCGACAATGTCGGCATGGGCAAGGATCACACCATCTTCGCCACCGTCGAGGGTGTCGTGACCTTCACGTGTAAGGCCAATGGCCGCACCTTCGTGTCGGTCGAGCCGGCCAACGCCGCAGCAGAATAGCCGGAGAAACACTTCGCCGGCGTCCGACGACCCGGCGGAGCAAGCTCCGGAAAGAGATCAGGGGGAGTCGGAAAAACCGGCTCCCCTTTTGTCGTCTCGGGCCGTTTCCCAAGGCGCTTTATCCAAGGAGAGCCAGAGCGCATGCCCTCCCGGCCGCAAGCGACCGGGGTGCAATGGGGAGAGTGCCATGTGCACCGACGACGGACTGGAAGACCTTGAAAGCGAAGACGACCTTCTTTTGACCACCGACCGGCTCGAACTGGCGCCGCCGCGCTTTGAAGACGCCGAAACCATCGCCGCAGTCGTCAACGACCGCCGCATCGCCGAGATGGCGATGTCGATCCCCTACCCCTACGGGGTCGAGGACGCCCATCGCTGGATCGAGGAAAAGGGCGCGCCGCAGCATCCCGCGCTCGGCAAGTACCTGATGTGGACGAAGGGCAAACGCCAACTCGTGGGCGCCTGTGGGATCGTGGAGATCCCGGAGGAGAAGGAAACCCATATCGGCTACTGGATCGGGGTGCCGTTCTGGGGCAAGGGCTTTGCGACCGAGGCCGCGCACCGCATCATCGACCACGCCTTCACGGTGACGGAGATGACCGAGATCTCGGCCGCCTGCCGGGTCACCAATCCGGCCTCGCGCCGGGTGATCGAGAAATGCGGCTTCCAGTTCCGCGCCAACGGCATCATCTATTCGCTGGGTGCCGCAGGCATCGTCAGCGTCGAGCGCTTCGTGCTGGAACGGCCGGTCTGGGCCGCGCTGAAGGCATGGTGAACGATGGCGCCGGCGGCAATGCTCACAGACGGGGCGGCGAATGCGTGCATGTCGCCGCCCGCTACCGTCCGCTTTCTCGCCGCGCCGATAACCGGTTTCCCGTCGCGTCCGACCGGAGTAAACCTTTCCCTCACAGCAAACCCGGATTTTGACCAATGAAGTTCCTCGATCAGGCCAAGGTGTTCGTGCGCTCCGGCGACGGCGGTGCCGGTTCGGTCAGCTTCCGGCGCGAGAAATATGTCGAGTTCGGCGGCCCGGACGGCGGCGACGGCGGGCGCGGCGGCGACGTCATCGTGGAATGCGTCGGCGGCCTCAACACGCTCATCGACTACCGCTTCCGCCAACACTTCAAGGGCAAGACCGGCGGCCACGGCATGGGCCGCAACCGCACCGGCGGCAAGGGCGCGGACGTTATCCTGAAGGTCCCCGTCGGCACACAGATCCTGGCCGAGGACAACGAGACGCTGATCGCCGACATGACGGCGGAGGGCCAGAAATTCGTTCTCGCCCGCGGCGGCAATGGCGGCTTCGGCAACGCCCATTTCAAGTCGTCGACCAACCAGGCGCCGCGGCGCGCCAATCCCGGCCTGGACGGCACGGAGATGTGGGTCTGGCTGCGGCTGAAGCTGATTGCCGATGCCGGCCTCATCGGCCTTCCCAATGCCGGCAAGTCGACCTTCCTGGCCGCGGTTTCCGCCGCCAAGCCGAAGATCGCCGACTATCCGTTCACGACGCTGCACCCCAATCTCGGGGTCGCTGCCGTGGACGGGCGCGAATTCGTGCTCGCCGACATCCCCGGCCTCATCGAGGGCGCCCATGAGGGCGTCGGCATCGGCGACCGGTTCCTCGGCCATGTGGAGCGCTGCCGGGTGCTCCTGCACCTCGTCGACGGCACCGGCGAGGACGTCGTCGAGGCCTACCGGGTCGTGCGCGGCGAGATCGAGGCCTATGCCCACGGGCTCGCCGACAAGCCGGAGGTCGTCGCCCTTTCCAAGATCGACGCGCTCGACGAAGAGACCCGATCCGAACGCATGACGGCGCTTTCCAAGGCGCTCGGGCGGCCGGTGCTGGGCGTTTCCTCCGCGACTGGCGAGAATGTCGAGGCGACCTTGCGCGCCGTCTTCAAGGTGATCGATGCGGCCCGGGCGGAGGAAGCCGAAGAGTCCGTTCCCGCGCCTGCGCCCGATGCCGGAGACTGGCTCAAATGGTGAGAAAGCTGACCGGCTTTAGGCGCATCGTCGTCAAGATCGGCTCCTCGCTTCTGGTCGACACGGCCAAGGGCAATCTGCGTCGGACCTGGCTGGAAAGCCTTGCGGACGACATTTGCGATCTGCACGACGCGGGCGTGGAGCTGGTCATCGTCTCCTCCGGCGCCATCGCCCTCGGGCGGCACCAGCTTCGCCTTCACCCCGGCGAACTCCTGCTGGAAGAAGCCCAGGCGGCCGCGGCCGTCGGCCAGATTTCGCTCGCCCGGGCCTATACCGAGGCGCTGCGCGCGCGCGGCCTCCTTGCCGGCCAGATCCTCTTGACCCCCGGCGATACGGAACAGCGGCGGCGCTATCTCAACGCCCGCCAGACCGTCGACCGGCTGCTCGGCCTTGGTGCCATTCCCGTCGTCAACGAAAACGACACGGTCTCGACGGCCGAAATCCGCTATGGCGACAACGACCGGCTCGCTGCCCGCGTTGCCCTGATGACGAGCGCCGACTGCCTGGTGCTTCTGTCCGACATCGACGGGCTCTATACCGCGCCGCCCGCCCAGCACCCCGACGCGGAGTTCCTTGCCGAGGTGCCGGCGATCACGGCCGAGATCGAGGCGATGGCGGGGGCCGCCGGCTCGGAGCTGTCGCGCGGCGGCATGAAGACCAAGATCGAGGCCGGCCGGATCGCCACCAGCGCCGGCACCTCGATGGTCATTGCCTCCGGCAAGACGCTGCATCCGCTGACCGCGATCTCGTCCGGCGCGCGGGCCACCTGGTTCCCGGCGCCGACCTCGCCGGTGACCTCGCGCAAGAAATGGATCGCCGGTCAGCTCAAGATCGTCGGATCGGTGACCATCGATGCCGGCGCCGTCACGGCCCTTCGCTCCGGCAAGAGCCTGTTGCCGGCCGGCGTCGTTTCCGTCGCCGGCGCCTTTCGCCGCGGCGATGCGGTGATCCTGCGCGATCCCGCCGGCCACGAGGTCGGGCGCGGCCTCATCGCCTATGACCGGGACGATGCGGAACGGCTGGCCGGGCGCAAGAGCGGCGACATCGAAGCGATCCTCGGCTATCGGGGACGCTCGGAGATGATCCATCGGGATGATATGGTCCTACACGGCGAGGAAATCGCCGCAACGGGTGTGAAGTGATGCTTGAGACCGTAACGAAAACCGCGGACGACGTTGCCGCCGTCATGGCCGGGATCGGCGCCAAGGCGCGGGCCGCCTCCCGCATCATGGCCAACGCCCCGAGCGAGCAGAAGAACCGGGCGCTGCGCGCCATGGCGCGGATGGTCCGCTGCTCGGCCGCGCAGGTGCTCGCCGCCAATGCCGAGGACGTCTCGCGGGCGAAGGCCGACGGCATGGCCGCCGCCTTCATCGACCGCCTGAAGCTGACGCCGGAGCGCATCGACGGGATCGCTGCTGGGATCGAGGCGATCGCGGAGCTTGCCGATCCGGTCGGCACCACGCTCGCCTCCTGGGAGCGGCCGAATGGCCTTGCCATCGCGCGCGTGCGCACGCCGCTCGGCGTCATCGGCGTCATCTATGAGAGCCGGCCGAACGTCACCGCCGATGCCGGGGCGCTGTGCCTGAAGGCCGGCAATGCGGTGATCCTGCGCGGCGGATCGGATTCCTTTGCCTCCTCGCGGGCGATCCATGGCTGCCTGACGCGGGGCCTCCTGGAAGCCGGACTGCCGGAGGATGCGATCCAGATCGTGCCGACCCGCGACCGCGCCGCCGTCGGCGAAATGCTTGCGGGGCTCTCCGGCAATCTCGACGTCATCGTGCCGCGCGGCGGCAAGAGCCTCGTTGCCCGGGTGCAGGAAGAGGCGCGCGTGCCGGTGTTCGCGCATCTGGAAGGCATCTGCCACGTCTATATCCACGAGGCCGCCGACCTTGCCATGGCGCGCGCCATCGTCGTCAACGCCAAGATGCGCCGCACCGGCATCTGCGGGGCGGCCGAAACCCTGCTCATCGACCGGTCCGTCGTCGCCAGCCACCTCCCCGCCATCGTCGCCGACCTCAAAGCCGCCGGCTGCGCGGTGCGCGGCGACGCGGAAGCGTGCTCTGCCGTCGATGGCATCGAGGCAGCCAGCGAGGCCGACTGGTCGGCGGAGTATCTCGACGCGATCATTTCCGTAAGGGTCGTCGGCGGCATCGACGCAGCGATGGCCCATATCGCCCGCTACGGCTCCAGCCATACAGAGAGCATCGTCACCGACGATGCAGCGGCGGCGGAAAAGTTCCTGGCGGAGGTGGATTCGGCGATCGTCATGCACAACGCCTCGACCCAGTTCGCCGATGGCGGCGAATTCGGCATGGGCGCGGAGATCGGCATTGCCACGGGCCGCATGCATGCCCGCGGGCCGGTCGGTGTCGAACAGCTCACCAGCTTCAAGTACCGCGTGCGCGGCAGCGGGCAGGTCCGCCCGTGACGGCGCGCCCGGTGCTGGCCAGCCTGTGATGCTCCGCCCGTGATCGATCTCGCCGAGGCCCATTCCCTTTTCCAGGTGCCGCCGGGCGATGCCGGACTGACGGTCGGGCTGTTCGGCGGCTCCTTCAACCCGCCCCATGACGGCCATTTCCACGTCGCGCTGACGGCGCTGAGGCGGCTCGGCCTTCACCGCATCTGGTGGCTGGTGACCCCCGGCAATCCGCTGAAGGACCACAGCGAGCTGGAGGCGCTGGAGGCGCGGGTCGCCGCCGTGCGCAGGCTCGCCGACCATCCGCGCTTCACCGTCACGGCGTTCGAGGCGACCGAGGGCCTTTCCTATTCGGCCGACACCATCGCCTTCCTCAAGCGGCGCCGGCCGGGCGTGCGCTTCGTCTGGGTGATGGGCGCCGACAACCTTGCCGGCTTCCACCGCTGGCAGTTCTGGCGCCAGATCGTCGAGACCCTGCCGATCGCCATCGTCGACCGGCCGGGCGCATCGCTGTCGCCGCTTTCCGCGCCGATGGCCGAGGTCTACCGCCACGCCCGCGTCGCCGAGGAAGAGGCCGGGGATTTCGCGTGTCGCCCGGCGCCGGCCTGGACCTTCCTGCACGCTCCGCTCAACCCGCTGTCCTCCACCCTCTTGCGCCAGCACGGGCCGATGCGGCAGGACGCGTGAGGCGAATCGCCGGCACGCTTTTCCCCTTGCCGCGGGAGCGCGCGAGACCCGGATTCTTACGGAATCGATGGCGTCTTGAAATCGTCACCCCGAAACGCTTATTTTATACGCGAGACTGAGGCATGGTTGCAGGCAGTCTCGAAGCACCGGCAAGACCGCCGGTGCCGTAACCGGTATCGCATGGCGAGAGGAAAAATCCCTGAGCATGATGCTTGACGGCGAGGCCGCGATGACTCGCGCGCCCGAAGCGCCGCTTGGCCGTACGCATGACACCGTGCGGGAAGCGCTGGAGACCGTTCTCAAGAGCCTGGAAGACTCCAAGGCCGAGGACATCAACCCCATCGACATCACCGGAAAGTCCGCACTGGCCGACCACATGGTCGTCGCCTCCGGGCGGTCGCATCGCCACGTGGGGGCGATCGCCGACCACCTTCTGCGCGACCTGAAGACGGCCGGCTTCGGCACCGCCAAGGTCGAGGGCCTGCCGCATTGCGACTGGGTCCTGATCGATACCGGCGACGTCATTATCCACATCTTCCGCCCCGAAGTCCGGGCGTTCTACAATCTGGAAAAGATGTGGGCGGCCGACGTGCCGACGAACGACCGGTATTTCGTCTAAGGGCAGCAACCGCTCTCAAAAGAGCGATCGACCGCCCGACGGACGGATCCGCCTGACCAGGTGACGGGCGGACCGATACGTCGTTGAGCGAATACGCGGCGGACAGGGCCGGTTTCCGGCTCCTCCGCCGAAAGAGGGATTATGCGCATTCTCGTTGCGGCCGTCGGCCGGCTGAAGGCCGGCGCCGAGAGCCAGCTTGTCGAACGCTATGCCGGGCGCACGGCAAAGAGCGGCCGCAACCTCGGCATCACCCGCTTCGACCTCCAGGAAATCGCCGAATCGCGCGCCCGCTCGGCCGCTGAGCGCGCCGCCGAGGAGGCGGCAGCGCTCGCCGGGTCCATTTCGCCGGGTGCCGTGGTCGTGGCGCTCGACGAGACCGGCAAGACCATGACCAGCCGCGCCTTTGCCGACTGGCTGGCGACGACCCGCGACGGCGGCGCGCCGGAAATCGCCTTCGTCCTCGGCGGACCGGACGGCCACGGGCCGGAGCTGCTTGCCCGCGCCGAGCTCAAGCTCGCGCTCGGGGCGATGACCTGGCCGCACCAGATCGCCCGCGTGCTCCTCCTCGAACAGCTCTACCGGGCGACGACGATTCTGGCCGGCCACCCCTATCATCGCGAATAAGTGATCCCGCAAAGGACGGCGACGGCCTTCGCGCCGGGACGCCCGGAGGATATGGAAGAGGCGACGGCTCCGTCGCCTGCCGCCGATATCCGCCCCGTTGAGGGCGGGATCGGGCGGCCGCGGCCCGGAAATAACCATGATTGGAAGGAACACTTGCCGCCGCTGACGGGCTTTCCCATCTTCGGCGGCATGGTTGACGGATCGTTAACGGCTTGCCGCCTAACCTTAACGGTCTCATAACGGCATTGGAATCTCACTTGGCAGCACCCGTGTCCGCTCCGGCCGGCCGCACCTCCCTGATCGGGCTCCTCAGCCTGGCGCTTGTCGCCGGTGCCGGGTTCGTCGCGGCGCCGGATGCCATGGCAAAGGCCGAGGAAGAGGTAGCGGTCACCGCCGACGAGGCGACGCCGGAAGCGGTTGCCGAGATCGCCGCGCGCAAGACCGCGCGCGAGGAGGAACTGGCCGCGCTGACCCGCGACATGGAGATTTCCGGCGACCGGCAGGAGACGATCGCGCGCGAGATCGCCGAACTGGACCAGGACCGGGCAAGCCTCAATGCCGCCCTCATCCGCACTGCGGAACGCGTCCACCGCCTCGAGACGGCGCTCGCCGAAAGCGAGGAGCGCTATGAGCGGCTCGGCGGCAACGAGGACGAGGTGCGGCTGTCGCTGTCCAAGCGCCGGGCGGTGCTTGCCGAGGTGCTTGCGGCGCTGGAGCGGATCGGCCAGAAGCCGCCGCCGGCGCTGGCGGTGCGGCCGGAAGACGCACTTGCGGCCGTCAGGAGCGCGATTCTCCTCGGCGGCGTGCTGCCCGAACTTCGCCTGGAAGCCGAGGCGCTGGCCGGCGACCTGGCCGAACTGACCGCGCTCAAGCGGCAGATGGCGGCGGAGCGCGATCGGCTCGCCGGCGATGCGCGGCGGCTGGCCGAGGAGCGGGCGCGGCTCGGCGTGCTGCTGGCCGACAAGAAGGCGCGCTTCCGGGCCCGCAACGAGGCACTCGCCGCGGAAAAGAAGAAGGCCGAGGAACTGGCCGCCAAGGCGACGTCCCTGAAGGACCTAGTCGCCGGCCTGGAAAAGGAAATCGCGTCGGCCCGCGAAGCGGCGGAAGCCGCGGCCAGGGCCGCGAGGGAGCGGGAAGAAAAGGGCGAGGAGGCGGTCGCCGATGCCAGCGCCAACCGGCTCGCCCCGGCCGTTGCCTTCATTAAAACCAAGGGACACCTGTCGCTGCCGGCACGCGGCGCGGTGCTGAGGCGCTACGGCGACGACGACGGCATCGGCGGGGAGTCCATGGGCGTGTCGGTCTCGACGCGTCCGCGGGCGCGGATCGTCGCCCCTGTGGACGGCTGGGTCGTCTATGGCGGCCCGTTCCGCAGCTACGGTCAACTCTTGATCCTAAATGCGGGCGACGGCTATCATATTCTCCTGGCTGGCATGGAAACGATCGACGTGGAACTGGGCCAGTTCGTTCTGGCCGGCGAGCCGATCGCGGTAATGGGGACACAGCGTCTGGCCAGCGCGGCGACGCTTGACATTGGTTCAACCCAGCCAGTCCTCTACATAGAGTTTCGCAAGGACGGCAAGGCAATCGATTCGGCCCCGTGGTGGGTCGATATGGAAAATCAAAAGGTCGACGGATGATTCGTAAAGTCTCTCTCCTGATGGTCGGTGCGCTGCTCGGCGCTGCAGTCGCGGTGACCCTGTCGCCGACGAGGATCGTCTTCGGCAGTTCCGCTAATGCCGCAGCCTCCGACACCTATCGGCAGCTTCAGCTCTTCGGCGACGTCTTCGAGCGCGTGCGCTCCGACTATGTCGAGGTTCCCGAGGACACCAAGCTGGTGGAATCGGCGATCAACGGCATGCTGACGGCGCTCGATCCCCATTCCAGCTACATGTCGCCGAAATCCTTCCGCGACATGCAGGTGCAGACCCGCGGCGAGTTCGGCGGCCTCGGCATCGAGGTCACCATGGAGGACGGCGTCGTCAAGGTGGTGGCGCCGATCGACGGCACCCCGGCCCACAAGGCCGGCATCCTCGCCAACGACCTGATCACCCATCTCGACGGTGAACAGGTGCGCGGCCTGACGCTGGCCCAGGCGGTGGAGAAGATGCGCGGTCCGGTCAACACCGACCTGACGCTGACGGTGATCCGCAAGGGCGCGAGCGAGCCTTTGAAGATCACCATCACCCGCGACATCATCCGCATCCGCTCGGTGCGCAACCGGATCGAGGACGACGATACCGGCTACATCCGCATCACCCAGTTCAACGAGCAGACCTTCGACGGCCTGCGCGAGGCGGTCGACGAGATCACCGAGAAGGTGGGCGAAGACAAGCTGAAGGGTTTCGTCATCGACCTGCGCAACAATCCGGGCGGGCTCCTGGACCAGGCGATCGCGGTTTCCGACAGCTTCCTCGACCGCGGAGAGATCGTTTCCACGCGCGGCCGCAATGCCGAGGAAACCCGGCGCTACAACGCCCGCTCCGGCGACCTGGCCAAGGGCAAGCCGGTGATCGTCCTGATCAATGGCGGCTCGGCCTCGGCCTCGGAAATCGTTGCCGGCGCGCTGCAGGACCACCGGCGGGCCACCGTGCTCGGCACACGGTCGTTCGGCAAGGGCTCGGTGCAGACCATCATTCCGCTCGGCTCCAACGGCGCCATCCGGCTGACCACGGCGCGCTACTACACGCCGGCCGGCCGCTCGATCCAGGCCAAGGGCATCGATCCCGACATCGAGATCCTGCAGGAGGTTCCGGACGAGCTGAAGGGCCGTACGGAAACCAAGGGCGAAGCGGGCCTGCGCGGCCACCTCACCTCCGAGGAGGGCGAGGACAAGGAAGCGGTCGCCGCGTCCCAGGCCTATGTGCCGCCGGACCCGAAGGACGATGCGCAGCTTTCCTACGCCCTGGAGCTCCTGCGCGGGCTGCAGCAGAACAGCGCCTTCCCGCCGGACCCGAACGCGGGTATCCCGAACTAACGAAGAGGTCCCGGGAGGCGGCCGAGAGCGGGCCGCCTCCCCCGATCCGTATCCAGCGGGCCTCAAGCACGCGACGTTTGATCTGATTTTTCCGGTGCTTTTGCCGCTCGGTTTCGCGCGTGTCCTGGTCCGCAACCCGCTTCCGGGAGACATATCTCGGGGCGTTTTGGCAAAAAATTAACCAAGTTTTTGGATAAGAAATCGTCTCGAAACAATGGACTAGAGCATCTCAAATAAACCGAAACATGCTTTAGGCGGCGGACGATCATGGCAGCGGATAACCTGACCGCACCCTTGGGCGCAAAACCCAAAGCGGACCGCAAGAAGCGCCGCTTCCCCTTCGGTCTCCTCGCCTTCGCCCTGTTCCTGATCGTCGGCTCGACGGTCACCGCATGGCTGTCGCTGGTCGACGATCCCCATGGCGGCGAGCCGGTGGCGACCGTCGACATCGCACCGACCCTCAACAAATCGCCATCCGCCACCGTCGATGTGGTCGACATCCCCAAGGAGCCGCCGGCGCCGGGCGACGGGACCGCGGACGACACGGGCGATGCCGCGACTTTGGGCGACGGCTCGGTGATCACGGCGATCGAGGCGCCGGGAGAGAACGTCGCCGCCGCGGAACCCGAGGTCGGACCGGACGGCGCGCTCTCCACCCAGCCGATCCCGAAACTCATGGAGCAGGGCCGCAACGGACCCCTGCCGCGGCGCTCGGTCGACGGCAGCCGGCCCTTCGATCTTTATTCCGCGCCGATTTCGCCGAACCTGAAGAACGCGCCGCAGATCGCCATCATCGTCGGCGACCTCGGGCTGTCCCAGACCGGCACCCAGGCGGCGCTGAAAAAGCTGCCGAAGGAAACTACGCTCGCCTTCGCGCCCTATGGCGGCAGCCTCGACCGGTGGATGCAGAAGGCCCGCACCGGCGGCCACGAGCTTCTCTTGCAGGTGCCGCTGGAGCCGTTCGACTTCCCGGACAACGACCCCGGTCCGCACACGCTTCTGACCTCGCTGGCGCCATCGGAAAACCTCGCCCGGCTGCGCTGGGTGCTGTCGCGCCTGACCAACTATGTGGGCGTCGTCAACTATATGGGCGCCCGGTTCACCGCCGACCCGAAGGCGCTGGCGTTCTTCATGGAAGACGTCGGCCGGCGCGGCCTGATGTATCTCGACGACGGCACCTCGCCGCGCAGCCTCGCCCAGAGCATCGCCCACGCCACCCGCACGCCGTTCGCCAAGAGCGAGGTCGTGATCGACGCCTCGCCGGCGGCGGCCGACATCGATACCCGGCTGCTGGAGCTTGAGACCATTGCGCGAACCAACGGCACCGGCGTCGGCGTCGCCTCGGCGCTGCCGGTGACGGTGGAGCGGATTTCGGAATGGGCGAAATCGCTGGAAAGCCGGGGGGTGGTTCTGGTACCGATCTCCGCAGTGGTGCGCCGGCGCGAGCGCTGACCGCCTCTCCCCGTCCCTGCGGCGCCCCGCGCCGCTGCCTGCCCGTTCCCGGAACCCGCCTAAAGCATGTTGCGTTTTTCCTGAAACACACAACATGCTTTAGGTCTTTGTTTTGACGCGATTTCTTATCCAAAAAGTCTGTCAACTTTTTGGGAAAGCGCTTTAGAGGATCAGAAGCCATGGTCGCCAAGGACGATCTTCCCTACCGCCCCTGTGTCGGCGTCGTGCTGTTCAACGGCGAGGGCCTCGTGTGGGCCGGCGAGCGCCGGTTCGAGCCCGACGATGCGGAGGGCGCCGGCTACTGGTGGCAATTCCCGCAAGGCGGCATCGACAAGAACGAGGACCCGGCCGAGGCGGCAAAGCGCGAGCTCTTCGAAGAGACCAGCATCCGCTCCGCCGAGATCATCGGCGAGACCGAGGGCTGGCTCACCTACGACCTGCCGGACGAGATGATCGGGGTTGCCTGGAAGGGCCGCTACCGGGGCCAGAAGCAGAAATGGTTCGCCATGCGCTTCACCGGTCCGGACTCGGAAATCGACGTCGACAATCCGGGCGACGACCACAAGCCGGAATTCAGCACCTGGCGCTGGGAGCGCCTGGAGCGCCTCCCTGACCTGATCGTGCCGTTCAAGCGCGACGTCTACGTCGAGGTCGTCGCAGCGTTCAAGCACCTGGCGGCGACGTAGGCCTTCTCGCCCACGAAAAAACGCGGGCACCGGGGCCCGCGTTTCTCCAAATCATCAACGGGTCTTTCAAGACCCACCGCCCGGGTCAGCGGCAGAAGCGCTGCCTGCCCGGGGCGTAGAAATAGTAGCCGGTGTCCGGGTTGAAGGTCCGGTACTTGGACGAGCAGTAGTCGTACCAGGCCGGCGACCACGGCTTCGGGCCGGCGCCGCCATAGCCGACATCTGCGGCGCGGTTCATGCAGCGATTGTAGACCCGGCGATAGACGCGGTCCCACTGGATCGACGAGCGTCCGGCACCGCCGACCGCGCCTGCGCCGCCGCCGATGGCAGCACCCCGGGCCGCGCCGCGTCCGCCGCCGATGATGCCGCCGATAATGGCGCCGCCGACCGCACCGGCCGCAGCGCCGCCAACCACGTTACCGCCGGTCGGAACGCGGTCGTTTGCCGCCGCGCGGGCGCGGGCGTCGCATCGGGCGTGCTGGGCAAATGCCTCTGTCGACAAGGACATGGCTGCGGCGATGGCCATCGCC
>NZ_NPEV01000109.1 GCF_003258835.1 Rhodobium orientis | reverse complement strand
TTCGACACCCCCGAGCACCTGGCCAACGAGCTCATCGAATATATCATCTACTACAACGAGTTCAGGCCCCACCAGGCGATCGGAAACATCCCCCCGAAGACCTTCGCCGAACAAAAGAAAACCGAACAGCCATCACCGAATTCGTGAACTTGCACAATTGCGAGGGTCCGAAGGACGGGGAGCGGCGCGTGACGCGAGCCTGGACAGGCCGACGCGGCAATCCAGAGCAACGGGACGGCAAGTCCTGTACTTTCCGCCAATCACTTCGGCAGGACGATGATCTCGCCCTTGACGTTGTCGACGCAGACAGGGCTGTCGAAAAAGGTCAGTTCCGGCTCGCAGCCATATTTCTCGTTGACCAGCGCGCGCCAGGCGTCGTCGAAGACGGCCTCGGCGGCGGCCCGGTTCTCGAACACGTAGAAGCCGCCGGCCTTGGCGTTGTCCGGATTGAAAATGTAGTGCTTGCGGATCAGGCCGCGCAGGCCGAGATAGCGCGGCGCCGTGGAGCGGAAGATGGCGGTGGCGTCGTCGAGGGTGGTTTCCGGCGCAAGCTGGAACTGGACGAATGCCGTGATCATGTCGGGTTCTCCCCTGGGGTCTGGTGGGCATCGGCGCGCGAGGCTGCGCTGGCGGCTGATCGTCCCCCGCAGGGGGAAACGCGCGAGGCAGTGCGGCGGCGTCGGACGGATGATTCGTATCCCCTATATTTGTCGCACAATGTCACATGACCAAGACATGTTTTGCGGGACGCCGACCGCCGCTTACAGCCCGAATGGCGCCGCTTCTTTTTTGAAACGCATACTGTAAATGGGTTTCCTTTTCGCATTTTTTCAACTATCCTGACGCAGTAACCGAGTGTCGAACTATGCGAAGGGTGAAGTCATGGATCGTCAAACCGCAAATTTCTGCGACGCCCTCAGCCGGATCTACTACACCTTGCCGTTCCGCGAGGGCATCGCCGGCACCGAGGAGGCGCCGGTCTATGTCAGTGCCATCGACACCCAGGCCCTGCTCTATATCGCCGAGCACCCGGACTGCATCGTCTCCGACGTCGGGGCGCATCTGGAAGCCGTGCCGACCACCGTCTCCAGCGTCATCGCCCGGCTCGCGGAACGCGGCCTCGTGGTGCGGCTGAGGAACGAGAGCAACCGGCGCATCGTCAACCTCCGACTGACGGAGGCGGGTACGGCGCTCTCGGCCGAGATCCTCGCCAACCGGCAGGAAGCCTGCAAGACGCTGCTGGCCAGCCTGTCGAAGGCAGACCGCGGCGATCTGGTGAAGAAGGTGGCGGCGCTGGCGAAGGTTGCAGAGACGGAATAGGGGGGCGGCGCGGACGGGGCGGGGCTATGGTCCGGATTATCCACCGTCCTCGGGCCTCAGTGCGGTGCTAACCCGTTCGCCACATACTCCGCCGTCACCCCGGCCTTGATGTTTGTCCCGGGGAGATGATTGACAGGTGTTCGGGGACATGGCTGACAGTCATTGATGATCGTTTCGGGTATGGTTGAGGTCAATGGTTGCGATATGCGTTGCACCGAAGCAGACGCGATAG
>NZ_NPEV01000108.1 GCF_003258835.1 Rhodobium orientis | reverse complement strand
AAGGTGCGCCAGGAGGAATGGCGCGAGATCGGCCTCGGCGCCCAGATCCTCACCGACCTCGGCGTCCACTCCATCCGCCTCCTCGCCTCCCGCGAGCGCCACTATGTCGGCCTCGCCGGCTTCGACATCGTCATCAACGAAACAGAGATCGTCGACGGGTAATAGGGCGACCGCAAACCTCAGTTGGCGTACCAGGCGATGAAATAGCCGGCGACGACGGCGGTGCCGATGACGCCGGCAACGTTCGGCCCCATGGCGTGCATCAAAAGGAAGTTGCCGGGGTCGGCCCGCTGGCCTTCGACCTGGCTGACGCGGGCGGCCATCGGCACGGCGGAGACGCCGGCCGAGCCGATCAGCGGGTTGATCTTGTTGGTGCCGCTGAAGAGGTTCATGACCTTTGCCATCAGCACGCCGCAGGCCGTCGCAATGCCGAAGGCGATGACGCCGAGGCCGAGGATCTTCAGCGTATCGCCATTGAGGAAGCGCTCGCCGGTCATGGTGATGCCGACGGAGGTGCCCAGAAAGATCGTGACGATGTTGATGATCTCGTTCTGGGCCGCCTTGGTGAGGCGCTCGGTGACGAGGCTCTCGCGCAGGAAATTGCCGAGCATCAGCATGCCGATCAGGGCCGAGGCGGCCGGCACCAGCAGGATGACGACGATGGTGACCATGGCCGCGAAGATCAGCTTTTCCAACCGCGAGACGGGCCTCAGCGAGCGCATGCGGATCTTGCGCTCCTTGTCCGTCGTCAACAGCCGCATGATCGGCGGCTGCAGCAGCGGCACCAGCGCCATGTAGCTGTAGGCGGCGACCGCGATCGGTGCCAGAAGGTGCGGCGCCAGCTTGTTGGCCAGGAAGATCGAGGTCGGCCCGTCGGCGCCGCCGATGATGCCGATGGCGCCCGCCTCCATCGGCGAAAAGCCGATCGCCGCCGCCCCGAGGAAGGTGGCGAAGACGCCGAATTGGGCCGCGGCGCCGAGGAGCAGCGTGCGCGGATTGGCGATCAGCGGTCCGAAATCGGTGAGCGCCCCGACGCCGAGGAAGATCAGTGGCGGGAAGATCTCCAGATCGACGCCCTTGGAGATGTAATAGTAGAGCCCGCCGCCATGCTCGCCCGCCGGCGCATTGATCAGCCCTTCCGTCGGCAGATTGGCGAGCAGCGCGCCGAAGGCGATCGGTACCAGCAGCAGCGGCTCGAACTTGCGGTAGACGGCGAGATAGAAGAGTACGCCGACGACCACCCACATCACCGCCATCTGCCAGGTGACGTCGGTAATGGCGGTCAGGTGCCAGAGCTGTTCGAGCCGGGATGTCCCGGTGGCGGTGCCGTCCATGGAAAAGGCCCCAGACAATCAGGAAAGGGTGGCAATCAGGAAAGGGTGACGAGGACCTGGCCCTCGGTGACGGTCGCCCCCGGGGTCACGTGGACGGCGTCGACCGTGCCGCCATTGGGCGCGCCGATGACCGTGTTCATCTTCATGGCTTCCAGCACCAGCAGCGTGTCGCCGGCGCCGACCGCCTGGCCGGCGGAAACCTCGACGCTGACCACCGTGCCGGCAAGCGGGCTCGGCACGGAGCCGGGGCCGGCGGCGACCGCAGGCGCGGCGGCAGCGGCGGCAACCGGCGCGGCCGGACGCACGGCAGGCGCCGCCGCC
>NZ_NPEV01000107.1 GCF_003258835.1 Rhodobium orientis | reverse complement strand
GCGCGTGCGCGGCCGCCTTTTTGCTGGTGTCCATGGTTGGCCCGGATCGGGTCAGACCGTGGTCTTGGAGAAATACCAGTCGGTGTAGTCGTAGCCTTCGGAGGCGCGCTTGTCGGCGGCATCGACCGTCATCGGCGGCGGCACGATGACCTTGTCGCCCGGCTGCCAGTTTTCCGGCGTCGCCACCTTGTTGGTGTCGGAGGTCTGAAGGGCGGAGACAAGGCGCACGAACTCGTCGATCGAGCGGCCGTTCGACATCGGGTAGTAGACCATCGCCCTGAGGATGCCCTCCGGATCGATGATGAAGGTGGCGCGCACGGCCGAGGTGTCGCTGGCGCCCGGCTGGATCATGCCGTAGGCCTTGGCGACCTGCATCGACAGGTCGGCGATGATCGGGAATTTGATCTCGACGCCCCAGTGTTCCTTGATGTTGCGCACCCAGGCGATGTGCGAGTGCGGGCTGTCGATGGACAGGCCCAGAAGCTCGCAGTTCATCGCGGCGAACTTGTCGTGGGCGTTGGCAAAGCCCATGAACTCGGTGGTGCACACCGGGGTGAAGTCGGCCGGGTGCGAGAACAGCACCAGCCACTTGCCGCGGTAGTCGGCGAGCGACTTTTCGCCGTGGGTGGTCGGGGCGGTGAAATCGGGGGCCGGCTTGTTCAGTTGGGGGAAGGCGGGCGCGGTTTCGGTATCCATCGTTTGACTCCATATTTGCGAGTTAGAATGATTATATTAATAGAGGTTTTCTAATATTAGGAAAGCCTAAATTTCCGGTTCTGCCATTTTGTCGCAGCCGGCGGGAATTTCCGTTTGCCAGCAAGGACTTTGCGCGAATTCAGATCGCCGCGGACTCTACCGCAAGGGTCGGAAAAAGGAATTGAACATCCGCAATCGCGGGATGTGACATGCCGACTTATCCGGGGCATCCGCGCTGCGGTGACGACATTCAACGCGGCAACGCCGACCGGAAAACCGGCAAGCGGGCAAATGGTGACGGGCATCACAACGGCCGGGTCCGATCTCTCCTACCTTTCAATCATCGACGGACGGCAAGCCGCCGCCGCCGGACCAGAAAAGCCAGAGACAGGAACCCCGCGGGCAAAGCCCCCGCAAAACCGGAGACGAAACGATGTTTGCCAAGACCCTGTTCGCCAAGTCGAAGTCCACCGTTTGCGGCCTGACCGCCGCCGCCATCCTGGCCGGTTCGCTGGCCGCCACCTCGGCCACCGCCGCGCCGATAAATGTCGGTCCGGCGCTCGCCAAGGCCGAGATCAGCGCCGACACCTCCGGCGACGTCACCAAGGTCGGCTGGCGCCGCCGTCACCGCCACCACCACGGCGGAGCCGCCGCTGCGGGCCTCGTCTTCGGCCTTGCCGCCGGTGCGATCGCCGCCGGTGCCTATTCGCAGCGGGATTGCGGCTGGGTAATCGTCCGCAAGAAGCGCTACAACCGCTGGGGCGAGCGCGTGATCGTCCGCAAAAAGGTCTGGGTCTGCGACTGATCGACCCCTGCCGGTCACAGCTCAGTACCGAGGGCCTCGCCATCCGGCGGGGCCTTTGGTTTTTTGGCAGTTCAAACGCTGCGTCAGACGGATTGGTCACGGTTCCAGCCGACGCCTTCTCACACCCCTCGGCGTCATTGCCGGGCTTGACCCACTACTGTCCGGTCTAATTTTGTAGACAGGGTGCATGGCATTGATTCTACTTGGTTTCAGACGTTTCGCGGCGT
>NZ_NPEV01000106.1 GCF_003258835.1 Rhodobium orientis | reverse complement strand
TTCGACACCCCCGAGCACCTGGCCAACGAGCTCATCGAATATATCATCTACTACAACGAGTTCAGGCCCCACCAGGCAATCGGAAACATCCCCCCGAAGAGCTTCGCCGAACAAAAGAAAACCGAACAGCCATCACCGAATTCGTGAACTTGCACAATTGCGAGTGAGCGAAGCGAACGCGGCAATCCAGAGCGGCATTCTCCGAGCAAGCTGCTCTGGATCGCCGCGTCGCCTACGGCTCGTCGCGATGACGTTCTTGATCCGATCCCGCCTGCACGTCTCGCGCATTACAGCCGTTTGACCAGATAGCGCACGGTCTTGCTGCGGTCGGCGAGGTATGCCCGCCCGACCTCCTCGAAGCCCAGCGTTGCGTGGAAGGCGTCCGAGCCGGGATTCGGCGGCTCGAGATTGACCTCGCAGCCGATCACTATGCGGTCCGCAGCATGTGCTCTTCGAAAGAGTTCTGCATACATCTGGCGGCCGAGACCCTGCCCCTTCTGTCCGGCGGAAACGACGATCCGGTCGACATAGACGAAGCGCGGAAAACGGTCGGCGAACCAGGAAAAGTTCGGGTTCTCGTAGTCGGCCCGTTCGTCGAACGCGATCAGGAAGGAGGATGACGGCGGAACGTAGCCGGCAAGGAACGCGCCGGAGATGAGGTCGTGCCATTTGGCCGCCGTCAGCGCCGACGTTTCACGGCTGTGGTCGTTGTTGAGGGTCAGCAATGCCGCTTGGGTGTCGGCGCCGGCCGTTGCGATGTCCAGGATCATGGGGCGTGTGGTCTGCCGGATATCTGTAAGTCGGAAAGGGCTTCACCCCTTCCGCAAATCCACCTTGTAGCCCATGTTTTCCGCGTTCGAGTAGGAGCAGTTGGCGCAGATTTCGTGTTTTTTGAGGTAGCCGTCGCGGCGGGCCTTGGCGGCTTCGTCGGAGCGGTAGGCCGCTAAAAAGCCGCCGTCCTTGATGTTCGGCATTGCGACCTTCTGGTCGTAGTCGATGCAGCAAAGGCCGAGCGAGCCGTCCCAGAAGACCAGGGTCGCGGCGACCGGCTCGTCGCAGAGCGGGGAGACCGTGTTGGCGACGTTGCGGCGCAGTTCCGGCGATTTCGGAATGAACTGCTCGGCCGTCCGCTTTTCCTCCTCGCTGGTGTAGGTGCCGGAGGAGAAGGTCTTGAAGCGGATCCGGTCGATGCCGATTTCTTTCGCCCAGGCCGTGATGTCGTCGACCTGGTGCTCCGAATATGCGGTCAGAAGTGTCTGCAGAATACACAAGGGATTGTCGGCGCCGAGATGGGCGCGGGTGCGCATGAACATCTCGATGTTGCGCTTGACCTGGTCGAAGTTCGACCGCACCCGGTAGGCTTCCTGGGCCTCCTTGTCGAAGCCGTCCATGCACAGATAGACGCGGGAGAGCCCGGCGCCGATCAGCTCCTCGGCGAGCCGCTCCGACAGCTTGGTGCAGTTGGTGGACAGGAACGTCTTGTGGCCGGCGCCGGAAGCGCGTGCGACGAGGCGCGGCAGGATCGGGTTCAGCGTCGGTTCGCCGGAAAAGTTGAAGAAGATCTCCGGCTTCTCAGTCTCGCCCTCGAAATCGCCGATGATCCGCTCGAAGGTCTCCATCGTCATCATGCCGCGACGCCGCGTCATGGCGATCGTCACCGGACAGACCGGGCAGCGCAGGTTGCACGAATTGGTGACGTCGATGACGATGATGCGCGGCGCCTCCTTGAAGGCGGACAGCGGCAGGAGGTCGGGCTCTTTGGAGGCTTCGTCGCTCTTGAGCCGCAGTTCAGGCTTCGTCATAGGCGCACCGTTGGCAGTCGTGGCTGGAGTTCCCAAGCCATATAACATTGCAAAGCCAATGGTAAAGGCGGCGGCCGGCCGGCACCGCCCGCCAGGGGTGTGCCGGCGCCGGCGTCGTCCGCCTGCGCCCGAACGATGTTTACATTTCGTTCCGAATCCTTTTGTTGCCGCCAGGACGCGCTATAGTTCCGAATCAGATGACCAGAGATTCCAGATACCAGCACGCGAACCGCCCTCATCCTCGCCGGAGGGGCTCCTGATGGCCGGCGCCAGCGAACCCGTCGCCGGCGGCATTGCCGCGCGGGCGCTTTCGGCGCGCGGTGGCGGGCCGGAATACCTTGCCGACCTCAACCCAGAGCAGCGGGCGGCCGTCGAAGCCCTCGACGGC
>NZ_NPEV01000105.1 GCF_003258835.1 Rhodobium orientis | reverse complement strand
CGCCGGGCGGAAACTCTTTAAACTCTAGGTGGCCGAAACGACCGAGGCAACATCGACGCGCACGCCGGGCCCCATCGTCGACGAAATCGCCATGCGGCGGAAATAGGTGCCCTTGGCGCCCGTGGGCTTTGCCTTGGAGACCGCGCTCGCCAGCGCCTTGATGTTTTCCACCAGCTTGCCGTCGTCGAACGACACCTTGCCGACGCCGGCATGGACGATGCCGGCCTTCTCGACGCGGAACTGCACCGCGCCGCCCTTGGCGTCGTTGACCGCGGACGCGACGTCCTGGGTCACCGTGCCGACCTTCGGGTTCGGCATCAGGCCGCGCGGGCCGAGAATCTTGCCGAGCCGGCCGACCAGCGGCATCATGTCCGGCGTCGCGATGCAGCGGTCGAAGTCGATCGAGCCCTGCTGCACCTTCTCCACCAGATCCTCCGCGCCGACAATGTCGGCGCCGGCCTTGGTCGCTTCCTCGGCCTTGTCGCCGCGGGCGAAGACGGCAACGCGGACGGTCCGTCCGGTGCCGTTCGGCAGCACGCAGACGCCGCGAACCATCTGGTCCGCATGGCGCGGATCGACGCCGAGATTGATCGCCACCTCGATGGACTCGTCGAACTTGGCGGTCGATGCCTTCTTGACCAGCTGCACGGCCTCGTCGATCGAGTAGACGGCGTTGCGGTCGACACCCTCACGGGCGGTACGTTGTTTCTTGCCGGCCATCGTCGTTACTCCGTCACCTCGACGCCCATGGAGCGGGCGGAACCTTCGACCATGCGCATTGCCGATTCCACGGAAGCGGCGTTGAGGTCCTTCATCTTGGCCTCGGCGATTTCGCGGACCTGTGCGCGGGTGACCCGGCCGACGGTGCCGCGACCCGGCGTCGATGCGCCCTTCGGCAGCTTGGCCGCCTTCTTCAGGTAGTGGCTGACCGGCGGGCTCTTGATCTCGAAGGTGAAGGAGCGGTCACTGAAATAGGTAATGACCGTCGGGCACGGAGCGCCCTTTTCCATCTCCTGGCTCTGGGCGTTGAACGCCTTGCAGAACTCCATGATATTGAGGCCGCGCTGACCGAGCGCGGGGCCGATCGGCGGCGACGGGGTCGCCGAGCCGGCGGGCACTTGCAGTTTCAAGTACCCTTCGATTTTCTTCGCCATGTTCTTCTCCAGTCATGATGCCGGCAATGCCGGCGGTCGGGAGCCGGCGGTCCGGTTCCGGGATGCCGGCGAAAGCATCCCTCACCTCCCGCCAGACGGATGCGGTCAGAGCTTTTCGACCTGACCGTATTCCAGTTCGACCGGGGTCGCCCGGCCGAAGATCGAGACGGCCACCTTGAGCCGCGCCCGTTCCTCGTCGACTTCCTCGACAAGGCCGTTGAACGAGGCGAACGGGCCGTCGGCAACGCGAACCTGCTCGCCCACCTCGAAACTGATCGACGGTTTCGGCCGCTCCACGCCCTCCTGCACCTGGTGCAGGATGCGGTCGGCTTCGGCGTCGGAAATCGGGATCGGCTTCTTGTCCGCCCCGAGAAATCCGGTGACCTTCGGCGTGTTCTTGATCAGATGGTATGCGTCGTCCGTCAAATCCACCTTGACCAGCACATAGCCGGGAAAAAACTTGCGCTCGGCATCGACCTTGCGGCCGCGGCGCACCTCCACGACCTTTTCGGTCGGCACCAGGATTTCGTCGAACAGATGGTCCAAGCCGGTCGCCACCGCTTTTTCCCGAATGGAATCAGCGACCTTTTTCTCGAAATTCGAGTAGGCGTGCACGATGTACCAGCGCTTGGCCATTATTCCGCGTTCCTTGAAGGCTCTCTCAATGTGGGCTCAACCGCTGACGCCGAGCAAGAACCCGACACCGAGGCTCAGGAGCTGGTCGACCAACAGAAAAAACATCGCGGCAAAGAACACCATCACGAAGACCATGACAGTGGTGATGCCGGTCTCGCGACGGGTCGGCCAGGAGACCTTGGCGGTCTCGGCGCGCACCTGCTGGATGAATGTGAAAGGATTGGTCTTCGCCATTCAAAAACTCATGAATTCGAGGCGCGCAAGCATTTCCGCCCACGCGCCGCCATCCGGTTCCCGATAAACCCTGAGGACCGCGTTATTAGGACGTCCAGACTGATTCCGCAACCCTTTTGGGACAAAAAACGATGGCAGGGGCGGAGGGACTCGAACCCCCGACCCTCGGTTTTGGAGACCGATGCTCTACCAACTGAGCTACACCCCTATCGTCCTGTGCCTGTCGGCCGCCCTAACTAGGAAGATTTTCACCCATTTGCAAGGGGGTATCGGCCGCACCTGAACAGGAATTCGACCACCCCCTTTTCCCGCGCCGAATGGCCGGACATCCTCCCCAAAAAAAGCCCCGCGCGGTTTTTCCGCGCGAGGCGTTGTCTTTATCTCACGCCAGCGCAAAGCCGGCAGCAGCGAACGCTACTCGATAATCTGCGCCACCACCCCTGCTCCAACCGTGCGGCCGCCCTCGCGGATGGCGAAGCGCAGCTTTTCTTCCATCGCGATCGGCACGATCAGCGTCACGTCCATCGT
>NZ_NPEV01000104.1 GCF_003258835.1 Rhodobium orientis | reverse complement strand
AGCGCGGCCGGCCGGCCGCGCCTGGGGGGCGGTTCCTCAGCCCGTTTCGTTTCCGGCGATCAGTACGGCGCTGATCTGCGGGCCGCCGCCGAAGGTGTGCGACAGCCCCCGGGCGGCGTTGGCGATCTGGCGGCGCGGATCGTCGACCTTGTGCTGGAGCTGCTTGTAGATCTCGTAGGTCATGCGCAGGCCGCTGGCGCCGATCGGATGGCCGAAGCACTTCAGGCCGCCGTCGACATTGACCGGCAGGTCGCCGGAGAGTTCGAAGACGCCGGCGTCGATGTCGTGCCGCGCACGCCCCCGCTCGCTGAACCCGAAATCCTCGTAGATCAGCATTTCGGTGATCGTGAAGCAGTCATGGACCTCGGCGAGATCCAGCTCGCGGCGCGGATCATCGATGCCGGCCATCGCGTAGGCCTTCGACGACGATTTGCGCAGCGCGTTGAAACTGGTCCAGCTGAAGTCCGGCCGGTGGTGCGGCAGCATCGCGTCCATCGCCACGCCGAACCCCTTGATGTAGATCGGATCGTCACGCAGGGCCTTGGCGTTGTCGGCGCGTGTCACGATCGCGCAGGCGGAGCCGTCACTGTTGCCGCAGCAGTCCAACAGGCCGAGCGGCGTCGCCACGATGGGGGCCGACAGCACCTGTTCGAGCGTCAGTTCCTTGTGGAAGTGGGCCTTCGGCGCCAACATGCCGTTGCGGTGGTTCTTGACCGCGATCTTGCCGATCGTCTGCCGTCCTTCCTCATAGGAAAGGCCGTATTGCTCGAAGTAGCGTGTCGCGATCAGGGCGAACGACCCCGGCGCGGTTCGGCGTGCCTCGGTCACAGGGTTCATGCCGCGACCGGCGCCGAGCCCCGGGAAACCGGTATCCTTCAGTTTCTCAACGCCGAGCGCCATGACCACATCGAACATGCCGCTGGCAACCGCCATGCAAGCTTCGAACAGGGCGATATGGCCGGAGGTGCAGTAGTTCTCGTTGCGCAGCAGCGGAATGCCGCCGAGCTTGAGCGCGTCGACGACCTGGGAGGCGGCAAGGCCGCCGACCGGGGCATAGGCCTGGCCGACGAAAACGGCTTCGATGTCGTCGGGTCCGATGCCGGCATCCTCATAGGCCTCGTAGGCCGATTCGATGGCGAGATCGGCAACGCCGCAGTCCCAGCGCTCGCCGAACTTCGAGCAGCCCATGCCGACGATTGCAACCTTATCCTTCAAGGACATTATTCGCCCTCCGCGCTCGCCGCCGGGCGGCATTTCCAGTAGTAATTGATGTAGTTTCCGCCCTCGTAGATCTTGCGAAAGGTGAATTCGACCGGCATCCCGACCGAGACCTCTTCAGCGTCGAAGTCCGTCATCAGCAGGTAGTAGCGGGTCTTCTCGTCGTCTTCGCAGACGGTCTGGACGACGACCGGGTCGTCGCTGCGCCCCGCCAGCTTGTCGATCGAATAGGTGAAGACGCGCGCCGTCCGATCGGACAGGCGGACCAGCTCGAAATCGTCCTTGCTATGGCAGACCGGGCAGATGCGGTTGGTCGGCGTCGTCGTCGTGCCGCACCGGTAGCATTTGCTGCCATGCAGACGCAGCAGCGATGCCTGGTCGCGCCAATAGGCGGATGTGGAGGGAAAGGTGCGGAACGGTTCACCCGGCTGGGCGTCCAGAATACCGCGGAAGGAGAGGAACCGGCTGTAGGAGTCCAGCGGCCGCCCGCGCGCCAAATTGCGGGCGACGACCGCGTCCTTTTGCTGTTCGAGCACCGCTTCGGTCGCCTCGAAGAGGAATGCGTCGGCGCCGTAGCCGTAGGACGCGACAAGAATGAGGTCGCCGGGGCTGGCCGTTTCCAGGGCGCTGGCCAGGAGCAGGATGGGCTGCGCGGCGGCGCAATATCCGACCTGCATCATGAGCGGATCGGCGAGCTGCTCGGGCGTGAATCCGACGCGCTTGGCAACCTGGGCGCTGTCCCGGAGCCCCGGCGTCGCCAGAACCAGCCTGGAGATCTGCCCGGGCGTAAGCCCGGCCCGCGACATCAGACCGTCGATGACGTCCGACATGGCGCGGCCGTAACCCTTGTCCTTGGCGAAACGGCCCTCCGCCGTATGGGGGAAGCGGTCGTCGACGTTGCGCCAGCTGTCGAGGATCTCGTTGTTGACCGAATAGCTCGCCCGATAGACCGCAACGAGGTCCTCGGCGGCGACCAGGACGGCGGCGCCGGCATCTCCGGCGAGTTGTTCCTGATCGGATTTCGGATAGCCGAGCGGGCAATCGGCCGCGGTCACGACGACGCGGTCGTTGGCCCCGGACGCGACGGCATCCAGCGCCGCTTTCAGGGCGCTCGTTCCGGCGCGGGCGCTGGCGCCGAAATCGGCGGTGTGGACGGTTTCCTTTAGATCGGCTGCCACGGCCGCAAGGCCGGCACTCGATTTCTCCGCGTAAGGGGGCGTCGTGGAGGCGAACAGCAGGGCATCGACGGTTTCCCTCTGCGTTCCCCTGAGGCAACTCACGGCGGCTTCGACCGCCAGCGTCAGGCTGTCTTCGTCGGTGTTGGCGACGCTTTTCTCGCCCTTGAGACCCGGTCGCTCCCACGCTTTCGCGATGGTCTCCCGCTTCATGCGATAGGACGGGATATAGACGCCGGTCCTCGCAATTCCTACATTCATTAAGCTGTCTCCTTCGCCGTTTTTACGCCAGCAAAGAAACTGACAAGGCCGGCTACCCGCTGATGTGCCGAAGCACGCCCCAGGTGTAGCAAGCAATGTGCCAGCAAAATTTCGAGGAATTCTGCGGGATTCGCCCGGAGTAAATTTCAAAATTGGAACGGCAAATTAGAATTTAATGTTTTCAGACAGCTAGTTACTTCATTTCATTTTTGGAACGCTGCCTTAGTTTTTGCAACGAAAGACGAAGGCTCCTGCCGCCATCCGGCGACCGACGGACGTGCCCAAGCCCAAGCCCGAACCGCCGACCGGACGCCAGCCGCTGGAGCAACAGGAGTTTGACCAGC
>NZ_NPEV01000103.1 GCF_003258835.1 Rhodobium orientis | reverse complement strand
CACAGCCAAAACCGCCGCCAACCAACCCCAACCAGATGTCCCTCGACCTCGCCCCAATCTAAACCGGACAGTAGTGGGCTTGACCCGGCAATCCATAGGGCCTTTGATTTCAATCTGTTAAGATGAAATATGCCGCACGTCATCATGGACCACCGGGTCAAGCCCGGTGGTGACGCGGAGTGGGTGGATAGCTCGGAGCGCAAGGGCTGGGCAGGACGCCAATGTCTACCCCGCCAGTTCCTTACGCGTGTCCCAGAGATAGAGCGCGGCGCCGGCCAGAAGCCCCCAGAACGCCCCGCCGATCCCGAAGAAGGTGACGCCCGACGCGGTGACGAGGAACGTCACTAGCGCCGCCTCGCGCGTCTCGTCGCGCTTCAGCGCCGCCGCCAGCGCCCCGCCGAGGGCGCCGAGCAGCGCAAGGCCGGCAACGGCGGTGATCAGAAGCGGCGGTGCGACGCTCATGAAGGCGACGGCGGCGCCCGCCGTCAGCCCCAGTGCCACATAGGCGATGCCCGCGACCACGGCGGCCCAGTAGCGCCGCTTCGGATCCGGATGCGCATCCTCGCCGGCACAGATCGCCGCGGTGATCGCGGCAAGGTTGACGCCGTGGCCGCCGAACGGCGCGGCGAACACGCTGAAGAGGCCTGTCCAGCGGAACATGGAGCCGGGATCGGGCCGGTACCCGAAACTGTTGAGGACGGCGATGCCGGTGATGTTCTGGGACGCCATGGTGATGATGAAGAGCGGGATGGTGATGCCGATCATCGCCTGCAGCGTGAAGGTCGGAATGACGATCACCGGGTCCGACCACAACGAGATGCCGGCGATCCCGGCCGCGTCCGAGCCGAAGGCAATGGCGATCGCGGCCGCGGCAACGGCAGCGGGCATGGCCAGCAGCCGGTTGATCCGGGCGACGATGAGAAAGGCGGCAACGACGGAAAGGCCCACCGCCGGAAACTCGGAGATCGCCTGGAACGGCGCCAGGCACAGCGGCAGCACCACGCCGGCGAGCATGGCGCTGGCGATCGGCGCCGGGATGCGCGAGATCGCCCGGCCGAGCGTCTTCCAGAAGCCGGCAAGGACGATAAGAACGGCGGTCGCCAGAAACGCACCGACGGCGGCGGAAAACCCGCCCTCCAGCGTGCCGACAGTAGCAAGGAAGGCCGCCCCCGGCGTCGACCAGGCAATGCTGATCGGCATGCCGGTCTTGAGGCTGAGATAGACCGCGCAAACGCCCATGGTGACGGACAGCGCCATCAGGCCGGACGCCGCCTCTTGCGGGCTGGCGCCGACGCCCTTCAGGCCTTCCACGACGATGGCGAACGAACTGGCAAAGCCGACGAACGCGACCAGCAGGCCCGCTGCCAGGGCCTTCAGCGAAAACGAGCCGACCATGCCGCCCCCCCCTCCGGATGCGGCCGTTGCCGCATCCCCTCAAATGCGACGGGCGCGGCACCGTCGGCCGCGCCCGAATTCCGTCATTGCCCCGTATAGAAGATCAGTTCTTGGTTGTCAGGATCTTCTCGATCTTGGAAATGTCATGGCCGGTCAGCGTCTTGTCGACCTCGCCGACGATGCGCGAGGACACCTCCTTGTGGAAGGCCTTGCGCAGATTGCCGAGGATCATCGGCGGCGCGACCACGATCAGTTCCTTGTAGCGGTTCTTGTGCGCGGCCTTGTAGAGGGTTTCCGCGATCTCCTTGGCGAAGCGGTGCTTTTCGATGGTGTGCCAGTCGGTGTTTTCCACCGAGGAACGATGCGGGCCGGAGCCGTCCACATAGCGTCCGGGCTTGTCGCTGCCCTGTTCGCGCGAGGACGGATTTTCCTGCTCCATGATGCTGACGACCTCCAGGTTCGGATAGTCGGAATCCCCCCCGTTGCGCAGGAACATCGCTTTCTCGCCGTCGCCCACCACGACCCAGGCCTCGTGATTGATGCTCAGTCCAGGCATCGCGTATCGCTCCTCTTTTTGGCGGGCGCACGACCGGCGTCCGCCGTGATTGTCTTTCGTTGGCGGAACCGGCGCTCGTCGGTCCCGTAACCATTAAAGGTCGGGTGTCCCAAACAAAGCGTCAAGAGCCGTTCAAAGGTTATCGGATCGGATGCCGGCAAAGTGCTTGCGATAGAGCGCCTTCGCCCCGGCATCGACGCTGGCAAAGACCGCAGCGAAGGTCTTTGCGGTGCCGCCATAGGGATCGGCGATGGACTCCCGTCGCCCGAGCGCTTCTTCGAGGAACAGCGCGACGCGCGCCGGGCTTGCCGCCGGCCGGCGCTCCTCGATCCGGGAAAGGTTTTTGGCGTCCATCGCAAGGATGAGGTCGAAGCGGAAAAAATCCTCGTCCGAGAGCTGCCGCGCCCTCAGACCCGAAATGTCGATGCCGTGCTCGCGCGCGATCCGGATCGCCGCCGGCTCCGGCGGCTGGCCGAGGTTCCAGTCGGATGTGCCGGCGGAATCAATCGTGAGGCGCCCTACCCCACCATTGGCTTCGGCAACGGCCCGGAACGCGCCCTCGGCAAGCGGCGAGCGGCAGATGTTTCCAAGGCAGACGAAGAGGACGGACCGCACGGATTTTCTCTCCCGGATTGCTTGAGACGGCGCCAGGGGCTCGGAATCTCGGACCGACGCTCTACCCTTTTTGAAGACCGAACGCCAACCGACAGGAGGAACGACATGGTGGAGAAACTGACCGGAGCCGCACGCACCGAGGCCATCGCCGGCCTTGACGGCTGGAGCGAGGTCGAGGGCCGCGACGCCATTTCGAAGAGTTTCCGCTTTTCCGATTTCGCCGAGGCCTTCGGCTTCATGACCCGCGTCGCCTTCCACGCCGAAAAGGCCGACCACCACCCCGAATGGTTCAACGTCTACAGCAAGGTGGAGATCGTCCTGACGACCCACGAGGCGGACGGCGTCAGCGAGCGCGACATCGCCCTTGCCAGGACCATCGACGGCATGAGTTGACCGGATTCTTGCCAGACGCCGTGGCCATCCCCATGTCATGGGAGACGCGAGACCAACCGCGAGGGATGCAATGACCGCGCAGACCGAAGCACTCGACGGCGAAATCCTCGGCCCGGAGGGCGAGGACGAAATGCGCGTGCGCCGCGATTTCTGGGCAACGGTAAAGCGCGCCGCCCGCCAGGTGCCGATGATGGAGGACGTGGTCGCGGCCTATTACGCGACCCTCGACCCGGAAACCCCGCTGAGGGTCCGCGCCGTCCTCGTCGGCGCGCTCGCCTATTTCGTCATGCCCTTCGACGCCATTCCCGACATGCTCGCCGTCGTCGGCTTTTCCGACGACGTGACGGTGCTGACCGGCGCCATCGCCATGGTCATCGGCCACATCAAGGACCGCCACCGCGCGGCGGCCAAGAAGGCGCTGGAGGAGCAGGGGTAGGGCACACGCTCCTGCGTCGTGTCCGGCACCTGTACGCAACTCTTGCCGCCCCGGCCGAAGAGGGTACGTTCTCTTGACCTCGTCCTCCGGGGAGTCCCTTGGGTCCACCTGCGTAACCCTTCCAGTTCAGTATGGATTGCCGCGTCGGCCTGTCGGCCTCCTCGCAATGACGTTGAAATTATTATAAAAACGGTCATTCGAGCGCAGCGAAGCAATCCAGGGCGGCGTTCCCCCGAACACATCCACCGCTTCCCAAAACTGAGGCACAAGTCCAAAACTCAGTCGTCACCCCGGCCCCCGAGCCGGGGCCCATTGCCCTGTCCGCTCGGTACGCCGTCGGTGTCGGACACTGCATTGGCGAAAGCCGCTCCAAACCCGCAACGGCATACCATGCCGAGGTGGGCATTGGGCCCCGGGTCGAGTGTTTGTCCCGGGGAGATGATTGACAGGTGTTCGGGGACATGGCTTACAGTCATTGATGATCGTTTCGGGTATGGTTGAGGTCAATGGTTGCGATATGCGTTGCACCGAAGCAGACGCGATAG
>NZ_NPEV01000102.1 GCF_003258835.1 Rhodobium orientis | reverse complement strand
GCGGGCCTTCTTTTGCATCAGCCACGGTGGACCGGGATTCTGTCGATCAGTGATGGTTCCTCCGTGGCTGAATGGGAATTGCACATAAAAAAGCCCGATCAACCGAGCGTTCGGTTGCGGGCGTTGGACACTTGGGGTTGTTAAAATTTCTCGCGCGAGCCAGCTTGGGAGCGCGAAGTTCGTCAGCCTTTTCGAGCGTGTACATACTCCACCAAGTCCCATACTCTGTTTTGGCGTCTAGGCGCCTCAATCCCGCGCTTAGCCATTTCTATTCCTCCCTGGATTCGAACTGCTTTTTTGCAGTTTTAGGTACCGAATTTAGAATATATTTAGATTCTCTTATATCTCACCGAGTGCGTCAACACTCAATAAAGGTCGTTCGTGGCCGCTCTCGAAGAACGTATACATTGCAATATGATACCGCGGCGCAAAATTTATTCCGTGATGCGGTAAGAATCCAATGCTTCGAGTACTGGTCTATATTGCTCCGATATCCAATGGGAAAACCGTAGGCCGCATGCATTTGATTCTTTTTTTGTGATCGATAGATATCCGGAATTGGCCGCCAATTTTTTGAGGTTGGTGTGGCTGCTGAGAAAGTATTCGTACTGCTTCCCATCGCGCAGTCACTCAGGCCCTCTTGAGATAGGCGAGCATATGATTTTATTAGAAGGTGGCGAGGTGATCGTTGAGCGAGGAGAAGCCAATGCAGCGTGGATCGTCGCTATCTTTCTGGGCGGCCGCGACTAAGAGGCCATCATGATATCCTGATCAATCTGCCGCTATGCAGCGTGGCTTGGCCTACGTGAAGAAAGGTTCGCGGCAATTCCCTTGTTTATGCGTACGCTAAGAAAGGTCCCGGTCGTTTCGCTACGGCAAGACGGTGCCAAAACCTGGCCATTGCCTTTTCACGGCGGCGCGCCGTTGATAGTGCGATTCGTTTCGCGGTGGCGGTGCGGATTCTGACGTCGTGATCCATTGGAAAGCCACGGCGGGCATGCTGTTACAGCCTATACTTTTGATTGAGTCTGCCCTATCGTCACCTTCAACCAGTTTTTCACGCTGACAATGGTCGTGGTGGTGCAAGCCATCCAAGGTGTTCTTCGTGAGGCCCAATCGGCAGAGGTCATGAATGTCCGCCAAGTCCCCGAATCCCATCGATGTGTTCGTTGGTTCACGGGTGCGCTTGCAGCGCATGATTCTGAGCATGTCGCAGGAACAGCTTGGCGCGCACCTGGGGATTACCTTTCAACAAATCCAGAAATATGAAAAAGGGACCAACCGGATCAGCGCCTCGCGGTTGCAGGAAATCGCCCACGTGATGAACGTGCCGATCACCTTCTTTTTCCAGGAAGAGGGACGGCGAACCGACGACATCGCCGTGGTCGGTGACACGCCGGATTACGAGGCGATTGCGGGCTTCCTCAGTTCGCGTGAGGGCGTGGCTCTCGGCAAAGCATTTACCAAAATCAAAAACCCGAAAACCCGCCAGGCGATCGTCGCGCTTGCGAAGACTCTGGCGGAAGAGGGCGATAATCAAATCCTCAAATTTCCTCAGCGCATGCAAACGAACAAAACTCACGTGGAGCCATAGGCAGTCGGCTCCGAGCTATCGGTTGCCAGAGCATGCGTCAGACCTTTCGCCTTTACACGTTTGGCAACGTGCGCCTGACCGGTCGGGACGGGCAACCTGTCCCTTTTCCGGAGAAGGCGCTGTTGGCGCTGGCGTACCTGCGCTCACGCGGCGCGACGCACATTGCCCGGCCGGAACTGGCGCGCGTCTTGTGGGGAGAGCAGACCGACGCCGATATCCTCCGGAATCTGCGCCAGCTGATCCTGCGGGTGAAGGCGCGCCAGCGTGAACTCAGGACGAGTTTTTTTCATATTGGCGACACCGCAATCGGGTTTGATCCGGCCAACTTGTCCGTTGATCTGGACGATCTGGATGCGGCACGCGCGGCTCCTCCCGCGGATCGGTTGCGTGCGTTGCTGACTTATATGCGGGGGGTGTTTCTGGCCGACGCCAAGTTCGCTGGCGAACAGGCGCAGTTTTGGGTCGAAGGAGAACGCGACAAGTATCTGTCGGTGTTGGCGGCGGACGTACAAACGTTGGCGACCCGGCGCGATGTGCGGGCCGTCGCTGATCTGGTTAAAGAGGCTGCCTTTCGCCTGCTCGAACTGGATGCATATAACGATGTCGCTTATGAGGCGCTGATGCGCGTCTTTGCCTGCCAGGGTCAACTGACCCAGGCCAAAGCGATTTTCGCGCAGTACAAGACGCGGCTGTGGCGCGATCTGGGCGTATCGCCACCGCAACACACGCTCGATCTAAGCCGGGCCTTGCGGATTGCTGAGCCGGCCCGACAGCCCCGGCCCAAGCCTGCGACCGTTGCGTCCGCCCCGGCACCGCTTGCCAGTGCGCCCGTTTGCTTTCCCCGGGTGGCCCTGCTACCGCCGGCGGGCGCGGCCCCGGACGGACAGACCGGAACTGTGGCGGCGGCGCTGCTCGAGGACGTCACGATCGGCCTCTGTCGGGTCCGAACCATTAAGACCGTGGCCCCCCGCACCGCGCGTCACATTGCGACCCAGGCCGCCAAATCGACTGATCTGCTGGCCGCAAAACGGATCGGCTATGCCCTCGAAACCCGATTCAGTGGTTGCGGAGGCAGGGTCTCGCTGTGGGTCGAACTCGTGGATGTGGCGCACGAGAATCTGTTGTGGGCGGAACGGTTTGAGCTGACGCCGGCCCGCCTCCCGCATTCCTACAATGAACTGGTCCGCCTCACGGTCGGCACCATTGCCGGTCGGATCGAAGCGGACCAGCTTGCCCGGATCGACGAAACGCAGCAGCCAAGCGCGTACCAGCACTATTTGCTGGCGCAACGGCACCTCCGGCGAGTGGACCTGCCGGAGGTCCGGCGGGCACGCAAGGCCTTTCGGGCGTCGTTGCGGGATGCGCCGGATTTCGCGGGTGCGTTGGCCGGGTTGGCCCGGACCGAGCAATTGGAATGGCTGCTCACGGCGCGCGGCGATGATGAGCTGCTGCACTCCGCCGAAACCCATGCGCTGCAGGCGATCCTGATGGACGGGGATGACGCCGGCGGCTACCGGGCGCTGGGGGTCACGAAGCTGTTTCAGGGGGCGTTTGACGAGAGCATCGATGCGTTCAAGGGTGCGGAAGTCAGCGCGCCCTGGTACGCCGATCTGCTGGCCGACTACGCCGATACCCTGGTGCATGCGTCCGAACCGGGATTGGCCCTCGCCAAGATCAATCTGGCGATCGAACTGAACCCCTATTGTCCGGACATCTATTGGTGGACTGCGGCGGGGGCGAATTATTTCCAGGGTCGCTATCAGCCGGCACTGGCGTGCATCAATCACATGGAAGACACCAATGCGGCGGTGCGCCTCGCAGCGGCATGCTGGGGCATGTTGGGCGACAAGGCGAAAGCCAATGCGTTGATGCGCCAGACGATGTCGATTTTTCCGGACTTCGCAATTGATAAATGGCTGGCAATCATGCCGGTCAAAGAATCCTGGCAAAAGGATCAATATCGGGAAGGCTTACGAAAAGCTGGATTTAAATAACCCTTTGGGCTGGAGGATAAAATGGCAAAATTTGCAGTGCTGGGCTTGCGTGGCGAGAATGGCTATTGGCTGGTCGATTTCAATCAGGGTACCGTCACGGCCCTGCCGGAACTCGACAGCGCCCCGTTCGGCTATACCGACGAAGCCAGGGCCAATGGCGCGGTGTTGACCGCGGGCATTGACCTCGGGGTGCAGGTGGTGACGGCCGGCGATACCTTCTCGGGGCAGTTCGATATTTCGGAGGCCTTCTCCGGACAATTTGACAGCTAGTCGGCGCGTGGCCGACTGCCGCACCTAGCATGTCCGGTGCACGGAACCGGGCCGCGCGCGTGCCGGTCCGGTATTCGGACCGGGTGTGCACTCCGGCGGACACCCTCGCGCGGGTGACGCCGCTGCTGGCTGG
>NZ_NPEV01000101.1 GCF_003258835.1 Rhodobium orientis | reverse complement strand
CGCCCCGGCGGCTCGCTCTTTTTTTTAGCCGGTACGGGTCTCGACGGGAGTGCCGTGCCAGTTCTCACAGGGGAGCCAAACATGGAACAGGATAACGCGCCGACGGTCTATATCCTCATCGGCCGGGCCTGGCGGGACAAGTCGGAGGATCGCGGACCGGGAACGTCGGTCAACGTGGTGCTCGGCGCGCCCGACGACGACGGTGCGGTGCGCCGCACGCTGGAGGCCCTCGGCGAGAACGGCTTCGTGGAGGCCGAACTCGACAAGATCGGCATCCTCACCGAGGTGCCGGAGGACGAGCCGTTCCTGCAGGCCTATCGCGATGCGATGGAAGGCAAGATGGCGGTGATCGCGTTCACGGACTGATTCCGATTTCCGCGGCAAGTGGCAGGGCGCACAACAGAATCGCTTTTGGCCCGGGCGCGGGAATCAGGCGAGGCTCCGGTGTCGGTTTTTGCCGATGCGGGGCTCGCAGCAGGTGCCATTTCCCAATTCTGCGGTCTGCCGGCTGCGGGACGTCATCGCGGGCCGATCCGGCGGTGATTGCCGATCTTTCGTCATCGTATACATTGGCGAAACGATATTGCGCGGAACGCCGCTGCGCATTCGTAAAGATTGTGCGCCTGCGGCATTGGCGCCCGGACGCCTGCGCAGCCTGAAAAAACGCCGGCTCTTGCGGAAAAAACGGGCACGGTGGGGTTGACGCGGAATCCTGAAACGACTAGGTTCCGCCCACTTTCACGGCAGGTGGTAAGTCGGGTTGATCCGGTCCGCACCAAGGACTGGACGGAAGACTTAAACACTGCCGCGTTTTTGGCGAGATTAGCCGGACACATGATCGCGACCATCCGGTTCGTGGTCCTCTGTGGTTTTAAGGCGCCGTCCGCATCCGAATGGAGCGGGGCGGCGTTCGTTCGTTCGCGCAGGGTTCGGTCCTGGCGCGGAGGATCTTGAGCTGGATACGGAGAAGGCAAGGGATGCCGACGATTCAACAGCTGATCCGCAAGCCGCGGAAAAGCCCGCCCAAGCGCAACAAGGTGCCGGCCATGGAGGCCTGCCCCCAGAAGCGCGGCGTGTGCACGCGCGTCTACACGACCACCCCGAAGAAGCCGAACTCGGCACTTCGTAAGGTCGCCAAGGTGCGCCTCACCAACGGCTTTGAGGTGATCGGCTACATCCCGGGTGAGGGGCATAACCTGCAGGAGCACTCGGTGGTGATGATCCGCGGCGGCCGCGTCAAGGACCTGCCGGGCGTCCGTTACCACATTCTGCGCGGCGTGCTCGATACACAGGGCGTCAAGGACCGCAAGCAGCGCCGGTCGAAATACGGCGCGAAGCGGCCGAAGTAAGCGAGGGAAGCGGGAATGTCTCGTCGCCACAGTGCAGAGAAACGCGATATTATTCCGGACCCGAAGTTCGGCGATATCGTCGTCACCAAATTCATGAATTCGATCATGCGCGACGGCAAGAAGTCGGCCGCGGAGGCGATCGTCTACGGCGCCTTCGACGTGATCGAGGACAAGGCCCGGCAGGAGCCGGTGTCGATCTTCCATCAGGCGCTCGACAACGTCATGCCGCAGATCGAGGTGCGCTCGCGGCGCGTCGGCGGTGCGACCTACCAGGTGCCGGTCGAGGTTCGCACCGAGCGGCGCCAGGCGCTGGCCATCCGCTGGCTGATTACCGCCGCGCGGGCTCGCAACGAGCGGACGATGGTCGAGCGGCTTTCCGGCGAACTGCTGGACGCCTCCAACAACCGCGGTAACGCGGTGAAGAAGCGCGAAGACACGCACCGCATGGCGGAAGCGAACCGCGCGTTCTCCCATTACCGCTGGTAGCACGAACGTCGAGAGAGCGATCCCCATGGCCCGCACCCACAAGATCGAAGACTACCGCAATTTCGGCATCATGGCGCACATCGATGCCGGCAAGACGACGACGACCGAGCGCGTCCTCTTCTATACCGGTCGCAGCCACAAGATCGGCGAAGTCCATGACGGCGCGGCGACCATGGACTGGATGGAGCAGGAGCAGGAGCGCGGCATCACGATCACGTCGGCCGCCACCACCTGCCACTGGCAGGACAAGCGCCTGAACATCATCGACACCCCGGGCCACGTCGACTTCACCATCGAGGTCGAGCGCTCGCTTCGCGTGCTCGACGGCGCCATCGCGCTGCTCGATGCCAATGCCGGCGTCGAGCCGCAGACCGAGACGGTGTGGCGCCAGGCCGACAAATACCACGTTCCGCGCATGATCTTCGTCAACAAGATGGACAAGCTCGGCGCGGACTTCTACCGCTCGGTGGAGATGATCAAGAAGCGCCTCGGCGCCAATCCGGTGGTCATGCAGCTTCCCGTGGGTGCCGAATCCGATTTCGCCGGCGTCGTCGATCTGCTGCGCATGAAGGCGGTCATCTGGGACGCGGAAAACCTCGGTGCCTCGTTCCATGACGAGGACGTCCCGGCCGATCTCGTGGAGAGGGCCAAGGAATTCCGCGAGAAGCTCATCGAGCAGGTCGTGGAACTCGACGAAGAGGTCATGCTCGCCTATCTGGAGGGCGAGGAGCCGGACATCGATACCATCAAGAAGCTGATCCGCCAGGGCACGCTCTCCAACGAGCTGGTGCCGATCTTCTGCGGCTCGGCGTTCAAGAACAAGGGCGTGCAGCCGCTTCTCGACGGTGTGGTCGACTACCTGCCGAGCCCTGTCGAGGTGCCGGCCATCAAGGGTATCGATCCCAAGACCGAGGAAGAGACCAAGCGCGTGTCGTCCGACGACCAGCCGCTGTCGATGCTGGCCTTCAAGATCATGAACGACCCGTTCGTCGGCTCGCTGACCTTCTGCCGCATCTATTCGGGCAAGCTGGATACCGGCGTGTCGCTGCTCAACACGGTGAAGGAAAAGCGCGAGCGCATCGGCCGCATGATGCAGATGCACTCCAATCACCGCGAAGACATCAAGGAGGCCTATGCCGGCGACATCGTCGCCATCGCGGGCCTCAAGGACACCACCACCGGCGACACCCTGTGCGACCCGCTGAAGCCGGTGATCCTGGAGCGGATGGAATTCCCCGAGCCGGTCATCGAGATCGCGATCGAGCCGAAGACCAAGGCCGACCAGGAAAAGATGGGCCTTGCCCTCAACCGCCTCGCCGCCGAGGATCCGTCCTTCCGGGTCAAGACCGACGAGGAATCCGGCCAGACGATCATGGCCGGCATGGGCGAGCTTCACCTCGACATTCTCGTCGACCGGATGAAGCGCGAGTTCAAGGTCGAGGCCAATATCGGCGCGCCGCAGGTGGCCTATCGCGAGACGGTCACCAAGGCTTACGAGATCGACTACACGCACAAGAAGCAGTCCGGCGGTTCGGGCCAGTTCGCCCGCGTCAAGCTGGTTATCGAGCCGGGCGAGCCGGGCGAGGGCTTCCAGTTCGAATCCAAGATCGTCGGCGGCAACGTTCCGAGGGAGTACATCCCCGGCGTTTCCAAGGGCATCGAGAGCGTCATGGGGTCGGGCATCATCGCCGGCTTCCCGGTGGTCGACGTCAAGGCGACGCTCATCGACGGCGCCTACCACGATGTGGACTCCAGCGTTCTGGCCTTCGAGATCGCCTCGCGTGCGGCGTTCCGCGAAGCGCTGCATAAGGCCGGTCCGAAGCTGCTTGAGCCGATGATGAAGGTCGAGGTGGTGACCCCGGACGAGTATATGGGCGACATCATCGGCGACCTGAACTCCCGGCGCGGCCAGATCACCGGCACGGAAAACCGGGGCATCGTCACCGTGGTCAACGCCATGGTGCCGCTCGCCAACATGTTCGGCTACGTCAACACGCTGCGCTCGATGAGCCAGGGCCGGGCCCAGTACACGATGCAGTTCGATCACTATTCGCAGGTGCCGCAAGCGGTCGCCGATGAAGTTCAGGCCAAATTCGCCTGAAGACCCTTTTAACGCCGACTTTAGAAGTCAGAGAGAACGGAGAGATCCGATGGCGAAAGAGAAGTTTGCGCGGACGAAACCGCACGTAAACATCGGGACGATTGGTCACGTGGACCATGGCAAGACGACGCTGACGGCCGCGATTACGAAGTTTTTCGGTGACTTCAAGGCGTATGACCAGATTGACGCTGCGCCGGAAGAAAAGGCGCGCGGCATCACGATCTCGACGGCGCATGTGGAATACGAGACGGACGCGCGGCA
>NZ_NPEV01000100.1 GCF_003258835.1 Rhodobium orientis | reverse complement strand
CGGCGCCCGTTCGGGCTTGCGAAGCCTGACGGCTTTGTTTTCTGTCTCCGGCCGAGCGCTCACTTGCGTTCGCTGGCCGCCGCGAGAGCGGCGCATGAGCGCCGGCGGCCGTTCGGCCTTGCGAAGCCTGGCGGTTTCGATTTTTCGCTCGCGCCAGCCTCGCTGCGCTCGCGGCGTTCGCCGCCGCCCGCACACAATGGTGTGACGTCGGCCCGGTTGCCTTCCCCGATTTGCGGAAATTCGATACCGTTTGACCCGTCAAAAACGGTCATTCCGACGGGGAGGAAATCCATGGCCATTCGAGGTTTTCTGTGCGCGCTCTTTTTCGGGGCGTTTCTTGCCGCATCGGCCGTCACGAGCCCGGCATCGGCCATGAGCCTCGGCTTTTCCTGGGGGCCGACGAAGAAATGCTTCGATTCCAAGTCGCCGCCGATGCGCGTCGGCAAGGTGCCGAAGGGAACCAGGAAGCTCCGCTTCCGCATGGTCGACCTCAACGCGCCGAACTATCCCCATGGCGGGGGCACCGTCGCCTGGAGCGGCAAGCGCAACATTCCTTACGGCGCGTTCCGCTACAAGGGACCGTGCCCGCCGAGCCGGCACACCTACCAGTTCACCGTCGAGGCGCTCGGTGCCGGCAACAAGGTGCTCGGCCGGGCCAAGGCCCGGCGCGCGTTTCCTTGAAGATATTTGCGACTGGGGGCGCCGCGGGGCGTCGTTGCGCACAAAAAAGGGCCTCCGGCGCGTTGCGCCGAAGGCCCCTGATATTTCCGGACCCGCAGCTTTACGTGCGCGAGGCCTGGTAGATGCTCTCGATGGCGGCATCGAGCGTCTTGTTGAACTCCTCGTCGCTCTGCTGGGCCGAGAGGCCTTCGCTCAGGGCGCGCGAGAAGCTGGCGACCATGCCGTTCTGGCGGGCGAGGCGCTGGTTGGCCTCTTCGCGCGAATAGCCACCGGAAAGCGCCACGACCTTCAGCACGTTCGGATGCTCGATGCAGGGCTTGTAGAAGTTGTCGACTTCGGGAAGCGTCAGCTTCAGCATGACGAGCTTGCCCTCGCCGAGCTGGTCGAGGTGCTTCATCAGGGCCTTCAGCAACAGCTCCTCGGCGCCGGACTTGTCCGGGCTCTTGATGTCGACCTCCGGCTCGATGATCGGCACGAGGTCCGCAGCGACGATCTGGTTGCCGATCTCGAACTGCTGGTCGACGACGGCGTCGACGCCGGTCGGGTTGGACGTCTTGATGACGGAGCGCATCTTGGTGCCGAAGACGTTCTTGGCCTTGGCGCGGACCAGAAGGTCGGCCAGGTCCGGCATCGGCTTCATCACCTGGGCGCCGTCCTTCTCGTCCGCAAGGCCCTTGTCCACCTTCAGGAACGGAACGACGTTCTTGACGTCCCAGAGATAGTCGGCGGTGCCCTTGCCCTCGACTTCGCGGTCCATGGTCATCTCGAACAGGATTGCGCCGATCAGCCGGTCGCCGGTGAAGGCCGGGCTGGTCATGATGCGGGTGCGCATCTCGTGGACGAGGTCGAACATTTCCGCATCGTTGCTGTAGGCGTCGGCGTTGACGCCATAGGCGGCGAGCGCCTTCGGCGTGCTGCCGCCGCTCTGGTCCAATGCAGCGATGAAACCGTTCTCGGTGCGAATCTTGTTAATCTGGTCTGTGTTGATGCTCACGGTGACCTCTATTGGTTGCTTGCTTGGGAGATGCGAAATCAAAATCGCGCGCCAGCGTGTAACGGAGCGAAGCCGCGTCCTTACAGCCGGCAGCAGATGGGGCATGGGCGGATACTAACGAATCTGCGCCGTCAAATCGATTGATTTCTGATCTTTTCGCCCCGCCAAAACGCAATCGACGCCGATGCCGCACACCGTGCGGGCCGATCCGTCGACAAACGGCCCGAAGACGGTCCGGTGCGCGCGCCACGTGGCGATTCGGACGAGGTTCTCGGGCCGGAATCGGCAGACCCGCGACGATCGACATTGGGTTTGGTGCGGCCGGGGGATCAGCGATCGAATGTCCGGTAGAGGGGGGCGGGCCGGCGTTTCGACCCCCAACACCGTCCGCGCTAGGGCACGGGCGCGCTCCCGGACGCAAGCCGAGCCGGCTCCTTTCTCCAGATCTGCGGCGATTCAGCTTGCCTTTTCGCCTTGACGGCAAAGCCGGGACGAGTCATGTTTCCGTCCGAACCGTACGGTACGGTTCGATGCAATTGGTAGCCGCCGCATGGCAAAACATGTGCCTTTCTGCGGGCAGCCGGAGACCCAGAGCGCAACGCGACCGGGACATCGAACGACGTCATGGCGCCGACGACAGAGCAGCAGATCGACCAGGTGGATTTCAGCGACAGGCAGAACGCGGTCCTGGAAAGCGCCCTGCAGTTGCTCGTCGAAGGCGGCGAGCGGGCGCTGACGACGGCCGGGATCGCGCGGGCCGCAAACTGCTCCAAGGAAAGCCTCTACCGCTGGTTCGGCGACCGGGACGGCCTGTTGGCCGCCGTCGTCTCGTTCCAGGCGCGCAAGGTCCGCTTTCCGGACGAGGCCGCCGGCGGTCGCGACACCGTGCGCGAGCGGCTGGTGCTGTTCGGCACCGACCTTTTGACCGTCCTTGCCGGCGATGCCTCGCTCGCCCTTAACCGGCTCGCCATCGGCCAGGCGAACCGGGACGATGCCCGGCTCGGCCACCTGCTCCTGGAGCATGGCCGCGGGCGCATCGAGCGGCGCGCCCATGCCGTCCTGGAGACCGGGCGCCGGCGCGGCCACCTCGTCTTTACCGACGTGGAAGCCGCCTACCGCACCCTTTACGGCCTGATCATCGGCGATACCCACACCCGCATGCTGCTCGGCGCCGAGCCGCGGCCGTCGGAGCGGGATTTCGCCGCCCTTGCCGAGGCCGCCGTCGACCGCTTCTTCCGGCTCTTCGGGGCCGACACCGCCACCCGGGAGCCCGGCACCGCGCCGGATCCCGACTGAACCCCACCGGGCGCCCGATGGGAGGGGCGCTGCAAACACCAGACAACAAAAGAGAAGGACTTCGAAATGCGCGTTTATTACGATCGTGACGCCGACCTCAACCTGATCAAGGGCAAGAAGGTCGCTGTCGTCGGCTATGGCAGCCAGGGCCGCGCCCATGCCCTCAACCTGAAGGATTCCGGCGTTGCCGAAGTTGCCGTAGCGCTGCGCCCCGGCTCCTCCACCGCCGCCAAGGTCGAGGCCGACGGCCTCAAGGTGCTGAGCGTTGCCGAGGCCGCCGGCTGGGCCGACGTCATGATGATGGCGACCCCGGACGAGCTGCAGGCCGACATCTACCGCGACGAGATCGCCGCGAACATCCGCGACGGCGCGGCGATCGCCTTTGCCCACGGCCTCAACATCCACTTCAACCTGATCGAGCCGAAGGACACCGTTGACGTCATCATGGTCGCCCCGAAGGGCCCGGGCCACACCGTGCGCAGCGAGTACCAGCGCGGCGGCGGCGTGCCGTGCCTGATGGCGGTCGACCACGACGCCTCCGGTAACGCCCACGACATCGCGCTGGCCTATGCGTCTGCAATCGGCGGCGGCCGCTCCGGCATCATCGAGACCACCTTCAAGGAAGAGTGCGAGACCGACCTCTTCGGCGAGCAGGTGGTGCTGTGCGGTGGCCTGGTGGAGCTGATCCGCGCCGGCTTCGAGACCCTGGTGGAGGCCGGCTACGCGCCGGAAATGGCCTATTTCGAGTGCCTGCACGAGGTAAAGCTGATCGTCGACCTGATCTATGAGGGCGGCATCGCCAACATGAACTACTCGATCTCCAACACGGCGGAATATGGCGAGTACGTCTCCGGTCCGCGCATCGTCACGCCCGAGACCAAGGCGGAAATGAAGCGTATCCTTTCCGACATTCAGTCCGGCCGCTTCACCCGCGACTGGATGATCGAGTGCAAGGCCGGCCAGCCGTCCTTCAAGGCGACCCGGCGCATCAACGACGCCCACCAGGTCGAGGAAATCGGCGAGAAACTGCGCGGCATGATGCCGTGGATCAAGGAAAAGGCCCTTGTCGACAAGAGCCGGAACTAGCTTCCTGGAGGTCGGTAACCGATAACCGTCATTGCGAGCGAAGCGAAGCAATCCAGGGCAACTGGTGCCGAAACTGGATTGCTTCGTCGGCTACGCCTCCTCGCAATGACGGCGAAAGGGTTGGCCAAAGATGAAACGTCCGGCCGTTTACATCATGGCGAGCAAGAGGAATGGCACGCTCTATACCGGTGTGACGTCCGATCTGAATGCCCGGATTCACCAGCACAGGACTGGGACGAGCGGTGGTTTCGCTTCTCAATATGGATGCCGCGTCCTTGTCTATGCGGAGATCCTCGACGATATGGAAACGGCGATTGCGCGGGAAAAGCAGATCAAGGCGGGATCACGGGTGCGCAAACTGCGATTGATCGAAGAGGCCAATCCCGATTGGCGTGACCTTGCCGAGGACCTCCTTTAAGGGAGGGTGATCTGTTGAATTTCGGGAGTACTCGTCATTGCTGTGCAAGTTCAGATATTCGCTGATGGGATTGCGGAAAGGAGCGACCCATGCGCGACAACAGCTATGACCGGACGATTGAACGGAACTATGTTCAGAAGTGGCGTTTCCTGATCAGGGAATATGAGGAGGTCAAGGCCGGCCGGTCGTCGGCCTTTGCCACGGTCGGGGCCTTTTACCGCCACCACGGCACCTGCTCGCAGACCTTCCG